>NZ_CP010951.1:0-623750 GCF_001580455.1 Ramlibacter tataouinensis
CTGCCAAGTCCGAGAAGAAGGCCGCCGCCAAGACCACCAACGGCACCAAGGCCAAGTCCAAGAAGGCCGCCGCTTCCGAAGCCAAGAAGTCCTAATCCGGCCTCGTCGGTTTCAGACTTGCCCGCCCTGCGCGGGCACTTTGCCCGCCTCGCGCGGGCAATTTCTTTTTGGCCGCACAATTGCCGCATGAAATTCCTTGCCGCCGCCCTTGCCTCGTTGGCGCTGGCCGCATCCGCCCTGCCCGCTGCCGCCCAGGATCAGCCGCAAACGCAGTTGCCGCGGGTCACGCTGTCCGCCGGCATGCACCAAATTGACGCGCAGATCGCGCAGACCTTCGAACAGCGCATGACCGGACTCATGTTCCGCAAGGACATGCCGCAGCACGAAGGCATGCTGTTCGTCTTCGACCAACCGACGGTGCAGTGCTTCTGGATGAAGAACACCCTCCTGCCGCTCACCGCCGCCTTCCTGGCGGACGACGGCACGGTGGTCAACCTCGCCGACATGAAGCCGCAGGCGCTGGACTCCCACTGCTCAGCCAAGCCGGTGCGCTACGTCCTCGAAATGAACCAGGGCTGGTTCGCCAAGAAAGGCATCAAGCCCGGCATGAAGCTCACCGGCCCCCCCTTCAAGGGGTAACCGCCCCACCAAAGGACAAGGGCCGCAAAGCGGCCCTTGTTTTGAGTTGGAGCGTAGCGGATTCCAGCGTAGCGGTTAACCGAAGTTCTTCTGCGCGAACTCCCAGTTCACCAGCTTGTCGAGGAAGGTCTCGACGAACTTCTGGCGCAGGTTGCGGTAGTCGATGTAGTAGGCGTGCTCCCAGACGTCCACCGTGAGCACCGCCTTGTCGGCGGTGGTCAGCGGCGTGCCGGCGGCGCCCGTGTTCACGATGTCCACGGTCCCATCGGGCTTCTTGACCAGCCAGGTCCAGCCCGAGCCGAAGTTTCCGACCGCGGACTTCACGAAGGCATCGCGGAACGCGGCGTAGTTGCCCCACTTGGCGGTGATGGCCTGAGCCAGGGCGCCCGTGGGCTCGCCGCCGCCCTGGGGCTTCATGCAATTCCAGAAGAAGGTGTGGTTCCAGATCTGGGCCGAGTTGTTGTAGACGCCGCCGGAGGACTTCTTGATGATCTCCTCGAGCGTCATGTTCTCGAACTCGGTGCCCTTTTGCAGGTTGTTGAGGTTCACCACGTAGGCGTTGTGGTGCTTGCCGTGGTGATACTCCAGCGTCTCTCGCGAGTAGTGCGGCGCCAGCGCGTCGATCGGATAAGGCAGCGGGGGCAGGGTGTGTTCCATGTGTTCCTCTTCGGTTGTTGGTGGCCGATTTCTTGTTGCTTGGATGTTGCTTGGAAGCCGCCTGATTCTATGAACTAAAGCAGGCTCGGCGGGCGCACCGTCAGATCAACCTCGCCGTCTGCAAGGGCGGCTCTCAGCTGCTGGCCGGGATGAGTCTGGCCCACGCTGGTGACCGGATGCCCCGCCTCGTCCGACAGCAGCGCATAGCCGCGGCGCAGCACCAGGCGCGGGTCCAGCAGTTCCATGCGAAGGCGCTGCCGGTCCAGCAACTGCGCACCCAGGTCGAGGCGAAGCCGCAGCGCCGACTTGATCCGCTGCTGGACCGATTGCAGCCGCGCGCCATCGCGCTCCAGCCGCAAGTGCATGGCGTGATGAAGCCGATGACCGCAGCGGTCCAGCAGCATCTGCTGCGCCGAAAGCCGCGCCAGGGGCCGGCCCAGCCGCGACCCCGCCTGGTCGAGGCGCAGCTGCGCATGATCGACGCGCCGTTGCACGATGCGGTGCAGACGCTCGTGCATGGCCTGCAGGTCAGCGAGCCAATCCTCGCGCGGCCGCGCCGCCAGTTCCGCCGCAGCGGTCGGGGTGGGTGCGCGCACGTCGGCGCAGAAGTCGGCGATGGTGAAATCGGTCTCGTGGCCCACCCCGCTGACCAGGGGCACCGGGCTGCGGACGATGGCGCGGGCCAGCTGCTCATCGTTGAAGGCCCAGAGGTCCTCGATCGAACCGCCGCCGCGCACCAGCAGGATGGTGTCGATGGCGCCTTCACCGGCCAGCCGATAGAGCGACTCGAGTGCGCGAATGAGCTCGGCGGGCGCGCCCGCGCCTTGCACGGCCGCGGGCGCCAGCACGACCGGCACATGACGGGCGCGTCGCCGCAGCGCGGTGACCACGTCATGCAGCGCGGCGGCGCCCGGCGAGGTAACCAGCCCGATGCCGCGCGGCAGGGCCCGCGGGACGCGCTTGCGGCCCTCGTCGAACAGGCCTTCCGCCTCGAGCCGGGCCTTGAGCCGCAGGAACTGCTCGAACAGCGCGCCCTGGCCGGCGCGCGTCATCGTCTCGACGATCAGTTGCAAATCGCCCCGCGCCTCGTACACGCCCAGCCGGCCCCAGACCTCGACCATTTCGCCTTCGCGCGGGACAAACTCCAGCAGGGTGGCCGCCCGCCGGAACATCGCGCACCGGATCTGCCCTTGGGCGTCCTTGAGCGAGAAATAGAGATGCCCGCTGGACGGACGCGACAGGCCCGAAACCTCGCCGCGGACCGCGACAGGATTGAACCTGGCCTCCAGGGAATCAGCAATGGCGCGGCATAGCGCCCCAACTTGCCAGATTCGTGGCGCCAATGCTGGCTGCGCGACCGGCGCCATCAGCAAATCCGGGGCGCGGCAGGTGGTACTGCCGCGCACCACTTAGTCCACAGAACGGACGTCTGGTGCAGATCGATACAGTTGCAGCCAAAAAACCCTGATTCCGTCGAGCAAGTATTTGATTTCATTGATATTTTTCCTGCTCAATTTGTCATCGTTTTGTCAAATCCGAGGCTCGGCGCGGGTTGGCGTGGCGGGGTGGTGTGCTTTTGCACAAAGTTGTCCACAAGATCTGTGGGCCGGGTCCTACTGCCTCATCTGCAGAGCCCCGCGCACTGATGAGTACGGGATAATGGGCCCACCAGTAGTACACGCATCGCGCGGAGACCGTCCCTTGCTTTCGATCATACAAGCCGCAGGCTGGCCGATCTGGCCCCTGGTTGCCTGCTCTTTCCTGGCGCTCGCCCTCGTCATCGAGCGATTCATCAGCCTGAAGACCAGCAAGGTCGCCCCGCCCAAGTTGCTCGACGAGGCACTGTCGGCGTCGCGCCATGCCGTTCCCGCGCCCGACGTGGTCACGCAGCTGGAGCAGAACTCGGCCCTCGGCGAGGTGCTGGCCAGCGGCTTCCGCACCCTGAATTCGGACCCGACTTGCACCGAAGTCGACCTGCGCGCCAACATGGAGAGCACCGGGCGCGCCGTCGCCCACCGGCTGGAGCGCTACCTGAGCGCGTTGGCGACCATCGCCTCGGCCGCGCCCCTGCTCGGCCTGCTTGGCACCGTGATCGGCATGATCGAGATCTTCGGCTCGCAGGCGCCTTCGGGCGTGACCGGAGGCGGCAACCCGGCCCAGCTGGCGCATGGCATCTCGGTGGCGCTGTACAACACGGCCTTCGGACTGATCGTGGCGATCCCCTCGCTGATCTTCTGGCGCTACTTCCGCGGCCGGGTCGATGAATACCTGCTGACGCTGGAGCTGTCGGCCGAGCGCTTCGCCCGCCACCTGCTCGCCATTCGCGGCCGATGAACTTCCGCCCCCGTCCCAAGGAGGAGCCGGAGATCAACCTGATCCCGTTCATCGACGTGCTGCTGGTCATCCTGATCTTCCTGATGCTGACCACGACCTACAGCAAGTTCACCGAACTCCAGCTCAAGCTTCCCGTGGCCGACTCCGACGCGCAGCGCGACTACCCCAAGGAAGTCATCGTGGCCGTCACCAGCGACGGCCGCTACACCGTCAAGGGCACGCCGGTGACCGGCCGCAACGTGGATGCGCTTGCGCAGGCCTTCGCCGACGCGCAGGCGGCCAAGGACAGCGTGGTGATCATCACGGCCGATGCCACGGCGCCGCACCAGTCGGTCATCACCGTCATGGAAGCGGCCCGCCGCAAGGGCCTGAACCACATCACCTTCGCGACCCAGAATTCGGCCCAGGCGGGGAACCGCTGATGGGGGCTGCGCTGCAGCGCGCCTGGCTGCGCCGCGGCGCGCTGGCCTGGCTGCTGTGGCCGCTGTCCCTGCTGTTCGCCCTGCTGGCGGCCCTGCGGCGCGGCGCCTTTCGCGCGGGGCTGCTGCGGGCCGAACATGTCGGTGTGCCGGTCGTGATCATCGGCAACGTGATCGCCGGCGGCTCGGGCAAGACACCGATCGTGCGCGCCGTGACCGAACACCTGAAGGCGCGAGGCCTGCGAGTCGGCGTGGTTTCACGCGGCTACGGGCGCACCGGCGACGACTGCCGTGAAGTCCGCCCGGACAGCCAGGCGCGCGAGGTGGGCGACGAGCCGCTGCTGATCGCGCGCTCCTGCGGCGTGCCCGTGTTCGTGGCGCGCCGGCGCGCCGAAGCAGCGCGCGCCCTGCTCCATGAACATCCCCGCACGCAGCTGATCGTCAGCGATGACGGCCTGCAGCACTACGCGCTGGCGCGCGACCTCGAGATCTGCGTGTTCGACGACCGTGGCGTCGGCAACGGCTGGCTGCTGCCGGCCGGCCCGCTGCGCGAACCCTGGCCGCGGCCCGTGGACCTGGTGCTGCGCACGCCGGGGGCCGCGGTCAGGCCGGGCTTCGAGGTGCGGCGCCGGCTGGGCGCACAGGCGTGGCGCGCCGACGGCACGCGGGTCGCGCTGGACTCGCTGCGCGGGCGCGAGTTTTGCGCACTGGCGGGCATCGCCAATCCGGAAGTCTTCTTCACGATGCTGCGCGAGGCCGGCCTGGCACCGGCACGCACCATCGCCCTGCCCGATCACCACGACTTCGCGCAGCCGCCGGACTTCCCCGGCGAGCTCGTCTGCACCGAGAAGGATGCTGTCAAGCTGTGGCGCAGCCGGCCCGACGCATGGGCGGTGCCGCTGGAGGTGGCCATCGAAGACGGCTTCTGGCGTGCCTTCGACCGCCTGGTGGATGCGAAGCTATGATTGGCTGATGGACCACAAACTGCTCGCACTGCTGGTCTGCCCCGTGACCAAGGGGCACCTGGACTACGACCGCAACCGGCAGGAGCTGATCTCGCGCAGCGCGCGGCTCGCCTACCCGATCCGCGACGGCATTCCCATCATGCTGGAGGAGCAGGCCCGCACGCTCAGCGACGAGGAACTCGAGCAAATGCCGGCGCGTACGCCGCTGGTCTAAGCCGGCTCGCCCCGTCCCACAAGCACTCCCGTCGATGACGTTCACCGTCCTCATTCCCGCTCGCCTGGCCTCCACCCGGCTGCCTGACAAGCCCCTGGCCGACATCGGTGGCCTGCCCATGGTCGTTCGCGTGGCGCGGCAGGCGCAGAAGTCTTCGGCCGCCAGGGTGGTGGTGGCGGCGGACCACCCGAGCATCGTCTCGGCCTGCACCGCGCATGAGGTGGAAGCCGTGCTGACGCGCGCCGACCATCCCTCCGGCAGCGACCGCCTGGCCGAAGCCTGCGAGCGTCTGGGCCTGGATGGCCAGGATGCGGTGGTCAACGTGCAGGGCGACGAGCCACTGATCGACCCGGGGCTGATTGACGCCGTCGCCGGCCTGCTCGATGCGCGCCGCGAAGCCAGCATGAGCACCGCAGCACATCCGATCGAGGACGTGGCCGACCTGGCCAATCCGAACGTGGTCAAGGTGGTGCTGGACGCCCAAGGCATGGCGCTGTACTTCAGCCGTGCCACGATTCCGTGGTGGCGCGACGGCTTTGCCGGCGGCATCGCCGCCCTGCCGCCCACGGCCCTGCTGCGGCACGTCGGCATCTATGGCTACCGCGCCAGCTTCCTGCGCGGGTTCCCGCGCCTGCCGCAGGCGCCGATCGAAACGGCCGAGGCACTGGAGCAGCTGCGCGCCCTGTGGCACGGCCACCGCATCGCGGTGCACATCACCAGCCGCGCGCCCGGCAGCGGGGTGGACACGCCGCAAGACCTGGCACGCGTGCGCGAGCTGTTTGACGCCGGCGGCGCGGCACGCTGAGCCGCCCGGAGGCCTCGATCCAGTAAGGGTGCGCGAAGGACCGCGTGCTATCCTTTGAACTAACGATGCGCGAAGACTGGGACGCGCCCGGCCCGCAGCGCGCGAAGACTAGCAACATCCAAGGAATTCCATGAGACTGATCTTGTTGGGAGCGCCCGGTGCAGGCAAGGGAACGCAGGCCGCGTTCATCTGCCAGAAGTACGGCATCCCGCAAATCTCCACCGGCGACATGCTGCGCGCAGCCGTCAAGGCGGGCAGCCCCCTCGGTCTGGCGGCCAAGAAAGTCATGGATTCCGGCGCCCTGGTCAGCGACGACATCATCATCGGGCTGGTGAAGGAACGCATCGCGCAGCCTGACTGCGCCAACGGCTTTCTCTTCGATGGCTTCCCCCGCACGATTCCGCAGGCCGACGCCCTGAAGGCCGCCGACGTCAAGCTCGATTACGTGCTCGAGATCGACGTGCCCTTCGAGGCCATCATCGAGCGCATGAGCGGCCGCCGCTCGCATACCGCGTCCGGACGCACCTACCACGTCAAGTTCAACCCGCCCAAAGTGCCCGGCGTGGACGACGTGACAGGCGAGCCCCTGATCCAGCGCGATGACGACAAGGAAGAGACCGTCAGGAAGCGCCTGGAGGTCTACGCGGCCCAAACGCGCCCGCTGGTGGACTACTACGCCAACTGGGCCAAGACCGATCCGGCCAAGGCACCGAAATACCGCGTGATCAGCGGCATGGGCTCGGTCGAGGACATCACGGGCCGCGCCATGCAGGCGCTCGAGAACTGAGGCTTCTCACGCCGGGCTGGACCGCAGCCCGTACGCCTTGCCGTCGACGTAAAGGTATTCGGCGCGCACCAGCGCCTCCTTTTCGTCCTTGAGCGGATACCCCAGCACCCCGATCGTCGCGCCGGACTGCACCGGCGCCAGCTTCCAGGCTTCCAGGCGGGTGAGCGGCGCCAGCTCGATGGTCCAGCGGCGATCCTGCCGCGTGGGCGCCGCGGCGCGCGCCAGCAGGGCCTTGCCATCCACCGTGGCCGACTGCGCCGGCACCTGCATGGACCCGACCTCCGCCGGTACGCGATAGCCGGCCGGCAGTTCCAGCACGAGTTCGGCGTGCGGGTTCTGCCATTTGACGGCCACCACGCGTCCCTGCAGGAACAGCGGCCGGTCCTGGTCGAAGCTGCTCCAGCCATGGTGCGCGCGCGCGGCGAACGGCAGGGCCAACGCGGCCAGCACGCAGGTACGACGCTTCATCATCATCCTTCCTTCTAGACGTAGGCAATCCATCGGCCACACGCGAGCACGGCCAGCCAGATCAGCGTGGACGCCAACAGCTGCAGGCGCGCCAGCGCGTCGCCACGGGCCAGGCTGCGGCGGCCATGGAACCACGCCGCATTGCAACCCGCCACGAGAATCAACACCATCTTCAGGGTGAATGCGCGGTTGGCCAGCAGTTCGCCCGGCTGGCTCGCGAACATCAGCAGGCCGCTGGCCGCCGCCAGCGAGAAGCCGGCAAGCGCGACCGTGAGCGCGAGGCGCGCGAGCGACTGCAGCGGCAACTGGGCGCCGCGGCCGAAGACGCGCACCTCCAGCAGCATGAGGTTGCCCATCAACAGGCCGATCCCGAAGATGTGCGCGATCTCGAGGACCGGGTAGGCCCAGGGATGGGACTGCAGTCCGGCGAACATCAGGGCATCAGCGCCAGCATCAGCTCGACACGCGCCTTCACCGGCGACAGGCTCGTGCCGGGGATCAAGTCCTTCTCGCCGGCGATCACGCCGCCCTCGGCGCAGCGGCTCGCGCGCAAGAGCGTCACGCCCTGCTTCCCGGCCTCGAGCAGCGCGTCCAGCAGTTCAGCGTGGATGGTGCCGTTGCCGGTGCCGGCGACGACCAGGCCCGCGATGCCCTGCGCTGCCAGGGCGCGGACGGTCGCGCCGCTGGCGCCGGCATGGCTCATGACGATCTCCACGCGCGGCCACGTTGGCGCCGACAGGGCCTTCTGCAGCCGAACGCGCGCCAGGTCCACGTCGCCGCCCGGCCACTCCCGCAGCAGCCGCAGCCGCCCTTCCTCGACGTAGCCGAGCGGCCCGGCATCGCCCGAGCTGAACGGGTCGAGCCGGTAGTGATGCACTTTCATCACCTCGCGCGCGCCGTGGATCACGCCCGCGCACACGGCGACCACGCCGCGCGCGCCCCCGGCTGCGGCCACCGTGACCGCATCGACGATGTTCTGAGGCCCGTCCGGGCCGAGGGCGGTGGCCGGCCGCATGGCGCAGGTGATCACCACCGGCTTGGCCGGGCACAGCACTTCCTGCAGGAAATAGGCCGTTTCCTCCAGGGTGTCGGTGCCGTGCGTGACCACGATGCCCGCGACCTCGTCCTGCGCAAGCCAGTGCGCGCAGCGCCGTGCCAGCTCGCGCCAGATGGCGAAGCTCATGTCCTTGCTGTCCACCTGGGCGACCTGCTCGCATTCGAGCGGCAGCCCGCGCAGGGCCGGGATGGCCGCCAGCAGCTGCGCCACGCCGATCTGCGCCGCCGTATAGCCGATGTTGTCGCCGGCCGCGGCGGAAGTGCCCGCCAGGGTGCCGCCGGTGCCCAGAACCACGATTTTTTTCTCGCTCACTTGCGCACTTTACGAAACTGGTTAAAAATACAGTTACTGGATATCGAAACAGGAGCCACCATGCTCGATTCGCCCAAGCTCACCGCCCGCCAGCAGCAGATCCTGGACCTGATCGAGAGCGCGATCGCTCGCACTGGCGCGCCGCCGACGCGCGCCGAGATCGCGGCTGAACTCGGCTTCAAGTCCGCCAACGCCGCCGAAGAGCATCTCCAGGCGCTGGCCCGCAAAGGCGTGATCGAACTCGTGGCCGGCACCTCGCGCGGCATCCGCCTGCGCAGCGATGCCCTTCGCTCCATCAACGAATCTCGCATCAAGCAGTTCTCCCTGCCGCTTCCCAGCCTGGCCCAACTCGCGCTGCCGCTGGTCGGGCGTGTGGCCGCAGGCTCGCCCATTCTCGCGCAGGAGCACGTGGACCAGACCTACTACGTGGAGAGCAGCCTGTTCCAGCGCCGGCCCGACTACCTGCTGAAGGTGCGCGGCATGTCGATGCGTGACGCCGGCATCATGGACGGCGACCTGCTCGCGGTACAGGCCACCAAGGACGCCAAGAACGGCCAGATCATCGTCGCGCGCCTGGGCGACGAGGTCACCGTCAAGCGCTTCCGCCGCAACAAGCACCTGATCGAACTGCACGCCGAGAACCCGGACTACCCCACCATCGTGGTGGAGCCGGGCGAACCCTTCGAGATCGAAGGCCTGGCCGTCGGCTTGATCCGCAACACCATGCTCATGTAGCACCCCGGGCCGGCCGCAGGTGGCGGGCGTATGGCGCGCACGGCGCCATCACCCTGCGGCAGCGCCCTTCTTCGCAATCCTGCCTGTGTCCAAGCTCTGGAGTCCAAGGAGATTCACATGGGAATCGCGATGTTCATGTCGAGTGGATTGCTGTCGCCATTCAAGGCCTTGTTCAGTCTTCGCAGTTGTCGTGGGGCGGGCGGTCCGGTGGCCGCCGGCAGGCGCGTGCCTGCCGGCGCGCAGCCGGGCGGCTTGCCCCACGAGTTTTCTGCAACCCCGTGCAGGCGCAAGCCGCTGCGCATCGTGCATGGCGCCACCGGCCGGCTGGTGATTTCCGGCCGCATGGCGGATGTATGCGCCGAACTCGACCGGCTGGCCGCGCTGGAAGCCGCCGCCGGCTAAGCAGCCTCGATTTTCACCAGCGACGGTCAGTGCCGCGGGCGCGGGTGGCCGGCGTAGCGAAGTAAAGGAGGAGGGACGGGCAAAGCCCGTCCCGGGGGACATGAGCGGAGCCGGCCAACCGGCGCCCGTGGCCGCCCCCAGCTACGACGTCCGATCAGGCCTTCGATCCAGCCAGATAGTCAGCCTTGCCCAGTTCCACGCCGTTGTGGCGCAGGATCGCGTAGGCGGTCGTGATGTGGAAGAACATGTTGGGCAGCACCCAGTGCTTCAAATAGGCCTCGGCCTTCATGGTGCGGGTCTTGTCGCGCCCCACCGGGAAGGTGATCTCCTTGTCTTCCGTGCCGTCCATCTTGTCGGCGGGCACCGTGGCCAGCCAGTCCAGTGTCTTCTGGATTCTCGCCTTCAGCTCCGGAAAGCTCGCCTCGTTGTCTTCGTAGCGCGGCGCCTCGATGCCGGCGATCCGCGCCGCGCCGTTCTTCGGCCCGTCGCACGCGATCTGGATCTGCCGGGCGAAGGGCAGCATGTCGGGCGCGAGCCGGTACTGCAGCAACACCGTGGGGTCGAACTTGCGCGCTTCCGCGTGGGCCGCACCCTTGTCGAGGATGTGGGCCAGGTTCTCGAGTGCGGTCCGGAAGATCGGCAGGCTCGCGGAAGACATGGAAATCGTCATCAAAGGCTCCTTGGCGTAACAGTGCGAAAGCGCGGATGCTAAGGCGCTTTTCATCTCCGCGCTGAAGCCGGGTCACTCTGCAGGCGCCGCCAGCACGCTTGCGGGGCCAAGGCACAATCTCGCCATGAACATCGTGATCCTCGACGACTATCAGGACGCCGTGCGCAAGCTCAGGTGCGCGTCCAAGCTCGAAGACTACCCGGCGAAGGTCTACACCAACACGGTCAAGGGCATCGGGCAGCTGTCGGTGCGGCTGCGTGACGCCGAGGTCATCGTGCTCATTCGCGAACGCACGCAAATCACGCGCCAGCTGCTGGAGAAGCTCCCGCGCCTGCGCCTGATCGCGCAGACCGGACGCGTCGGCGCGCACGTCGACGTGCAAGCCTGCACCGAGCGCGGCATCTCGGTGGCCGAGGGCGTGGGCTCGCCGGTGGCGCCGGCCGAACTCACCTGGGCCCTCATCATGGCGGCGATGCGCAGGCTGCCGCAGTACATCGCCACGCTCAAGCACGGCGGCTGGCAGCAGTCGGGCATGAAGTCCGCATCGATGCCGGCCAACTTCGGGCTCGGCATGGTGCTGCGCGGACGCACGCTGGGCGTCTGGGGCTACGGCAAGATCGGCCAGCTGGTGGCTGGCTATGGCAAGGCCTTCGGGATGCGCGTGCTGGTCGGGGGCAGCCAGTCCTCGCGCGAGCGCGCCGTCAGCGACGGCTTCCAGGCGGTCGGCCGCGAGGAGCTGTTCCAGGAAAGCGACGTACTCAGCCTGCACCTGCGCCTGTCCGAGGAAACCACGGGCATCGTCACGCTCGAGGACCTGAGCCGGATGAAACCGACTTCGCTGCTGGTCAACACCTCGCGCGCCGAGCTGATCGAGCAGGACGCGCTGATCGCGGGCCTGAACCGCGGCCGCCCCGGCATGGCGGCGGTCGACGTGTTCGAGAGCGAGCCGATCCTGCAGGGACACGCCCTGCTGCGCCTGGAAAACTGCATCTGCACGCCGCACATCGGCTACGTCGAGCTGGACAGCTACGAGCTCTACTTCGGCGCCGCCTTCGACAACGTCGTCAATTTCATCCGCGGTACGCCGACCAACATCGTGAATCCCGGCGCGCTTCAAGTCAGGCGCTGAGAGCCACCTTTGCCGTCCACCACCTCGACCGCCGGCGCGCCCGCCGCGACGACCGCCCTCCCCGCCGTCCTGTGGCCGCTGCTGTTCGGCAACTTCGTCATCGGCACCGGCGTGATGGTGGTGCCCGGCACGCTCAATGACATCAGCAGTTCGCTGGACATCTCGGCCGCGACGGCTGGGCAACTGATCTCGGCGGCTGCGCTGCTGATGTGCCTCGGTGCGCCCCTGCTTGCCGCAGTCGTTGCAGGCTGGGACCGCCGGCGCCTGCTCGCGCTGAGCATGGTCTGGTACGGCTTGATGCACTTGGCGTGCACGGCCTCGACCACATTCGCGGCGCTTCTGCCGCTGCGAGTTGTCACCATGCTCTCGCCCGCCATCTTCACGCCGCAGGCGGCTGCCTGCGTGGGCCTGCTGGTGCCCGAGCAGCAGCGCGGCCGGGCAATCACCTTTGTCTTCCTGGGCTGGTCGGTCGCCTCCGTGCTCGGCATGCCAATCGGGGCCTTCGTTGGCGGCACCCTGGGTTGGCGCAGTGCCTTTGCCCTGGTGGGCATCATGAGCCTGGCCAGTGCCTGGTGGGTGTGGCGCGCCATGCCCGATGGCGTGAAGCCGCCCGCGCTGTCCGCAGCGGCGTGGGCGAAGACCCTCCGCTCACCGGCCCTGATGCTCTGCGTGCTGGTCACGGTGCTATATGCCGCCGGGCAGTTCGTGCTGTTCTCGTATTTCGCGCCCTACTACAAGCACAAGATCGGGATCACACCGGGTGAGCTGAGCCTGCTTTTCCTGTGGTTCGGCGCATTCGGCTTCATCGGCAACATGCTGATGTCGCGCAACATCGACCGGGTCGGCGCGTCGCGCTCCGTCATGATCGGTGTGGGCCTGATGTCGGTGAGCCTGCTCGCGTGGCCGCTGGGTACCAGCATGGTGCTGGCGGCGCTCATCTCCATCCCCTGGGCACTGGGGTGCTTCTCTTCCAATTCCGCCCAGCAAGCGCGGCTGGTGGCGATTGCGCCGGCTCTGGCCTCCGCATCGATCGCGCTGAACAGCTCGGCCATGTACGCGGGCCAGGCGCTGGGCGCCGGCGCCGGCGGCTGGATGATCTCGCGCGGCGGCATGGACGACCTGCACTGGGTGGGCTTCGCAGTCCTGGTGCTCGCCATGGCGGTGAGCGCCTGGGCCACAAGCTTCGCCCGCCCACATCGCGCCTGATCGGCGTCCCTGGCGCAGCGCTCCCCGATAATCGGGCGCATGACCTTGACATACAAGACCGTGGGCGTCGTGGGCGCAGGCGCCATGGGCCGCGGTATCGCCCAGATCGCGGCGCAGGCCGGCAGCACCGTGCGCCTGTACGACACCCAGCCCGAAGCCGTCGCCAAGGCGGCGGCGGAGCTCGCTTCGCAATGGGACCGCCTGCAGGAAAAGGGCCGGATGGACGAAGCCGCCGTGCGCGGATGCAAGGACAGGCTCAAACCCGCGGGCGCGCTGCAGGACCTGGCCGACTGCGAGATGGTGGTCGAAGCCATCGTCGAGCGGCTCGACGTGAAGAAGTCCGTCTTCGGGCAGCTCGAGGACATCACCGGCGGCAAGGCGGTCCTGGTCACCAACACCTCGTCGCTTTCGGTCACCGCGATCGCCGCCGGGCTGAAGCACCCGCAGCGATTTGCCGGCTATCACTTCTTCAATCCGGTGCCGTTGATGAAAGTGGTCGAAGTCATCGCCGGGCTGAAGACCGACCCGCAGGTCTGCGCCCAGCTGGCGGCCTATGCGCGCGACATGGGCCACACCCCGGTGCAGGCCCAGGACACGCCCGGCTTCATCGTCAACCACGCCGGCCGCGGCTACGGCACCGAGGCACTGCGCATCGCCGGTGAAGGCGTCGCCGACTTCGCGACCATCGACCGCATCCTCCGCGACCAGGTCGGCTTCAAGCTGGGGCCGTTCGAACTGCTGGACCTCACGGCGCTGGATGTCTCGCATCCGGTGATGGAGTCGATCTACCACCAGTACTACGACGAGCCGCGCTACCGACCGCACGTGATCACCGCGCAGCGGCTGGCCGGCGGCGTCGTGGGCCGCAAGGTCGGCGAAGGCTTCTACAAGTACGCAGACGGCAAGCCGCAGCTGCCGCCCGAGCCCGCTGTGCCGAAGGTCGACGAGCTGCCGCCGGTGTGGGTGTCCACGCGCGCGGCCCGTCGCCCGGAGCTGTACCAGTTGCTGAAGGACCTGGGCGCCAAGGTCGAAACCGGCCAGTCGCCCTCGATGAACGCGCTGACCCTGGTCGCGCCGTTGGGATTCGACGTGACCACCGTTGCGGTGGTCGAACGGCTCGACCCGGCGCGCACCGTGGGCATCGACCTGCTGGTGGAGGACGCCGCCACCAAGCGCCGGGTGCTGGCCACCAACCCCGCCACCCGGGCCGACATGCGCGATGCCGCGCACGCGCTGTTCGCGCGTGACGGCAAGGCGGTGAGCGTGATCCGCGACTCGGGCGGCTTCGTCACGCAGCGTGTGGTCGCCACCATCGCCAACATCGCCAGCGACATCTGCCAGCAGCGCATCTGCAGTCCCAAGGACCTGGAAACCGCGGTGACACTGGGCCTGGGCTACCCGCTGGGGCCCCTGGCCATGGGCGACCGCTGGGGCCCGGCCAACATCCTGGAAGTGCTGTTCAACCTGCAGACCGTGTATGGCGATCCACGCTACCGTCCCAGCCCCTGGCTGCGGCGGCGCGGCGCGATCGGCCTGTCGCTCCTGCACGAAGAAGACTAAGAAAAACCTCAGCCATGACCGCCGAACTCAAGAGCACCAGCCAGGGCCGCACCATGGTGCTGGCCATCTCCAACCCGGAGCATCGCAACGCGCTGGGCCCCGAGATGTACGCGGCGGGGGTGGAGGCACTGAACGTGGCCGAATCGAACCCGGAGGTGCGCAGCGTCGTGATCACCGGCGAGGGTTCCATGTTCTGCGCCGGCGGCAACCTGAACCGGCTGCAGGCCAACCGGCGCGAACCGCCCGAGGTGCAGGCGCAGAGCATCGAAAACCTGCACAACTGGATCGAGGCCATCCGCACCTTTCCCAAGCCGGTGATCGCGGCGGTCGAGGGTGCGGCGGCCGGCGCGGGATTTTCGCTGTGCCTGGCGTGCGACTTAATCGTGGCCGCAGAGGACGCGGTATTCGTCATGGCCTACAGCAGCGTCGGCCTGTCACCCGACGGCGGCGCGAGCTGGCAGCTCGCGCGCGCCCTGCCCCGCCCGCTGGTCAGCGAACTGCTCATGAACGCCGAGCGGATCGGCGCCGCGCGACTGCATGCGCTGGGCCTGGTCAACCGCGTCACGGCCCCCGGCGGCGCCCTGGACGAGGCGCTGGCGCTGGCCGAGAAGCTGAACGACCGCGCTCCCAACGCGCTGGCGAGCATCAAGGAACTCATGAACGAGGCGCCCGAGGCCAGCCTCAACCGCCACCTCGCCAGCGAACGCGACCATTTCGTGAAGAACCTGCATCACGCCAACGCCGGCATCGGCATCGCGGCTTTCCTGGCCAAAGAGAAGCCGCGCTTCAAGTAAGGCGGTTCACAGCCGTCCGGCGGCCAACGGTCGCGCACGGGACTTCCCCCGTTGTTGGGGCAGGTCCCGGACGCGACAATCCACTCACGCCCAGTCACGCATTGGACAGACCATGGACGAGCCCATTCTTACCATTGACGAAAGAGAGGCGATCAATTCCGGTCGCTGGTTTTCGTCACTATCACCCTCCCTGCGCCACGACATCCTGCGATGCGCCTACGTCAAACGTTACAAGGACGGCGAGCTGATCTGCGCGCGCGGCGACTCGGCCGACGCATGGAGCGCGGTGGCGCGCGGCGCGGTGCGGGTGAGCTCGACCTCGATCACCGGCAAGCAGGTGACTTTCACCTATGTGGAGCCGGGCATCTGGTTCGGCGACATCGCGATCTTCGACGGCGACCGGCGCACCCACGATGCGTTCGCACATGGCGACACGACCCTGCTGTCGGTCTCGCGTGCGGACCTCAAGAAAATCATGGCGCAGCACCTGGAGCTGTACGACGCGCTGCTGAAGCTGCAGGCGCGCCGTATCCGGCAACTGTTCGGCCTGGTCGAGGACCTCAACACCCTGCCCCTGCGGGCCCGGCTGGCCAAGCAGCTGACGCACCTGGTGCGCAGCTACGGCGTACCCTCGCTTTCGGACGCGGGCGAAGTGCGCATCGGGCTGCAGCTCGCGCAGGAGGAACTGGCGC
Organism: Ramlibacter tataouinensis; assembly: GCF_001580455.1. Classification (NCBI taxonomy): domain Bacteria; kingdom Pseudomonadati; phylum Pseudomonadota; class Betaproteobacteria; order Burkholderiales; family Comamonadaceae; genus Ramlibacter; species Ramlibacter tataouinensis. The sequence continues at coordinate 15,846 of NZ_CP010951.1, forward strand.
AACTGCTCGGCGCTTCGCGCCAGCGCGTGAACCAGGAACTCAAGGCCATGGAACGCGAGGAAGTGATCCGCATCGAGCCCGGCGGGCTGGTGGTGCGCAACCGCGACGCCCTCATGCGCATCATTGACTCCGAGAAGTAAGGCAGTACCAGACCATGAGCGAATTCGATCACTTCGTCGGCACGCGGCCCGTCACCGACAAGCACGCGTTCGACACCGTCGCGCTGGCCGCCTGGCTGGAACAGCACCTTGAGGGTTTCCAGGGGCCCCTCACGGTGGAGATGTTCAAGGGCGGGCAGTCCAACCCGACCTACAAACTGGTCACGCCCTCGCGCAGCTGGGTCATGCGGGCCAAGCCGGGTCCGGTGGCCAAGCTGCTGCCCTCGGCCCATGCCATCGAGCGTGAGTTCGCGGTGATGAGCGGGCTGGCCGGGACCGGCGTTCCGGTGCCGCGCATGCACTGCCTGTGCGAGGACGAATCCGTGATCGGCCGCGCCTTCTATGTCATGGAGTTCATGCAGGGCCGCGTGCTCTGGGATCAGGCGCTGCCGGGCATGACGCAGCAGCAACGCGGCGAGATCTACGACGAGATGAATCGCGTGATCTCGGCCCTGCACACCGTGAAGTTCGCCGAACGCGGGCTCGCCGGCTACGGCAAGCCGGGCAACTATTTCGAGCGCCAGATCGGTCGCTGGAGCAAGCAGTACAAGGCCTCGGCCGATGGCGCCGGACCGATGTCGCAGCCCATCCCGGAGATGGAGCAGTTGGTCGAGTGGCTGCCGCAACACATCCCGGCCGCCGCGCGCGACGAGAGCAAGGTCTCCATCGTGCACGGCGACTTCCGCCTCGACAACCTGATGTTCCACCCCACCGAGCCGCGCGTGATCGCCGTGCTCGACTGGGAGCTGTCCACGCTGGGCCACCCGCTGGCGGACTTCAGCTATCACTGCATGGCCTGGCACATCCCGCACGGGTCGTTTCGCGGCATCGGCGGCCTGGACCTGCCGGGGCTGGGCATCCCGCCCGAACACGACTACATCCGCCGCTACTGCGAGCGCACCGGCCTGGCAACTCCCGAGTCGCTGAAAGCGGACTGGAACTTCTACCTGGCCTACAACATGTTCCGCATCGCCGCGATCCTGCAGGGCATCGCCAAGCGCGTCGAGGCGGGCACCGCATCCAGCGCGCAGGCCGCAGCTTCGGGCGCGAGCGCACGACCGATGGCGGCGCTGGCCTGGCAGTTCGCTCAGCGAGCCTAGTCACTCAAAGACGAGCCTAATCACCCCAAGGAAATACGATGGACTTCGACTACTCCCCCAAGACCCGTGAACTCCAAGCAAAGCTGGGCAAGTTCATGGAGGACTACATCTACCCCGCGGAGCAGGAGTACGAAGCCGAACTGCAGGCCAACACCGAAGCAGGCAAGCGCTGGAGCGCGTTGCAGACCATCGAGAAGCTCAAGCCCAAGGCGCAGGCCGCGGGCCTGTGGAACCTGTTCCTGCCCGTGGACAGCGCCGCCGCCTCCGGCTATGCGGGCGCGGGCCTGACCAACCAGGAGTACGCGCCGCTGGCCGAAATCATGGGCAAGGTGCCGTGGTCCAGCGAGGTGTTCAACTGCTCGGCGCCCGACACCGGCAACATGGAAACCATCGCGCGCTACGGCTCGGAAGAGATCAAGGCGCGCTGGCTCAAGCCCCTGCTGGAAGGCAAGATCCGCTCGGCCTTCGCCATGACCGAGCCGGAGGTCGCCTCCTCCGACGCCACCAACATCTGCACGCGCATCGAGCGCCAGGGCAACGATTACGTGATCAACGGCCACAAGTGGTGGATCTCCGGCGCCGCGGATCCGCGCTGCGCGGTGTTCATCACCATGGGCAAGACCGACCCGGATGCGCCCAAGCACTCACAGCAGAGCATGATCGTGGTGCCGGCCGACACGCCCGGCATCCGCATCGTGCGGCCCCTCACGGTGTTCGGCTACGACGATGCGCCTCACGGCCACGTCGAGATGTTCTTCGAGAACGTGCGCGTGCCGGCCGACAACATCCTGCTGGGCGAAGGCCGCGGCTTCGAGATCGCGCAGGGGCGCCTTGGGCCCGGACGGATCCACCACTGCATGCGCCTGATCGGGCTGGCCGAGCGCTCGCTCGAGCTGATGTGCCGCCGCTCGCTGTCGCGCGTCGCCTTCGGCAAGACCATTGCCCAGCAGACCGTGACGCAGGAGCGCATCGCCGAGGCTCGCTGCAAGATCGACATGGCGCGCCTGCTCACGCTCAAGGCCGCCTGGATGATGGACGTCGCCGGCAACAAGGCGGCCAAGACCGAGATCGCGATGATCAAGGTGGTGGCGCCCAGCATGGCCTGCCAGGTGATCGACTGGGCCATCCAGGCCCACGGCGGCGGCGGCGTCAGCGGCGACTTCCCGCTGGCCTCGGCCTATGCCGGCGCGCGCACGCTGCGCTTCGCCGACGGTCCGGACGAAGTGCACCGCAACGCGATCGCCAAGTGGGAGCTGGGCAAGTACGGCGCTTACGGCAAGAGCGCCGACGTGCCGGTCACGCGCGGGGCCTGAGGCAACGCGGGGGACAAGGTCCCGCGATCCGCGAGGGCCTTGTTCAGCGTTGCCTGAAGGCCTCCAGCGCCGCCGCGCAGGCGTTCGTGAAAATCTGCGCGGCGTGCTGCAGCGTGGCGAGGTCGGCTGGCGTGTACTCCATGCGCAGGTAGACCTTGCCGTTGAGCAGCAGCAGGATGAACGGCACTTCAGCCGACGGCGACGGGTCGGGCCAGTTCAGGATGAGATCGCCCATCGTGCGGTCGACCCAGGTCTGCGCGTGATCACGCCGGTCGGTCAACACCGACACCCGCGCCCAGAAGTCGGCCGGCAGACTGTCCCAACCCACCTCGTCGTACATGGCCAGCCAGCGCATCTCTTCCGGCAGCACCGCGTCGGCGGAGGTCTGCAGCTGATCCGTATAGATCTGGTAGGCGCGCTTTTCGAGCGCCTCCTTCAGCGGCCGGTTGATCACCAGCACCGCGACCTGCTCGTCCACGCCGAGTTCGGCGCGGGCCCGCACTTCCTGCCCCAGGATGTAGTTGCGCGAGGGCCTGCCCAGCTGCATGCGCCACGGCTTGCCGGCGACCTTGCCTTCGAGCGCCATGCCCTGGCCGGTGCTGTCCAGCGAGAAACCGAAGCCCTGGGTGGCCGCCCATTCCGACACCGGCCCGGCCAGCCGCGAACTCGGCCCTTCGGTGGGCTCGGCCGGTTCGGCTTCTCGGCTGAAGGCTTTCTTGATTCGGTCGAACATGCGCGGCGGACGTTCCCGTAAAGTACCCATTATTAGCTCAACTGGAAGTACCACGCCATGATCGACGTCTTTTCGTGGGCCACGCCCAACGGCCACAAGATCCACATCATGCTGGAGGAGTGCGGCCTGCCCTATCGCGCGATTCCGGTGAATATCGGCGCGGGCGACCAGTTCGCGCCGGACTTCCTGGCCATCAGCCCGAACAACAAGATTCCCGCCATCACCGATCCCGAAGGCCCGGATGGCAAGCCGATCTCGCTGTTCGAGTCCGGTGCGATCCTGGTCTACCTGGCCGGCAAGACTGGCAAGTTCCTGCCGGCCCGCGACCGCGCCCGCTACGAGGTGCTGCAATGGCTGATGTTCCAGATGGGGACGGTGGGTCCCATGCTGGGCCAGACGAATCACTTCCGGCAGTACGCGAAGGAAAAGATCCCGTACGCGATCGAGCGTTACAGCAACGAGGCCCGGCGCATCTACGGCGTCATCGACAAGCGGCTCTCGCACAGCGAGTGGCTGGGCTGCAGCGAGTATTCGATCGCCGACATCGCGACCTTCCCCTGGCTGCGCAGCTGGCAGAACCAGGGCATCGTGCTGGACGAGCATCCCCACCTGAAGGCCTGGTTCGAGAAGATCGCCGCGCGGCCGGCGGTGCAGCGGGCGGTGACGGTGCTGGCCGGCCTGCGCAAGCCGCTGATGGACGACAAGGCGCGCGAAGTCCTGTTCGGCAAGACGCAGTACGAGAAGCACTGAGGCGCTGGCTCACCCACCCTGGCCGCGGATCCACAAGGCGAGCATCAGCACCCCGAGGGCGGCGACCCAGGCCCCTGACATGCGACGCGCCAGTGCGCTTGCGCCCGACAGCCGCGCGGGCATGGCGATTCGCCCGGCCAGGATCATGACGAACGCCAACAGGAGCAGCAGCAAGGCCGCCCCAAGCCCCTCCTCCCAGCTGGCCGTCTGCATCTTGCCGCTGATGCCGGCAGCAGCGCCGCCCAGCACCAGCACCGCCCATGCGGCCCAGCCGCGCCAGCGCAAACCAGCCGCCGTCCCGGCGCCGAGGACGAGCGATACGCCGGCAGCGATTGCGTCAGCCGGCAGCGGCCTCTGCACCCAGCCGACCGCCAGCGCGCATGCGCAAAACAGAAGCGCCCTCCAGGCCGGGCGCGAAGCCGTGACCGGTGCGAGCGCCAAAAAGGTTGCCACCGTAACCACCATGGCCAGCGTCGACTGCAGCAGCACCGTGGCACCGTCGAACGCGCCCTGGAGCAGCGTCATGAACTCCACCATCGCCTCAGGCCAGGCGCTGCACGAGCATGCCCACGCCAACCAGCGCGATGGCCGCGCCGAAGATCCGCAATGCGAGCTTGCCATGGGGCGCCGCGCGCACCGTGCCGATGGCGATCCCTGTCCCATGGAGCAGCCCGCTGGCCAGCACGAAGCCGGCGGCATAGGCAGCGGGCGAAGCCGCTTCGGGCAACTCGCGGCCGTGGGCGAAGCCATGCAGGAAGCCGAAGAAGGCCACCACCGCCAGAGCGGCCGGCAGCGGCGCGCGCCAGAACGCGCCGATGGCGCCGCCAAGCACCATGACCGACAGCGCGACCCCGGGCTCGATCGCCGGCAGCGCGATGCCGGCGAGGGCCGCCACCGCACCGAAGACCATCAGCAACGGAAAGGTGACGGGGAGCACCCACACCAGCGGGGGACCGAGGACCGCTCCCCACATGCCGACGGCCACCATGGCCAGCAGGTGGTCGCTCCCGGTCAACGGATGCATGAAGCCGCGCACAAGCCCGCCGCCGCTCGTGATCTCGGAATGCGCATGCGCCGCTTGCGCCAGGGCGACCATGCCGAGGGCGAGCACCAGACGCAGCGAACGGTTCATTGCACTTGCACCGTGAGCGTGGCGAAACGGCTGCGCCAAGGAGCCTGGGCCGATGACGGGGGTTCCAGTGCGGTGGCCCGCAAGAGCCACTCGCCACCAAATGGCAGCGAAAACCGGATGCGGCCCTGGGCATCCGTCTGGGTCCAGATGCCCAGCGGACTGCGCACGCTGACGAACTGCACCGGCAAGCCAGCCACCGGCTTGCCATCGGCCAGCGCCTGGTACTCCGCAGGCACGCCCGTTTGCACGAAGGCTTCACCCAGCGGCACCAGTTCGAGCGGGAACCCGTGCGCGCGTCGCAGCGCGCCCGCGGAGACCGGGTCTCGCTGCGCGGCACCGGGCACGGGCAGTTCCACGCGCACGAACTTGCGATAGACCTCGCGCCAACCCACGCCTGACTTCTGCTGCGCCTCCCAGACTTCGCGCACGGCGGGCGATGCGTGGATCTCGTCGAAGTAGACCTTCACCAGTTCAGGCGTGAGCTGGAGTTCGACCGGCGGGAGCTCTAGCCAGCAGGCCGCTGCGCGAGCATTGGACAGGCGGCTTCGCAGCTCCAGGATGCCGTCTTCCGAGCGCGGCAGGAGGGCGCTCTTACGTCCTTGCTCGTCCACGCAGCCGGCACCGATCACGCGCGAGCCCGGGATGACGCCTTCGTTCTTCGGATAGCGCGTCCCCTCGCCAAGCTGGAGTGCCAGCAAGCCCGACCCGGGCTGCCGTGGCGCCAGGCGAAACCAGGTGTCATGCGCGAGCACGCACGTGCTCATCGCCGCGATCGCCGCGCCGGATGCGACTTTCAGCACCCAGTCCCTGAGCGCACGGCCGGTGAACTGCCCGGCCTCAAGGGCGATGAGCCGGATGCAAAGCGACGAGCAATGCCTGAGCGTCATGTCGAATGTTCTCGAGCGTGCGAAGCATAGCAGTCGGGCAGCGCCAGTGCGCCTGCATCCGATCTATCGGACAGCGCGTATATGCACCCAGGAATTGCGCCGACGTCCATGACGGGCCGGGCGCGGCAATGCTGTGGGTCGCTGCATCACGGCGCACGCAATTTCTTTGGCCCTTGACTCAAGAAGGGAAACGAACATGACAACTCGGCTTTTCAGAGTTCTGCCGCTGGCACTCGCTTGCATTTCCGCAACTGCGCTGGCTTCGAGCCACCGCGAGGCTCCTGCAATCACCGCCACGCCCAAAGTGGACGGCACGGACCTGTACATGTTCCGCAGCTACGAAGCGGGGCGGCAGGATTTCGTGACCATCCTCGCCAACTACATGCCCTTCCAGGATCCGCAGGGCGGACCGAACTACTTCATGTTCGATCCGAACGCCCGCTACGAGATCCACATCGACAACACGGGCGATGGGGTGGAAGATCTGACCTTCCGGTTCCGCTTCCAGAATTCCTCCAAGGCCACCGCGCTTAACGTGGGCGGCAAGCAGGTGAAGATTCCGCTGATCGAAAGCGGTCAGATTTCGGGCGTGAACCCGGGCACGCTGAACGTGCGCGAGACCTACACGGTCGACCTGGTCCGGGGCGGGCGCGGCAACGACAGGGGCGCGGGCGTCACCAAGGCGGGCGGCGGCGGGGCGGAGTTCGACAAGCCGGTGGACAACATCGGCGACAAGAGCTTCGGCGGCGCGACGGCGTACGCGGACTATGCGGCGCAGCACATCTACAACGTCACCCTGCCCGGTTGCGACACGCCGGGTCGCGTGTTCGTGGGCCAGCGCAAGGAGCCCTTCTATATCGCCGTCGGGAAGATCTTTGACCTGCTCAACCTGAACCTGCTCGGCCCCGAGGTCGGCGGCAACAACAACGACCTGGAAGGCAAGAACATCAGCACCATTGCCATGGAGTTGCCCATCTCGTGCATCACGTCGGGGGGCGAGCCGGTCATCGGCGCGTTCATGACCGCGAGCATGCAGCAGGTCCGGATTCTTGATCGCACACCGGAAACCGGCATCGGCCGGTCCACCCGGGACAACGGCCCCTGGGTGCAGGTGTCGCGCCTGGGCATGCCGCTGGTCAACGAACTGGTCATCGGCCTGGACGACAAGGACCGCTTCAACGCCTCGCAACCCCGCGACGATGCGAGCAACTTTGCCGACTACGTGACCAATCCCGCCTTGCCCGCGCTGGTTCAGGCGCTCAATCCGGGCGCCACTGCACCGACCAACTTCCCTCGCACGGACCTGGTCACGGTATTCCTCAAGGGCATCGCGGGCGTGAACCAGCCGAAGAGCGTCGTGCCGGCGGAGATGCTGCGCCTGAATACGTCGATTGCCGCAACGCCCCAGGGCTCGCAAAGCCCGCTGGGCGTGGCCGCCGGCGACAACGCCGGCTTCCCCAACGGGCGCCGGCCAGCCGACGATGTCGTCGACCTGTCCTTGCGCGTCGCGATGGGGGCCCTGTGCGTGTTGACGGGGGCCAACGACGCCTTGCAGGTCGGCTGCAAGCCGACCGATGCCCCGGTGGGCGGCATGGCGTTCACGGATGGCGTCAGGAAGACGGCTGCCAACTTCGCGGCTAGTTTCCCCTACGTCACGACACCGCTGCCCGGCAACCTGAACCCGCCCGCGGCGGCCGGCACCACGTTCCCGTGAGACCCGTGGCTTGAGCTGGAGGATGAGTGGCCTGCCCGGAGGGAATCGAACCCCCGACAACCTGCTTAGAAGGCAGGTGCTCTATCCAACTGAGCTACGGGCAGCCCGGGGTACTGGGGAATGGTCGGAGCGATAGGATTCGAACCTACGACCCTCTGGTCCCAAACCAGATGCGCTACCAGACTGCGCTACGCTCCGACGCCCCCGCATTCTAAGCGGGGGCCGGTTCCCGTGCGGCGTGGCCTCCGGTTCAGAGCCTGACGTACTCGTAGTCGACCGGCTGCGCGTTGATGCCGCGGTCGGGCGGCGCGATCCAGGCGGCCATCTTGCCGGGCTCGGTGACGCGCTGCATCAGGCTCTTGACGAAGGCCTGGTCGGCTGCGCTCGGGAGCCACTCATCCTTCTTCGCGTCGAATTCGGCGCGGGTGACCGGGATGCCCTCGGGCGTGGTCGGAATGCCCGCCCACATGCCCACTTCGCGCCGGAAGCGCGTGGACGGCAGCTTCAGTTCGAAGTTGAAGCCGGCGCGCTTGATCGCCATGTTCCAGCGCGACACGCCCACGTTGCAGTCCTTCACGTACTCCAGCCGCGTGACTTCGTTCAGGCCATTGCGCACGCTGACGGTCTCGTCCTTCACGCCGCCCTTGCCGTCGGGCACCTGGATCGTCATCTCGGTGCCGGATTCGGCGTGGTCCGCGAACTTGGCTTCGTCCGGCCGGCCCTTGATGCCGTTGCTGAAATAGTTGGCGGCGTTCGACGAGGACTCGGAGCCGAACAGGTCCAGCGAGTCGCTGAACCAGTAGTTCAGGTAGCGCTGGATCGTCGGCAGGTCGATCACGCCGGCCTGGCGCAGCGCTTTCGGCTCATCGGTGTCCAGTTCCTTCATCACTTCCAGGGTGCGCTTGATCACCCGGCCGACGCCGGTTTCGCCCACGAACATGTGGTGGGCTTCCTCGGTCAGCATGAAGCGCGTGGTGCGCGCCAGCGGATCGAAGGCGCTCTCGGCAAAGCTCTTGAGCTGGAACTTGCCGTCGCGGTCCGTGAAGTAGGTGAACATGAAAAAGGACAGCCAGTTGTCCATCGGCTCGTTGAAGGTGCCGAGGATGCGCGGCTTGTTCGGGTCGCCGCTGTGGCGCTCGAGCAGTTCCTCGGCTTCCTCGCGGCCATCGCGGCCGAAGTGCGCATGCAACAGGTAGACCATCGCCCACAGGTGGCGCCCCTCCTCCACGTTCACCTGAAACAGGTTGCGCAGGTCATAGAGCGAGGGCGCGGTGTGGCCCAGCAGGCGCTGCTGCTCGACCGAAGCCGGCTCGGTGTCGCCCTGGGTGACGATCAGGCGGCGGAAGGTCGAGCGGAATTCGCCGGGGACTTCCTGCCAGACCTCGCGGCCCATGAAGTCGCCGAAGCCGATCTTGCGGCCTTCTTCCTTGTCGGCCAGGAAGATGCCCCAGCGGTAGTCGGGCATGGGCGTGTAGCCGTAGCTGGCCCAGCCCTGGGCATCGACGCCGACCGCGGTGCGCAGGTACACATCATGGGCTTTGAAGTCGCTGGGGCCCATCTCTGCCCACCAGTCCAGGAAGGCGGGCTGCCACTTTTCGAGCGCGCGCTGCAACTGGCGGTCGCCGGCCAGGTCAACGTTATTGGGAATGCGGGCCTGAAGGTCGATCGTGCTCATGGGTACTGCCGAAGGTGGAAGGGTTCGTGGAGGGTGGATCGGCTCAGATGCGTTTCCAGTCGAATCGGGCTTTCTTGCCGCTGCCGAACAGCTTCAGCGCGCCTTCATCGCCCACGGCATTGGGCCGGATGAAAATCCAGTTCTGCCAGGCCGACAGGCGCCCGAAAACGCGCGTTTCCATGGATTCCTTGCCGGGAAAGCGCAGCGAGGCTTCCATGCCGGTGAGCGCATCGGGCGAGAGCGAAGCGCGCTCCTCCAACATGATGCGGATCTCGTCGTCCCAGTCGATGTCGTCCGGCGCCAGTGTGACCAGCCCTTGTGCCAGCGCCTCGGCGGCGCGCAAGGCCTTGCCCTCGAGTGCGCGCAGCGCCTCGATCGCCTGCGCATCCTCGTTGAAGCGCGTTGCCACGCGCGTCAGGCCGTTGACTTCGGGGTAGCGGCCGAAATTGGCAGCCGACAACTGGAGCGCCGGCGCCTGCTCCGAATCCGGCAGGTCCAGCATGTAGATGCGGTCGCAGGCTAGCGCCAGTTCATAGAAGGTGCCGGCAAAGCAGGACTCCTCGTCGACCAGTGCGATGAGCGAGCGGCTAGTGACGTCCAGCCGGGCCAGGGTGCGGCGCAGCAGACCGGTGGTCTCGCGCACCAGCCAGTGGTCCTTGTGCTGGTCCAGCACGCCATCGGCCTGCAGCACGAACTGCGCATCGCCACGGCTCTTGATGATCCAGGTGCCGATTTCAAGCTCGTTGGTGCGCAGGTTCAGGATCAGGTCGTCGAGTTCGCGCGCGAACTGCAGCGGCCACCAGCCGGTGCCGGCCGCCGCGATCGCATCCGGCTGGGATTCGATGGCGGCCTTCGGCGCCTGGACGGTGATGGTCGCGCTGCGCGCGTTGCGGTCCACCTGCGCGTCCACCGTGGCGTAGTGGTAGCCCGAATCGTCGATGCGCGCCTCGATCCGCTTGAGCTCGATGCCCTGTGCGGACTGGCCGCGCGTCGACTGCGCGCGCAGGGCTTCGATTTCGCTGGCCACCAGCTCCGGGAACTGCTGCGGGCGGGCGTGGGCGTCGATCAGCTTCCAGTCCTTGGCCCGGTCGGCCCGCACGCCTTCGCTGGTCGTGCAGAAGATGTCGGCGAGATCGCGTCGCACCTTGCGCTTGTCGGTCACGCGCGTCAGCCCGCCGGTGCCAGGCAGCACCCCCAGCAAGGGCACTTCGGGCAGGCTCACCGTGCTGGAGCGGTCGTCCACCATGACGATGCGGTCGCAGGCCAGTGCCAGCTCGTAGCCGCCGCCGGCGCAGGCGCCGGTAACGGCCGCCAGCGACTTCAGGCCGTCGTGGCGTGAAGAGTCTTCCAGGCCGTTGCGCGTCTCGTTGGTGAATTTGCAGAAGTTCACCTTCCAGGCGTGCGAGGACAGGCCCAGCATGTAGATGTTGGCGCCCGAACACCAGATCTTGTCGCGCGCGCTTTCGAACACCACGACCTTCACTTGCGGGTGCTCGAAGCGGATGCGGTTGAGCGCGTCGTACAGTTCGATGTCGACGCCGAGGTCGTAGCTGTTGAGCTTGAGCTTGTAGCCGGGCTTGATGCCGCCGTCCTCGTTGATGTCCAGCTTCAGGCGCGCCACGTCGCCGTCCACGGACAGGTTCCAGTGCTGGTACTTCGCCGGGTGCGTTGCGAAGCTGACCAGGTCCCGGTCCCCCTGCTTGAACAGCAGGGGCTCGGTGATCGCATTCATCACTTGATTCCTTTCGCTTCGAGAGCGGGCACCGCCCGCTCCAGGTCCTTGAGGGATTGCTTGACGGTTCGGGAAGCCGTGTCGACCACGGCGTCGGCGCGGGCATAGAGCGCCTCCCGGCTGGTCAGGATGCGGCGCAGGTCATCCAGCGCTTCGCGGGTGGCGCCGCGGGACGACTCGAACGGCCGCATGTCGCCCTGCGCGACCACGCGGCTCATGTGCTCTTCCGGATTGGCCTTGAGCCAGACGCAGTAGAAGCGGCTTTGCAGCAAGTCGAAGGTCTCGCGCTCGCTCACGATGCTGCCGCCGGTGGTCATCACGACCCCGTCGGCGTGGTCCTCGGAGATGCGAAACAGCGCCCGGCGCTCGTAGCGCCGGTAGCCGCCCTGGCCGTGCAACAGCAGGATCTCGTTCATGCTGGTGCCGGCTTCGCGCTCGATCTCGCGGTCGAGCTCCACGAACGGAATGCCGCGCTCGGCCGCCAGTTGGGCACCCAGCGTGGACTTGCCGGCGCCACGCAGCCCGATGAGCGCGATGCGCTGCTCGCGACCGCGTTCGTCGCCCCGGCCGAAGCTGGCCGACAGCACCTGGTACGCCTGGTCGAGCTGGTTATCGTCGAGCCGCGCCAGCAAGCCGTTCAGGCGCGCGAGCGCCGGACGCGGCGCGTCCTGCAGCAGTTCGATGATGGTGATGTTGAGCGCGCGGGCGGCCGCTTCAAGTGAATTGATCGAGACGTTGCCCTTGCCGCTTTCCACGTCGGCCAGGAAGCGCTCGGACAGGCCCGAGTCACCGGCCAACTGCTTGCGCGTCATGCCCCGTCGCGCGCGCCATGCCCGCACCCGGGCGCCCAGTTCAGGCAGGATGGCCCGGGCTTCCTGTTCGGTCATGATCTGCATTGGACGGCGGATTTTTTGAAGAAACTTTGCGCTGGATCAAGATTGCACTATACTGCCTATCATTGCGATGTCAAGAAGTTTAGTGCATCCTCTTAAGGAAGTTGTTGAAGATGAAGCTCAAGATCCTTGTCGGCACCATGACCAGCACCGCCGATTACGTCGCCCAGGCCATTCAGATGGATTGCGCCGACCTGGTGGACGACATCGAGGTCCAGCTCATGGACGGATTGGACATCAGCGCCTTCGACGAAGATGCGCTTTATCTCATCTGCACCTCCACCTATGGGTCCGGCGACGTGCCGGATAACGCCCGCGCGCTCTACGAGTCGCTGGACGCGCAACCCAAATACCTTGGCCATGTCCGCTACGGCGTGATCGCGCTGGGCGACCGCACCTACATGCAGACCTTCGCGTTCGGCGGCAAGAAGTTCGACGAGCGCCTGCAGGGACTGGGTGCGCAGCGCATTGGCGAGGTCTGGGTGCATGACGCCAGCGCGGGCACGTTGCCGGAGGAACTCGGCACCGCCTGGTGCCGGCAATGGCTGGAGAACGAAGCCCTGCCGGCCGCAACGCAAACCACCGCATAGGGCGCGAGGGGCGGCCGACAAGAATGAAGGAGACAAAACCCGTGCACCTGAGCCGCGCAAACCACAGCACCAGCCCTCCCCGGGTGGAGATCCCCAGGGACTACAACGCGGCGCACGACCTGCTGGCACGCAACGCGGCGCGCCCGTCCAAGGTGGCCTACATCGATGCCGCCAGCGGCGCCCAACTGCGCTACGGCGAACTGGCCGAACAGGCGCACCGCTTCGCCAACGAGCTGCGCGCCCAGGGCTTCGCACCCGAGTCACGCGTCATGGTCGCGATGCTCGACACGCTGGAGTGGCCGGTCGTCTTCCTCGGCTGCATCCTGGCGGGCGTGGTGCCGATCGCGGCCAACACGCTGCTCACGACCCGCGATTTCGATTTCATGCTGCGCGACTCACGCGCGCAGGCGCTGTTCGTCTCCAAGCCGCTGCTGCCGGTGTTCGAGCCGCTGATCGGCCAGATCGACACGCTGCGCAACGTCGTGGTTGCCGGCGAGGAAGCCGGCAACTCGGTGGCCGCCATGATCCGCTCCGGCAGCGCGCAGCCGCAGGTGGCCGGCACCTGCAGCGACGACGCCTGCTTCTGGCTGTATTCCAGCGGCTCGACCGGCACGCCCAAGGGCACGGTGCACCTGCACAGCCACCTGGTCCAGACCGCGGAGCTCTACGGCCGCGCGGTGCTGGGCATTCGCGAGGACGATGTCGTCTATTCCGCCGCCAAGCTGTTCTTCGCCTACGGGCTGGGCAACGCCCTCACCTTCCCCATGAGCGTGGGCGCCACCACGGTGCTGCTGCCTTCGCGACCGACGCCGGCCGATGTGTTCGGCGTGCTGCGGAAATTCCAGCCCACGATCTTCTACGGCGTGCCCACGCTGTATGCGGCGCTGCTGGCCGATGCCGGCCGACCGGCGCGCGCCGAGCTGAACCTGCGCGTGTGCGCCAGCGCCGGCGAGGCGCTGCCGGCGGAAATCGGCAAGCGCTGGACCGCCGAGTACGGCTGCGAGATCCTCGACGGCATCGGCTCGACCGAGATGCTGCACATCTTCCTGTCGAACCGTCCGGGTCGGGTGCGCTACGGCACCACCGGCCAGGCGGTGCCCGGCTACGAACTGCGCATCGTCGGCGACGACGGGCGCGAGTGCGCGGACGGGGACATCGGCGAACTGCAGATCAAGGGCCCGACCTCGGCCATCATGTACTGGAACAACCGCGCCAAGACCAAAGCGACATTCGCCGGCGAGTGGACCCGCAGCGGCGACAAGTACACGCGCGATGCCGAGGGCTACCACACCTACGGCGGCCGCAGCGACGACATGCTCAAGGTCGGCGGCATCTACGTGTCGCCATTCGAGGTCGAGGCCTGCCTGATGACGCACCCTTGCGTACTGGAAGCCGCGGTGATCGGCATGGCCGACACCGATGAACTGGTCAAGCCCAAGGCCTATGTGGTGCTCAAGTCCGGCCAGTCGGCAAGTGCCGACGACCTGCAGCTGCATGTGAAGGGCGCGCTTGCGCCGTACAAGTACCCGCGCTGGATCGAGTTCGTGCCGGAATTGCCCAAGACGGCCACCGGCAAGATCCAGCGCTTCAAGCTGCGCGCCTTGTCGCATGCATGAGGCTAGCCCGTAGGGAAAGCCATGTGACGGCGCTCGCCGAGTTCGCGTAGAAAACCACCTGATCCAAATCGAACCTGAGGAGACTTCATGACCACACGCCGCCTCGTCCTGTCCCGTGGTGCTGCCATCGTCGGCGCCGCGTCCACCGGACTGCTGCTGCCCGAGATCGCGCGCGCCCAGTCCAACAAGGTGCGCGTCGGTTTCATGCTGCCCTACACCGGCACCTTCGCGCAGTTGGGCGTTGCCATCGAGAACGGCGTGCGCATGGCGATCAACGAGAAGGGCGGCAAGCTCGGAGGCCGCGAGATCGAGTGGTTCAAGGTCGACGATGAATCCGAACCGGCCAAGGGCGTGGAGAACGCCACGCGGCTGGTACAGCGCGACAAGGTCGACGTGCTGATCGGCACCGTGCACTCGGGCGTGCAGATGGGCATCCAGCGGGTGGCCCGCGACAGCGGCGTGCTGAACCTGATCCCGAACGCCGGCGTGCATGCCGCCACGCGCGCCCTGTGCGCGCCCAATGTGTTCCGCACCTCGTTCACCAACTCGCAACCGACGCTGGCGCTGGGCAAGCCGATGGTGGAAAAGGGCCTCAAGAAGGCCGTGTGGATCACCTGGAAGTACGCGGCCGGCGACGAAGCCTTCGAGGGCTTCAAGGAAAGCTATACCAAGGCCGGCGGAACCATCATCAAGGAACTGGGCCTGCCCTTCCCCAACGTCGAGTTCCAGGCGCTGCTCACCGAGATCGCCTCGCTCAAGCCGGATGCGGTGGCCTGCTTCTTCGCCGGCGGCGGTGCCGCGAAGTTCATCCGCGACTACGCGGCCGCCGGCCTGAAGGACAAGATCCCGCTGTGGGGTTCGGGCTTCCTCACGGAAGGCGTGCTCGACGCGGCCGGCCCCGCGGCCGACGGCATCATGACCACCATGCACTACAGCGACTCGCTGGATACGCCGCGCAACAAGCAGTTCCGCCTGGAGTACGCCAAGTCCTTCCGCCTGCAGCCGGACGTGTACGCGGTGCAGGGCTACGACACCGGCCTGCTGCTCACGCAGGGCATGGAGGCGGTCAAGGGCGACATCGCCAACAAGCAGTCGCTGTACAAGGCGCTCGAATCGGCCACCATCGACAGCCCGCGCGGCAAGTGGACCATGAGCAAGGCGCACAACCCGGTGCAGGACATCTACCTGCGGCGCGTGGAGAACAAGGAGAACAAGGTGATCGGTGTTGCCGCGAAGGCGCTGGCCGACTCCGGCGCCGGCTGCAAGCTGGGCTAATCAGCTGATTGACGCGACAATGGGAGGCGCTGCCTCCCATTTTTTTGACCGCGCGATGACCTTATCGACCTACCTTCTGTATCTCGCGGCCGTGGTGGTGCTGGTGATCACGCCAGGCCCGACCATGCTGATGTGCGTCGCCAACGCCATCAACCACGGCCCGGCGCGCGCGATGGCCTCGGCGGCCGGCGCGCTCACCGCCAGCCTGGGCGTGATGGCGCTGTCCGCGCTCGGGCTGGGGGCCCTGCTGGCGGCCTCGGCCGCGGCCTTCACTGTGCTCAAGCTTGCGGGCGCCGCCTACCTGATCTGGCTGGGCATCCGCATGATGCGCGGCAGCGCGCCGCCCTTGAGCGACGCGGCGGCCACGGCCGGCCGCTCCATGTTCGTGCAGGGCCTGCTGGTCGGCGCGAGCAACCCGAAGGCGGTGCTGTTCTTCGCCGCCTTCTTTCCGCAGTTCATCGATCCCGCCCAGCCGGTGCTGCCGCAGTTCATGCTGCTGTCGCTCACCTTCGTCGTACTGGATGGCCTGATGCTGGTCGCCTGCGCGCTGGGCGTGGGACGCGTGGCACCGTGGCTGCGCGAGTCGCGCGCAGTACGCTGGATCAACCGCGTGTGCGGCGGGCTGTTCACCCTGCTCGGCGCCCTGCTGCTGCTGTCCCGCCGGCCCGCATAGGGCCTGTTGAATCGTTAACAGGCCCTAATGGACGTCGCCAACTTCCTCATCCAATTGCTCAACAGCGTGCAGTACGGACTGCTGCTGTTCATGCTCGCCGCCGGGCTGACGCTGATCTTCGGCATCATGGGCGTGGTCAACCTCGCGCACGGCAGCTTCTACATGCTGGGCGCCTACCTCGCCTGGTCGCTGTCCAGCCTGACCGGCAACTTCGCCCTCGCGCTGCTGGGCGGCGCTGCGCTGTCGGTCATCTTCGGCCTGGTGCTCGAACGCCTGCTGTTCCGGCACTTCTACGACCGCGATCACCTCGACCAGGTGCTGCTGACCTTCGGGCTGATCTACATCTTCGAGGAGATGCGCTCCATCCTCTGGGGCGACGACGTGCACGGCGTCCAGATTCCCGCGCTGCTGTCCGCCTCGATCCCGCTGACCGAGAACCTCTCCTACCCGGTGTACCGCCTGTTCATCTCGGGCGTGTGCGTGGCGCTCGCCCTCGGCTTGTACTTCCTGATCTCGAAAACGCGCCTGGGCATGAAGATTCGCGCCGGCGCCTTCAACCGCGACATGACCGAGTCGCTGGGCGTGAACATCAAGCTGATCCACGCCATCGTCTTCGCCCTCGGCGTGGCGCTCGCCACCGTGGCGGGCATGGTGGCATCGCCGATTTCCAGCGTCTATCCGAACATGGGCTCGCAGGTGCTGATCATGTGCTTCGTGGTGGTCGTGATCGGCGGCATCGGCTCGGTGCGCGGCGCGCTGATCTCGGCGCTGCTGGTGGGCCTGGTCGACACCTTCGGCAAAGTGCTGCTGCCGCAACTGGCCGGCATGCTGGTGTACATGCTGATGGCCGCCGTGCTGCTCTGGAAGCCCGAAGGACTGTTCAAGCAATGACTCACCAGGCCAACCTGGAAACCCTGCCCCGCGGCCTGCAGATCGCGCTGGCGCTGGGCTTTCTCGCCCTCGCCGCCTTTCCTTTCATCGGCAGCGACTTCTACGCGCAGATGGTGGCGCGCATGATGATCCTGGGCATCTTCGCCATGAGCCTGGACCTGCTGCTCGGCGTGACCGGCCTGGTCTCCCTCGGCCATGCGGCCTTCTTCGGCCTGGCGGGCTACGCGCTGGCCTTCCTCACGCCGGCGGGCGAGCCGGTGAGCCTGTGGTGGACGCTGCCCGCGGCGGTCGGCGCCTCGGCACTGGGCGCCTTCGTGATCGGCTTCTTCGTGGTGCGGACCCGCGGCATCTACTTCATCATGGTCACCATGGCCTTCGCGCAGATGGTGTACTACCTGTTCTTCGACAACAAGGTGCTGGGCGGCTCGGACGGCATCTATGTGAACTTCAAGCCGAACGCGCACCTGTTCGACCTGGAGGACAAGCGCGTCTTCTACTACTTCACGCTGGCCGTGCTGCTGCTGGTGTACCTGTTCCTGCGCCGCCTGCTCTGGAGCCCGTTCGGGCGGGCGCTGGCGGGCGTGCGCATCAACGAGCACCGCATGCGCGCCGTCGGCTACGGCACCTTCGGCTACAAGCTCGCGGCCTTCACGCTCGCGGGTGCCCTGGCGGGACTGGCGGGCTACCTGTGGGCGGCGCAGACCGGTTTCGTCAATCCCGAGCTGATGGGATTCCACATGAGCGCGCACGCCATCATGATGGTCATCCTGGGAGGCATGGGCAATTTCGCGGGCGCCATCATCGGCGCGTTCGCCTTCGAGTGGCTGCTGCACTGGTTCAAGGACCTTCCGACGGTCGGCGGCTTCAATGCCGGCAAGCACTGGCAGCTCTGGATGGGCCTGTTCATCGTGCTCGCCGTGGCGTTCGCGCCGCGCGGCCTGCTCGGGGCGGCGGCCCGCCTGGGTTCGAGCAAGGAGCGCGAGCATGGCTGAAGCGCTGCTGCGTGCCGAACACCTGTGCAAGCGCTTCGGCGGCCTGGCCGCGGTGAGCGAAGTCACGCTGGACCTGCACCAGGGGCACATCCACGCCGTCATCGGACCCAACGGCGCCGGCAAGTCGACGCTGACCAACCTGCTGTCGGGCGACCTGCCGCCGACTTCGGGCCGGGTGCAGCTGGCGGGCCAGGACGTGACCGGCTGGAGCCCCGAAAAGATCTCGCGGGCCGGCCTGGGCCGCAGCTACCAGAAGACCAACATCTTCCTGCCGTTCACCGTCTGGGAAAACGTGCGGCTGGCCGCGCAGTCGCGCCGTCAGCATGCGGGACGCTGGCTGCACCGGGCCAACGGTTTTGCCGACACCAATGAGCGCGCGGAACGGGCGCTGGAACTGGCCGACCTGGCCGGCCGCCGCAACGCCGTTGCCGCGACCATCAGCCACGGCGAGCAGCGCCAGCTCGAGATCGCGATGACGCTGGCGACCGGGCCGCGCGTGCTGCTGCTGGACGAGCCGCTTGCGGGCATGGGCAGCGTGGAAGCCGAGCGCATGGTGCAGCTGCTGCGCAGGCTCAAGTCCGAGCACGCGATGATGCTGGTCGAACACGACATGGATGCCGTCTTCGCGCTGGCGGACCAGCTGACGGTGATGGTCAATGGCGAGGTGATCGCCAGCGGCACGCCGGCGCAGATCCGCGCCGACGCGGGCGTGCGGGCCGCCTACCTCGGCGAGGAAACGCACTGATGTCCGAGCTGCTGATCGAGGCTCGCGGCCTGGACACCTTCTATGGCGCCAGCCACATCCTGCGCGGCGTCGACTTTAGTGTCGCGCGCGGCGAGACCGTGGGCCTGATGGGGCGCAACGGCATGGGCAAGACCACCCTGCTCAAGACGCTCATGGGCCTGGTGCAGCCGCGCGCCGGCAGCGTGCGAATCGCCGGACGCGACATGACCAGCCGTCCGCCCTATGAAGTGGCGCAGCTCGGCGTTGCCTATGTGCCCGAAGGCCGCGGCATCTTCGGCAACCTGAGCGTGGCCGAGAACCTGAAGATGGCCGCGCGCGCCGGCACGCGCGGCCAGCGCGACTGGAACTACGAGCGCGTCCTGGAGACCTTCCCGCGGCTGAAGGAGCGGCTGTCGCACGGCGGCCAGCAGCTGTCCGGCGGCGAACAGCAGATGCTGACCATCGGCCGCGCGCTCTTGACCAACCCCGACGTGCTGATCCTCGACGAGGCGACCGAAGGCCTGGCGCCGCTGGTGGCGCGCGAGATCTGGCGCATCTGCTCCCTGATCAAGGGCAGCGGCATCTCCAGCGTGATCGTCGACAAGAATTGGCGCCACGTCACCCAGGTCACGGGGCGCAACGTGATCCTGGTCAAGGGCGAGGTGGCCTACGCCGGCTCGTCCGAGGAACTGCGCTCGCAGCCGAAGCTGCTGGACCAATATCTGGGCGTCTGAATCGAGCGCGTCCTAGGTGGGGCACCCGATGCCCTCACCGGTGACGTTCTCCCCGAGGTAGTCGAGGAAGCGCCGGATCGCCGGCACCAAGCCGCGGCGCGACGGAAACACGGCGTGAATCACGGCGGGCGCCGGCGCCCAGCCGGGCAGCACCTCCTGCAGCCGGCCCTCGCGCATGTCGCGGTGGACCATGTAGTCCGGCAACACGGACATGCCATTGCCTTCCAGCACGAAATAGCGCAGCGTGAGCAGGTCGTCGGCCGTGAGGCAGGGTTTGTGCTGCAGCGTGAACTCGCGCCCGTGCGGATCCTGCAACTGCCAGCTGGCGCGCCCGTCCGCGGCGGACATGGCCACCGTCGAGAGTTTGTGCAACTCATCGGCCGAATGCGGCCGGCCTTCGCGCGCCAGTTGCTGCGGACTGGCCACCAGCAGGCTGCGGGTCAGCGCCAGTCTTTTGACGACCAGGCTGCCGCTGTCGTCGACCGAAGCCCGCACGCGCAGGGCGACGTCGATGCCTTCCTGCACCAGGTCGATGACGCGGTTGGTCACCACCATGTCGATGCGCACATGGGGATGGTCCTTCAGGAACGGCGGCAGGATGGGACCGACGGTGGTCTGCGCCAGCGTCACCGGGCAACTCACACGGATCGTGCCGCGCGGCTCGTTCTGCACCAGCGCGACCGCCTGCTCCGCCGCCTCGGCTTCCTCACGGATGGCGACGGCATGCCGGTGATAGAGCTCGCCCGCTTCCGTCAGCGAGAGCTTCCGGGTGGTCCGCTGCAGCAGGCGCACGCCCAGCCGCTGCTCCAACTCGCCCAAGCGCCGGGACAGCTTGGACTTGGGGATGCCCAAGGCACGGCCGGCCGCCGCGAAGCCGCCCCGGTCCACCACCTCGGCGAAGTACACCATGTCGTTGAAGTCTTGCATGGGCTGCTCCATCGTCCTATTATCAGGACAATGTAATGCACAACAGCTGTCTTATCAATAGATTGACCCGTACTCACAATCAATCCCAAGCCAATCGGCCCAACATTGATTCAAGGAAAGGTCAGCCATGAGACTGCTTCACATCGACTCCAGCCCGCTGGGCGGCAACTCGGTTTCCCGCGAATTGACGCAGCGCGTCGTCGCCCAGTGGCGCGCCACGCATCCGCACAGCCGGGTCGAGCACCTCGACCTCGCCAGGGAAGCCCCCAGCCACCTGAACCTCGATTCACTGGGCTTCCGCCTGGGCGTGAATGCCGAAGGCCTGTCGGACGCGCAGCGCCAGGAAAACGAACTGTCGGAAAAGCTCGTCAGCCAGTTTCTCGCGGCGGACGTGGTCGTCGTCGGCGCGCCGATGTACAACTTCTCGGTGCCGAGCCAGCTGAAGGCCTGGATCGACCGGGTGGCGCAGGCCGGCCGCACCTTCAAGTACACCGAAAAGGGCCCGGTCGGCCTGGCCGCCGGCAAGACGGTGATCGTCGCCTCCTCGCGCGGCGGCATGTACTCGACGAACCCGGCCCTCACCTCGCTCGACCACCAGGAGAGCTACCTGAAGACGGTGTTCGGCTTCTTCGGCATCACCGACGTCCGCTTCGTGCGCGCGGAAGGCGTCGCGATGGGAGAGGAAGCGAAGCAAAAGGCACTCGCCAACGCGGACATCGAGATCAAGGCCGCGGTGACCGAAGCGGCGAACGACGAAGCGGCTGCGCTCGTCGCCTGAGGAAGATGCCGGGATCGCCCCGGCATCTTGTTCACTTCCTCGAATAGATCTGGTCGAAGCTGGCGTTGTCGGCGAAGTGCTCCTTGTCGGCCTTCGCCCAGCCGCCAAAGGCCTGGTCGATGGTGAACAGGTTGATCTTCGGGAACTGCTTGGCGTACTTGTCCTGGGCCTTCTTCGAAACCGCCGGACGGTAGAAGTTCTTGCCGATGATGTCCTGGCCTTCCTCCGAGTAGAGGAACTTCAGGTACTCCTCGGCCACGGCGCGCGTGCCCTTCTTGTCGACGTTGCGGTCGACCACCGTGACAGCGGGCTCGGCGAGGATGGACAGGGACGGCGTGACGACGTCGAACTTGGCGCCGAACTCCTTCTCGAGCAGGTAGGCTTCGTTCTCCCACGCGATCAGCACGTCGCCCTGGTTGCGCTGGGCGAAGGTGATGGTGGAGCCGCGCGCGCCGGTGTCGAGCACCGGCACGTTGCCGTAGAGCCGGGCCACGAACTCGCGCGCCTTCGCATCGCCGCCGTACTTGCGCTTGGCGAACTCCCAGGCCGCCAGGTAGTTCCAGCGCGCGCCGCCCGAGGTCTTGGGATTCGGCGTGATCACGCTGATGCCGGTCTTGGCCAGATCGTCCCAATCCTTGATGCCCTTGGGGTTGCCCTGCCGCACCACAAGCACGATGGTCGAGGTGTAGGGCGAGGCGTTGTGCGGCAGGCGCTTCTGCCAGTCCGCGGGCACCCAGGCGCCGTTCTTCGCCAGGGCGTCGGTGTCGCCCGCCAGCGCCAGCGTGGCCACGTCCGCGTCCAGCCCGTCGATGATGGAGCGGGCCTGCTTGCCGGAGCCGCCGTGCGACTGCTTGATGGCCACGTCCTGTCCGGTCTTGGCCTTCCAGTACCTGGCGAACGCCTGGTTGAACTCCACGTAGAGCTCGCGCGTGGGGTCGTACGAGACGTTGAGCAGGGTCAAGGACGGCCCCTGCGCGAACGCCGGCACGACCGAAAGCGCCAGTCCCAGCGTGGCGGCCAAGGGAATCTTGATAAAGTCGCGGCGTAGGCTCATGGTTCGTTTCCTGTTGTGATGGGGCGGATTCTGGAAGCCGCTTCATCGAACTGGAACGACTAAGTTTTCAGTTGTTTATCCGCATAAGCTAATCGCTAATCAGCACCCAGGAGTTCGCGCATGGCCCGCACCGTCCATTGCATCAAGCTCGGCCGCGAGGCCGAGGGCCTCGACTTTCCCCCCTATCCCGGCGAGCTCGGCAAACGCATCTACGAAAACGTGAGCAAGGAAGCCTGGCAAGGCTGGATCAAGCACCAGACCATGCTGGTGAACGAGAACCGCCTGAACCTGGCCGACCAGCGAGCGCGTGAATACCTCAAGCGCCAGATGGAGAACCATTTCTTCGGCAGCGGCGCCGACGTGGCGGCAGGCTACGTGCCCCCGTCGCAGTAAGCCGCGCCAATGCCGCCGGAGGCGGTGCAGTGGGCTAGCGACGGCATGCCGCGCAGCACCCGCTTCGATGACGTCTACCGCAGCAGCGCCGGCGGCCTCGCGCAGGCGCGCCATGTGTTCCTCGACGGCTGCGGCTTGCCGGCAGCCTGGGCCCATGCGCCGCAATGGCGCATCCTGGAAACCGGCTTCGGCCTGGGGCTGAACTTTCTGGCAGCCTGGCTCGCCTGGAAGGACGATCCCGCGCGCCCCGCCCTGCTGCATTTCATCTCCGTCGAGGCCTGGCCTGTGGCAGCCGGCGACCTGCTGCGCAGCGCGCAGGCCCATCCCGAACTCCAACCATTGGCACAGGAACTGGCGGACCAGTGGTTCGGCCTGGTGCCGGGCGTGCATCGCCTGGCGTTCGAAGGCGCACGCGTGTTGCTGACGCTGCATGTGGGCGATGCGGGCGAGATGCTGCGGCGCGAAGCCTTCACCGCCGATGCGGTGTTCCTCGATGGCTTCGATCCGCGATGCAACCCCGACATGTGGA
The DNA here is from genome assembly GCF_001580455.1 of Ramlibacter tataouinensis. Lineage (NCBI taxonomy): Bacteria > Pseudomonadati > Pseudomonadota > Betaproteobacteria > Burkholderiales > Comamonadaceae > Ramlibacter > Ramlibacter tataouinensis. The sequence continues at coordinate 39,109 of NZ_CP010951.1, forward strand.
GCCTCGACCTGATCAAGGGCGTGGCCCGGCACTGCCGGCGTGGTGCCGGGCTGGCCAGTTGGACCGCCTCCGGCGAGGTGCGGCGCGCGCTGGCGCAATGCGGCTTTCGCGTCGAGAAGGTGGATGGCCTGCCGCCCAAGCGGCATTGCACCCGGGCGCGATTCGACCCCGCTTGGGAGCCGCGCGGCCTGCGCAGCGGCGCGACCCGGCCGCCCGAGGATGCCGTGGTGATCGGCGCCGGGCTGGCCGGCACTGCGGCGGCGGCCAGCCTGGCGCGCCGCGGTTGGGCCGTCACCGTGCTGGACGCAGCCGCCCAGCCGGCGGCCGGGGCCTCGGCCCTGCCCGTGGGCCTGCTGGCGCCCCACTTCTCGCCCGACGACAACCTGCTGTCGCAACTGAGCCGATGCGGCGTTCGCGTGACCATGCAGCAGGCGGCGATGCTGCTGCAGGAGGGCCGGGACTGGCGCCGCAGCGGCGCGCTCGAGCACCGGGTCAGCAAGGGCGCTCCGGAGGGCAAGGTCGATGAGGCGCAGGCGGCCTGGAGCCGCCCGGCCCAGCCGTCCGAGAAGCAGGCGGCGCTGCTCGCAGACGCCAGCCCGGCCCTCTGGCATGAGCAGGCGGCGTGGGTCCGGCTGCCCGCGCTGGTGCGCGCCTGGCTGGCGCAGCCCGGCGTGAGCTGGCGCGGCGGTGTCGCGGTCGATCGGATCGAGCGCGACGGCAAGCGGTGGCGCGTGGTCGATGCCCAGGGCCGCGAGGCCGCTTCAGCCGCCTTGGTCGTCATCGCGGCGGCGCACGACAGCGCGCGGCTGGCCGGACACCACTTCAGGCTGCAGCCGGTGCGCGGGCAGATCGCCTGGGCCGTCCAGCACGACGAACTCCGGTTGCCGGCTTTCCCGGTGAACGGCAACGGGCATTTCATCCCGGCGGTGCCTCATGAAAGCGGCTTCGCGTGGTTCTGCGGCTCGACCTACGGGCGCGGACAGACCGACACCGCGCCCAACGATGCCGACCATGCCGCCAACCTGCAGCGGTTGCAGGAGTTGCTGCCCGCGCTGGCCGGGCCATTCGCGCAGGCCTTTGCCGGCGGCGCCGTCCAGCAGTGGGCGCAGGTGCGCTGCGCTTCGGCCGATCGCCGCCCGCTCGCGGGCGAGCTCGAACCGGGCCTGTGGGTGAGCACCGCCATGGGCTCGCGCGGGCTGACCTTCAGCGCCTTGTGCGCGGAGCTGCTGGCGGCACAGTTGCATGATGAGCCCCTGCCTCTGCCGGAGCGCCTGGCGCAGGCGCTGCACCCCGCGCGGCAGGCGCAACGCTAGTGTCCTGTCCCACTGAAACTTGGCATTTCGCTGCGCCGTATCGGGGCGCAGGCAAGGCGTGGGTGCGGGTCAAGCCTGAGCGGCTTGACCCGTGGCCGCAACGCGGCATGCGCCCCGATACGGCACAGCCCGAAGGGTTCGGCGCCTGCGGGGCCCTCGGCGGGCGCCCATAGGGGGTCAAGACGCCCAGTCTTGACCCCCTATGGCCACCCACCGATCATCCCCGCAGGCATCCGAACGAAATGTCAAGTTTCAGTGGGACAGGACACTAGGACGCTAGACCTTCTGCAGCAGTTCGTGCAGGCGCGCCGGGTCGGGCGGCTTGTCGAACAGTCCGTCGAGTCCGGCCAGTCGTGCCCGCACCCGCTCCCCGAGCGAAGCGCCGAGCTTGGTGGCGATGACGTGGGGAATCTGCCGCTTCCCTCCGGCCAGCTCCCTCAGCAACTCCCAGCCCTGCATGTCGGGCAGCTCCATATCGACCAGCGCGACCGCATAGTCGTTGTCGCGGGCCAACTCCAGCGCCTGCGCACCCGACTCGGCATCGTCGGCCTGCGTCAGGTCGACCAGGGACAGCTTGGCGCGCAGATACAGGCGCTCGTCGCGGTCGGCGCTCGCGATCAGGGCGCGCTTGCGCGGCGTGGCCTCCAATGGCGGCGGAAGGGTATCGGCCCCGTCCAAGTCGACATCGAGATCGAGCGGCGGCGCGAACAAGTCATCCATTGCATGCACCACCTCCGGCCACGAAATCGGCCGCTCGAAGGCGCCCCAGGCCTGCGCCGGCGCCCGGGACCCGATCCAGATGAACTTAAGCTGGTGTTCCTGCGGCAGGACGAGTTGGACGCCCGCTTCGTAGCTCTGCCCGTCGATCAAGGCCAAGGCCGGCTCTTCGGGGGCCCCGGGTTCCCACAGGGCATAGACCGTCTCGCGCTGCTCGGACAGCCGAAACAGCGAGTTGAGGGCGTGGCGCTCCACGTCCGAAAAGCCGATCACCTTGATGAAGATGCGCTGAGCCATCCCTGATGTGCTTGATGTTCGCCCGCGATTATGGCGGCCCGATGGCTCATCGCGGCCTTATCCGGCTTTTTGGCAATGCCCCTGGGCCGACCCGCGCCGATGCTGCTGCATAAGCTTATCCGCATAACGGCCGAATAAAAAAATAGTTTGGTTTCATAAGCTCGCTCCGTACATTGCGGCTCTTCCGGCCAAAACCGGGTCGCCAGCCATGTACCAGTACACAGAATTCGACCGACAGTTCGTCAGCCAGCGTGCTGCGCAGTACCGCGACCAGCTCGAGCGCAATCTTGCGGGCAAGCTCAGCGACGATGAGTTCCGGCCCTTGCGCCTGCAAAACGGCTGGTATATCCAGCGCTATGCGCCCATGTTGCGCGTGGCGGTGCCGTATGGCGAGATCTCCAGCGCCCAGCTGCGCGTGCTGGCCAGGATCGCCCGCGAGTACGACCAGCCCGATGCGGACCTGCTGCGCGAGGCGCAGGAGAAGCAGCTCGCCCTGGGCGAGGTTCCGGTGCCCGGCAGTAGCGCTTCGGTAGCCTCCCACCTGAAGACCGGCTACGGCCACTTCACGACCCGCACCAATGTCCAGTTCAACTGGATCCCGCTGAAGAAGAGCGCCGACGTCATGGACCTGCTGGCCGGCGTGAACATGCACGGCATCCAGACCAGCGGCAACACGATCCGCAACATCACCAGCGACGAGCTGGCCGGCATCGCGCCCGACGAGATCGCCGATCCGCGCCCTTTCTGCGAGATCCTGCGCCAGTGGAGCACGCTGCATCCCGAGTTCGCCTTCCTGCCGCGCAAGTTCAAGATCGCGATCAACGGCGCCGAAGAAGACCGCGCGGCGATCGGCTGGTACGACATCGGCCTGCAACTGCTGCGCAACCCGGCCGGCGAACTCGGCTTCAGGGTGCAGGTGGGCGGCGGCATGGGCCGCACCCCCATCATCGGCACCGTGGTGCGTGAGTTCCTGCCCTGGGATCAGCTGCTCAACTACGTCGAGGCAGTGATCCGCGTCTACAACCGCTACGGCCGCCGCGACAACCTGTGGAAGGCGCGCATCAAGATCCTGGTGAAGGCCGAGGGCCAGCGCTACATCGACCAGGTCGAGGAAGAGTTCCGCGCGATCGTCGAACACGACGGGGCACCCCACACGATCACCCGGGCCGAATTCGACCGCGTCGCGGCCTGCTTCGTGCCACCCGCGCTCCATCGCGAGCGCGACAGCGCGCAAAAGCGCATCCATGAGATCGTGCGCGCCGGCGCCGAAGCCGATCCGGCCTACGACCGCTGGTTGCAGCACAACGTGCACGAGCACAAGAACCCCGAATTGCGCGCCGTCACCCTCTCGTTCAAGCGCCTGGGCCAGGCACCCGGCGATGCCAACGCCGAGCAACTCGAAGCGGCCGCCCTGCTGGCCGAGCGCTTTTCTGCCGGCGAAGCGCGCGTCACGCACGAGCAGAACCTGCTGCTGCCCTGGGTCCATCAGGACGACCTGCCGGAGCTGTGGCATGCCGCCCGCGCCGCCGGTGTGGCGCGGTCCAACATCGGCCTGCTCACCGACATGATCGCCTGCCCCGGCGGCGACTTCTGCTCGCTGGCCAATGCGCGCTCGATCCCGATCGCCGAAGCGATCTCCCAACGCTACCAGGACCTGGACGAGCTCTACGACATCGGCGAGATCGACCTGAACATCTCCGGCTGCATCAACTCCTGCGGCCATCACCACGCGGGCCATATCGGCATCCTCGGCGTCGACAAGGACGGCAAGGAGTGGTACCAGGTGACGCTCGGCGGCGCCGATGGCTCCCACCTGTCGGGGCCGGCGACGCCGGGCAAGGTGGTGGGGCCCTCGTTCTCTGCTGCCGAAGTGCCCGAAGTGGTCGAGGCCGTGATCGACGCCTACCGGCGCGAACGCATCAGCATCGATGGCAAGTCCGAAACCTTCATCGCGACGCTGCGGCGGGTCGGCATCGAGCCCTTCAAGGCCGCCGCCAACGCCGCCCGCTTTGCGGAAAAGGAGGTGGCGTGATGGAACAGCTGCTGAAGATCCTGAGCGTGCAGGACCAGGAAGCCGAGGCCTCCTCCGGCGTGCTGCAACTGGCCAACGATGCGGACCCGCTGGAGGTTTCGCTCGAAGGCATCGCGCGCGTCGAGCTGAACTTCCCCAAGTTCACCGATGGCCGGGCGTTCAGCCAGGCCTGGCTACTGCGCCGCCGCCTGCGTTTCGCCGGCGACATCCGCGCCACCGGCGACGTGCTGATCGACCAGTTGGTGCAGATGCAGCGCAGCGGCTTCTCGAGCGCCGTGCTCAAGGAAGGCAAGGACCCGGCGGACGCCAAGCGGCAGTTCGATCGCTATCCGCAGTACTACCAGGGCGACGCGACCCAGCACTCCCCGCTGTTCCGGAGGACCGCGTGACCGCGGCCATGCCTCTGCCGGGCGCCGCGCGCCCCCGGGCGGTCGACCTGCACGCTCGCGCCTCCAGGAATTTCGAGGCCAAGCTCGCGTTGACCCGGGAGCTGCTGCGCCAGGCCGCGGCCCAGTACGCACCGCTGACGCAGGCTTCCAGCCTGGGCGCCGACGACGTGGTCATCACTCACCTGATCGAAACGCTGGGCCTGGACATCCCGGTGTTCGTGCTCGATACCGGCATGCTGCATGCGCAGACGCTTGAGCTGCTGGCGCGGACCCAGGCCAATCCGCGCCTGCGGGTGCAGGTGTACCAGCCGGTGAACGAATCGGTGGTGCACTTCGTCGGCCGCGAAGGCAAGGAGGCGATGTACCGCAGCGTGGAATTGCGCAAGGCCTGCTGCCACATCCGCAAGGTGGAGCCGCTGGCGCGCGCGCTCGAGGGCCAGCGCGCCTGGATCACCGGCCTGCGGCGCGAGCAGTCGGCAGCCCGGGCCGAGGTGCCGCTGCAGGACGACAGCGAGCCGCGCACCAAGTTCAATCCGCTCGCCGACTGGACCTGGGGCGACGTGTGGCACTACATCCGGCTGCACGGGGTCGACTACCACCCGCTGCACGACGAGTTCTATCCCAGCATCGGCTGCGCACCCTGCACCCGCGCCATCAGCCTCGGCGAGGATTTCCGCGCCGGCAGGTGGTGGTGGGAGGATGAAACCGTCAAGGAGTGCGGCCTGCACGTCAAGCATCAAACCAAGGAAGAAACCCTCTCATGAACGCCCGTGTCGATCCCCCGCTGCTCACGCGCGTGGGCAACCTGCACCTCGATGCGCTGGAAGAGGAAGCGGTCTTCATCCTGCGCGAGGTGGCCGCCGCGTTCGAGCGGCCCGCCCTGCTGTTTTCCGGCGGCAAGGATTCGCTGGTGCTGCTCAAGTGCGCCGAGAAGGCGTTCGGCACCGGGCGCGTTCCGTATCCGCTGCTGATGATCGACACCGGGCACAACTTCCCTGAAGTCACGCAGTTCCGAGACCTGCGGGCGAAGGAGCTGGAATCCGAACTGATCGTGCGCAGCGTCGAGGACTCGATGCAGCGCGGCACGGTGCGCCTGGCCCACCCGGGCGAGTCGCGCAACGCCCACCAGTCGGTCACCCTGCTGGAAGCGATCGAGGAATTCCGCTTCGACGCGCTGATCGGCGGCGCCCGCCGGGACGAGGAGAAGGCGCGCGCCAAGGAACGCATCTTCTCGCACCGCGACAGCTTCGGCCAATGGCAGCCGAAGGCGCAGCGGCCCGAGCTCTGGACCCTGTTCAACACCCGCCTCGCGCCCGGCGAGCACTTCCGCGTGTTCCCGATCTCGAACTGGACCGAGCTGGACGTGTGGCAGTACATCGAGCGCGAGGACATCGCCCTGCCCTCGATCTACTACGCCCACCAGCGCCAGGTGGTGGAGCGCAAGGGCCTGCTGGTGCCGGTGACCGAACTCACGCCGCCGCGCGACGGCGAGCAGGTGCAGACGCGCACCGTGCGCTTCCGCACCGTGGGCGACATCACCTGCACCTGCCCGGTGGAAAGCCCCGCCGCCAGCGCCGCCGAGGTGGTGCTGGAAACACTCTCGGCCGAGGTGAGCGAGCGCGGCGCGACGCGCATGGACGACAAGACCTCGGACGCCTCCATGGAAAAACGAAAGAAGGACGGGTATTTCTGATGTCGGCCCGCGATCTCCAGCAGCCTGCTGCCGTTCACCGTGCCGCCGAGCACGACCATGTCTCGGCCCTGCGCTTCATCACCTGCGGCAGCGTCGACGACGGCAAGAGCACGCTGATCGGCCGCCTGCTGGTCGACAGCAAGGCGGTGCTGCAGGACCAGCTCGCCGGCGTGCAGCGCTCGGGCGAAACCGACCTGGCGCTGCTCACCGATGGCCTGTCGGCCGAACGCGAACAGGGCATCACCATCGACGTGGCCTACCGCTATTTCGCCACGCCGGCGCGCAAGTTCATCATCGGCGACGCGCCGGGCCATGAGCAGTACACCCGCAACATGGTCACAGCCGCCTCCAGCGCCGACGCGGCGGTGGTGCTGGTCGATGCCACCAAACTGCAATGGCGCGACGCCGCCCTGGAACTGCTGCCGCAGACGCGCCGCCATTCGCTGCTGGTCAACCTGCTGCGCGTGCCCTCGATCCTGTTCGCGGTCAACAAGCTCGACGCGGTGGAAGACCCGGAACTCGCCTTCCGCCACATCGCCGGCGCCCTCGCCGGGTTCGCCGAAGCGGCGGGGATTGCCGTGCGGGCGATCATTCCGATCTCGGCGCTGAAGGGCCAGAACGTGGTGGAATCCACGCCCGGCTGGTGCGGCTACGAGGGCCTGTCGCTGCTGCAGTGGCTGGAGCAGCTCGATGTCGCCTCGGCCGAGGCCGACGAGCCCTTCGCCTTCCCGGTGCAATGGGTCGAAAAATTCTCCTCCTCCTCGGACACCAGCCAGGGCCGCCGAGTCTTCTGGGGCCGCATCGCCACGGGCAGCATCCAGCCCGGGCAGGAGCTCAAGGTCATGCCCGGCGGGCAGACTGCCAAGGTGGCCCAGGTGCTGAATCACGTGCGGCAGCCGGCCGAGGTACCTGCCGGCCACAGCGCCGGGCTGGTGCTGGACCGCGAGGTCGACGTCTCGCGCGGCGACTGGTTGCTGGCGCCGGACGCGCCCGCGCCGCTGCTCGAGCTGTCCGCCACCGTCGCGTGGATGGACGACGAGCCCCTGGTGGCCGGCCGTGCCTACTGGGCGCTCCACGGCCATCGCTGGGTCAAGGCGAAGGTCAAGCGCATCGTCCACAGGCTGGACATCGACACGCTGGCCCCTGGCGAGGCGCAGCAGCTCGAACCCAACGCCATCGGCCACGTGGAGCTCGCGCTGCAGGAGCCCTTGCCGGCTGTTCCCTACGCCGATTCCCGCAGGCTCGGCTCGCTCGTGCTGGTGGATACGGCCAGCCACAAGACCTCAGGGGCGGTGCTGGTTCGTTGAGCTTGAGCAAGTAGGGTGGCAGGCGCCGCCCTAAAATCCGGGGGTAGTCCCCCATAGACCCATCACATCAATGACTCACGTCGTCACCGAATCCTGCATCCGCTGCAAGTACACGGATTGCGTGGACGTCTGCCCCGTGGACTGCTTCCGCGAAGGGCCGAACTTCCTCATCATCGACCCGGATGAGTGCATCGATTGTGCGGTGTGCATCCCCGAGTGCCCGGTGAACGCCATTTATGCCGAGGAAGACACACCACCCGACCAGCTCAGCTTCATCAAGCTGAACGCCGAACTGTCCAAGCAGCCTGGCTGGAAGAGCATCACCAAGCGCAAACCCGCGCTGCCGGATGCCGAGGAATGGAAGGACAAGACCGGAAAGCTCTCCGAGCTGATCCGCCCCTAAAGGACTCATGGAAGCGAAGCTCGACCCCGAAGTGCTCAAGACCGCAGCCGCCCACGACGGCCCCATCGAAACCGATGCGGTCGTCGTCGGGGCCGGTCCCGTCGGCTTGTTCCAGGTGTTCGAGCTGGGCCTGCTGGAGATCAAGGCCCACGTCATCGATTCGCTGCCGCATCCGGGCGGCCAGTGCGTGGAGTTGTACCCCGACAAGCCGATCTACGACATCCCGGCGGTGCCGGTGTGCACCGGGCAGGAGCTGACCGACAGCCTGCTCAAGCAGATCGAGCCCTTCGGCGCCACCTTCCACTTCGGGCAGGAAGTCACCACTGTCCAGCGCCAGGACGACGGGCGCTTCTTTGTCGAGACCTCCAGGGGCACGCGCTTCCTCACCCGGACCATCTTCATCGCCGCGGGCGTTGGCGCATTCCAGCCGCGCACACTCAAGGTGGAAGGCCTCGACAAGTTCGATGGCACGCAGCTGTTCTACCGGGTCAAGAGCCCGGCCGACTTCGCCGGCAAGAACCTGGTGATCGTCGGTGGCGGCGACTCCGCGCTGGACTGGGCCCTGAACTTCGCGCAGGACGGTCCCCACCAATCGGAAAGCGTGGTCCTGATCCACCGCCGCGACGGCTTCAAGGCGGCGCCCGCCTCGGTCGCGAAGATGAGGGAGCTGTGCGAGTCGCACCAGATGCAGTTCCTGGTCGGCCAAGTGACCGGTTTCGAGGAAGAGGACGGCCGCCTGCAAGGCATCAAGGTCACCGCGGCCGACGGCGTGACGCGCGTCGTTCCGCTGGACGTGCTGCTGGTGTTCTTCGGCCTGTCGCCCAAGCTCGGGCCGATCGCCGAGTGGGGCCTGGACATCGAGCGCAAGCAGCTCGTGGTCGACACCGAGAAGTTCTCGACCAGCGTCCCGGGGATCTTCGCCGTCGGCGACATCAACACCTATCCCGGCAAGAAGAAGCTGATTCTCTCGGGCTTCCACGAGTGCGCGCTGGCCGCCTTCGGCGCGGCGCCCTTCATCTTCCCGGACAAGAAAATCCACCTGCAGTACACCACCACATCCCCCAAGCTGCACAAGGTGCTTGGCGTGGAAACCCCGGTGTTCGACTGATCGTTTGCAGCGCGTGCGAAGGCGGCGGCCTCGAGGCCGCTAGAATTGCTTCCGCGTGAATCACTCACGCATCCGCTAGGGGTGTTGCGCCGCAAGGCGTGACTGAGACAGTCCCTTTGAACCTGATTGAGGTAATCCTCGCGCAGGGAAGGCAACGATGACCACGACAACAGCTTCTTCTTCCGCGGCAGCAACGCTGCCCGCGAGCTCCGCGGCCAACCTGGCCCTCACCCCCGTTTCCTCGGCCGACCGCCTGTTCGGCTGGCGCGATCACGCGGCGCTTTGGTTCAGCCTGGGCGTCGGCCTGCTGGTGATGCAGGTCGGCGCCTATCTGGTCCCGGCCCTGGGCACCAGGGATGCGTTGCTCGCCATCGTCGCCGGCTCCATCCTCGGTGCCGGCCTGCTGGCCTGGGTCGCCAAACTCGGATGCGACAGCGGCCTGGCCAGCGCCGGCCTGATGCACGCGGTCTACGGCAGCGCCTTCGCCAGGCTGCCCGTGGTCCTGAACATCGTGCAACTGGTCGGCTGGGGCGCGTTCGAGATCGCGGTCATGCGCGATGCCACCGTGGCCATCGCGCAGCAGGCTGGCGCGACGGCCGGGCCGGCCTGGTCCCTGGCGGCAGCGCTCCTGTGGGGCGGGCTGCTGGCGCTGCTGGCCACCGGCTCCATGGTGCGGCTGGTCCGGCGGCTGATCTCGCGCATCGCGCTGCCGCTGGTGGTGCTTTCGCTCCTGTGGCTCACCTGGCAATTCCTCGGCATGGCGCAGTCGCAAGGCTGGCAGGCGCTGTGGAACCGGCCCGGCGAAGGCGGCATGGGCGTGCTGCCGGCACTGGACCTGGTGATCGCGATGCCGATTTCCTGGCTGCCCCTGGTCGCCGACTATGCGCGCCACGGTTCGAGCGGCCGCGCGGCGCTGCGCGGCACCTGGCTGGGCTATGCCCTGGCCAACGCCTGGTGCTACGCGCTGGGCGTGCTGGTCGCGCTGACCCTGCCCAGCCCCGACCTGGTGACGGCGCTCCTGCTGGCGCAGGGCGGCCTGCTCGCGCTGTCGCTGATCCTCATCGATGAAATCGACAACGCCTATGGCGATGCCTACTCCGGCGCCGTCTCCGCCCACAGCCTGGCGCCGCGCTGGACCATCCGGCGCTGGGGCCTGGTGATGGCACTGGCGTGCACGGGCTTCGCGCTGGTGCTGCCCATGCACGCCCTGGAGCCCTTCCTGCTGCTGCTCAGCTCGGTGTTCGTGCCCCTGTTCGGCGTGATCCTGGGCCGGCTGGCGTTCGGGGTCGATGCGGTGGCGCAGCTGGCGCGCGCGCGCCGGGCCAATGCGCTGCCGATCGCGATCTGGTTCGCCGGCGTGGCGACCTTCCACCTTTGCAAGGCCTACGCACCCAGCCTGGGTGCCGCCCTGCCCGCCCTCGCCCTGACCTTCGCGCTGGCCTGGGCCACGCGCAAGAGCCCCCGCTAAGCCGGCAAGGGCAGCAGCCGCGCGGACACCGGCGCGTGGCCGTGGTTCAAGGGACCATGGCCGCCGCCGGTGCGCACGCTCGCGCCGGTCGCGAGCGCGCGCCGCACGTACTCGCGCGCCTGCACCACGGCCTCTCGCAGGCCAAGGCCCAGCGCCAGCCCGCAGGCGATGGCCGACGACAGCGTGCAACCGGTTCCGTGCGTGTTGCCGCTGGCGATGCGCGCGGCGCGCAAGTGCTCGAAAGCCCCCGCATGCGCCAGCACGTCCACGACCTCCTCGCCCGGCAGGTGGCCGCCCTTGAGCAGCACGCCGCGCGCCCCCAGGGCCAGCAGGTCGGCCGCCGCCGGTTGCAGCGCCTCCGTATTCGCGAGCGGACGATCCAGCAGCAGTGAGGCTTCATCCAGGTTCGGGGTGACCAGCACGGCGCGCGGGAACAGCTCGCGCACCAGCACCTGCACCGTCTCCTGGGCGATCAGCCGGTCGCCGCTGGTGGCCACCATCACTGGATCCAGCACCACGTTCGGCAGGTGGTAGGTGTCGATGGCCCAGGCCACCACCTCGACGATCTCGGGTGCATGCAGCATGCCGATCTTCACCGCATGCACGCCGATGTCCTCGATCACCGCCTGCAGCTGTTGTTTGAGGAACGCCGGCGGCACCGCGTGGATGCCGCTGACGCCACGCGTGTTCTGCGCAGTGAGCGCGGTGATGGCCGTCATGCCGTAGCAGCCCAGGGCCGAGAAGGTCTTGAGGTCGGCCTGGATGCCGGCGCCGCCGCCGCTGTCGGAGCCGGCGATCGTCAGCACGCGCGGGTACTGGTGGTCAAACATGGCTTGTCATTCCTTCGTGCAATGCGCGCGCCGCCGCGCAGGGATCGTCGGCGCTGCACAAGGCGCTGACCACCGCCAGGCCGTCCGCCCCCGCCGCCAGCACCTCCGCTGCGTTGCCGGCGTGAATGCCGCCGATGGCCACCAGGGGCAGGCGCGTCATGTCGCGCACCCGGCGCAGCCCGTCCAGCCCCCAGGGTGTCTTGGTATCGGTCTTGGTCGGCGTCGCGAACACCGGGCTCACCCCAAGGTAGTCGACCGGCAACTGCGCGCTGCGCACGACATCCTCCGGCGTTTCGACCGACCAGCCGATGAACACATGCGGCGGCAACAGCCGGCGCGCCTCCTGCGCCGGCATGTCGCTCTGGCCCAGGTGCACGCCCTCGGCCCCGCAGGCCAGCGCCACGTCCAGCCGATCGTTGATCACCAGAGGAATGCCGCGCGGCGCCAGCAGCGTCTTGAGCGCCAGCGCCTGGGCCAGGAAATCGCGGGTGGACAGCTCCTTCTCGCGAAGCTGCACGCAGCTGGCGCCGCCTTGCACCGCCGCATCCACCACGTCGGCCAGCTGGCGCCCGCGGCACAGGGCCTGGTCGGTCACCAGGTACAGCCGCAGATGGCGGCGCAGCGCGGCGCCATCGGTCACTGCCCCACCTCGAGACGCAGGCGGCGCTGGAAGCTGTCCTGGTCGGTGAGTTGCAGGGCATCGAGCAGCAGCGCCTGCATGCTGCCCACACCCTGCCCGGCGGCCTGCGCCCGCTCGGCGGCGATCTCGCCGGCCACGCCCAGCAGGGCCATGGCTGCCGTCGTGGCGCGCCAGGCGTCAGGCTGCACGGCGCAGAACGCGCCGACCAGGGCCGTGGCGGAACAGCCGATGCCGGTGATGCGCGTCATCCATTCGTGGCCATTGGACAGCCGGCTCCAGCGCCCCTGGGCGTCGAGCACATGATCGGTCGCGCCGCTGACGCAGACCGTTCCGCCGGTGCGCTGAGCCAGTGCGCGCGCCGCGCCCAGGGCGTCGCCGGCCGCGGCGCTGCTCTCGACGCCGCGCGTCTGGATCGCGGCACCTGCCGTGCTCATCACCTCGGAGCCATTGCCGCGGATCACCGTCGGCGCGGCGCCGCCCAGCAGGCGCTCCAGCGTCTTGTTGCGATACGGCGTCGCGCCGGCACCCACCGGGTCGAGCACGGAGGGGATGCGACGTTCGGCCGCAGCACGCAGCGCCAGTTCCATGCTCTGCACCCAGTACGGATCCAGCGTGCCGATGTTCACCACCAGCGCCTGCGCGATGCCCACCATGTCGGTCACCTCTTCATGCGCGTGCGCCATCACCGGCGCGGCGCCGGCGGCGAGCAGCACGTTGGCGTTGAGGTTGATCACCACCAGGTTGGTGATGTTGTGGACCAGCGGCACGCGCGTACGCACGGCAGCGATGTCGGCCCAGAGATCGGCAGCGGTCAGGGAAGTGTTCACGTCGTTCCTTGTGGCGGATGGGATCCGGGATCGACGGCGGAAGAAGGCCCATCAGGGCGGTGCTTCCCTACGCTGGCATGACCCAGATCAGGTACCAAGAGTGTTTCTCAGCCCCACCGCACCAACAGGCGGGGCACCTCTAGCAACTGCGATTCTATGGCGCCGGAATTGCAGAACCGTTTTTCACGGACGAGTTGTGGGACGGATGAGGTAAGGACCGGAATTCAGGCTATAATCGAGGGCTTCAACGGTACGACGGCAGCTGCCACAGACCGAAGAGAATATTCCTCGATAGCTCAGTCGGTAGAGCGCCGGACTGTTAATCCGTAGGTCCCTGGTTCGAGCCCAGGTCGAGGAGCCAATAACAAGCGCAACGGCGAGAAGAGCGTTCTTCTCGCCGTTTTCGCTTTATGACTCGCTTTGGAGCGATATAAGCCGAGTTCTTGATTCGTGGCACTCCTGCCAAACCTGAATGGAGAAGATCAGCATCATGGCCAAACTTTTCCTGTGCGCAGGCATCATCAGCTTGCTCGCCGCCTGTTCCAACATGTCCGGGCCCTCCGATACCAGCACGATGGGTGCGCCAGGCTCCAGGGGCAGCAGCGTCGGTGGACCACGCGGCGCTTCCGGGACCCTCTAGTAGCGTCCACACCTCATGCACAGACCGGCCGTGCAAAAGTTCTCGAAAAACAGGGCCGCAAGCCACTGGGATCGACAGCAACACGGCGTGTTCGCCTACAAAGTCCACTGCTGAGCCTCCTACAAGCCAAGGCCGCCGCTGAGCCTAAGCTTCGTACTGCCATTAGGGTGTGTCTCAAGTCTCCAAGGTATCGGGCCGGCTAGACCGGCCCGCTTTTTTTTGCCCGCCAGACCACTGCCCTTCAAGGCTGCAGCCGCTTGAACTTCTTGTGCAGCGCCGACAGCTCACCTTGCCCCGCGCCAAGCGAAGCCAGGGCGAGGAGTTCCTGGTTCGCACGCCACGGCTCGCCGGCGCGGGCGTAGGCGACCGCCAGGTAGCGATGAACCTCCTGGAAGCCCGCCGCGAGGCTGCGGGCGCGCTCCAGCGCTGCAATGGCGCGCCGGGGTTCGTCGTCCTGCAGGTGCAGGATGCCCAGGCCGATCCAGTAGTACGGGTCGGCCGCGCGGCGGGCCTCGAGTCGCCGGGCGTACTGCCGGGCCTCCGCCATGCGACCCTGGTCCACCAGCAGCTGGTGCAGCTCATGCAGCGATGCATCTGTCGATCCACCCATGGCCACCGCTCGCCGCAGCAGCCGTTCCGCCTCCTGCTCCTGCCCGGTCCGGCGATACAGGACGGCCAGGTTGCCGTAGGACGCGACATAGTCCGGCTGGGCCTGGATGGCAGCCTTGAAGTGGGCGTAGGCCAGGTCGTGGCGGCCGCGCGCCAGGTGTTCCACCGCGATGTTGTTGTAGTAGCGAGCGACGATGCCGGCTTCCGTCAGCGGCGTGCCACGCTGGCCGGTGGCGAAGTCCGGCTCGAAGTCGACGACGATGTCGCGGCCGGCCGGGTCGCCGGGCACGTCGCGAAAGGCGCGAGGAAACAGCACGTTGACATGCTGGTTCACCGCATCGAGTTGCCCGCGCCGGTCGAAGATCGCCGGCGCCTGCACTTCCTGCATCTGCGCGGACACGCCCATGGCGCGCGCAACGGCGTAAGTGAGCACGGTAAGCGACAGGCAGTCGCCGCTCTTGTTGCGCCAGGTCTCGGCTGCCGTGGTCGAGTGGCCGCCCGCGTAGGCGAAGCCGCGGCCTTCAGGACCGAAGACCACGCCCAGGAGGCGCTTGAGACGCTGGCCGGTGCTGGCCTGCAGCAGCGCGGGCTCGGCCAGCTTGCGTTCCAGCTCCGGGTCGAGCCGGAACAAATCGGCAGGTTGAACGGCCACCAGCGCGGGTTGCCAGCCGAACGCCTCATCCATCCACGGCGAGGGCTCCGGCATCCGGGTCGGCGCGGACGCGCATCCGGCCAGTGCCAATGCGAAAACGATCGCAGCATGAGCCCGGTGCAGCATGGAGTTCTCCAGCGCAAGTCCTGACGCCCCACAATAGCAGCGTCGCCCGTCTTTGGCGAGGCTTCGCATGAACTCGATGAACCTGCCCTGGCTCGACCCCGGCGATCCCTTTCCGGATCCCTCGCAAGCGTGGGACACCCGGCACCCGGCGCCGGGGCTGCTGGCGGCCGGCGGCGTGCTGGACGTGGACACCCTGCGCCGCGCCTACTCGGCCGGGATCTTTCCCTGGTTCAGTGAAGGCCAGCCGATCCTGTGGTGGAGCACGGATCCGCGCATGGTGCTCATGCCGGCCGAATTCAGGCTGCACCGGTCGCTGCGCAAGACGCTGCTGCGCTTGCTTGAAGATCCCTCCTTCGAGCTTCGCATCGACGGCGCTTTCGACGAGGTGATCCGGGCCTGCTCGTCGAGCCCGCGCCCGGGCCAGTCGGGCACCTGGATCGTGCCGCGCATGGTGCGCGCCTACGCGGCCCTGCACCGCGCGGGCTTCGCGCACAGCGTGGAGACCTGGTGGAACGGCGAGCTGGCAGGCGGGCTGTATTGCGTGTCGGTCGGCGGTGCCGTGTTCGGCGAGTCGATGTTCACGCGCGTGCCCGACGCATCGAAGATCGCGCTGGCGGGCCTGGTGGCCTTCTGCCGCCGCCATGGCATCGGCATGATCGACTGCCAGCAGAACACCGCGCACCTCGCCTCGCTGGGCGCGCGGGAGATCCCGCGCGCGGCATTCGTGGCGCAGGTGGCACAGAGCGTGAGAAAACCACCTCCGCCTTGGCGATTCGACCCCGTATACTGGGACGAACTTCTGCCGCGAAAGCCGTGACGCACCTCAAGGACCTTCCGCTCCAGACACTGCAGTTCTACGCGACGGCACCCTATCCCTGCAGCTACCTGCCGGGCAAGCAGGCACGGTCGCAGGTGGCCACGCCCAGCCACCTGATCCACAACGACGCCTACTCCGAACTCGTGACCAGCGGCTTTCGCCGCAGCGGCATGTTCACCTACCGTCCCTATTGCGACGGCTGCCGGGCCTGCGTGCCGCTGCGGGTACTCAGTGAGGCCTTCCGAGCAGACCGCAGCCAGCGCCGGGCCTGGACCCGCCACAGCGACCTTCAGGCGCGCGTTCTCAAGCTGTGCTTCGTGCCCGAGCACTACCACCTGTACCTGCGCTACCAGACCGGGCGCCATGCCGGCGGCGGCATGGACCACGACAGCATCGACCAGTACACCCAGTTCCTGCTGCAAAGCCGGGTGAATTCGCGGCTGGTGGAATTCCGCGAGACGCTGCCCGACGGCTCGCCCGGCGCGCTGCGCATGGTGTCCATCCTGGATGTCCTCAATGACGGCCTGTCGGCGGTTTATACCTTCTACGAGCCGCAGGCCTCGGCCAGCTACGGCACTTACAGCGTGTTGTGGCAGATCGAGCAGGCCCGGCGGCTGCGCCTGCCGCACGTCTACCTGGGCTACTGGATCGGGCAGAGCCCGAAAATGAACTACAAGGCGCGTTTCGCGCCCAACGAGGTGCTGGTCGACGGCCAATGGGTTCCGGGCGGCCCCGCCGGACGCCCCGATTAGGTCGGCAGCATTTCATAAGATAAAATCGGCGAGCCCTTCGCTCTTCCCGATCTTCATGAGAAAGTCCGAGGCCGGCGCGCCGGCCACTCCCACCATCCAGGTGATCGAACGCATGTTCGCGCTGATCGACGTCCTCGCTTCGCGCGAGGAGGCCGTGTCGCTCAAGGAGATCAGCGAAAGGACCGGCCTCCATCCCTCCACCACCCATCGCATCCTGAACGACCTGGCCACCGGCCGTTTCGTCGAGCGGCCCGAGGCCGGCAGCTACCGCCTGGGGATGCGGCTTCTGGAACTGGGCAACCTGGTGAAGGGCCGCCTGAACGTGCGCGACGCCGCGCTCGCGCCCATGCGCGAGCTGCACAAGCAGATCCAGCAGCCCGTCAACCTGAGCATGCGCCAGGGCGACGAGATCGTGTACATCGAGCGCGCCTACAGCGAGCGCTCGGGCATGCAGGTGGTGCGCGCCATCGGGGGCCGGGCGCCCCTGCACCTGACTTCCACCGGCAAGCTGTTCCTGGCTGCCGACGAGCCCCAGCGCGTGCGCGCCTACGCCACGCGCACCGGCCTGGCCGGCCACACCCGCAACAGCATCACCCAGTTGCCCCTACTCGAGCGCGAACTGGCCAAGGCCCGCCAGTACGGCATCGCCCGCGACAACGAGGAACTGGAACTCGGTGTTCGCTGCATGGCGGCCGGCATCTACGACGACCAGAGCAAGCTGGTGGCCGGCCTGTCGATCTCGGCCCCCGCCGACCGCCTGGACGAAGGCTGGCTGACCAAGCTGCAGGCCACCGCCAGTGAGATTTCGGCGGCGCTGGGCTACCGGGCTTCGCACACCAAAGCCGCTGCCTAAGCCCTGAAACCCAAAGGACAAGGCCCGCGAAGCGGGCCGAAGCGGATACTTAGCGGACTACTTAACCGCTGACCTGCCGGATCATCGTCGTGGCCGGCGTCAGGGCGGCGGGCTGGCTTTCGACCCAGCGGCGGACCCGCTCGGCGTCGCCAATCCGGCTGAGCTTGCCGGCCGAGTCCAGGAACACCATGATCAGCTTGCGGCCCGCGACCCTGGCCTGCATCACCAGGCACTGCCCGGCTTCCGAGATGTAGCCGGTCTTCTGCAGGCCGATCTCCCAATCGGGGTTCTTGACCAGGCGATTGGTGTTGTTGAACTGCAGCGTGCGTTTGCCCACGGCCACCTGGTAGCCCGGCGAGGTCGAGAACTCGCGCAGCACGGGATCTTCGTAGGCGGTGTGCACCAGCGTCGCCAGGTCCTGCGCGCTCGACTGGTTGCGGCTGGACAGGCCGGTCGGTTCGACGTAGCGGGTGTCCTTCATGCCGAGCGCCTGCGCCTTGGCATTCATCTGCCCCACGAAGACGTCCATGCCACCGGGGTAGGTACGGCCGAGTGCATGAGCGGCGCGGTTCTCGCTGGCCATGAGCGCCAGGTGCAAGAGCTCGCCGCGCGACAGCGAGGAGCCCACGCGCAGGCGCGAACCACTGTGCTTCTCGGTGTCGACGTCTTCCTGCGTGATGGTGATCATCTCGTCCATCGGCAGCTTGGCCTCGCTGACCAGCATGCCGGTCATCAGCTTGGTGATCGACGCGATCGGCAGCACCGCCGAATCGTTCTTGCGCAGCAGCACTTCGCGCGTGTCCTGGTCGATCACCAGCGCCACGCTGGACTTCAGCGCCAATTCATCGGCGGCGAGGTGCAGGCCGGCGATCTGGCCGAACGAGGGCTTGGTGGCCACCGCACGCATGGCCGCGGGCTTGCGGCGGATGCTGGCGGTGAAATTGCGCTGGACGCGGCGGTTTTCCGCCTTTTTCGCGACCTTGCCCTTGGGCGGGGGAACGGCGTCGGCCGCCGAAACGGGCGCAAAACTGAATACAAAAGCGGTCAGGGCGACCGACTGGAGGAAATGCTTCAATGTGTGGCTCATCGCGGGCGAGGCTTCTCTCAACACGAAAGATCTCCCTGACACATACCGAGGCTCAAGTGTGGCGTGTCGAGCCTCGGAAAAGTTACACAGGAACAACGACTTATGTAACTTTTTTAATTCGATGTGTCAATTATAGGAAGAACTCAGCCTTGCGCCGCTACCCGATCAGCTTTACTTTGTAACTTGTTGAGGGCGCTGAGATACGCCTTGGCGGACGCCACCACGATGTCCGGGTCCGCGCCCACGCCGTTGACGACCCGGCCGGAATTCTGTAGCCGCACCGTCACCTCGCCCTGACTCTCGGTGGAGCCGCTGATGGCATTCACCGAGTAGAGAACCATCTCGGCGCCACTCTGGACGTGGCTTTCGATCGCCTTGAGCGAGGCGTCCACCGGCCCGTTGCCGTCGGATTCGCCACGCACTTCCTTGCCATCGACCATGAAAACCACGACCGCATGCGGCCGCTCGCCGGTTTCACTGTGTTGCCTGAGCGAGACCAGGTGGTAGGTCTCCTGCTCGTGGGTGAGCGCGTCGTCGCTGACCAGCGCCAGGATGTCCTCGTCGAAGATCTCGCTCTTGCGGTCAGCCAGGTCCTTGAACTTGGCGAAGGCCGCATTGACGTCGGCCTCGCTGTCGAGCTGGACTCCCAGTTCCTGCAGGCGCTGCTTGAAGGCGTTGCGGCCGGACAGCTTGCCCAGCACGATCTTGTTGGCGCTCCAGCCCACGTCCTCGGCCCGCATGATCTCGTAGGTGTCGCGGGCCTTGAGCACGCCGTCCTGGTGGATGCCGCTGGCGTGCGCGAACGCGTTGGCGCCGACCACCGCCTTGTTCGGCTGGACGGTGAAGCCGGTGGTCTGGCTCACCATCCGGCTGGCCGGGACGATGTGCTTGGTGTCGATGCCGACGTCGAGGCCGAAGTAGTCCCTGCGGGTCTTCACCGCCATCACGACCTCCTCGAGCGAGCAGTTGCCGGCACGCTCGCCCAGGCCGTTGATCGTGCATTCCACCTGGCGCGCCCCGCCGACCTTCACGCCGGCGAGCGAGTTGGCCACCGCCATGCCCAGGTCGTTGTGGCAGTGCACCGACCAGACCGCCTTGTCCGAGTTGGGAATGCGCTCGCGCAGGGTGCGGATGAAGTTGCCGTAGAGCTCGGGAATGGCGTAGCCCACCGTGTCGGGCACGTTGATGGTCGTCGCGCCCTCATGGATCACCGTCTCCAACACGCGGCAGAGGAAGTCCACTTCGCTGCGGTAGCCGTCCTCCGGCGAGAACTCGATGTCGCCGCACAGGTTGCGGGCGAAACGCACCGACTGCTTCGCCTGCTCCAGCACCTGCTCCGGCGTCATCCGCAGCTTTTTCTCCATGTGCAGCGGCGAAGTGGCGATGAAGGTGTGGATGCGCGCGCGGCCGGCGGGCTTGAGCGCCTCGGCGGCCCGGGAGATGTCACGGTCGTTGGCGCGCGACAGCGAGCAGACCGTGGAGTCCTTGATCGCAGCGGCAATGGCCTGCACGGCCTCGAAGTCGCCGTTGGAACTGGCCGCGAAACCGGCCTCGATCACGTCCACCCGCAGCCGCTCGAGCTGGCGCGCGATGCGCAGCTTCTCGTCCTTCGTCATGGAAGCGCCGGGCGACTGCTCGCCGTCGCGCAAGGTGGTGTCGAAGATGATCAGCTTGTCTGACATTGCGATTCCTCAGTCCTCGCCGTGGCGCGCTGCAGGCCGGACACGATGGCCTTGAGCGACGCCGAGACGATGTTTGCATCCATGCCCACGCCGAACAAGGTGCGGTCGCCAACCCGAAGCTCGAGGTAGGCCACGGCCCGCGCATCGGCGCCGGAAGCGATGGCGTGCTCATGGTAGTCGAGCACACGGATGCCCTGGCCGGTCGCCTGGGCCAGGCCCTCGACGAAGGCGTCGATCGGGCCGTTGCCCGCGCCCTTCAGCCGGAAGCTGCGGCCCGCCACCTGGACCTCTGCCTCCAGCGTCACCAGCGAGCCGGCCGAGCCGCGCTGCTCCTCGAGCACCTGGTGCTGCAGGGTGGCGACGCTGGCCAGCCCGTATTCGCGCTCGAACAGCTCCCACAGGTCCGGCGCCGTCAGCTCCTTGCCACTGGCGTCCATGACGCCCTGCACCACCTGGCTGAACTCGATCTGCAGGCGGCGCGGCAGTTCCAGGCCGTACTCGGATTCGAGCAGGTAGGAGATGCCGCCCTTGCCCGATTGGCTGTTGACCCGGATCACCGCCTCGTAGCTGCGGCCCAGGTCCTTGGGGTCCAGCGGCAGGTAGGGCATGTCCCAGAGCTCGCCCTCCTTGCGCGCGGCGAAGGCCTTCTTGATCGCATCCTGGTGCGAGCCGGAGAACGAGGTGTAGACCAGGTCGCCGACGTAGGGATGCCGCGGATGCACCGGGATCTGGTTGCAGTGTTCCACCGTGCGGCGGATCTCGTCGATGTCGGAGAAGTCAAGGCCCGGGTCCACGCCCTGGCTGTAGAGATTGAGCGCGACGTTCACCAGGTCGAGGTTGCCGGTGCGCTCGCCGTTGCCGAACAGGCAGCCCTCCAGCCGGTCGGCGCCCGCCATCACGGCGAACTCGCCGGCCGCCGTGCCGGTGCCGCGGTCGTTGTGCGGATGCACCGAAAGCACGATCGAATCGCGGCGCGCCAGGTTCCGGTGCATCCACTCGATCATGTCGGCAAAGATGTTGGGCGTGGAATGCTCGACGGTGGATGGCAGGTTGATGATGCACTTGCGCTGCGGCGTCGGCTGCCACACCTCGGTGACGGCATCGACCACGCGCTTGGCGAAGGGCAGCTCGGTGCCGGAGAACATCTCGGGCGAGTACTGGAACACCCATTCCGTCCCCGGCTGCTGCGCCGCCAGCTCCTTGAAGAGCCGGGCCTGGCCGCTCGCCAGTTGCACGATGCCGTCTTCATCGAGCCCCAGCACCACGCGGCGCATCACCGGGGCGGTGGCGTTGTACAGGTGGACGATGGCCCGGCGCGCGCCGCGCAGCGACTCGAAAGTGCGGCGGATCAGTTCCTCGCGCGCTTGCGTCAGCACCTGGATGGTGACGTCTTGCGGGATGCGGTCCTCTTCGATCAGCTTGCGCACGAAGTCCCATTCGACCTGCGACGCCGACGGGAAGCCGACCTCGATCTCCTTGAACCCGATGTCCACCAGCGCCTCGAACATCCGCAGCTTGCGCGCGATGTCCATGGGCTCGATCAGCGCCTGGTTGCCGTCGCGCAGGTCCACGCTGCACCAGATGGGCGGCTTGCCCAGCACGGTGTCCGGCCAGGTGCGGTCCTTCAGGCCGACCGGGGCGAACGGGCGGTACTTGCTGGCGGGGTTCTTCAACATCGGCATGGGGTGCTCTCTGGTGGGTCTTGAACAACACCCGCAGCCCTGAAAAACGAACGGCCCGCTGCGGGTGCATACGGGCCGTGATCCGGGAATTCTCGCGCGCGCGCTACCGTCTCCGCCCGTAGGAGGATAGAAGCAGTAGGGCCAGCGAACCGAATTTCATGCGTTCGAATGTAGCACAAGAAGGCCTAGCGGTGCAGGCCGCGCTCGTCCGGCTCGTCGGTGGAGGTGCTGATCACGCTGGTCGGGTGGCCCTTGGCCTTGCGCCAGGCATACAGCACATAGCCGCTGAGGCCATACACGACGAACAGGGCGAACAGCACGATGGGCGGGTGAATGTTGATCACGGCAATGGCCAGCGCGATCAGCACGATCACCACGAAGGGCACGCTCTGCTTCATCCGCACGTCCTTGAAGCTGTAGAACGGCACGTTGGTCACCATGGTCAGCCCGGCGTACAGCGTCAGGCCGAACGTCACCCACTCGAGCTCGGCGCCCTTCCAGCCCTGGTCGTTCATGAGCCAGATGAAGCCGGCGACCAGCGCCGCGGCCGCCGGTGAAGGCAGGCCTTGGAAGTAGCGCTTGTCGACCACGCCGGTGTTCACGTTGAAGCGCGCCAGCCGCAGCGCGGCGCAGGCGCAGTAGACGAAGGCGGCGAACCAGCCCCAGCGCCCCAGGCCCCGGAGCGCCCATTCGTAGGACACCAGCGCGGGGGCCGCGCCGAAGGACACCATGTCCGACAGCGAATCCATCTGCTCGCCGAAGGCGCTCTGGGTGTTGGTCATGCGGGCAACCCGCCCGTCCAGGCTGTCCAGCACCATCGCGCAGAAGATGCCGATGCCCGCCAGGTCGAACCGGCCGCCCATCGCCATCACGATCGCGTAGAAGCCGCCGAACAGGGCCGCGAGCGTGAACAGGTTCGGGAGGATGTAGATGCCCTTGCGGCGCTTGCGGACGACGACGCCTTCTTCAGCGGGGATGGGTTCGGATTCTTGGCCGTCGTGCATGGACGCAGAGTGTAATGCGCGAAAAACAAAAAGCCGCCCTAGGGCGGCTTCGGATTGATCCCGCGGAGCGGGTCCGGTTCGCTCAGTGCGGCTCTGGTCAGTTGCGGCTCTGGTCGACCAGCTTGTTCTTCTTGATCCAGGGCATCATGGCGCGCAGCTGCTCGCCCACCACCTCGATCGAGTGCTCGGCGGTCAGGCGGCGGCGCGACTGCAGCGTCGGCGCCCCGGCGCGGTTCTCGATGATGAAGCTCTTGGCGTACTCGCCCGTCTGGATGTCCTTGAGCGCCTGGCGCATCGCCTTCTTGGTCTCTTCGGTGACGATCCTCGGGCCCGTGACGTACTCGCCGTACTCCGCGTTGTTGGAGATCGAGTAGTTCATGTTGGCGATGCCGCCCTCGTAGATCAGGTCCACGATCAGCTTGAGCTCGTGCAGGCACTCGAAGTACGCCATCTCCGGCGCGTAGCCCGCCTCCACCAGCGTCTCGTAGCCGGCCTTGATCAGCTCCACCGTGCCCCCGCACAGCACCGCCTGCTCGCCGAACAGGTCGGTCTCGGTCTCTTCGCGGAAGTTCGTCTCGATGATGCCGGCCTTGCCCCCGCCGTTGGCCATCGCGTAGGACAGAGCCAGGTCGCGCGCCTTGCCGCTCTTGTCCTGGTGCACCGCCACCAGGTGCGGCACGCCTCCGCCCTGGGTGTAGGTGTTGCGCACCGTGTGGCCCGGCGCCTTGGGCGCCACCATCCACACGTCCAGGTCGGCGCGCGGCACGACCTGGCCGTAGTGCACGTTGAAGCCGTGCGCGAACGCCAGCGAGGCGCCCTGTTTGATGTTGGGCTCCACGTCGTTCTGGTAGACCGAGGCGATCTGCTCGTCGGGCAGCAGGATCATCACCACGTCGGCCGACTTCACCGCCTCGGCCACCTCGGCCACCTTCAGCCCGGCCTTCTCCACCTTCGGCCAGGAGGCGCCGCCGCGGCGCAGCCCCACCACCACCTTGACGCCGCTGTCGTTGAGGTTCTGCGCGTGCGCATGGCCCTGCGAGCCGTAGCCGATGATCGCCACCGTCTTGCCCTTGATCAGGCTCAGGTCACAGTCCTTGTCGTAATAAACCTTCATGGTTCTTCTCCGGTTAATGTTGAATGGGGGGCTCAGACGCGCAGGATCCGCTCACCGCGACCGATGCCGCTGGAGCCGGTGCGCACGGTCTCGAGAATGGCGGTGCGGTCGATCGCCTCGAGGAAGGCGTCGTTCTTCGACTGGTCGCCGGTGAGCTCGATGGTGTAGCTCTTTTCCGTGACGTCGATGATGCGGCCGCGGAAGATGTCGGCCATGCGCTTCATCTCCTCGCGTTCCTTGCCGACGGCGCGCACCTTCACCATCATGAGCTCGCGCTCGGTGTAGGCACCCTCGGTCAGGTCGACCACCTTCACCACTTCGATCAGGCGGTTGAGGTGCTTGGTGATCTGCTCGATGACGTCGTCCGAACCCGTGGTCTGGATGGTCATCCGCGACAGCGACGGGTCCTCCGTCGGCGCCACGGTGAGCGATTCGATGTTGTAGCCGCGGGCCGAGAACAGGCCCACGACTCGGGAAAGCGCGCCCGGTTCATTCTCGAGCAGCACCGCGATGATGTGTTTCATTTTTTCGATTCCTCTTTTCGGTGCCCTCCCCCGCAGCCGGTAAGCGGCGGGCTTGGCAAGCCAATAGATTCGTCAGTGAAGGACGCGGGTCCGCAGGACCCGCGTTTACGGTTGTTATAGGTCTTCCGACCCCAGCAGCATCTCGGTGATGCCCTTTCCCGCCTTGACCATCGGGAACACGTTCTCGGTGGGGTCAGTGCGGAAATCCATGAAGACCGTGCGGTCCTTGAGCTTGCGCGCTTCGCGCAGCGCCGGCTCCACGTCGCGCGGATGCTCGATCAGCATGCCGACGTGCCCATAGGCCTCGGCCAGCTTCACGAAGTTCGGCAGCGCATCCATGTAGCTGTGGCTGTAGCGGCCTTCGTAGTCCAGCTCCTGCCACTGCCGCACCATGCCCAGGTAACGGTTGTTCAGCGAGATGACCTTGATCGGCGTGTTGTACTGCAGGCAGGTGGAAAGCTCCTGGATGCACATCTGCACCGAGCCTTCGCCGGTGATGCAGAACACTTCGCTGTCGGGCTTGGCCAGCTTGATGCCCATGGCATAGGGAATGCCCACGCCCATCGTGCCCAGGCCGCCGGAGTTGATCCAGCGCCGCGGCTCGTTGAACTTGTAGAACTGCGCCGCCCACATCTGGTGCTGGCCGACGTCGGACGTGATGTAGGTGTCCGAGTCCTTGGTCATGTTCCACAGCGTCTCGATCACGTGCTGCGGCTTGATCACCTCGGTGTTCTTGCGGTCGTACTTCAGGCAGTCGCGCTTGCGCCAGCCGTCGATGCTCTCCCACCAGGCGGCCAGCGCCGCGGCGTCGGGCTTCTGCCCCGACTCCTTGATCATGGCGATCAGTTCGGTGAGCACCTCCTTCACGTCGCCCACGATCGGGATATCGACCTTCACCCGCTTGGAGATGCTGGAAGGGTCGATGTCGATGTGGACGATCTTGCGCTCGTTCTGCGCGAAGTGCTTGGGGTTGCCGATCACCCGGTCGTCGAAGCGCGCGCCCACGGCCAGCAGCACGTCGCAGTTCTGCATGGCGTTGTTGGCTTCGATGGTGCCGTGCATGCCCAGCATGCCGAGGAACTTGGGGTCCGAGGCCGGATAGGCGCCCAGGCCCATGAGCGTGTTGGTACAGGGGTAGCCCAGCATGTCCACCAGCTGGCGCAGCTCCTGCGTGGCGTTGCCCAGGATCACGCCGCCGCCGGTGTAGATGTACGGGCGCTTGGCTGCCATCAGGAGTTGCAGCGCCTTGCGGATCTGACCGCCGTGGCCCTTGCGCGCCGGGTTGTACGAGCGCATCTCGACCTTGTCGGGATAGCCGGTGTAGGCCGTCTTGTTGAAGGAGACATCCTTCGGGATGTCGACCACCACCGGGCCGGGCCGGCCGCTGCGGGCGATGTGGAAGGCCTTCTTCATCACCTCGGCCATCTGGCGCACGTCCTTGACCAGGAAGTTGTGCTTGACGATGGGGCGCGTGATGCCGACGGTGTCGCACTCCTGAAAGGCATCCAGGCCAATGGCCGGCACCGGCACCTGGCCGGTAACGATCACCATGGGGATGCTGTCCATGTAGGCGGTGGCAATGCCGGTCACGGCGTTGGTGACGCCGGGCCCCGAGGTGACCAGCGCGACGCCGACATCGCCGGTGGCGCGCGCATAGCCGTCGGCGGCGTGGACGGCCGCCTGCTCGTGGCGCACCAGCACGTGCTGGATCGTGTCCTGCTTGTAGAACGCGTCGTAGATGTGCAGCACCGCGCCGCCGGGATAGCCCCAGACGTACTTGACGCCTTCGGCCTGCAGCGCCTTGACGAGGATTTCCGCGCCGCGCAGTTCCTGGGGTTGGGATGCGTTCTGGCCGTTCGATGCGGCTGCCGCGGAGCTCAACTCCGCCTTCGAGATTTCCATGATCAACCTTTGCGATTTTCTCTGACGAAAAACCTTGGGTGCCCCTCACGCGCTCTTGTGAAGCCGTTGCGGGACTTAGAACGTCGGACCATGGGCGGGCCGATTGCGCCGCCGGATCAGGGTTCGTTTGCCTTTGACTTGCCGGCGCATTATCGCACTGCAGCACAACCATCGCCAAGGTGGTGCAGTTCACGATGCGATAATTTCCAGTGGCCGCGCTTGACGCGGACCGATACAGAAGGTCAGAAGCCTCAAGAAAACACAGGGCCCGACAGGTCCGGAACTCCTTGGCAACCGAACAAGAACTGTCCGATTTCCTCAAGAGCGTCGAGAAGCGGGCGTTCAAGCGCTCCCTCTACCACGTGCGCGACGAGGAAGCGGCGCTGGACATCGTGCAGGACAGCATGATGAAGCTGGCCGAGCACTACGGCGACAAGCCGCCGCAGGAACTTCCGATGCTGTTCCAGCGAATACTGTCCAACTGCACCCTGGACTGGTTCCGGCGCCAAAAGACGCGCAATGCCCTGTTTTCGAACATGAGCGACTTCGAGTCCGCCGGCGACGACGGCGAATTCGACCTCCTGGAAACTTTTGCGTTCGAGGAAGGCTCTCATCAGGCGGAAAGCGCCGAGGACACGACACGGCGGGCACAGATCCTGCGGGAGATCGAAACCGAGATCCAGGAACTGCCGGCCCGTCAACGAGAAGCCTTCCTGATGCGTTACTGGGAAGACATGGACGTGGCCGAAACGGCGGCGGCCATGGGCTGTTCGGAAGGCAGTGTCAAGACGCACTGTTCCCGCGCGGTCCAGGCCCTCAGCAAAGCACTGAAGGCAAAGGGAATACAACTATGAACGCCACCCAGCTCGAACCCCAGGACCGAATCGCCCGGCAGATCACTGCCCGACTGGCGGCCGGCACTGCCGAGCTGCCCTACGAGATCAGCGAGCGCCTGCGCGCCGCCCGCCAGCAGGCGCTGGGCCGCCGCAAGCGCGTCTCGGCCCTGCGCACGGCCGCCGCAGTGTCCGCCTCCGGCGGCGCTGCCGTCCTGACGCTGGGCGATGAACCCCAGTCGTGGTGGAGCCGCCTGGCTTCGGTCCTGCCCATCATCGCGCTGGCCGCCGGCCTGATCGTGGTTCATAGCCTCGAAAACGATCGCCGGGCCAGCGAAGTGGCCGAGGTGGATACCGCGCTGCTGACCGACGACCTCCCGCCCGACGCCTACGCCGACCCCGGTTTCATCCAGTTCCTCAAGCAGTCCGGCCAGGAATGAGCCGGGGCGAGCGTTCATGAAGCCGGCACTTGCAGCAGCCAGGTTGGCCGCGCCCCACATGGCGGCCGCGGTGGCCGTGGCGGCGGTGCTGCTGGCACCTGTCGTGATCGCCCAATCGCAGCCGGAAGTCACCGCCATCCCGGCCATCGTGGCCCCGGCGTCGGCGCCCGCCGACCCGGCCTCCGCCGCTCCCCAGCCTGTCCCCCACCCAGCCCCGTCTGCCGCCACGGCGTCATCCGCGGCCGCGCACCCGGCGATCGTCGCTCAGGCGGCCGCACGCGCCTCCGCGCCGCGCGCAGTGGCCTCGGGCGCCAAGGCCAACGGCAAGGCTGTCGTGACCGGCCCCCTCTGGCGCGAGCTCAATCCCGGCCAGCACCAGGCGCTGGCGCCACTGGCGGGCACCTGGAACACCCTGAACGAGGCGCAGAAGCGCAAATGGCTGGCGCTGTCGGCCAGCTACCCCAAGCTGGCCGCCACCGAGCAGCAGAAGCTGCACAGCCGGATGGTGGAGTGGGTGGCGCTCAGTCCCCAGCAGCGCGCCCAGGCGCGCCTGAACTTCGGCGAGACCCAAAAGATCGCACCGGACGAGAAGAAGGCCAAGTGGGAGGCCTACCAGGCCCTGTCGCCGGAGGAAAAGCGCAAGCTGGCGGCCGGTGCCACCAAGCCGCCCAGCACCGCGGCCGCCGTCAAGCCCGTGGCGCCCGAGAAGCTGGCGACCGTGCCCAAGCCGCACGCCCGCCCGGACACCAAGACCCCCCGCATCGCGGCCTCGCCGGAGCTGGTGGATGTCCACACGCTGCTTCCGCAGCCTTCGCAACCGCAGCAAGCTCCGCCGCCGCCACAGGCTCCGCCGCCTGCGCAACAACAGCCGCCCGCAAACGTCGGCGGGCCGAACTAGAGGGCCAGGCCTGGGTGACCCCGAGCCTGCCGCGGCGCCTGGCCTGCATGCTCTACGAGAGCATGCTTCTTTTCGGCATCGCCTTCGGCGCCGGCCTGGTCTTCAGCATTGCCGGCCAGATGAAGGCCAGCATGGGTCCGCTGCGGCCCTACCTGCTTGCGCTGGTGGTGATCGTGTTCGGCATGTACTTCAGCTGGTGCTGGAGCAAGGGCCAGACGCTGGCGATGCGCACCTGGAAGATCCGCGTGGTGGACCGGTCGGGGCGGCCGCCGCGCCCCCCTCGTGCCTTGCTGCGCTACGTCTGCAGCTGGATCTGGGTGCTGCCGCCGCTCGCCTTCGTCGCGCCGCTGAAGCTGTCGCCCGCGGGCATCACCGCGGCCCTGCTGGGCTGGATGGCTTTCTGGGCGCTTCTGAGCTACGCCCACCCGCAGCGCCAGTTCTGGCATGACGCCGTCGCCGGTACCCGGCTGGTCAGCGCCGAGGGCTGACCACAACACGTGGGCGACAATGCACACCATGTCCGCTCCTGAAGCCGTCTCTCCCGCCGAACGACAGAAACTGCGCACCGGACTCGACCGGATGTGGCATGCAGCCGTCTTCTCGCTGTCAGGGCTGCGCGCCGGCTGGGACGAAACCGCGTTCCGGCAGGAAGCCATTGCCGCCCTGGTGCTGCTGCCGGCTTCCTTCTGGCTGGGCCGCAGCTGGGTGGAGGTGGCGCTGCTGGCCGGCTCGGTGCTGCTGGTGCTGATGGTGGAGCTGCTGAACACCGCCGTGGAGACCGCCATCGACCGCATCGGCCCCGAATGGCATGCGCTTTCCAAGCGCGCCAAGGACATGGGCAGCGCGGCCGTCCTGCTGGCGCTGTTGCTGTGCGGCGGCATCTGGGCCGCGGCGCTCTATCAGAGGTTCATGGCATGACCCCCGCCTTCTCGCTGTGCGTGTACTGCGGCTCGCGCACCGGCCGCGTGCAGGAATTCAAGGATCTCGCGGTGGAACTTGGCCGCTGGATCGGCGAGCGCGGCGGCCAGCTCGTCTATGGCGGCGGCAATGCGGGGCTGATGGGGCTGGTGGCCGACGCCACGCTCGCGGCCGGCGGCACCGTCATCGGCGTGATTCCGCAGGCGCTGGTCGAGCGCGAACACGCCAAGCGCGATTGCACGCAGCTGTTCGTGGTGGACAACATGCACGAGCGCAAGCGACTGATGGCCGAGCACTCGGAAGCCTTCCTGGCCCTGCCGGGCGGAATCGGCACGCTGGAAGAGTTCTTCGAGGTCTGGACCTGGCGCCAGTTGGGCTACCACGACAAGCCCATCGGCCTGCTCAATGCCAATGGCTACTACGACCCGCTGCTGGCCTTCCTCCACGCGGGCATCCAGGCCGAGTTCATGAGCGACTGGCTGATGGACCTGATCCGCGTGGGCGACCGCGTGGACACCCTGGTGCCTCAGCTCCTGCAGGCCGGCAAGCTGTCGGCCGGCGTCACCGACCTGTCGGAGATCTAGCCGCCCCGAGACCCAGGCGGCCCGGCGACCCGGGCCCCGAGGCTCAGACCGCCGACTCGTCGACCTCGCCGGTGCGGATGCGCACCACGCGCTCCACCGTGGTCACGAAGATCTTGCCGTCGCCGATCTTGCCGGTGCGGGCGGCCTTGACGATGGCATCGACGCAGCGGTCCACGTCGTCGTCCTTGACCACGACCTCCACCTTGACCTTGGGCAGGAAGTCCACCACGTACTCGGCGCCGCGGTACAGCTCGGTGTGCCCTTTCTGGCGCCCGAAGCCCTTGACTTCCGTCACCGTCAGCCCGGTGACGCCGCATTCGGCCAGGCCTTCGCGCACCTCCTCGAGCTTGAAGGGTTTGACGATGGCGGTGATTTGTTTCATAGCTCTCCTCGGGTCGATCTAAACGGTGAATTTTCCGGTGATGGGGTAGCGCCAATCCTTGCCGAAGCTGCGGTGGGTGACGCGGATGCCCACCGGCGCCTGCCGGCGCTTGTACTCGTTGATGCGGATCAGGCGGGCTACGCGCTCCACCAGGGCGCGGTCGAAGCCTGCCGCGATGATCTCCTCGATCCCCTGGTCGTTCTCCATGTAGCGCTCCAGGATGGCGTCCAGCACCTCGTAGGGCGGCAGGCTGTCCTGGTCGACCTGTCCCGGCCGCAACTCGGCGCTGGGCGGACGCGTGATGATGCGCTCGGGGATCGGGCTGATGCCGGTGCCGTAGGGGTCGTGCACATTGCGCCAGCGCGCCAGCCGGAACACCGTGGTCTTGAGCACGTCCTTGATGACCGCGAATCCGCCGGCCATGTCGCCGTAGAGCGTGCAGTAGCCGGTGGCCATCTCGCTCTTGTTGCCGGTGGTCAGCACGATGCTGCCGAACTTGTTCGACAGGGCCATCAGGATCACGCCACGGATGCGGGCCTGGATGTTTTCCTCGGTGGTGTCCTCCGGCAGGCCCTTGAACTGGCCGGCCAGCGAGGCCTTGAAGGACTCGAACTCGGGCGCGATGGAGATCTCGTCGTAGCGCACGCCCAGCCGCGCGGCCATGTCGCGCGCGTCGATCCAGGAGATATCGGCGGTGTAAGGCGAAGGCATCATCACCGCGCGCACCTTGTCGCGACCCAGGGCATCGACCGCGATGGCCAGCACCAGCGCTGAGTCGATGCCGCCGGACAACCCCAGCAGCACGCCGGGAAAGCCGTTCTTGCCGATGTAGTCGCGCACGCCCAGCACCAGCGCATCCCACAGCTCCGCCTCGGGACTGCGCTCGTGCGCCACCGGCGCCATCAGCGCCAGGCGGCCGCGCCCGCGTTCGGCCTGCACCATGAACAGGTCTTCTTGGAAGCTGGGCGCACGGCCGGCCAGCGCACCGTCGGCGCCGACCGCGAACGAAGCGCCGTCGAACACCACCTCGTCCTGTCCGCCGACCAGGTGCGCATACAGCACCGGCAGGTCCAGGGCGCGGGCGCGCTCGGCCATGCGCGCCAGGCGCTCGCCGCTCTTGCCCATGTGGAAGGGCGAGGCGTTGATGACGGCCAGCAGTTCCGCCCCCGCTTCCCGGGCCAGCAGCGCCGGTTCCTCGAACCAGGCGTCCTCGCAGATCAACAGGCCGATGCTGACGCCCTCGACCTGGAACACGCAGGTGCCCTGGCCCGGCGTGAAGTAGCGGCGTTCGTCGAACACCTGGTAGTTCGGCAGCTCGCGCTTGGCGTAGGTCTCGATCACCCGGCCCTCGCTCAGCACGCTGGCCGCGTTGAAGCGCCGCGGCACGGCCACCGACTTGCTGCGGATGTCGCCTCCGGTGGGGTGTCCCACCACCACGTGCAGCCCCGGTAACCCGGCCAACTCGCGGGCCACCGTTTTCACGGCATCATCGCAGGCGGCGATGAAGGCCGGGCGCAGCAACAGGTCCTCGGCCGGATAGCCGCAGATCGACAGTTCCGGCGTGAGCATCAGGCGTGCGCCCTGCGCGTAGGCCGCCTTGGCCGCGGCGATGATCTTCTGCGCGTTGCCCGCCGTATCGCCGACGACGAAATTGAGCTGGGCAATGCAGAGTTTGAGCGTCATGGCAAGAGTAAGAGACAAGCCAATTGATTATGTCATCCGGGTTCTCGCCACGCCGCGCGAAGCGGACGCGGCCCAATGGAACGCGCTATTGGCTGATCAAACGTCGCCGAGCCCGTTCATGCGTCATGAGTACCTGTCTGCGATGCACGACAGCAGGAGCGCGGTGCCGGGCACCGGCTGGACGCCGCGCTTCCTCACCCTGTGGCATGGGAACGAACTGCACGGCGCGTGCGCCCTCTACCTGAAGGACCATTCCTACGGCGAGTATGTGTTCGACTGGGCCTGGGCCGACGCCTACCACCAGCACCGGCTGCCCTACTACCCGAAGGCCCTGGTGGCCAGTCCCTTCACGCCGGTGCCGGGCACGCGCTTTCTCGCCCGCGACGACGCGGCGCGGCACGCGCTGGTCGGCGGCCTGCTCGCATGGTGCAAGGAACAGGAGCTGTCGTCGCTGCACGTCCTGTTCGCCGCGGACGAAGACGTGGCGGCCTGCGCAGCCGCCGGGCTGATGCTGCGCCACAACGTGCAGTTCCACTGGACGAACCGGGTCACGCACGGCGCTGACGCATCCGCGCCGCCTGTCGAGGGCACGGCCGCCCGCTGGCGCGACTTCGACGGCTTCCTCGCCAGCCTCTCGCAGGACAAGCGCAAGAAGATCCGCCAGGAGCGGCGCAAGGTGCAGGAGGCCGGTGTGCGCTTCCGCTGGTCGCGCGGCGCGGGCGTCGCACCGCAGGACTGGGACTTCTTCTATCGCTGCTACGAGCGCACCTACTACGAGCACGGCAACGCGCCCTACCTCACGCGCGACTTCTTCCGTCGCATGGCGCGGGGCATGCCCGAATGCTGGCTGCTGTTCATCGCCGAGCGCGCCGGCCAGCCGATCGCGTCGAGCCTGATTGCGCTGGGCGAAAGCGGCCACGAGAAGGTCGCCTACGGGCGCTACTGGGGTGCGCTGGAGCGCGTCGATTGCCTGCACTTCGAGGCCTGCTACTACCAGCCGCTGGCCTGGTGCATCGCGCACGGCTTCGACCGTTTCGAAGGCGGCGCGCAGGGCGAGCACAAGATGGCGCGGGCGCTGCTGCCGGTGCGGACGACCAGCGCGCACTGGCTGGCCCATCCGGACTTCGCCGACGCGGTGGAGCAGTTCCTCAAGCGCGAGGGCCGCGGCATCGACCAGTACATGGAGCACCTGGAGCGGCGCTCGCCGTTTCGCGGCGGCCATTGATCCTCCGCCCTTGGACCTTGTTACCGGTACTGGCGCCGGACTTCCTCGCGCACCATGGCACGAAGCGGCTCGAATCCGTTCTCCTGCAGCATCCGGCCGTTGACGTAGAAGGTGGGCGTGCGCTCGATCTGTAGTGCCGTGGCATCGGCCTTGTCGAGTTCGAGCATGCGGCCGATTTCCGGGGCCGCCATGTCGACCTGCAGTTTGGCAAGGTCCAGCCCCCCATCCAGGACCTTGAGCACGAGTTCCGGTACGGCTGTGTGCCTTCGGGTCCATTCATCCTGAGTGGCGAACAACCTGTCCAGCGTCTCCCAATAGCGGCCCTGGCGCCGCGCCGCCTCCATGGCCCTGACGACGAAGTCCGCCCCCCGATGAAAGGCCAGATGGCGAATCCAGAGCCTGACCCGGCCGGGGTGCTCCGCAAGTATCTGCTTGACCACTGGATGAAATGCCCTGCACCCCTCGCACGCCGGATCGAGGAACTCGACCAGATTCACTCGGGCATCGCTCGCCCCGGTGTTCGGCGCGTGAAAGCGCATGAGGTGAAGCGATGAAGCCGGTGTCTGCGCGAGCGCGCCTGTCGCCTGCAAGCTTGCAAGAGCGCAGGTCCCCAGAAGCAGTTGCCGCCGGATGCTGTTCATGGATAGCCGTGATTGGAAACGATGTCGAAAACGATGCCCGCGGCGCACGCCAAGCCTGCGCGCGGCGCAGGAGTTGGGGTGAGCCGTGGAGCGCGCGAGCGCTCCCAAAAGCTTAGCCGCCGTGCTGCTTCTTGTAGTTGGCGATGCCGTCGAGCACTTCCTTGCGCGCGGACTCGGGGCCTTCCCAGCCGATGATCTTCACCCACTTGCCGGGCTCGAGGTCCTTGTAGTGCTCGAAGAAGTGCGAGATGGTCTTGAGCCGCAGGGGGTTCAGGTCCTCGGGCTTCTGCCAGTGCGTGTAGATCGACAGGATCTTGTCGGTCGGCACGGCCAGCACCTTGCCGTCCTCGCCGGCCTCGTCCTGCATCTTCAGGATGCCGATCGGACGGCAGGGCACGACCACGCCGGGGATCAGCGGCACCGGCGTGATCACCAGCACATCCACGGGGTCGCCGTCGCCGCTGATGGTCTTGGGCACGTAGCCGTAGTTGGTCGGGTAGTGCATCGACGTGCTCATGAAGCGGTCGACGAAGATGGCGCCGGTTTCCTTGTCCACCTCGTACTTGACGGGGTCGGCGTTCATCGGGATCTCGATGATCACGTTGAACGCGTCGGGGACATTCTTTCCGGGGGAGACTTGATCGAGGGACATGGATAGCTCGGTGAAAAAACGAAACAGCAAAGCTCGGTATTAACCCTGATTTTACTTTCGCGGGCCTTGCTTTCCTGCGGCTGAGCAGAAGACGCCTCGTCATTCGCCTGTATATTGCCTTGGTTGGCCAATCTGGTATCCCCGTTGGGAGCCAAGAGGAAGCAACGCAGCGGTGGCGCCGCTTGCGTGGCGCCTCTTCGCAACGACGAACCAAGGAGATACGGAGATGACTGGCAATTCGGCGCTGATCTTGGCGCTCGTCTGCGGCCTTGTGGCCGTGGCATACGGTTTCTGGGCCCGCAGCTGGATCCT
This sequence comes from Ramlibacter tataouinensis, assembly GCF_001580455.1. Lineage (NCBI taxonomy): Bacteria > Pseudomonadati > Pseudomonadota > Betaproteobacteria > Burkholderiales > Comamonadaceae > Ramlibacter > Ramlibacter tataouinensis. The sequence continues at coordinate 74,145 of NZ_CP010951.1, forward strand.
TTCGCGTGACGCGGGCAATGCCCGAATGCAGGAAATCGCGGCCGCCGTGCAGGCGGGTGCAGCCGCCTACCTCGCAAGGCAGTACAAGACCATCGCCATCGTCGGCGTGGTGCTCGCCATCCTGATCGGCGTGTTCCTCGACGGGCAGACGGCGGTCGGCTTCGTCATCGGCGCCGTCCTTTCAGGCGCTTGCGGCTTCATCGGCATGAACGTTTCGGTGCGCGCCAACGTCCGCACCGCGCAGGCCGCCACCCATGGCATCGGCCCGGCGCTGGACGTCGCCTTCCGCGGCGGCGCCATCACCGGCATGCTGGTGGTGGGGCTGGGCCTGCTGGGCGTGACGGCCTTCACCTGGTTCCTGATGGGCAACGGGCAGCTGACGCCGGCCGCCAAGCTCTCGAACATGCTCACGCCGCTGATCGGCCTGGCCTTCGGCGCCTCGCTGATTTCCATCTTCGCCCGCCTGGGCGGCGGCATCTTCACCAAGGGCGCAGACGTGGGCGCGGACCTCGTGGGCAAGGTCGAAGCCGGCATCCCCGAGGACGATCCACGCAACCCGGCGGTGATCGCCGACAACGTGGGCGACAACGTCGGCGATTGCGCCGGCATGGCCGCCGACCTGTTCGAGACCTACGCGGTCACGCTGATCGCCACCATGGTGCTGGGCGCCCTGCTGGTGGCGGCTGCCCCGGTCAACGCCGTGCTGTATCCGCTGGCACTCGGCGCGGTGTCCATCGTCGCCTCCATCATCGGCTGCTTCTTCGTGAAGGCCTCGCCGGGCATGAAGAACGTGATGCCGGCGCTCTACAAGGGCCTGGCGATCGCGGGCATCCTCTCGCTCATCGCCTTCTACTTCGTGACCAACTGGCTGATCCCGGACAACGCGGTGAATGCCAGCGGCACGCAGTTGCGCCTGTTCGGCTGCTGCGTGATCGGCCTGGCGCTCACCGGCCTGCTGGTCTGGATCACCGAGTTCTACACCGGCACCCAGTACTCGCCGGTGCGCCACATCGCGCAGGCTTCCACCACCGGCCACGGCACCAACATCATCGCCGGCCTGGGCGTGTCCATGCGCTCCACGGCGTGGCCTGTGCTGTTCGTGTGTGCGGCGATCATGGCGGCCTTCGCTCTGGCTGGCCTGTACGGTATCGCGGTCGCCGCGACCTCCATGCTGAGCATGGCCGGCATCGTCGTGGCGCTGGACGCCTATGGCCCGATCACGGACAACGCCGGCGGCATCGCCGAGATGGCGGACATGCCTGCTTCCGTGCGCGACATCACCGACCCGCTGGACGCCGTGGGCAACACGACCAAGGCCGTGACCAAGGGCTACGCCATCGGCTCGGCCGGCCTGGCAGCGCTGGTGCTGTTCGCCGACTACACGCACAAGCTGGAGAGCTTCGGCCGCTCGATTTCCTTCGACCTGTCCGACCCGATGGTGATCGTGGGCCTGTTCATCGGCGGCCTGATCCCCTACCTGTTCGGTGCCATGGCGATGGAAGCCGTCGGCCGCGCCGCCGGCTCGGTGGTGGTCGAAGTGCGCCGCCAGTTCCGCGAGATCAAGGGCATCATGGAGGGCACGGCCAAGCCCGAATACGGCGTTGCGGTGGACATGCTGACCAAGGCGGCGATCAAGGAAATGATGATCCCCTCGCTGCTTCCCGTGGTCGTACCCATCCTGGTCGGCCTGTTGCTCGGCCCGAAGGCACTGGGCGGCCTGCTGATGGGCACCATCGTCACGGGCCTGTTCGTGGCCATCTCCATGTGCACCGGCGGCGGCGCCTGGGACAACGCCAAGAAGTACATCGAGGACGGCAACCACGGCGGCAAGGGCTCCGATGCACACAAGGCGGCCGTGACCGGCGACACCGTCGGCGACCCCTACAAGGACACCGCGGGCCCCGCCGTCAATCCGCTGATCAAGATCATCAACATCGTCGCGCTGCTGATCGTGCCGCTGGTGGTCAAGTTCCACTCGGCCGAGGCCGCACCGGCAGCGCACGTCGCCACGCCGGCGGCCGTCACCGCGCCTGCAACTGCAGCCGCACCCGCCGCCGCACCCGCCGCGTCGGCCGTGCTGCCGTCCGCATCCGCAGCAAAGTAAGCCTTCCTGGCCCGAAAAAAAACCGCCTCGTGACCGAGGCGGTTTTTTCTTGCCGGTGCGAAGCGGTGGTGGGTGACAGCCCCCCGCCCCCACAGGCGGCGTATTCAGGTGCGGGTGATGGCGTGAACCAGGTCGCTGGCCGGCTGCACCAGTTCGTCCAGGTACTTCACCTTGTCCTGCTCGATGTACTCGAGCACCAGCTCGTTGATGCCGCCGACGATGGCCGTGGCCATGCCCGACGACAGCACATGGGACTTCGGACCCTTGCTGCCGTTGACCATCGACAGGATGAAATCGGCGACCACGCTGTTCACGCGCCTGCGCGCAGCCAGGCCCTCGGGCCCCAGGTGCAGGATCTCGATGAAGAGTGTGCGCACCAGCACGGGGTTGGCCTGCATGCTGCCCAGGTAGGCCGCCAACGCCCGCTCGACTTGCGTCTGCCACTCGTGCGCGGGATCGATCGCGTCGCGCAGCACCTTCAGTGAGTTGTGGCTGGCCGCTTCGTAGAGGGCGACCAGGCATTCGGCCTTGGAGGAAAAGTGCTCGTAGAAGGTCCGGCGCGAAACGCTGGCCTCGCGCACGATGTCCGCGATGGTCGTGTCGCCATAGCCTTTCTGGGATACGGCGTGGGCCATCCCCTCGAGCACGCGGGATCTGTGTTGCTTGGGCTTGTCAGTTTCCACCATGCCCGAATTGTCGCGCATACTCAGCAGTTGAAAGTCCTAATCTGGTACTTGACTGTACCCTCACTCAGCCGCATCATTGTTAGCACTTTCAGCTTCCTGCACGCTATGACCGATCTCGTCGTCCGCCGCCTTCTCGTCGACATGGAAGCGCCCATTGAGCGCCACTGGTGCGATGGTGACCCGTTTCGCACGGCCCTGTTCGACGCCCTGTCCATGAGTTTTCCGGTGGGCGAGCAGTTCTTCATCGATTCGGTGCGAAATGGCCACAGGGCATTGCCTGCCGACAAGCAGGAGCCGCTGCGCGCCGGGGTGCAGGGCTTCATCGGCCAGGAAGCCACACACCGGCGCCTGCATGCGCTGTACAACGCCCAGCTCGACAAGCTCGGGCTGGTCAATGAGTGGGCACCCCGTGCGCAGCAGCGCCTGAAACTCCTGGAAGGCGCCGATCCGCGCCATCCCGTCGCGATCACCGCGGCCAACGAGCACTTCACCGCTATCCTGGCCGACTGGCTGCTCCACAACGCCGATGTGCTGGGCACGCGCGACCCGCGTCTTGTCACGCTGTGGCTGTGGCACAGCGCCGAGGAGTCGGAGCACAAGGCGATCGCATTCGATGTCTACCAGGCGCTCGGCGGCAACCATGAGTGGCGGATCACCTGGTTCCGCCGCATCACCACGGTCTTCCTCGGCGACCTGCTGCGGCAGACGGTCTGCAACCTGCGGCGCGACGGCAGCCTGTGGAAGTGGCGCACCTGGAAGAGCGCGGCGCAGCACCTCTTCGGCAAGCGCGGCTTCGTGCGCCAGACCTACCGGCCCTGGCGCGAATACCTGCGGCCCGATTTCCATCCCAATCAGCAGGACAGCTCGGCCTCCGCGCGCTGGCTGCAGGAACACTCGGACGCGTTCACGCCGGTAGGTTCTCCCGCCTAGGAAGAACCCCGAAGACCCCGTACCTTCGCTGGCGCGGCGGCTGGCGCAGAATCGCGCCATGCAGCTGCACTACATCGACAACGCGGCGCACCCCTCCTCGGGCGGGCGCACCATCCCGGTCATCGATCCTTCCGACGGCCAGCCGTTCGACGAGATCCAGCGCGGGTCCGCCGAGGACATCGCCCTGGCCGTCCAGGCCGCGCAGCGCTGCCTGGAGTCGACCTGGCGCAAGCTGAGCGCGGCCGAACGCGGCCGGCTGCTGATGCGGCTGTCGAACAAGGTGGCCGAGCATGCGGATGAACTCGCGGCGATCGAGCAGCGCGATTGCGGCAAGCCGACCAAGCAGGCGCGCGCCGATGCGCTCGCGCTGGCGCGCTACTTCGAGTTCTACGCCGGCGCCTGCGACAAGCTGCACGGCGAGACCCTCCCCTACCTCGACGGCTACAGCGTGCTGACCTGGCGCGAGCCGCACGGCGTCACCGGCCACATCATTCCCTGGAACTACCCGATGCAGATCTTCGGGCGCAGCGTCGGCGGCGCGCTAGCGGCGGGCAATGTCTGCGTCGTCAAGCCCTCGGAAGATGCCTGCCTCTCGCTGATCCGCGTCGCGCAGCTGGCAGCCGAAGCTGGATTTCCGCCGGGCGCCATCAACATCGTCACCGGCTACGGCCATGAAGTCGGCGACGCCCTGGCCCGCCACGAAGGCGTGGACCACATCAGCTTCACCGGCAGCCCGCGCGTGGGCACCCTGATCCAGCAGGTCGCCGCCGAGCGGCACTGCCCGGTCACGCTCGAGCTGGGCGGCAAGAGCCCGCAGCTGATCTTCGATGACGCCGACCTCGACGCCGCGCTGCCGTTCGTCATCAACGCCATCGTGCAGAACGCCGGCCAGACCTGCTCCGCCGGTTCACGCCTGCTGGTGCAGCGTTCGATCTACGAACCGCTGCTGGAGCGCCTGGGCAGGAGTTTCCAGGCCCTGCGCGTCGGACCGGCCGCGCTGGACCTGGACGTCGGGCCGCTGATCCGCCAGAGCCAGCAGGAGCGCGTGCGCGACTTCCTGGCCCAGGCCCGGGATGCCCGGATCGCGACGGTGGCCCAGGGGCAGATCGTGAACGAGGCGCCGGCCAGCGGCTACTACGCGGCGCCGACGCTGCTGCGCGACGTGCCGGTGGCGCACCGGCTCGCGCAGGAGGAAGTGTTCGGGCCTGTACTGGCCGCCATGAGCTTCGAAGACGAGGACGAGGCGGTGCAGCAGGCCAATGCCACCCGCTTCGGCCTGGTCGCCGGCCTCTGGACGCGCGACGGCGGCAGGCAGCTGCGCGTGGCCAAGCGCCTGAAGAGCGGCCAGGTGTTCATCAACAACTACGGCGCGGGTGGCGGCGTCGAACTGCCGTTCGGCGGCGTCAAGTCATCCGGCTATGGCCGCGAAAAGGGCTTCGAGGCCCTGTACGGATTCACCACGCTCAAGACCGTGGCGATCCGCCACGGCTGAAACAACAGGGAGTGCTCCTCATGCGTGTGAAAGGCAAATCCATCATCGTCACCGGCTCCGGCGGCGGCATCGGCGAGGGCATCGCGAAGCGGCTGGCGGCGGAAGGGGCGCAGGTGATCGTCAACGACATCAACCGCGAGCTTGGCGAGAAAGTCGTGGCGCAGATCCGCGCCGACGGCGGCCAGGCGTCCTTCCTCGCGGCCGATGTGACGCGCTCGGCCGATGTCAAGGCGCTGGTGGAGGCGGCAGTGCAGCGGCACGGCAAGCTCGACGTCATGGTCAACAACGCCGGCTGGACCCACCGCAACCGGCCGGCGCTTGAAGTCAGCGAAGCAGAGTTCGACCGGGTCTATGCGGTCAACGTCAAGAGCATCTACCTGGCCACCCTGCATGCCGTGCCGGCCTTCCGTGCCAACAAGGGCGGCTGCTTCATCAATATCGCCTCCACCGCCGGCGTGCGGCCGCGCCCGGGCCTGACCTGGTACAACGGCTCCAAGGGCGCGGTGATCACCACCAGCAAGTCGCTGGCGGCCGAGTTCGGGCCGGAGAACATCCGGGTCAACTGCATCAACCCCGTGTTCAACCCCGACACCGGGCTGTCGGCCGAGTTCGCCGGCGGGCCGGTCGACGAGGCGCGGCGCGCGAAATTCCTGGCGACCATCCCGCTTGGACGTTTTTCCACCTCGCTGGACGTGGCCAATGCCGCGCTCTACCTGGCCAGCGATGAGGCCGCGTTCATTTCCGGGGTCTGCATCGAGGTTGACGGCGCGCGCTGCGTTTGATCAAAAATAGTGCCGATTTTCCCTAGGACGGGAGACCCGCAGCGCGGGACAATAAACACATGGCTGAACGAGTGATCCCCCTGGTCGACCGTCGCACGGCGGCCCGCGCGGCGCATGTCCCCGAGCAGGACATCGCCGCCACCGGCCTTTTGGCGGACCGGCTCGGGCGGCCACTGCACGACCTGCGCATCAGCGTCACCGACCGCTGCAACTTCCGCTGCAGCTATTGCATGCCCAAGGAAGTCTTCGACAAGGACTATAGCTACCTGCCGCATTCCGCTCTTCTGACATTCGAGGAAATCACGCGCCTGGCCCGCCTGTTCGTGGCGCATGGGGTGCAGAAGCTCCGGCTCACCGGCGGCGAGCCGCTGCTGCGCAAGAACGTCGAAATCCTGGTCGAGCAACTGGCGGCCCTGCGCACGCCCGCGGGCGAGCCGCTCGATCTGACGCTCACCACCAACGGTTCGCTGCTGGCGCGCAAGGCCAAGGCCCTGAAGGCGGCCGGGCTCAAGCGCGTGACGGTCAGCCTCGACGGCCTGGACGATGCGGTGTTCCGGCGCATGAACGACGTCGATTTCCCGGTGCACGAAGTGCTGGCCGGAATCGACGCGGCACGCGAGGCAGGCCTGGGCCCGATCAAGGTCAACATGGTGGTCAAGCGCGGCACCAACGAACACGAAATCCTGCCCATGGCCCGGCATTTCCGCGGCTCGGACATCGTGCTGCGCTTCATCGAATACATGGACGTCGGCGCCACCAATGGCTGGCGCATGGAAGAGGTGATGCCCTCGGCCGAGGTGATCCGCCTGCTGCAGTCCGAGTTTCCACTGGTGCCGCTGTCACCCAGCGCGCCCGGCGAGACGGCCGAGCGCTGGGGTTACGCCGATGGTCGCGGGGAAATCGGCGTGATCAGCAGCGTCACCCAGGCCTTCTGCCGCGACTGCAACCGCGCCCGGCTGTCCACCGAGGGCCAGGTCTACCTGTGCCTGTTCGCCTCGCAGGGCCATGACCTTCGTGCGCTGCTGCGCGGCGGCGCCAGCGACGCGCAGATCGCCTCCGCGATCGCGCACATCTGGCATGGCCGCGAGGACCGCTATTCCGAGTTGCGCGCCAGCATGCCCCCCGAGGCGCAGTCGGGACGGCGGCGCGTCGAGATGAGCTACATCGGCGGATGATCGAAGCCTCCTCAGTGACCGGGGTGATCCTCGCGGGCGGGCGCGGCTCGCGCATGGGCGGCGTCGACAAGGGCCTGCAGAACTTCAACGGCATGCCGCTCGCGCTGGCGACCCTGCTGCGCCTGCAACCCCAGGTGGGCGAAGTGATGATCAATGCCAACCGCAACCTGGGCGCCTACGAGTCCTTCGGCGTGCCGGTCTGGCCGGACGTGCTGCCTGACTTCCCGGGGCCGCTGGCGGGCTTCCTCACCGCGCTCGAGCAGTGCCAGACGCCCTGGCTGGTGACCGTTCCCTGCGACACGCCCTTGTTTCCGCAAGACTTGGTCGAGCGGCTGGCGCAAGCCGCCGAGGCGCAGGGCGCCGACATCGCCATGGCCGCGGCGCGCGAGGAGGACGGCCAGTTGCGCACCCAGCCGGTGTTCTGCCTGCTGCGGGTGGACCTGCTCGAAAGCCTGGTGAAGTTCACCCAGGCCGGCGGGCGCAAGATCGACGCCTGGACCGCCCAGCATCCCACGGCCGTGGTGACCTTCGACGCCCCCGGCGACGACCCGCGGGCATTCTTCAACGCCAACACCCAGGCGGAGTTGCGCCGGCTGGCAAGCCCATGAAAACGATCGCCGAAATCGCGGCGGAGCTTGCAGGCTACGACCCGCAGGCCCTGAGCGCCGGGGCGGTGAATGAGTTCCTCGCGCGGCTGGTGCAGCCCGCGCAAGGGGAAGACACCGTGGGCATCTTCGCGGCGCAGGGCCGCGTGCTGGCCCGGGACATCGTCTCCCCCATCAGCGTTCCGCCGCACGACAACTCGGCGATGGACGGCTACGCCTTCGACGGCGCGCAGTTGCGCGGCCAGGCGCTGACGCTGGAGCTTGCCGGCACCGCGCTCGCCGGCAAGGCCTGGCAGGGCCAGGTCGGTCCCGGCCAGTGCGTCAAGATCATGACGGGCGCGATCATGCCGGCCGGCCTCGACACCGTGGTGCCGCAGGAGTTCACCAAGCCCGCAGGCGAAGGACGCATCACCTTCTCCACGGACGTCGTGCGGCCCGGCGACAACCGGCGCCTCATGGGCGAAGACCTGATGCAGGGCAAGGCTGCCCTGGCGGCCGGCACGCTCCTGGGTCCGGCGGCCTGCGGCCTTTTGGCGAGCCTGGGCATCGCGCAGGTGGCGGTGCGCCGGCGCCTGCGCGTGGCCTACTTCTCCACCGGCGACGAAATCCTGAGCCTGGGCGAGGCGCCGCGCGAAGGGGCCGTCTACGACAGCAACCGCTATACGGTGCACGGCCTGCTCACGCGCCTGGGCTGCGAGGTCATCGACATGGGCGTGGTCCGCGACGACCCGGCCCGGCTGGAGGCCGCGTTTCGCTCAGCCGCCGCCGAGGCCGACGCCATCATCACCAGCGGCGGCGTCAGCGTGGGAGAAGCCGACTTCACCAAGGCCATGATGGCCAAACTCGGTGATGTCGCGTTCTGGCGGATTGCGATGCGTCCGGGCCGTCCCATGGCGGTGGGGCGCATCGGCTCGTCGGTGCTGTTCGGGCTGCCTGGCAATCCGGTCGCCGTCATGGTGACCTTCCTGGCCTTCGTGCGTCCGGCCTTGCTGAAGATGATGGGCGCAACGGCCGAGCCCACGCCCATGCTGCGGGCGCGCAGCCTCGAAGCCATGCGCAAGAAGCCCGGCCGCACCGAATACCAGCGCGGGAGGGTCAGCCGTGCCGCGGACGGCACGCTCCAGGTTCGCACCACGGGCAACCAGGGATCGGGTGTGCTGAGTTCCATGGTGGAAGCCAACGGGCTGATCGTGCTGAGTCACGCGCAAGGCAACGTGGCAGCAGGCGAGGAAGTGGACGTGTTGATGTTTGATGGCGCGATCTGACGTCTGAGCGCGGCGACGGATTTTCGAAGTCGTCCTACAGCCCGTCCGGCGGTGGGGTGCGTTGATTAAGGTAGCCGGTGAAATCCGGCTTCAAGCTGTTCAACACATTTCATTTCAGGAACCGACCATGAGAAAGATCCTTGCTCTCACCGCCGCTTTGTGCCTGGGCCTGTCGGCCCCGGTGTTCGCCCAAACCTCCAGCTCGGGTTCGATGGGCGCCGCAGGCTCTTCGGGCACTGCCCCGGCAGCTGCTTCCGATGCGGCCAAGGCCGACGTCAAAGCCATGAAGAAGCAGGCGGATGGCGACTACAAGGCCGCCAAGGAAAAGTGCAAGCCCATGAAGGGCGACGAGCAGAAGGCGTGCGAGAAGGACGCCAAGGCCGCCCACGACAAGGCCCAGGCGGACATCAAGCGCGCTGAAGCCGACGCCAAGGCCGCCGCCGGCAAGAAGTCCTAAGCTGGACTGAATACCCGCTCGCACTGCTCATGCAGTGCGAACGGGGTGAAAACCGTGCCGCTCCAGGCGCGCGACGTCGCCAGGGCACGAGCGCAACGACGACTGGCGCGGTTTTGACCTCGTTCTAGCCCATCCGGACCACGGCGATGGGTGGCAAGTCGCGCGACAGGCACTGCCAGGTCGTGCCCTCATCCTCGCTGACCCACAGTCCGCCGGTGGTGGAACCCATCGCCAGGATGGTGCCGTCGTGGCTCACCGCCAGCGCGTGGCGATAGACCAGGTGATAGGCGTCGTGCTGGGGTAGGCCCTGCCGGCGCACGTGGAACGAGGCGCCGCCATCCAGCGTCTCGGTGACCACCATCCGGCCGTCCACCGGGACGCGCTGCGCATCCGAGTGCGCCGGCACGAACCAGGCGCGGTGAGGATTCGACGGATGCGCGGCCACCGCGAACCCGAAGCCGCTCGGAACCGGCGCCGGGAGCCGGCGCCAGTTCATGCCGCGGTCGGTGGAGCGGTACAGCCCGCCGTGGTGCTGCACCCAGAACACGTCCGGATGCGCCAGGCATTGGGCCATCCGGTGCACGTCCTGGATGTTGGGGTCTTCGCGCCGCTCGGGCGGCATGAAGTCGGAGACCATGCCGGTTGACGTGTTGGCCCAGGTTTCGCCGGCATCGCGTGTCTGCCACACGCCGCCGCAGGAGATGGCCACCGTCACGTGGTTCGCATCACGCGGATCGACCGCGATCGAATGAATGCCCGGATGGTCGTAGCCGCCGCCGAACCACTCCTTGCGTTCGGGCCGCAGCCACAGGCTCTCGACCAGCTGCCAGCTCGCGCCGCCGTCGGCCGACTTGAACAGCCCCGCGGGCAGGCAGCCTGCCCACAAGGTGCCCGGCCCGGCTTCCAGGCCCCACACCATGTCCACCGACCAGGGCATGGCGTCGTCCTTCCACTCGCCTTCGGTCGGCTTGGGCGGGAACGCCGGCGCCGCGATTTCATTCCAGCTGGCGCCTTCGTCCTCGCTCTTCCAGAGCTTGACGCCGAAATGGCCGAGCCGCAGGGCCGCGTAGCAGGCGCGGCCGGCCGGGTCCAACGCGACCTGGGTCACGGGTTCGCCGGGAAAGTGCGGCGCGCCGAGCTTCCAGCCCGTTGCATTCTTGTGGACCGCGAACAGGCCCTTGCGTGTTCCGACCCAGATGACGGGCTGTGCAGCAGGCATGGAATCAACCTCCCGTGAGCGCTTGGATGACGTGGACCTTGTCGCCGGGCTCGAGCGCGATGTCCAGCCGCGAGCGGTCGGCGATCTGGCGGGCGTTGACGAACACCGCCACGTGCTTGCGCACCGCGCCCTGCTCGTCGAGCACATAGTGGCGCATCGCAGGCGCCGCCTCGAACGCGCGGGCCAGCGCGTCGCCCAGCGTCGCCGCGCTCACCTGCTGGGGCGGGCACGGCACGTGGCGGGTGAGAGCCGGGGCGAATTCGACGAACGGCACCGGCGCATTATTGCGCCGGCCCGGTTTACTTCGCGACGAGATCCGGGTGGATCTGCTCTTCCGCAGCCGCGTGGTTGGCGCCCGGCACCTTGCTGCGCGCGAACAGCAGGTACATGGTCGGCACGACGAAGATCGTGAGCAGCGTGCCCAGGGACATGCCGCCGACGATCACCCAGCCGATCTGGATGCGGCTTTCGGCGCCGGCGCCGGTCGCCGTCGCCAGCGGCACGGCGCCCAGCACCATGGCGCCGGTGGTCATCAGGATCGGGCGCAGGCGCTGCGAAGCGGCTTTGACCACGGCGTCGACGATTTCCATGCCCTGCTCGCGCAGCTGGTTGGCGAATTCGACGATCAGGATGCCGTGCTTGGTGATCAGGCCCACCAGGGTGATCAACCCGATCTGCGAGTACACGTTGAGCGACCCGCCCGAGAGCTTGAGCGCCAGCAAAGCGCCGATCATCGACAGCGGCACCGACAGCATGATCACCAGCGGGTCCACGAAGCTTTCGAACTGCGCCGCCAGCACCAGGAAGATGAACAGCAGGGCCAGCACGAACACGATCGCCAGCGCGCCTTGCGAGGCTTTGAACTCGCGCGAGGTGCCGTTCAGGTCGGTGGTGTAGCCGGGTTTGAGCACCTTGGACGCCGTCTGGTCCATGTACTGCAGGGCCTGACCGAGCGAATAGTCGGGGGCCAGGTTGGCGGTGATGGACACCGAGCGGCGCTGCCCGAAGTGGTTGAGCTCGCGCGGGCTCACGCTTTCGCGCACCTTCACCAGCGCCGACAGCGGCACCATGGTGTCGTTTCGGCCGCGCACGTTGATGCTGTCGATGTTTTCGGGCGTGGTGCGGCCGCGCGGCTCGGTCTGCACGATCACGTCGTACTGCTCGGCATCGCGCTTGTAGCGCGTCACCTGCCGTCCGCCCAGCATGGTCTCCAGCGCCTTGGCCACCACCTGCACGCTCACGCCCATGTCGGCGGCCTTTTCGCGATCGACCTCGATGCGCAGTTCGGGCTTGTTCAGGCGCAGGTCGACGTCCGGCGAGACGATCCCGGGGTTCTTCGCCATCTCGTCGAGGAACTCGCGGACCACGCGGTTGAGGTTCTCGTAGCTGTCGGAGGTCTGGATCACGAAGTTCAGCGGCCGCTCGCGGAAGCCCTGGCCCAGCGACGGCGGCGTGATCGGGAAGGCATTGACGCCCGGCAGCACGTTGAACTTGGGGCCCATCTCGCGCGCCAGCTCCAGCGTCGTGCGCTTGCGGTTCTCCCAATCCACCGTGCGGTAGACCACGCTGGCCTGCGACACCGTCGGGTTGCCGACGTTGCCGAAAATGCGGTCGAACTCGGGGTATTCCTGCCCGAGCTTCTCGAGCGCCTGCGCGTAGCGGTCGGTGTAGTCCAGCGTCGAGCCGTCGGGCGCGTTCACGGTCGCCAGGATCGTGCCGCGGTCTTCCAGCGGCGAGAGTTCCTGCTTCATGGTCGGCCAGATCGAGGCGATCGCCAGCGCGCTGGCGAGCATCACGCCGATGACGATCCAGCGCGCCTGCAGCAACCGGCCCGCCGGCCCGGTGCCGCCACGGCGCGCCAGCAGCACCCAGCGCAGCGCCCGCGCATAGCCGTTCGACAGGGCTGTGAGCCAGCGCTCCATGTGGCTGTCGAACCAGGTCGGGTTCGGGTTGTGCCGCAGCAGCTGCGAGCACATCATGGGCGTCAGCGTCAGCGCCACGAAGCCCGACACCAGCACCGCGCCGGCCAGCGCCAGGGCGAACTCCACGAACAGGCGCCCGGTGCGACCCGGCGTGAACGCCAGCGGGGCGTACACCGCCACCAGCGTGAAGGTCATGGTGATCACGGCGAAGCCGATCTCGCGCGCACCCTTGATAGCCGCTGCGAAAGGCTTCATGCCTTCCTCGATGTGCCGGAAGATGTTCTCCAGCATCACGATCGCATCGTCCACTACCAGGCCGATGGCCAGCACCAGAGCCAGCAGGGTCAGGGTGTTGATCGTGAAGCCGAACAGCGCCATCAGCGCGAAGGTGCCGACCAGGCTCACCGGGATGGTGACGATCGGGATGATGGAGGCGCGCACCGTTCGCAGGAACACGAAGATCACCAGCGCCACCAGCACGATGGCCTCCGTGATGGTGTGATAGACGTTCTTGACCGAGCGGTCGATGAACAGCGAGTTGTCGTTGGCGATCTCGATGTTGACGTCCGGCGGCAGGTCGGCCTTCAGCTTGGGGATCATGTCGCGCACGCCCTCCGACAGCGTGAGCGGATTGGCGGTGGCCTGGCGGATCACGCCGGCGGAGATCGCGCGACGGCCGTTCAGGCGCACGGCGCTGCGCTCGTCGGCGGCGCCCTCCTCCACCCGCGCCACGTCGCGCACCTTGACCGGGAAGCCGTTGACGCTCTTGATCACGATCTCGCGGAACTGCGCCGGCTGCACCAGGTCGGTCTGCGAAGTGACGCTGAACTCGCGCTGCTGCGACTCGATGCGGCCGGCCGGCAACTCGAGGTTGCTGCGCGCGATCGCCTCCTCCACGTCCTGGGTGGTCAGGCGGAAGCCGGCCAGCTTGTCGGGGTCGAGCCAGACCCGCATGGCGTACTTGCGTTCGCCGTAGATGCGCACGTCCGCCACGCCGGTCACGGTCTGCAGCCGCGACTTGACGATGCGGGTGACCAGGTCGTTGATCTGCAGCGGGCTGAGCGTGTCGCTGGTGAAGGCCAGCCAGATCACCGGGAAGGCATCGGCCTCCACCTTGGCGATCACCGGCTCGTCGATGGACTGCGGCAGCCGGTTGCGCACGCGCGAGGTGCGGTCGCGCACCTCCGCCGCGGCAGCGTCGGCATCCTTCTCGAGCCGGAAACGCACCGAGATCTGGCTCTGCTCGGCCCGGCTGATCGAGGTGATCACGTCCACCGCGTCGATGCCGGCGATGGAGTCTTCCAGCGGTTTGGTGACCTGCGACTCGATCACTTCAGCCGAGGCGCCGGGGTAGCGGACGCTCACCGTCACCACCGGCTCGTCGATCTTCGGGTACTCGCGGACCGACAGGCGGTTGAAGCTGACCAGCCCGACCAGGACCACCAGCAGGGACAGCACCGTCGCGAAGACGGGCCGCCGGATGGATATCTCAGGCAGTTGCATGGACCGCCTTCAGGTGCGCCGCGCTGGCTCGGGGTTGCCGGGGCGCGGCGCGGGCAGCGCGGCCGCCGCGCAGGGATCGAGGCCCTTCGCCGCCGCGGCCGCCGTCTTGGCCAGCGCCGGGCTGGCCAGCGGAGCGCTGGCAGCCGCCGGCGTAGCCGCTGCGGATGCGGCGGAGGCCGCGCCGTTGGCGGCGGCCGCACCGCCGGGCTTTTGGCCGACGTTCAGGATGCGCACGGGCATCCCGTCCTTCTGGACGCGCTGGTGCCCTGCGGTGATGACGACATCGCCGGCTTGCAGTCCCTCGATGATCTCGACACGGCCCGGCTGCCGCAGGCCGACTTTCACTTCGATGCGCTGCGCGGTCTTGGTGTCCTGGTCCGGCCCGTCGACCAGGCGGTAGACGTACTGCTTGCCCTGCTGCGGAACGATGGCTTCCTCGGGCACCACGCGCGCGTTGTCGCGTTCGCCGAAGACCGCCGTGACTCGCGCGAACATGCCGGGACGCAGCATCAGTTTGCGGTTGTCGATGCAACTGCGGATCGCCACCGAGCGGCCGTCCGAATCCACCGCCGGATCGATCGCCTGCAGCACCGCGGAAAACTTGTGGCCGGGCAGCGCATCGACTTCGACGATCGCCCGCTGGCCGCGCTGGACCTTGGTCTGGAAGCGTTCGGGCAGGCGGAAGTCGACGAAGATCGCGTCGATGTCCTCGATGTTGACGATTTCGGCGCCGTCCTTCAGGTAGTCGCCGACGTTGACGCTGCGGATGCCGGCGATGCCGTCGAAGGGCGCGACGATGCGCATGCGCGCGGCCGTCGCCTGCGCAAGCGCCAGCTTGGCCTCGGCCACCTGCAGGTTGGCGGCGCTTTCGTCCACCGCGCGCTGCGCGATGAAGTTCTGGGCTACCAGCTCCTGGTTGCGCTTGTGGTTGGCGCGCGCGATCGACAGTTCGGCCTGCGCCTGCTGCACCTGCGCCGCCGTCAGCTGGTCGTCCAGCTGCACCAGCAGCTGTCCCCTCTGGACGCGGTCGCCGTCGCGGAAATTCAGGCGCGTGACGCGCCCGCTGACTTCCGGCTTGAGCACCACGCCCTGGCGCGAACGCAGGCTGCCGACCGCCTGCGCGTCATCGGTGAGCCGGACGACTTCGACACGCGCGACTTCCACCGCAGGCGCCTTGCCGCCGTTGGCGGCGCTCCCGGGGGCAGCCGAGGAAGCGGCCGCCGGGTCGACGGGCGGCTTGGCCGGCTTGTTCTGATACCACCAGGCAGCGCCAGACGCGGCCGCGATGCCGGCTGCGGCGACGACGGAGTAGATTGCTTTCGACATGAATTGCGTGAGGCACGCCCGGGGACGTCTTCTGGTTATCGCTGTGAAACCAGGCTGCCAATGTATCAGCGCGTACGCGAACGCGACATTGTGGACCGCCCTAATGCCCAGTCCCGGCAGGGACAGGCGGCTTTACTCCAGCTTCACACTGGTGCAGGCAGGCGCCCCAGCCCGACTTCCACGCCCAGGTTGGCCAATGCGTCCGCCCGCTCATTGCCGGGGTCGCCGTCGTGGCCGCGGACCCAGCGCCAGTCGATGGAATGGCCGCGCTGGGAAACCAGCTCGTCGAGCGCCTGCCAGAGTTCCACGTTCTTCACCGGCTGCTTGGTCGAGGTGCGCCAGCCCTTGGCCTTCCACCCGGGCAGCCATTCCGTCATGCCCTTGAGCACGTAGAGGCTGTCCACGTGCAGGGTCACGGCGCAGGGGCGCTTGAGCGCCTGCAGCGCCTGGATCACCGCCATCAGCTCCATGCGGTTGTTCGTCGTGGCGCGTTCGCCGCCGTAGAGTTCCTTCTTCGTGGCGCCCGAACGCAGCAGCACGCCCCAGCCGCCGGGGCCAGGATTGCCCTTGCAGGCGCCGTCCGTATAGATTTCGACCGGATTCAAGAGACTTCTTCTTCCATATGGGTTGAGATGCGATGCCCGCGATTGGCCAGCGGCACCGGGGCGGTAGCGATCTTGGGAGCGGGTTTCCACGCCGGGCCGATCAATTTGATCCCGCGCACCCGCTTGACCGCGACCAGAAAATAGGCGGCGCCGAAAATCGGCCACCAGTGCTCGCCGGCGTGGTCCAGCCAGTCGAAGCGCTCCAGCCAGCGCTCGGTGCGAAACGCCGGGCGGTAGCCGCCGAAGCTGCTGGACTCCACCTCGAAGCTCAGAAGCCGCAGCCAGTCGCGCAGGCGCCAGTAGCCGATGAATTCCTCCACCTGGGGCAGGAACAGCTCGCCGAACCCGAGGGTGCGCCACAGCTGCGCGCGCCGCTGGCGCAGGCCCCAGAGGCTGGCGGGATTGAAGCCGCAGATCACCACCTTGCCCTCGGGCACGAGCACCCGCTCGACCTCGCGCAAGGTGGCATGGGGGTCGAGGTTCAATTCCAGCGCGTGCGGCAGCACCACCAGGTCCAGGCTGTTTTCCTCGAACGGCAAGGCCCCGAAGTTCGTGACCAGCGCCGGCCTCCGGGCGGCGCCTTCCGCAGTCGGCTCCTGGACGGCCAGCCAGCGATGCGGCATGCGGTTGGACTGCAGCGTGTCGATCCCGGACAGGCCGAGTTGCAAGGCATGGAAGCCGAAAATGTCACCCACGGCGCGGTCGAACTCGGCGCGCTCCCAGGCAAGCAGGTAGCGGCCCGGGGGGGTCTCGAACCACTGCTGCATTCCTATAATCGGGTCGCTCATGAAGTTAATCCCGCTGCCGGCGTTCCAGGACAATTACCTGTGGTTGTTGCACGACGGGCAACGGGCCCTGGTGGTCGACCCGGGCGACGCGCAGCCTGTGATGGCGTTCCTGCAGTCCGAAGGCCTACAGCTTGAAGCGATTCTAGTCACGCACCATCATCCGGACCATATCGGAGGCGTGGATGCCCTGCGCGCGGCGACCGGCGCCCGGGTCTGGGGACCGGCGCGCGAGCGCATCCCGCAGCCCCTCACCCCCCTGTCCGAGGGCGATCGCCTGACCCTGCTCGGCCTGGAATTCACGGTGCTGGACGTGCCGGGCCATACCGCCGGGCATGTCGCCTACTACTGCGAATCGCTGGACCGACGGCCGCTCCTGTTCTGCGGCGACACCCTGTTCTCGGGCGGCTGCGGCCGGCTCTTCGAAGGCACGCCGGCGCAGATGCTGGCCTCGCTGGACAAGCTCGCAGCCCTGCCCGCCGACACCCGCGTGTGCTGCACCCACGAGTACACATTGAGCAACCTGAAGTTCGCCAGGGCGGTGGAGCCCGATAATCTCGAGCTCATCGATTACGCGGCGCGCTGCGAATCGCTGCGCGCGCAGGGACTGCCGACGTTGCCCTCCAGCATCGGGCTCGAAAGACAAATCAATCCCTTCCTGCGCTCGCGCGAGGAAGGCGTGGCGCAGGCGGCGCGCGCGCATGGCGCCGCCGCGGTCGACGACGCCGTGGCGGTGTTCGCCACGCTGCGCCAATGGAAGAACGACCACAAATGAAGCTGATTACCCTGACAGCCATGGCCTTGACGCTTTGGCTGGCTGGCTGCGCCTCGACGACGCAGCCATCCGTGCCGGCTGCCGTGTCCGAGGCGGTACCGGCCAAGCTCCCGGCCCCCGGGCCCGCCGTGATCCCCGCCGGCGAACTCACCCCGATCACCGCGGAAGAAGCCGCCTCCCGCGGCGTGGCGCAGATGGCGCCGCCGCCGGACCTGTGGGAGCGCATCCGCCGCGGCTTTCGCATGCCCAACCTCGATGGCGACCTGGTGCGCCAGCAGGAGCAGTGGTACGCGACCCGCCCCGACTACATGCAGCGCATGACGGAGCGCTCCCGCAAGTACCTGTTCCACATCGTCGAGGAACTCGAGCGCCGCGACATGCCCACCGAGCTGGCGCTGCTGCCCTTCATCGAGAGTGCATTCAATCCGCAGGCCGTGTCCAGCGCGCGCGCCGCCGGCATGTGGCAGTTCATGCCGGCCACCGGCCAGTTCTTCGAGCTGAAGCAGAACGTGTTCCGCGACGACCGGCGCGACGTGCTCGCGTCCACGCGCGCGGCGCTGGACTACCTGCAAAAGCTCTACGGCATGTTCGGCGACTGGCACCTGGCGCTGGCCGCCTACAACTGGGGCGAAGGCAGCGTGGGCCGCGCGATCGCGCGCAACCAGAAGGCGGGCCTGGGCACCGGCTACCAGGACCTGAAGATGCCCAACGAGACGCGGTTCTACGTGCCCAAGCTGCAGGCGGTGAAGAACATCGTGGCCGACCCCGAACGCTTCCGCTCCGAACTGCCGGCCATCGGCAACCACCCGTACTTCCAGACGGTCACGGTCTCGCGCGACATCGACGTGGCGCTGGCCGCGCGGCTGGCGGACGTGCCACTGGAGGACTTCAAGGCGCTCAATCCCTCGCAGAACCGGCCGGTGATTCTGGCCGCCGGCACGCCGGAGATCCTGCTGCCCTGGGACAACGCCACCATCTTCCAGCGCAACTTCGAGGCCTACACCACCGGGCAATACGCCAGCTGGACCGCCTGGAGCGCGCCGTCGACCATGAGCGTGGCCGAAGCCGCAAAGCGCGTCGGCATGAGCGAAGCGGACCTGCGCAGCGTCAACACCATCCCGCCGCGCATGCTGATCAAGGCCGGTTCGGTGCTGATCGTGCCCCGCACGACCAAGAACCAGGACGACGTGTCCGGCCATGTGGCCGACAACGGCCAGCTCAATCTCGCGCCGGAGGCGGTGCTGCGCCGCACCACGGTGAAGGCCGGCAAGCACGACACCGTGGCCAGCATCGCCCGCCGCTACAAGCTGAACGCGGGCCAGGTGGCCGAATGGAACAACGTGGGGGCATCCGCCGCGTTCCGCGCGGGCCAGCAGGTGGTGCTGTTCCTGCCTTCGAAGGCCACCTCGCGCAGCGTCAAGGCCAGGCCGGCCGCGGCCCGGCCGAGTGCCCAGGCCACGACGGTCCGGAAGCCGGCCAAGAAGGTGGCCCACCGTTAGTGTCCTGTCCCGGCAGGGCCGAAAGGCTCAGATCTTCTCGGTTTCGCCCTGCCGGGGCTGCCACTTCATCAGCCTTTTCTCGATCCGGCCGACCAGGCCGTCGAGCAGCAGCGCGCAGGCTGTCAGCACCACGATGCCGGCGAACACGGTGTTGACGTCGAAGGTGCCCTCGGCCTGCAGGATCAGGTAGCCGACACCGCGCGCCGACCCGAGGTATTCGCCGACCACGGCGCCGACGAAGGCCAGGCCCACCGAGGTGTGTAGGCTGGAGAAGACCCAGCTGGTGGCGCTGGGCAGGTACACGGTGCGCAGCAGCTGCTTGTGGCTGGCGCCCAGCATGCGTGCGTTGGCGAGCACCACCGGGCTGACCTCGCGCACGCCTTGGTAGACGTTGAAGAACACGATGAAGAACACCAGCGTCACCGCCAGCGCCACCTTGCTCCAGATACCCAGCCCGAACCAGAGCGCGAAGATCGGTGCCAGGATCACGCGGGGCATGGAGTTGGCCGCCTTGATGTAGGGGTCCATGATCGCGCTGGCCGTGGGCGCCAGCGCCAGCCACAGGCCGAAGGCCAGGCCCAGCACCGTGCCGATGGCAAAGGCCAGCACGGTCTCCAGCAGCGTGACGCCCAGGTGGACGTAGATGTCGGCCCGCCCCGGCAGGCCTTCCGCGAACAGGGCGTTGGCCGGCATCTCCACCGGCAGGAACCAGGACCAGATCCGGCCCGCCACCTTGATCGGCTCGCCCAGGAAGAAAGCCGTCTGCTCATTGCGCGACACCAGGTGCCAGAGCAGCAGGACCACGACCAGCGCGCCCAGTTGCCAGGCGCGCAGGTTGTTCTCACTCGGCTTCCATTTCATTTCAGGCCTCCTGCCGGGCCGCCCCAAAGGAGGCCTGGGCCCCCTCGGGGGGCAGCGAATACACGCAGTGATGAGCGTGGGGGCGTTTCATCTCAGGCCTCCTGCCGGGCCGCCCCAAAGGAGGCCTGGACCCCTTCGGGGGGCAGCGAATACACGCAGTGATGAGCGTGGGGGCGTTTCACTTCAGGCCGCCTTCTTCAGTTGCTGCGCGTAGCCTTTGAGCACCTCGTCGCGCAGCACGCCCCAGATGCGGCCGTGCAACTCGAGGAAGCGCGGATGCGAGCGAATCTCGGCGACATCGCGCGGCCGCGGCAGGTCGATCTCGAACTCGCCGATCGGGTGCGTGGCCGGTCCGGCCGACAGCACCACCACGCGATCGCTCATGGCGATGGCTTCGTCCAGGTCGTGGGTGATGAACAGCACGGCCTTTCGCTTGGCCGCCCACAGCGCCAGCACCTCGTTTTCCATCAACTGGCGCGTCTGGATGTCGAGGGCGCTGAAAGGCTCGTCCATCAGGATGATGTCGGGGTCGAGCGCGAGGGTCTGCGCCAGCGCAGTGCGCTTGCGCATGCCGCCCGAGAGCTGGTGCGGATAGCGCTGCTCGAAGCCGCGCAGCCCGACGCGTTCCAGCCAGGCCCGGGCTTGCTCACGCGCCTGCGCCGCCGCCAGGCCCCGGTATTCCAGGCCGACCATCACGTTCTCGATGGCGCTGCGCCAGGGCATCAGCGCCTCGGACTGGAACATGTAGCCGGCGCGGTGGTTGATGCCCCGCAGGGGCTGGCCGAACACCCGCACGTCGCCGGCCGAGGGCTGGAGCAGCCCGGCGGCGATGTTGAGCAGGGTGGACTTGCCGCAGCCGGTCGGGCCGACCACGGAGACGAACTCGCCGCCGCGCACCTTCAGGCTGGTGTCCGCGACGGCGGTGTAGGCCTGCTCGCCCGCTTCGCGCGAGCGAAAGGTGACCGTGATGTCCTGGAGCTCGAGCGCGTCGTCAGCCATGGCCCGAGCTTACCCAAAAGCCGAGCTTGGCGCCCGCCGTTCAAGCCTTGTCGCTCAAGCCTTGTACTTGTCCTTGGCGCGGCGCGCGAAGTCGTTGGTGTAGGTGCGGGTGAGGTCGATCTTCTCCGGCTTGATGCTCGGCTCGAAGCTCGCGAGCGCCCGCAATGCGGTCTTGGCGCCGTCGTCCGGCAGCATGCCGTCCACGCCGATCGCTTCCCGCACCTTGTTGAAGGAAGCCAGGTACAGCGCGCGGTCGCCGAGCAGGTAGCTCTCGGGCACGGTCTTGATGATGTCGCTCGGCCCCGCGGTCTGCAGCCACTTCAGGCCGTGCACGATCGCATTGGCCAGGGCCTGGCAGGTGTTCGGGTGGCTCTTGACGAAGTCGGCATGGGTGTAGAAGCAGGCCGCCGGCATGGGACCGCCGAACACCTCCTGGGTGCCCTTGAGCGTGCGCGTGTCGCTGATGATCTTCACGTCGCCCTTCTGCTCCAGCATGGTCATCACCGGGTCGGTGTTGCTCATGACATCGACCTGGCCCGAGCGAAGCGCCGTCAACGCGCCGGCGGCAGTGCCCACGCCCACGATGCTCACCTCGCTGGCCTTGATGCCGGCGCGCGAGAGCACCAGGTTGGCCACCATGTTGGTCGACGAACCCGGCGCCGAGACGCCGACCTTCTTGCCGCGCAGTTCCGCCATCGTCTTGAAGCCGGGCATGGTCTTGGTGGACACACCGACCGCGATCTGCGGCGCGCGACCCATCAGCACGATCGACTGGATCGACTGGTTCTTCGACTGCATGTTGATGGTGTGCTCGTAGGCACCGGCGACCACATCGGCCGAGCCGCCCATCAGTGCCTGCAGCGACTTGGCGCCGCCGGCGAAGTCGGAGATCTCCACGTCCAGCCCCTCGGCCTTGAAATAGCCGAGCTGCTCGGAGATCGTGAGGGGGAGGTAGTAGAAGGCGGCCTTGCCGCCCACCGCGATCGCCAGCTTGGTCTTTTCCAGCCGTCCCTGGGCGCGCAGTGCCGGCGCCGCCACGCAGGCAGCGGCCACGGCCGCAGCGGCGCTGAACGCGCGGCGCGTCATCAGGTCGTTCTTCATGGGGATGTCCTCTCTTGGAATCGTTTCTTTTCGAGGGTAGTCAGGGGCAGGCGCACCCGCATCGGGAACATCCCCTGCGGGTTTACACGTAAGTTTGCAAGCGCGTGTTTCACCCCCTTGACGCCGGGTGCCGCGTCAGGGTTCGGACCGCACGAAACGCCGTGCAGCGCGGTCCCTTTTTGCGAGGAGGAACCGGCTTTGCCGGGCCGCCTCGCACTGATCAGTCCACCGAATCCTTCAGCGCCAACCGGCGAAGAAGATGCCGATATTCACCAGGAGCGCCAGCGTCCAGATCGCCGAGCGCACCATCGGCAGTCCGGCGACGTACATCGCGATGTAGATCACGCGCAGCGTGATGAACAGGATCGCCAGGATGTCGACGATGCCCTGAGGAGCGCGCAGCTGGTGCGCGATGACCACGGCGCCGATGAAAAACGGAAGAGCCTCGAAGCTGTTGGCCTGGGCCGCGTTGGCGCGCGCCGCCCAGTCGGTCTGGCGGGCCAGCCAGCCGCGCGGATCGGCGTTGTCGAAGCCGCCTTGCTTGCGCGGCTTGCCGAAGCCCGGGCTCTTGGCGATCCAGGCGCACACCAGCGGAAGCAGGGCCGCAATGAAGACGCAGCCGTAGGCGATCGTGAAATGGGGGTATGCCGTCGGCATCGTGTTTCTCCTCTCTGTTCGTTTTTGGTTCCGGCTTTTTGTTCCGGTTAGCGCCGGTCGACCAGCGCGTGCGCGATCGTGCCCAGGTCCACGTATTCGAGTTCGCTGCCGGCTGGCACCCCGCGCGCCAATCGCGTCACCTTCAGCCCGCGCGCCTTGAGCGCTTCGGCGATCACGTGCGCCGTGGCTTCACCCTCGGCGGTGAAATTGGTGGCCAGGATCACTTCCTGCACCACCCCGTCGGTCGCCCGCTCGAAGAGCTTGGACAGGCCGATGTCCTTGGGGCCGATGCCGTCGAGCGGGCTGAGCTTGCCCATCAGCACGAAGTACAGGCCCTGGTAGGCTGCCGTCCGCTCGAGCGCGGCCTGGTCGGCCGGCGTTTCCACCACGCACAGCTTGGCCGCATCGCGGCGCGGGTCGGTGCAGGTGTCGCAGACCTCTTTCTCGGTGAAGGTATGGCAGCGGGTGCAATGGCGGATCTGCGTCGTGGCCTGCTGCAGCGCCTGCGCCAACAGCTGCGCGCCCGCGCGGTCGTGCTGCAGCAGGTGGAAGGCCATGCGCGAGGCGGACTTGACGCCCACGCCCGGCAGCCTTCGCAGGCCTTCGATCAATGCATTGAGCGAATTGTTGTCGGACACCTTGGAAGGCTTAGAAGGGGAACTTCATGCCCCCGGGCAGCCCCGGCATGCCGGCAGTGATCTTGCCGAGTTTTTCCTGCGAGGTTTCCTCGGCTTTGCGCACCGCCGCATTGAAGGCGGCGGCCACCAGGTCCTCGAGCATGTCCTTGTCGTCGGCCAGCAGGCTGGGGTCGATGGTCACGCGCTTGACGTCGTGCTTGCAGGTCATCGTGACCTTGACCAGTCCGGCCCCCGACTCGCCGGTGACTTCGATCGAGCCCAGTTCGTCCTGCGCCTTCTTGAGGTTGTCCTGCATGGCCTGCGCCTGCTTCATCAGGCCGGCCAGTTGTCCTTTGTTGAACATGATGTGTCCTTGTGTGCGTTTCGCGTCAGCCGTTCGATACCGGCTTGATGCTTCCGGGCACGATTTTCGCGCCAAAGTCACGCATCAGGTCCTGCACGAACGGGTCTTTGAGGATGATTTCTTCGGCGGCCTTCTGGCGCGCCTGCGCGGCGGCCGCATTGCGCCGCGCCGGGCTGTCGCTGACGACGCCGACTTCGACGGTCAGCGCCACGGGATGGCCCGCCGCCTGCAGCGCCGCCTCCAGCCGCTCGCGGCTCACCTTCTGGTTCAGGGACTCGCGCTCCACGCGCAGCATCCAGTGGCCCTCGTCGCGGGCGAGCAGCTGTGACTGCAAGGCCAGTTCCCGCACCAGCGCCGTGATCGCCTCGCGCGCCGCCATCCCGGTCACCAGCGCGTGCCAGAAGTCGCCTTCCGGCGTCAGGTTCAGGGCTTCGGACGTGGCCGCCGCCGGCTCACCCGCCGGTTCGGACTGCACGCGCACCGGCACGCCCAGCACTTCGGTCGCCGGCTGCGCCCGGGCAGGCACCGGCGCGGGCTGCGCGGCGCGCTGTGGCTCCACCACCGGCAGCACGCGTCCCGGTGGCGCCGTGGCCGCAGGCAGTGCAGTGGCCGGTGCCGCTACGCGGGCCGCCGGCGCGGTAGCAGGCGCCGCGGCGGGCCGGGCTTCATTCAGAGTTTTTTTTTCCGGCTGGGAGGCGGAGCCGGGTGCCTTGAAGGCCAGCAGCCGCAGCAGCACCATGGTCAGCGCCGCATACTCATCGGCTGCCAGGCCGAGCTCGGCCCGGCCGTGCAGGCACATGCTGTAGAGCAGCTGGGTCTCGTCGGCGGGTAGCAGGGTGGCCAGGCGCGCGATCTCGGCGGCCTCGGCATCGTCAGTGTTCGCGGCCGAGGGCACGGCCTGGCAGACGGCCATGCGCTGCAGCACTGCGCACATCTCCTCCAGCGTCGAAGCCGCGCTGAGCCCCTGCGCGCGCAGCGCATCGCTGACCTCGACCACGGTGCGGCCGTCGCCCTCGCCCAGCGCCTCGATCAGCCGGAAGACATGGCTGCGGTCGACGCTGCCCAGCATCTGCCGCACCCCGGTCTCCTCGATCCGGCCGCTGCCGAAGGCGATCGCCTGGTCGGTGAGCGACAGCGCGTCGCGCATCGAACCGCGCGCCGCGCGCGACAGCAGGCGCAGGGCTTGCGCGTCGGCCGGCACGCCCTCGGCTTGCAGCACGTGCTCCAGGTGGGCCTGCACGGTCTCGGGCGCCATCGGCCGCAGGTTGAACTGCAGGCAGCGCGACAGCACCGTCACCGGAACCTTTTGCGGATCGGTGGTGGCCAGCACGAACTTGAGGTATTCGGGCGGCTCCTCCAGTGTCTTGAGCATGGCGTTGAAGGCATGCCCGGTCAGCATGTGTACTTCGTCGATCATGAAGACCTTGAAGCGGCCCTGCACCGGCTTGTAGACCGCCTGCTCCAGCAGGGCCTGGACCTCGTCGACGCCCCGGTTCGAGGCGGCGTCCAGCTCGGTGTAATCGACGAAGCGGCCGCCGTCGATCTCGGTGCAGGCCTGGCACACGCCGCAGGGCGTCGCCGTGATGCCGCCCTGCCCATCCGGCCCGGTGCAGTTGAGCGCCTTGGCCAGGATGCGCGACACGGTCGTCTTGCCGATGCCTCGCGTGCCGGTGAACAGGTAGGCGTGATGCAGCCGCTGCTGAACAAGCGCATTGCTGAGCGCCTGCACCACGTGCTCCTGGCCCACCATCTCCGCGAAGTTGCGGGACCGGTATTTGCGGGCGAGCACGACGTAGGACATGCGGCGATTCTACGGGGCGGGTCCGCGGTCTCCTCATCCATCGGTGAGACCGGCAGCCTGCACGCACTAGAATACGTACTTGACGGGCCTCCCCGCATGGTGAAGCGGCCAACCGGGTCAGGTGGGGAACCAAGCAGCCCTAACTGTGGAGCCAGTGCCGGGGGTAAGGCTCGTCAACTTCCCCTACGGATTTCGTTGTAGATCAAGCACTTAGCTTCGGTTGGGTGGCTGATCGGCGGAATTTGTAGCACCTGCCTGTAGCACCTCGGGGTGCCACGTACCTCAACGTGGAGCGTCCGACATGAGCCTCACTGGTCTTTTCACCCGCGGTTCCAGCTACTACCTGCGCGTAGTTCTCCCATCGGACATCCAAAATAAGCCGAAGTACCGGAATGGTGCTCTCGCTCGGCGCCTGCGCCAAGCGCGAGGCCATCAGCAAGGGCACGATCCTGCGGGCCGAAATCCTGCGAGCGGACGTGCCGCGCAGCCGAGCAAATGCATGCGGCCCATCATCCGCTGCCACCCTGCCCCTGCCTGCCCAAGCCACAGCTGAGGCCATGAAGTCACTTCCCGGGTGGCAAGGACATCCCGTACCGTTGCAGCACTGCCCTGGCGTCGGCACTTTGCAGGTAGTTGCAGAAGTCCTTCGCAGCCGCCCCAGCCTTCTTGGTCAAGACCATGCGCTGGCGCAGCGGCGCGTGCAGGCGCTCAGGGATCAAGACGTGAGTGCCGCCCCTGGTCATGGTCGGCGCGAGCGCCAACGAGTAGGCCACGATACCTGCATGGGCACTGCCACTTAGAGCATATTGCGCGGCCTGCGAGGAATGCTCGGCCAGCACCAGCTTGTTCTCCAGTGCGGGCCAGACGCCGAGCGCCTTCATGGCCTTGACCGCCGCCCTACCGTAGGGAGATTGTTGCGGATTCGCAATCGCTAGTTGCTTGAGACGGCCATCCCTGGCGGCGACGGCGAGGTCCTTCATGTCTTCGTCGGGCCTGATTTTGGAGCCGCTGGGTACGTACAGGACAATCCGCCCGACACCGTACACCGTACCCCGGTCCTGGCTCAATCCGGCGTCGGCCAACTTGAGCGCATACTCATCGTCGGCGGGCAGGAAAAGTTCGTAGGGTGCGCCCTGCTTCAACTGGTTGAACAAGGCCCCCGACGCGCCGTAGGTCACGTGGACGAAGTTGCCAGTCTTCTGCTGGTAGTCGCGGATCACATCGAAAAGCACGAAGCGCAGGGACGAGGTTGCTGCGATGGTCACCGTGTTGACCTGAGCAAATGCCGCCGGAACTGCGGCAGCTAGACCGCAGAAGGCCCGGCGCGTGAGCGGCATCATATTGCCTTCATTTCGAAGATCGGGCTTGGCGGTGTCGAGGGATACCGACGTCCTCGACCCAGAGCCTGAGCCTGATCTGCACGGATGAGCGTGGCATCGAGGAATCGTATCTATTCTGGCCGAGGTTACCCTCCCCCATAAGAAGGAGGCCACCGTGACGAGGTGGCGGCAGCGCAGCCGCCCGCCGAGCGGCAACCCGATCCAGGTAGGTCACAAAGTCGGCAGTCGAACGCGATGAATCCTGGGGACGAGACTTTGTAAATCAAGGACTTGGCACAGGCCAAGCTGCGATCCAGCGCGATTGCAGCACCGCCTGTAGCACCTCAGGTGCCACGCTCACAAACGTGGACGTGGACTTCCCCATATGAGTCGAGTTATGCAGCTCAGCGCTTGACGGGCACTCGACCCATTGGCTGAGCAAGGGTTGCGCTCGGTGCCTTCCCTGACCCGGAATCTGGCACAACAGTGCAGACGTCGTACCCCCCGGATTCGGTGCAGGTTCGTTTGCCGGTCTTCGCGTCCACCGTGCAGGTTGTCGTTGAATAGTGGACGCACTTCAGCCCGGCAGCAGCGGGACCGGGCAACGACATGAGCGACGTCGCGAAGGCCGCGAACGCCAGGGAAGCGAATCGGGTGGAACTGAACTTGAGCTTCATGGCGGTACTTCCACGTTAAGTTGGCAGCTTGGACGATGAAGTCGTGCGCGGGACCGCCCGACCCGAAGATGGGTTGCGTCCGGGCCGTGAACGGTTCTAGGAGATTCGCGCAGGAGCGAGTAGCCGCGCCGGAGGCGACGGATGCGAAAATGTCTTTTCAGATCGGGGGCAGCGGCTCGGCGAGCATCTCGCGCGCCATCTGTTGCCGGCGCCGAAAGCCGAGCACCGCAGTGGCTGAGTCTTCGTCGTCGAAGACGCTGTCAAAGAACAGGATGTGCAGGCCAGCCACCTCGCGCAGTTGGTCCCTGGTCATCCGCGACAGCTCTGCCCGGATGGCGGCGTCGGACGCGGGGTTGGGCCCGGCCATGCTCGCCCGTCGCTGTCAGGCGGTCGTCACCCGGTCGAGTTGCTCGCGCCCTACGGCGTCGCCGGACGGCGACTGCCCGCGGATGGGCTGAAGCTGGTCGTCGCGCGCCGGTCCCTGGGTGCGGCGATAGCGCTTGTCACCCATGATCCAGGTCATCCGCTTGGAAGACTTCACCAGCCAGACCACCCCGGGCTCGTTGACGGCCCAGTCGCCCTCGCCCTGGTAGGGCCCGACGACTTGCACGATGCACCCAATGTTGGACTGGCAGACGGCATTGACCACGATTGCGAGGTCGCCGGGACGGCATCTACTGCTGAGACTCATGGCTCAACACTATCATGAATCCCGCCCTATTGTTGAGCAGTCCCTGGTAACTCAGCCGTTGCGTGCGGCAAGCTCAACAATGCCGTGGCGGACTCGCGTCAGGCCTATGACCCCTGCAACTTGGCGTAACTTCTGATGAGCTGACGGGCGCTATTTGCGCCGGTTCTCCCAGAGTGCTGAGCTAACGGCTCAGCATTTCGTAAAGCCTCATCCATTCCCTTACGTTTCTCGCGGCGGACAGCTCATCCGCGCCACTACCATCGCGCCATTCGAACGGCTGAGCACCAGCTGGCCGATTCGCACCCGATCAGTAGTAAGGAGATGTACCGCATGAAACGACGCCTCGTCGCACTGGCCGCCTCGGCCGCCGCCCTGTCCGCCGCCCCCGCCTTTGCCCTCGACTACGGCGTCAACATTCATACCGGCTCTGACGCCACGACCAACAGCACGCGCGCCGGCATCATGAAGACGCGCAACCTGAAGACGGCGCGCATGGACCTGTGGACCGGCGACATGAACGCCTTCCGCGACCAGGTCAACAAGATCCGCGCCAACGGCGGCAAGGTCGAAGTGGCGCTGCAAGTGAACTTCCAGTGGGACAGCAGCTGCAACCCGGACCTCGCCGGCATCGAGCAGCGCGCCTACAACGACACCGCGACGCTGGTCAACCAGACCAAGGACATCGTCTACGACTACGAGTTGCTCAACGAAGTGCAGCTGCGCCCCGAGATCCAGCGCGAAGTGCCCTGGAACAGCGCCGGCAGCTCCACCGCGCCCTACCAGGGCAAGCCCTGCGTGGCCTCGCTCACCGCGGCGCTCAAGGGCATGTCGCGCGCGATCCAGGACATCCGCGCCAGCTCGGGCCTGCCGCTGAAGGTGATCATGGGCGCGCTGGGCCGCGACTGGGGCCTGATGACCCACCTGAAGCAACAGGGCGTACAGTGGGACATCACCGGCTGGCACATCTACCCGCGCCAGGAGCAGGCCAGCCTGCTGAACGACACCTGGTACGGCGCCGGCGGCCCGCTCGCCCAGCTCGCTTCCTTCGGCAAGCCGGTTCGCATCAACGAGTTCCACTGCGGTGAGATCTACGAGGGCGCCTACGAGAACCAGGTCGGCATGGCGACGACCGAGAAGTGCCTGAAGGGCCTGACGCGGCACCTGAAGGAGCTGCGCACCCAGACCATCGCCAACATCGAGTCGATCCACATCTACGAGCTGACCGATGCGCCGAGCAAGCCGGTGCCGGAGAACCGTTTCGGCATGATGTACAACCTGTCGCAGCCCAAGGTCCACCTGTACCTGGCCACCGCCTTCGCCGGCGGCACGTTGACCACGGCTGAGCGCAACGAGATCACCAGCCGCGGGCTTCTGACCAGCGCCGAGATCGACGCGATGCGGACTGCCGCGCCCGCTCCCGCTCCGGCTCCGGCTCCGTCGCCCGCGCCGTCCCCGGCGCCCGCGCCTGCGCCGGAAAGCGCTCAGGGCACGGCCATTACCTCATCGGGCACGATCGTCGACGCCGGTGGCGCGACATGGACCGTGTCTGGCGGCGTGATCTACAGAAGTGGAACCGCGACCGTTTCGTCCAACGTCACGCTGCTGCTGTATTGGGACCATACGGTTTACCAGCAGAACTCGTGGGGCGACTGGTGGATGTGGGTGAACAACGGCTGGCAAGCGACGACGGATCCCCGCGTGGCCGCGCCCGCTCCGGCACCCGCGCCCGCTCCGGCACCTGCGCCGTCACCCGCGCCCGCGCCGGCACCCGCTCCCGCTCCCGCCGACACGCAGGCGCCGAGCGTGAGCATCACCAGCCCGGGCAACGGCACGAGCTTCGATCGCCGCGCGACGTTCAACGTCACCGCCAATGCCACCGACAACGTCGGCGTGACGCAAGTGCGCTTCTACCTCAATGGCGCGCAAGTCTGCACTGACACGGCAGCACCGTACAGCTGCACGATGACCCTGCCCGGCCGTCGCAACTCGACCCACACCATCCAGGTGCAAGCGCAGGATGCGGCCGGCAAGGTCGGCAGTGCGACGACGAGCGTGCGCAGCCGATAAGCGTTTCGCAGGGACTGGGAAGGGCTGACTCTGCCGCCTTCCCGGCTTCCGGCGGCGCGCGCGGCGCGCGAAACACAAGCCCGCCCGGGGTGACCCGGCGCGGGCTTTCACACGTCCGCAAGGCCTTGCGCGATTCGGCGGGCACAGCTCAGACGCGACGGCCCACAACGTTTCCGGACAATTCCGACAAGCCCGGCACAGGAGAAGCCCTTATGCTGTCCCCAGCATCGGAGGTTCGCCATGTTCGCGTGCCGTCGGGGTCAGTTCTTTTCCGTCCGCGTGTGTTTCCGCGCAACGGTCTTCACGGCCCTGGCACTGGCCGCGAGCACCGTCTTTGCGGAAGAAGGAGCCGCGGCAGCTTCCGAACCGCTCCTTGTGTCCCCGGCGGGCACCCCGATCAGGGCTCCCGTTTTTGAGCTCTCTTCCTCCGACGTGCCCCGTTTCGACAGCGGCGATGCATCCACGCGCGCCTCACGCACGGCCATCACCCTGCTTCCTTCGGGCCGTTCGGCACTGGGGCTGGCGGTCGGCGTGACGAGTTTCTACGCGCCAGGAACGGGTCTGGCCATGCTGCCCTACACGCCCGGCGCGCCCTTGCTCGATCTGGGCTTGCACTGGCGCCACGAACTGGATGGCAACTACCGGCTCGATGTCACCGCATGGCGGCGCGTCGGGAATGCCGATGCGATATCCCTCATCATGAGCCGGGACTACGACTACGGCGCTCGGGTGGAGATGGGACTCGGCTCGGGCCTGACCGCGCGCAACGGCGGCTTCGTCGCCGACCGCGGCTTCGTCGGCCTGCAGCTGGAAGGCGGCGCCCGCGTCACCGTCAAGCGCAGCCGCGGCACGCCGATGATGTACTACCGCAACAACTTCTGAGGCGGTTGGCGAAGGCGCGGCCAGCAGCCCGCGCCTCTCCTGGACAGCCCTCTTCCTGCCCCCTGGCGGTGCGGGGAATTGGTTTCTGTCACAATGAACCAAACGACTTCATCGGCTGGTCCGGCCGGCGCGCTCGCCCGGATCGAGTCAGCCCAGAGACCAAGGAAATTCGCATGGCCAACGACCTGATCAAGCATATCTCCGACGCATCCTTCGAGGCCGATGTCCTGAACTCGGACAAGCCGGTGCTGGTGGACTATTGGGCCGAATGGTGCGGCCCCTGCAAGATGATCTCGCCGATCCTGGACGAGGTCGCGACCACCTACGGCGACAAGCTGCAGATCGCCAAGATGAACGTGGACGACAACCGCGAGATCCCGGCCAAGTTCGGCATCCGCGGCATCCCGACGCTGATGCTGTTCCAGGGCGGTGAGCTGAAAGGCACGCTGGTGGGCGCCAAGCCGAAGGCCGAGATCGTCGCCTTCGTGAGCCGCCAGCTGAGCTGAACGCTCCCGGCACAAACCCCAAGGGCCCCTTTGCGGGCCCTTTTTAATGTCTATAATTTGCCCATGTCGCCGGGTGCTGGAAATGCGCCCGCCTCGATAGCGGTTCGAGAGGCATCCTCGCCTCGCCCGGAACCTTCCCCCAGATCCAACAAGAAAACTCCGCGAGGAGTCAGTCCATGCACCTGAACGAACTCAAGGCACTGCACGTCTCGGAAGTCCTGAAACAGGCCGAGGAACTGGAGATCGAGAACACCGGCCGCATGCGCAAGCAGGAGCTGATGTTCGCCATCATCAAGAAGCGCGCCCGCGCCGGCGAGCAGGTGTTCGCCGACGGCGTGCTGGAAATCCTGCCGGACGGCTTCGGCTTCCTGCGCAGCCCCGACACCAGCTACACCGCAAGCACGGACGACATCTACATCTCGCCCTCGCAGGTGCGCCGCTTCAACCTGCACACCGGCGACATGATCGAAGGCGAGGTGCGCACGCCCAAGGACGGCGAGCGCTACTTCGCGCTGACCAAGCTTGACAAGGTCAACGGCCGCGCGCCGGAGGACAACAAGCACAAGATCATGTTCGAGAACCTGACGCCCTTGTTCCCCAAGGAGCAGATGAAACTCGAACGCGAGAACTTCAAGGGCGACGAGAACATCACCGGCCGCATCATCGACATCATCGCGCCCATCGGCAAGGGCCAGCGCGCCCTGCTGGTCGCCCCGCCCAAGAGCGGCAAGACGGTGATGATGCAGCACATGGCCCACGCCATCGCGGCAAACTACCCCGAGAGCCACTTGATGGTGCTGCTGGTTGACGAGCGGCCCGAGGAAGTGACCGAGATGCAGCGCTCGGTGAAGGGCGAAGTGATCGCGTCCACCTTCGACGAGCCGGCTGCCCGCCATGTGCACGTCGCCGAAATGGTGATCGAACGCGCCAAGCGCCTGGTGGAACTGAAGCAGGACGTGGTGATCCTGCTGGACTCGATCACCCGCCTGGCCCGCGCCTACAACAACGTCGTGCCCTCTTCGGGCAAGGTGCTCACCGGCGGTGTGGACTCCAACGCGCTGCAGCGGCCCAAGCGCTTCCTGGGCGCCGCGCGCAACGTCGAGGAAGGCGGCTCGCTGACCATCATCGGCACGGCCCTGATCGACACCGGCTCGCGCATGGACGAAGTCATCTTCGAAGAGTTCAAGGGCACCGGCAACAGCGAAATCCACCTGGACCGCCGCCTCTATGAGAAGCGGGTGTTTCCCTCGATCCAGCTCAATCGCTCCGGCACCCGCCGCGAGGAACTGCTGCTCGCCCCCGAAATCCTGCAGAAGACCCGGATCCTGCGCCAGTTCATGTACAACATGGACGAGATCGAGGCGATGGAGATGGTGCTCAAGTCCATGAAGGCCACCAAGTCCAATGTCGAGTTCTTCGACATGATGCGCCGCGGCGGCTGATCACTGCGGCAGGCTATAATTACAGGCTTTCCCGCGGAAAGTAGCCTGGATGGTCCGGGCCGGCTGCCGCCACTGACGAGGAATCCATGAAAGAAGGCATTCACCCCAACTACCGCGAAGTGCTCTTCGTGGACCTGTCCAACGGTTTCAAGTTCGTGACGCGCTCGTGCGTGGCCACCAAGGAAATGGGCAAGACCGACGACGGCCGCGAGCTGCCGCTGTTCAAGCTGGACACCTCCAGCGAGTCGCACCCCTTCTACACCGGCACGCAGAAGTCGGTGGACAACATGGGCGGCCGTGTCGAGAAGTTCCGCAACCGCTTCGGCGCCAAGAAGTAATCGACGCCACCACCTGGCACAGGGCAGCCCGGGCAACCGCGCTGCCCTTTGTTTTGCCCGGACATAATCGCGGCGAAACCGTGTGAACAGGCCCTAGTGAACCAGCCTACGCCCGCCATCGTCACCCAGGACGCCGTGCGCCGCCTGCCGCGGACCATCCTGCTGCTGTTCTGCGTGGCGTATGTGGTGCCGGGCTTCGTCGGCCGAGAGCCCTGGAAGGCCGCCGACATCACCGGCTTCGGCCACATGCTGGAACTGGCGCGCGGCTCCGCGTCCTGGCTGGCGCCCACCCTGCTTGGCCAGGCACCGGACTTCGACGCCCTGCTGCCCTACTGGCTGGGCGCCCTGGCCATGAAGATCGCGCCCGGTTGGATGCCCGCCGATTTCGCGGCGCGCGTGCCGTTCGCGCTGCTGCTGGCGCTGACGCTCGCCGCCACCTGGTACGGCGTCTACTTCCTGGCGCGAAGCCCCCAGGCGCAGCCCGTGCCCTTTGCCTTCGGCGGCGAAGCCAGCCCGACCGACTATGCCCGCGCCATGGCGGACGGCGGCCTGCTCGCCCTCGTGGCCTGCCTGGGGCTGGCCCAGTTCTCGCACGAGACCACGCCCTCGTTGGCGCAGATCGCCTTCACCGCGCTCACCTTCTTCGGCGTGGCCGCCTTGCCCTATCGCGCCGCGGCCGGCGGCCTCGCCCTCATCGCGGGACTGGTCGGCCTGGCCCTGAGCGGTGCGCCATCCATGGCCGCGATGTTCGGCGCGGGAGCCCTGGTCATCGCCCTGCTGGACCGCGACCCGGGGGAATCCGCCGCGAGCCTGTCGCCGCTGCAGCAGGCGGCCCTGATCGCCGGCGCGGTCGCACTGGCCGCCGGGATCGCCTTCTGGCTGAACCTGTGGCACTGGCGAGTCAGCGAATCGCCGGGCTCGCGCGACTGGCGGGCCTTCGGGCGGTTATTGCTGTGGTTCACCTGGCCGGCCTGGCCGCTGGTGCTGTGGACGCTGTGGCGCTGGCGGCGCCAGCTCACGAGCCGACACGTGGCCCTGCCGCTGTGGTTCGTGGCAGTCGCCCTGTCGACATCGGCGGTGACGCCCTCCTCCGACCGTTCGGTGCTGCTGGCCCTGCCGGCGCTGGCGACACTGGCGGCCTTCGCCCTGCCCACGCTGCAGCGCAGCGTCTCGGCGCTGATCGACTGGTTCACGCTTCTCTTCTTCAGCGGCTGCGCGATCGTGATCTGGGTGATCTGGCTGTCGCTGCAGACCGGCATCCCCGCCAAGCCGGCCGCCAATGTCGCGCGGCTGGCGCCAGGCTTCGTGCCGAGCTTCTCCCTCACGGCCTTCATCGCAGCGCTCGTCGCCACGCTGGCCTGGGGTGCGCTGGTGCGCTGGCGCACCGGCCGCCACCGCCAGGTGATCTGGAAGAGCCTGGTGCTGCCGGCGGCCGGCGCGGCGCTGTGCTGGCTGCTGCTCATGACCTTGTGGCTGCCGGTGCTGGACTACGCCCGCAGCTATGGTCCGCTGGTGCGGGCGGTGCAGCGCCAGATGGACCGCCCCGGCTGCACCGAGGAACTCGGCTTGAGCCGCGCCCAGGTCACCGCCTTCATGTACCACGGCAACCTCCGGCTGAAGCCGGCAGCCCGCCAGGCCAGCTGCCCCTGGCTGCTGGTGGCCGCGCCGCGGCAATCCACCGCGGCCCAGGCCCTCGACATGGGGCAGTGGCAGCTGGTGGCGAACGTGCGCCGCCCCGCGGACGCGGACGAGAGCGTGCTCCTTTATCGCCGAACTGGCGGGCCGTGAGCGAACGGCGCACCATCGCCCGCCATGCCTTGACCGTGCTGGTGGGCCAATTGGCCGTGATGGCCTTCGGGGTCACCGACACCATCGTGGCCGGCCGCTTTTCGGAACAGGCGCTGGCCGCCCTGTCGGTGGGCGCGGCCGTGTACATCACCGTGTTCGTGGCCCTGATCGGGGTGCTGCAGGCGCTGCTGCCGGTCTGGGCCGAACTGCACGGCGCGCAGCGGCAACGCGAGCTGGGCCGCTCGGTGCGGCAGGCGCTGTACCTCGCCTTCATCGGGACGGTCGCCGGCGCGCTGGTGCTGCTGTTTCCTGGGGCGCTGCTGCGCTGGACCGAGGTACCGCCGGCGCTCGAAGCCACGGTGAGCGACTACCTTTCGGTGCTGGTGCTGGCGCTGCCCGCGGCACTGCTGTTCCGGATGTACAGCTCCCTCAACCAGAGCCTGGGCAAGCCGCAACTGGTGACTTGGCTGCAGGCCTTCTCGCTGCTGGTGAAGATCCCGCTGACGATCTGGTTCGCCTTCGGCGGGTGGGGTCTGCCCGCGCAGGGCGCCGTCGGCTGCGCCTGGGCCACGGTGATCGTGAACTGGCTGATGCTCGCGATGGCCGCCTGGCTGCTGCGCACGCAGGACCTCTATCGTCCCTATGCGATCTGGCGCCGGCCGGAGCCGCCCGACTGGCGCGTGATCGGCGAGTTCGCCCGGCTGGGCGTGCCCGCCGGCCTGGCGGTGATGGTCGAGGTCACCTCGTTCACCCTGATGGCGCTGTTCATCGCCCGTCAGGGCACGGTGGCTTCGGCGGCGCACCAGGTGGCCTCCAACCTCGCCGCCGTCCTGTACATGGTGCCCCTGTCGCTGGCGATCGCCACCAGCGCGCGCGTGAGCTACTGGC
Source organism: Ramlibacter tataouinensis (assembly GCF_001580455.1). NCBI lineage: Bacteria > Pseudomonadati > Pseudomonadota > Betaproteobacteria > Burkholderiales > Comamonadaceae > Ramlibacter > Ramlibacter tataouinensis. The sequence goes on from NZ_CP010951.1 coordinate 110,273, forward strand.
TGGGCGCGGGCGATGTCCGCAAGGCGCGCCACGCGGTGGGCGCCGGGTTCCGGCTGGGACTGGCGATGGCGCTGCTGCTGGCCGCCGGTGTCGCGCTGGCCCGCTGGCAGCTGGCGGCGGTCTATTCACCGAACCCCGAGGTGGTGGCGGTGGCGGCGGGGCTGCTCGGCTGGCTGGCCCTCTTCCACCTGGGCGACGCTGCGCAGGCGCTGTGCGTGTTCGTGCTGCGCTGCTATCGCGTCACGGTCGCGCCGCTGCTCGCGTACTGCGTGCTCCTGTGGGGCGTGGGCCTGGCCGGCGGCTATGCGCTGGCCTACCAGGGCCTGGGGCCTCTGGCGGCCCAGCATTCGCCCCGCGCCTTCTGGATGGCGGGCGCGGGGGCGCTGGTCCTGCTCGGCCCTATCCTGGCAGCGATTCTGTGGCGGGCCGTGCACCGGCACCGGCGCTGACGTCCCCCCGTATCCGCGACGCCGGCAGCATGATCGAGAAGGTCGATCCCGCGCCCGGCGTGCTTTCGATCTTCAGCTCGGCACCATGCCGCTGGACCACGTGCTTGACGATCGCCAGGCCCAGGCCGGTGCCGCCGGTTTCGCGCGAGCGGCTGCGATCGACACGGTAGAAGCGCTCGGTCAGGCGCAACAAATGCTCGGGTGCGATGCCGGGACCGCTGTCCCGGACCGCCAGCTCCAGGCGGCCGTCGGGCCGCCGCTGCCACTTGATGTCGATGCTGCCGCCGGGCGGCGTATAGCGCACGGCATTGCTGAGCAGGTTGGAGATGGCGCTTTGCAGTTCGCCGGGCGAACCCGACACCTCCAGCGCTGGCAGCGGCGCGAACACCAGTTCGTGCGGCCGCTGGGGCGCCAGCACGCGCGACAGGGAGCGCGCCTCCTCCTCGCAGGGCGCCACCAGCGTGCGCAGCGGCAGCCACTCGCCCACGCCCGGGGGCGGGCTGCCTTCCAGCCGGGACAGGGCCAGCAGGTCGTTCACCAGGGTCTGCATGCGCTGGGCCTGCTGCGACATCAGCTGCAGGTAGCGCGCCCGCTCCCCCGGCTCCAGCGCCAGGGTCTGCATGGTCTCCACGAAGCCCGCCAGCACGGTCAGCGGCGTGCGGATCTCGTGCGAGACGTTCGCCACGAAATCGCGCCGCATGGCCTCGGCCTGCTCCATCGCCGTCACGTCGCGGCTGAGGATCAGGCGGCGGCTGCCGGCGTACGGGTGCGCCTGCACCGAGAGCTTCAGGGGCGCCCCGCCCGGCCGGGACATGCTCAGCACGACCTCGCGCGCATAGTTCCACGACGCCAGGTAGGCGGCGAACGCCGGGTCGCGCACCAGGTTGCCGACGTACTGGAGCTGGTCGCGCTGGGCGTCGAAGCCGAAATGCCCGGCCGCGGTCTGGTTGCACCATTCGATGCGGCCGTTCTCGTCCAGCAGCACCACGCCGTTGGGGGAGTTCTCCAGCGCCACCAGGAATTCCTGCAGGCGCGCCTGGCTCTCGCGCAGGCGCTCATCCCGGTCGCGCAGCAGGCGGGCGACCCGGTGCGCGATCTCGCCCCAGACGCTGCGCGAGCGGGCCGGCAAGGCGCTGACCGCGTCGTCGCGCAGCGCGTCCATCAGCCTGCGCAGGTGCGCGCGGTCGACCAGCCACTTCACCAGCAGCACGAGCAGCGCGCCGGCGGGGGCGTAGGCCGGCCCGGCCACGAAGGCCACAGCGGCCGATGCGGCCGCGCAGGCGAAAAGCAGCAAGGCAATGCCCATGGGCGCGATTATGGACAGGGTACGAAAAAACTCAGACGCCGGCCGTGAGGCGGTAACCCGCCCCGCGCACGGTCTCCACCATGGCGCCGGCCTCGCCAAGCGACTCGCGCAGGCGCTTGATGTGCACGTCCACCGTGCGTTCCTCGATGAACACGTGGTCGCCCCAGACCTTGTCGAGCAGCTGCGCCCGGCTGTGGACGCGCTCCGCGTGCTTCATCAAGTAGTGCAGCAGCTTGAACTCGGTGGGTCCGAGCTTCACCGGCAGCTCTTTCCAGGTCGCGCGATGCGTGGCGGCGTCCAGGGCCAGCTGGCCGATGGTGACCGCCTCCGAAACCTGCTCCGGCGCGCGCCGGCGCAGCACGGCGCGGATGCGCGCCAGCATCTCCTGCATCGAGAACGGCTTGGTGATGTAGTCGTCGGCCCCGGCGTCCAGCCCGGCTACCTTGTCCGGCTCGTCGCCGCGCGCGGTGAGCATCAGGATGGGAATGGCCCGGGTGCGCGGCTCGGCGCGCCACTTGCGCGCCAGCACGATCCCGCTGTGCCCCGGCAGCATCCAGTCCAGCAGGATGGCGTCGGGCAGCACCGCGTCCACTTCGCGCTGCGCCGCGGTCCCGTCTTCCGCCCACACCGGCTGGTAGCCGTTGTGGCGCAGGTTGACCGAGATCAGCTCGGCGATGGAGGGTTCGTCCTCGACGATGAGGATGCGAGGCTTCATTGGACTGCGGATTCGATGTTCTCGATCGACGTGTGGCGCACATCGGCGCCCTTGACGATGTAGATGATCAGTTCGGCGATGTTCTTGGCGTGGTCGCCGATGCGTTCGATGGCCTTGGCCAGGAACAGCAGGTCCAGGCTGGCCGAGATGGTGCGCGGGTCTTCCATCATGTAGGTGATGAGCTTGCGCACGAACCCGTCGAATTCCTTGTCGATCAGGTCGTCTTCCTTCAGGATCGCGACGGCCGTCCCGGTGTCGAGCCGGGCGAACGCGTCCAGCGCCTTGCGCAGCAGGCCCGAGGCCAGGTCGGACGCCACGCGCAGTTCCGACGCCGGCAGCGAGCGCGCGCCGCCGCTCTTGCCGAGGATGGATTGCACCATGCGCGCGATCTTGGCGGCCTCGTCCCCCACGCGCTCGAGGTTGGCGGTGGCCTTGGAAATCGCGATGAGCAGGCGCAGGTCGCGCGCCGTGGGCTGGCGGCGGGCGATGATCGAGGACAGCTCGCGATCGATCTCGACCTCCATCGCATTCACCTGGTCCTCGACTTCGAGGACCCGGGCGGCGGACTCCGCGCTGAACTCGGACAGCGCGTGGATCGCCTGGCGGATCTGCGACTCGACCAGGCCGCCGAGCTCCATCGCGCGGGACGAGACGCCGTTGAGTTCGCTGTCGAACTGGGTGGAAAGATGCTTGTCGGGCATGCGTGTGTTTCCTTGCCGCACCTTCAGCCGAACCGGCCGGTGATGTAGTCCTCGGTTTCCTTGCGCCGGGGCTTGAAGAAGATCTGCTCGGTCTCGCCGACCTCGACCAGGTCGCCCAGGTACATGTAAGCCGTGTAGTCGCTGCAGCGTGCGGCCTGTTGCATATTGTGCGTGACGATGATCACGGTGTAATCATCCTTCAGCTCTGCAATGAGCTCCTCGATCCGGCCGGTGGAGATCGGGTCCAGCGCCGAGCAGGGCTCGTCCAGCAGCAGCACTTCGGGCTTGATCGCGATGCCGCGCGCGATGCACAGCCGCTGCTGCTGGCCGCCGGACAGCCCGAGGCCGCTCTGGCCCAGCTTGTCCTTCACCTCGTTCCACAGTGCCGCCTTGCGCAGGGCCCACTCCACGCGGTCGTCCATCTCGGCCGAGCCCAGGGACTCGAACAGCCTGACGCCGAAGGCGATGTTGTCGTAGATCGACATCGGGAACGGCGTGGGCTTCTGGAACACCATGCCGATCTTGGCGCGGATCAGCGCCACGTCCTTCTTCGAGGTGAGCAGGTTCTCGCCGTCCATCACGACCTCGCCTTCCGCGCGCTGCTCCGGGTACAACGAGTACATGCGGTTGAAGGTGCGCAGCAGGGTCGACTTCCCGCAGCCCGACGGGCCGATGAAGGCCGTCACCTTGCGCTCCGGGATTTCGAGGTTGATGCCCTTAAGCGCATGGAAGCGCCCATAGTAGAAGTCCAGGTTGCGCACCGAGATCTTGGCCGCTGCCTGAGTCGAAAGAGTCGAATGAATCGATGGCGTCATGATGTTCAATGCTTGCTGCGCGTCAGCAGGCGCGCGGCGATATTCAGCCCCAGCACGGCCAGCGTGATCAGGAACACGCCCGCCCAGGCGAGCTGCTGCCAGTTCTCGTAGGGACTCATGGCGAACTTGAAGATGGTCACCGGCAGGCTGGCCATCGGCTGGTCGAAGTCGCTGGTCCAGAACTGGTTGTTCAGCGAAGTGAACAGCAGCGGCGCGGTCTCGCCGGAGATGCGGGCCACGGCCAGCAGCACGCCGGTGACCACCCCGGCGCGCGCGGCGCGCAGCGTGATGCTGGTGATCACCTTCCACTTGGGCGCGCCGAGCGCGTAGGCGGCTTCGCGCATGGCGGACGGCACCAGCAGCAGCATGCTCTCGGTGGTGCGGACCACTACCGGGATCACGATGAGCGCCAGCGCCATGGCGCCGGCCCAGCCCGAGAAGGACTTCATCCGGGTCACCACGACCGCATAGACGAACAGGCCGATCACGATGGATGGCGCCGACAGCAGGATGTCGTTGACGAAGCGCGTGGTGTTGCCCAGCCAGCCCTTGGGGTCGTACTCGGCCAGGTAGACGCCGGCCATGATGCCGATGGGCGTGCCCACGAAGGTGGCCAGCAGGACCATCACGAACGAGCCCCAGAGCGCGTTGGCGATGCCGCCCGCCTCGTTGGGTGGTGGCGTCATCTGGGTGAAGGTGGACCAGGCCAACCCGCCGACCCCCAGGATCAGCGTTTCCCAGAGAATCCACACCAGCCAGAGCATTCCGAAGCCCATCGCCACCAGCGACAGCGTGAGCGCGATGCGGTTGACGCGCTTGCGCGCGTGGTAGCGCCGGTCGCGCGCCTGCTGCTCGTCGGCCGAGTGCAGCAGCCGCGCGCCAGTGCCTGTCAGGGCATCACCGGCGCGGCTCATTGGATAACCTCCGCCCTGTGGGCTGCGGTGCCATGAGCCTTCGGAGCGGCCGTGCGGCTCATTGGATAACCTCCGCCCTGCGGGCTGCGGTGCTATGAGCCTTCGGAGCGGCCGTGCGGCTCATGCCTTGCCTCCCTCGCCGCGGCGCATGCGCGCCAGCAGCAGCTTCGAGAAGGACAGCACCACGAAGGTGATGAAGAACAGCACCAGCCCGAGGTAGATCAGCGCCGCCTGGTGCAGGCCGCTGGCGGCTTCGGCGAACTCGTTGGCCAGGGCCGAGGTGATGCTGTTGGCGGCCTGGAACAGCGACAGGGTGTCGAGCTGGTTGAAGTTGCCGATCACGAAGGTGACGGCCATCGTCTCACCCAGCGCGCGGCCGAGCCCGAGCATGATGCCGCCGATCACGCCCGACTTGGTGTAGGGCAGCACGACCCGGGTCACCACCTCCCAGGTGGTCGAACCCAGGGCGTAGGCCGATTCCTTGAGCATGGGCGGCGTGACGTCGAACACGTCGCGCATCACCGCCGCGATGAAGGGGATGATCATGATGGCGAGGATGATTCCCGCCGACAGCACGCCGATGCCCACCGGCGGCCCCGAGAACAGCGCGCCCAGGATGGGCACGTTGCCGAACAGCGCCTGCAGCGGCTGCTGGACCCAGGTGGCGAGGATGGGACCGAACACCAGCAGGCCCCACATGCCGTAGACGATGGAAGGGACGGCCGCCAGCAGTTCGATCGCCGTGCCCAGCGGGCGCTTGAGCCAGGCGGGCGACAGCTCGGTCAGGAACAGCGCGATGCCGAAGCTCACCGGCACGGCGATCAGCAAGGCAATCAGCGAGGTGGCCAGCGTGCCGTAGATCATCACCAGCCCGCCGAACTCGAGGCCCACCGGGTCCCAGACGGGACTGAACAGGAAGCCGAGGCCGAATCTCTCGATGGCCGGCCAGGCGCCGACCACCAGGGACAGCATGATGCCCAGCAGCAGACTGAGCGTGAGCAGGGCCGCGCCCTTGGCGGCCCAGCCGAACAGCAGGTCGGCCAACGGACTTCTGCGACGCGCGGGCGCGGGCGGCGGCGTCATTGAACGCTCGCGGCTGCCAAGGGCCAAGTCCAGGGAGGCCTCATGGGCCGAGAGTGTAGAAGACATGCACGCCGCCCGGATGCCTTACTTGGCTGCGATCTGCTTGCCCGAGCCGTCCTTGATCTCGCCCCAGGCCTTCTCGATCTGGGTCTTGACGGTGGCGGGCATGGGCACGTAGTCGAGGTCGTCGGCGGTCTTGTCGCCGTTCTTGTAGGCCCATTCGAAGAACTTCAGCACGGCGGCGCCCTGCGCGGGCTTGTCCTGCACCTTGTGCATCAGGATGTAGGTGGCGTTGGTGATCGGCCAGGTGGTGTCGCCCGGCTGGTTCGTCAGGATCTGGTAGAAGGTCTTGGACCAGTCGGCGTTCGCCGCGGCGGCCTTGAAGGAGGTCGAATCGGGCTTGGCGAACTTGCCGGCGGCGTTCTGCACCAGCGCGTAGGTCATCTTGTTTTGCTTGACGTAGGCGTATTCGACGTAGCCGATCGAGTTCGGCAGGCGACCGACGAAAGCTGCCACCCCCTCATTGCCCTTGCCGCCGGCACCGGTCGGCCAGTTGACGGCGGTGCCTTCACCGACCTTGGCCTTCCACTCGGGGTTCACCTTGGACAGGTAGTTGGTGAAGATGAAGCTGGTGCCCGAGCCGTCGGCACGGCGGACGACCGCGATCGCGGCATCCGGCAGATTGAGGTTCGGATTGAGCGACTTGATCGCCGGATCATTCCACTTGGCGATCTTGCCCAGGTAGATGTCACCCAGGACCTGGCCGGTCAGCTGGAGCTGGCCCGGGTTGATGCCCTTGATGTTGACGACGGGGATCACCCCGCCGATCACCGTCGGAAACTGCAGCTGGCCCTTCTTGGCCAGTTCATCGTCCTTCAGGGGCATGTCGGAGGCGCCGAAGTCCACCGTCTTGGCGTCGATCTGGCGGATGCCGGCCCCGGAACCCACGGATTGGTAGTTCACCTTGGCGCCGGTGGCCTTGTTGTAGTCGGCCGCCCACTTGGCGTACACGGGCGCCGGGAAGCTGGCGCCGGCGCCAGTCACTTCCTGGGCAGTCGCGACTCCGGTGGCGGCGAGCGCGGCGCCGCCGATCATCAGCAGGGGTATCAGTCGGTTCATGGATTCACCTCTTTTGTGCAATCAATGCGGCCGACTCTAGGAATGATTTGTGACAACCCCGTGACATGGCCCGGCGGTGCGGGGAAATTTCCCGCGCAACACCGCCCGCTGTCATCGAAGCGTCATGCGGCGGTCACAGATGCGTCACATCGGCTTCCTAAGCTCTGCCCCGTCTCAACCTCGAGGAAATCCAAAATGATCCAACGCCGCCTCGTCGCCCTGTTGCCCGCCGCCGCGCTCCTTGCTGCCTGCGCGACCTCCACCCCGCAACCGGCCTCCGTCGCCGATGCCCTGGCCCGCGATCCCGAGCTGAGCACGGTCAATGAGCTCGTCAACCGCGCCGGCCTGTCCGAAACGCTGCGCACCGGCGGCCCCTACACTTTCTTCGCGCCGACCAACGCCGCGTTCAAGGCCGTGCCGGCCAAGACCATGGACGAGCTGAACAGCAACCCGGCGCGCCTGAAGGCCGTGCTGTCCTACCACGTCCTGCCCTCAAGGCTCATGGCGGCCGACGTGCGCAACGGCAGTGTCCAGACCAGCCAGGGCGCCAAGCTCGAGCTCTCGCGCGCCGGCAGCTACGTGACGGTCGAGGACGCCATGGTCCAGCACGCCGATATCGCGGCGGCCAACGGCGTCGTGCATACGGTCGATCGCGTGCTGCTGCCGCCGTCCCGCTGAAATCGTGAGATCGCGACCCATCAACCGCCGCCAGATGCTGGCTGCGGCGGCCACCCTCGCTGCCCCGGCGTGGGCGCTGGCGCAGTCGGGCAAGGCGTCCGCCCGCGGCATCACGATCGCGCAGATCGTGGACACCTCGCCAGCCCAGCAAGACGTTTCCAAGGACTTCCTGATCGGCTCGCGCGCCGCGTGGCAGGACGTCAATGCCCGCGGCGGCCTGCGCGGCCGCACCGTGCAGCACGCGACGATCGAAGTCGACGGCACGGCCGCCAGCGTGCGTGCCGCGCTTGCCTCGGTGCGCGACAACCCCGACTGCCTGCTGCTGTGCGGCAGCGCCGGCGATGTCGCCGCCACCCGCGTGGCCACGGCGCTGCGCGCGGAACGGCTCGGCATCGCGCATGTGGCCCCTTGGCTGCAGAACTCCGGGCTCGAGCTGGACGACCAGACCTTCCCGATCTTCGCGCCGCGGCAGGAACAGATCGCCCATGCGCTCAAATCGCTGAGCGTGGTGAACGTGCGCGAGCTCGGGGTCGTCTATGCGGGCGAGCAGGAGTACGCCGGGCACAGGAATGAGCTGGAGCACGCCGCAGCCGCGCTGGGCCTGAAGATCGTCGCCTACCGCGGCAGCAACCTGGCGCAGCTGGGCCAGCAACTGACGCAGGCCTCGCCGGCCATCCTGCTGTTCGTCGGCGGCACGCCCGAGCTGGTCCAGTTCACCCAGGGGCTGGAGCGGCAATCGCGTCAGCGCTACGTCGTGGCGCTGGCCGACGTCAACCTGCAGACACTGCAGCAGATGGGCGCCGCCCGCCACACGCCGGTGATCGCCACGCAGTCCGTGCCCATGGTCACGGCCAGCCACCCCATCGTGCGCAAGTACCGTGAGGTGCTGGCCCGGCTGTTCGACGAGCCGCCGGCGCCCCTCAGCCTGGCCGGCTTCATCGCCGCCCGCTACGCGTTCGAGGTGTTGGGTGGCGTGGACGGCCAGCTGAGCCGAGCCTCCGTGCTCGCAGCTTTCCAGCGGCGCGAGACGCTCGACGTCGGCGGCTTCCGCGTCAGCTACGACGGCCGTCGCCGCGGCGGCACCTTCGTCACGCAAAGCATGCTCACCACCGACGGCCGGGTGATCGGCTGACCGGCCCGGGGGCACCGGCGGCCGCTAACATGCTGGCCCATCCTTCTGTTCGATTCCCGAATGCAAAACGGTTCCCTGCTCGCCGCGGTCGATCTCGGCTCCAACAGTTTCCGCCTGGAAATCGGGCGCCTGGAGCACGGGCAGATCCGGCGCACCGAGTACATCAAGGAGACCGTCCGCCAAGGCAGCGGGCTCGATGCCTCCCGCAACCTCACCCAGGAAGCCATGCAGCGCGGCTGGGACTGCCTGGCCAGGTTCGCCGAGCGCCTGGCCGGCTTTCGCCGCTCGCAAGTGCGCGCCGTGGCCACCCAGACGCTGCGCGAGGCGCGCAATCGCGACGCCTTCCTGGCCCAGGCGCACCGGACCCTGGGCTTTCCCATCGACGTGATCTCGGGCACCGAAGAGGCGCGCCTGATCTACCAGGGCGTGGCCCACCTGCTGCCGCAATCGGATGAACAGCGGCTGGTGGTGGACATCGGCGGACGGTCCACGGAGCTGATCCTGGGGCAGCACGTTGATGCGAACCTGATGGCCAGCTATCGCGTGGGCAGCGTCGCCTGGTCGATGCGCTACTTCCCGCAGGGCGCATTGACGCACGAGGCCTTCGATGAAGCCGAACTCGCCGCGCAGGCGGTGCTGGAGGAAGCGCTGGACGCCTACGAGCGCGACCGGTGGGAGGTGGCCTACGGCTCCTCGGGCACCATAGGCGCGGTAGCCGACATCGTTGCCGCGGCCGGCGGGCCGGCCGGCCTGATCACCCGCGAAGACCTGGACCGGCTGCGGGCCGAGCTGGTGGCCAGCGGCCATGTCGACAAGGTGCGGCTTCCCAGCCTCAAGGACGACCGCCGGCCGGTGATCGGCGGGGGTCTGAGCGTCCTGCGCGCCGTGTTCGACACCCTGCAGATCGACAGCATGCAGGCCGCGCAAGGCGCGCTGCGCCATGGCGTGCTCTACGACATGCTCGATCGCGAGCAGCCGGTGACCGACATGCGATCGACCACGGTGAAACGCCTGTGCGCGAAGTTCGACGCCGATGCGGCGCAGGCGGCGCGGGTGGCTGCCGCAGCCTGCACCCTGCTTCGCCAGCTGCGGCATGCCGATGACGACCAGGTGCTGGCCCGTCACGAGCGCAAGCTCTCCTGGGCCGCGCAGCTTCACGAGATCGGCAGCACGGTCTCGCACAGCGACTACCACAAGCACGGCGCCTACATTCTCGACAACACCGACGCGCCGGGTTTCGCGGCGCATGAGTTGCATCGCCTGGGCCAGCTGGTGCTCGGGCACCGGGGCAAGCTGCGCAAGCTCGACATCGACTTCGGCGACGAACCCTTTGTGCACCAGCTGGCCTGCATCCGGCTGGCGGTGATCCTGTGCCATGCGCGGCGCGACCCCGAACTGCGCGGCCTGCAGCTTTCGGGCGGCGACCGCAGCATGACCTTGAAGCTGCCCGCCGCCTGGTCAGCGAAGCATCCGCAATCGGCCTGGCTGCTGCGCGAGGAAGCCGCCGCCTGGCAGAAGACGCCCTGGGCTTTCGAGCTGGGCTGAGGTCAGGCCTGGCCGGGTGAGAGCGCCGCCATCAGCACGGCCTCCTGCCCGCCCTCGCGCTCGCGCGAGCGGAACCACCACACCCCGCCCTTCCGGATCGTCAGCCCGCGGCCGTCGACGCCCAGCAGATGGGCCGCGGTCTCACCCAAGAGAGGCTGGTGGCCGACGATCAGGACCGGCTGCCTGCTGTCAGGCCACCGTGCCGCCGCCAGCAGCGCATCGGGGCTGCCGCCTGGCGCCAGCTCTTCGCGCACCTTGTACTTGCGGCCCAGCGCCATCACCGTTTGCTCGCAGCGCAGGGCCGGGCTGCACAGGATCCGGGCGCTGTCCACCAGTTGCCGGTCCAGCCACAGGGCCACGCGGGCGGCCTGCTTCTCGCCATGGGTCGTGAGCGCGCGCCGCAGGTCGTCGGCGCCCGGGGCGACCTCTTCCGCTTCGGCATGCCGCCACAGGATCAGTTCCACCTTCTCAAGCCCTTTCCTGTCCCGCCGGCGCCGCATACCTGGTCATCAGCGCCGCCTGGGCGCCATGGCCCTTGAGCTCGCCTGCCCGGGGCGCGCGCTTGTAGCGGCCATCGGGCATCAGGTCCCAGGCATCGCAGTCGTCGTGCAGGTAGGCCACCAGGCACTCGTCGATGATGCGCTGGCGCAGCGCCGGGTCGTTGACCGGCCATGCCAGCTCGACCCGCCGGAGCATGTTGCGGTTCATCCAGTCGGCGCTGGAGAGGTACACCTGCTCGTCGTGGTCGAGGCGGAAGTAGAAGACGCGCGAGTGCTCCAGGAAGCGGCCGATGACGGAGCGCACCCGGATGTTGTCGGTGACGCCCGGCTGGCGCGCCGGCAGGATGCAGGCGCCCCGCACGAGCAGGTCGATGTGCACGCCCATCTTGCCGGCGCGCACCAGCGCCTCGCTCAGCGGAACGTCGGTCAGCGCATTGAGCTTGAGCACGATCCGGGCCTTCTTACCCTGGGCCGCGGCGGCGCCAAGCGCTTCGATCCTGTCGATCAGCTTACGATGCAGGTGGAAAGGCGCGAGCCAGACCTGCGCCATGCGCGGCAGCCGGCTGTGGCTGGCCAGGTGCACGAACACGTTGTCGACATCCGCCGTGATGTGGGGGTCGGCCGTGAAGAAGCCGAGGTCGGTGTACAGGCGCGCGGTCTGCGGGTTGTAGTTGCCCGTCGACAGGTGGGCATAGCGCACCAGGCTGCGACCCTCGCGCCGCGTCACCAGCAGCATCTTGGCGTGCGTCTTCAGGCCCACGACGCCATACACGACCTGGGCGCCGATCGCCTCGAGCCGCTCGGCCCAGTTGATATTGGCTTCCTCGTCGAAACGGGCCTTCAGTTCCACCACGGCGGTGACTTCCTTGCCCAGGCGCACCGCTTCGGCCAGGAGTTCCATCAGCTCCGAGTCCGCGCCGGTGCGGTAGATGGTCTGGCGGATCGCCAGCACTTTGGGGTCCTGCACGGCCTCGCGCAGGAAGGCCAGCACGCCGTCGAAGCTCTCGAAGGGGTGGTGCACGAGGATGTCGCGCTTCCTGACCTGGTCGAGGATCGAACGCCCCGGCTGCAGCTGCACCGGATACGAGGGCCTGAACGCGGGAAACAGCAGCTTGGGCGCATCGACCAGATCGATCAGTTGCGCCAGCCGCACCAGGTTCACCGGTCCGTGGACGCGGTACAGGCATGGCGCGGGCAGTGCGAATTGCGCCAGCAGGAAGGCGGCCAGGAACTCGGAGCACCCGGCGGACACCTCCAGCCGTAGCGCCTGTCCGTAGTGGCGCTGCTGCAGCCCCAGGCGAAGGGCCGTGCGCAGGTCCTTCACATCGTCCTCGTCCACCGCCAGGTCGGAGTGCCGCGTGACGCGGAACTGCGAGAACTCGCCCACCTCTCGACCCGGGAACAGGCTGGCCAGGTGGGCCCGGATGACGCTGGACAGTGATACGAACAGGGTCTTCTTCCCCGATACCTTGGGCGGCATTCGGATCAGCCGCGGCAGCACGCGCGGCACCTTCACGATCGCGATCTCGTTCTCGCGGCCGAAGGCGTCTTTGCCGCCCAGACGCACGATGAAGTTGAGCGATTTGTTGGCCACCTGCGGGAAGGGGTGCGCAGGATCCAGCCCGACCGGGACCAGCAGGGGACGCACTTCGGACTCGAAGTACGAATGCACCCAGGCCCGCTGGGCCGCGTTGCGCTCGCCATGCGCCACGATGGCGATGCCCTGCCTGGCGAAGGCCGGCATCAGCTCGTCGTTGTAGAGCGCGTACTGGCGGCCCACCAGCGCATGCGCCGCGCGCGCCAGGGCTTCGAAGCCCTGCGCGCCCTTCAGATCGCCGGCCTTCAGCGCATCGAGGTGCGTCGCCGCGCGCACCTCGAAGAACTCGTCCAGGTTGGATGAGACGATGCACAGGTAGCGCAGGCGCTCCAGCAGCGGCACATCGGTGCGATGGGCCCAGTCGAGCACCCGCTCGTTGAAGGCGAGGATGCTGTGGTCGCGATCGATGAAGGCAACCGCCTCATGGAGGGGCGGCACGGGAACGGCGGACATGACTCTTTCGTGGCTGAGTCATGACAGTGTCGAACGCCCGGATGACAGTTGTGTGACAGCGCAGTCCACGTTCGACCTGGCGCCGGCGCGCGCGGGAACGAGATGGCTCTCGAACACGGCGGCGGCCCGGCCCCAGCTGAAGTCCAGCGCCCTCGCGCGCGCCTCCCCGCGCGGAACGGCCAGGGCGGCGTGGCAGGCCTGGCGAAGGTCCTCATGCATCGCGCCGCCCAGCGTGCGGCCGCTCTCGTTGCGGCGGCCCAGCACTTCCAGCGGGCCGTCGGCCGGATAGGCCGCGACCGGCGTGCCGCAGGCCATGGCCTCGACCATCACCAGCCCGAAGGTGTCGGCGTGGCTGGGGAACACGAACACGTCGGCCGCGGCGTACAGCTGGGCCAGCCGGTCGCGCGACAGCAAGCCGACCCAGCGCACATGCGGGTAGCGCTGCTTCAGCTGGGCTTCCACCGGCCCAACGCCGCACACCACCTTGCTGCCGGGGAACTCCATGTCCAGGAAGGCGCCGATGTTCTTCTCGTACGAAACGCGACCGACGAACAGCGCCAGCGGGCGCGGCAAGTCGCCCAGCGGCACCCAGTCACGCGCCTGTGCCTGGAACTGGAACAGCGAGGCGTCCACGCCATGAGTCCAGGCCCGCAGATTGCGAAAGCCGCGCTGATCCAGCATCCGAAGGACGCTCTCGGTCGGCACCATGACGCCCGAGGACGGCCGGTGGAAGCGGCGCATCAGCGCGTAGCCCCAGGACACGGGCACCCTCAGCGCCGCGTTCACGATCTCGGGAAACTTGGTGTGGAAAGCGGTGGTGAAGGCCAGGCCGGCCTTGAGGCAGTAGCGGCGTGCCGCCCAGCCGAGCGGCCCCTCCGTGGCGAGGTGGATGGCTTCCGGCCGGAAGGCGTCCAGCAATTCGCCCAGGCGGCGCGCGGGACGGACCGCAAGATCGATCCCGGGGTAGCCGGGGCACGGCCGGCGCGGAAACTGCTGGGGCTCGATCACCTTGACTTCGTGGCCGGCCGCGCGCAACTCGCGCACCAGCTCGACCAGCGTGGTGACCACCCCGTTGACCTGGGGCTGCCAGGCATCCGTGACCAGCGCGATTCTCATGAGGCCTCCTGCAGTGTCCTGCTCGACCGGGCCGGCGGCACTTCGTGGGTCGGGGCCCAGTGCACCAGTTCCAGCGTCCCATCCAGGTGTTCGACCAGCGCGCTGCGGCTCTCGACCCAGTCGCCGTCGTTGCAATAGAGCACACCGCCGATGCTGCGCATCTCGGCGCGATGGATATGGCCGCAGACCACGCCCTGGTAGCCGCGCCGGCGCGCTTCGCCGGCCACGGCCTGCTCGAAGTCGGTGACGTAGTTCAGTGCCTTCTTGACCTTGTGCTTGAGGTAGGCCGACAGCGACCAGTACGGCAGCCCAAGCCGGCCGCGCAGCCGGTTCAGGTGACGGTTGAGCCTGAGCATGAGCTCGTAGAGGTTGTCGCCGACGTAGGCCAGCCACTTCGCGCACTGCACCACCGCATCGAAGTCGTCGCCGTGCACCACCCAGAGCCGGCGCCCGTCCGCCATGGTGTGGACCGCCTCGCGCGCGACCTCGATGCCGCCAAAGGACTGGCCGTCGAACTGGCGCGCGAACTCGTCATGGTTGCCGGGCACGTAGATCACGCGGCAGCCCTTGCGGGCGGCGCGCAGGAGCTTTTGCACCACGTCGTTGTGCGGCTGCGGCCAGAACCAGCGCTTGCGCAGCTGCCAGCCGTCGACGATGTCGCCCACCAGGTACAGCTGTTCGCAAGGGTGGTGCTTGAGGAAATCCAGCAGGGCCAGCGCCTGGCAACCCGGCGTGCCGAGGTGGATGTCGGACACGAACACCGTGCGCACGCGGCGCCCGGGCGACGCATGTGCAAGCTCCTGCGCGCCGGCGGCCGCGATGCCGCCTCCCGGGGGAATGACGGCATCGAAGGCCATGCGCGCGCTCACGCCGCGAACTGCCTGCGGAAACGGGCCGGCAGCTCGGCGATGCGCATCAGCATCGGCAGATCGGCGGAGTTGAAGTCGGGATCCCAGGCCGGCGGCCCCAGCACCTTGGCGCCCAGGCGCAGGTAGGCGCGCACCAGCGCCGGGGGTTCCACATCGAGCGAGCCGTCGAGGTGCTCCAGCGGCAGCGGCATGCGCGGACGCACCTGGAACTCGATGGGCGCCAGGTGCGTGCGCTGCACCTGCCGCCAGATGCTGGCCGCCGCATCGCCGCCCAGCCCGCCGTTGTGCAGCATGGGGATGCTGACGCAGCCGATCATGTTGTCCAGGCGGTTGCGTGCCATGAAGTCCGCCAGCGCCCCCCAGAGGGCGAGCACCACGCCGCCATGGCGGTGGTCGGGATGCACGCAGCTGCGGCCCAGCTCCACCATGCGGTCGCGCAGGTGGCGCAGGCGCGTGAGGTCGAACTCCGTGTCGCTGTAAAAACTGCCCGCCCGCTTGGCTTGCGCCGGCGTCAACACGCGGTAGGTGCCGATCACCCGGCCGGTCGCGCCCTCACGCACCAGCAGGTGTTCGCAGTAGTCGTCGAACAGGTCGACGTCGTGCCCGGGAACGGTGCCACCGAGCTGGGCGCCCATCTCGCCGGCGAACACGCTGTATCTCAGGCGCTGTGCTTCCCGGACTTCGTCCAGGTGCCGGGCCCAAGCCACCGTGGTGTGCGCGCCAACGCCGGCCGGGGTGGCCGGGGCCATGCCTCGGCGCGGGAAGCCGGAGGAAATGTCATTGATCGCATGCAGCAGTTCGCTCATGTCCGAGGAGTCTGAGCTGCTGAGGTGACATGCACATGGCAGTTTGGCGTCTGTTTCGTGACGCTTGCCGGCGATGAGTCATCCGGAGCTGAAGCATCGGATGGCGGCCGCGCGAGCCGCCAGGCTTCCTGCGTGGCAGGCCGGTGACAGCCGGCCGCCGGCCGCTCAGCGGGCGCGCACGGTATCGGCCAGGCGCTCCGCGGTGCGCTGGGCCTGCCCGGCGTCGCGCGCTTCCACCATCACCCGCAGCACCGGCTCGGTGCCGCTGGCGCGGATCAGGACGCGGCCGTGATCGCCGAGCTCGGCTTCCGCGCGCTTGGTTTCTTCGGCCAGTGCGCGGTTCTGCCGCCAGTCCTCGCCGCCGGCCATGCGCACGTTGATGAGCGTCTGCGGAAAAAGCGTCACGCCCTCCAGCAGCTCGGCGGGCAACTTGCCGCTGCGGGCGCAGGCCTTGAGCACCTGCAAGGCGCTGATCAGGCCGTCGCCGGTGGTGTGCTTGTCCAGCGCCAACAGGTGGCCCGAGCCTTCGCCACCCAGCAGCCAGCCGCGCTGCTCCAGCTCCTCGAGCACGTAGCGGTCGCCCACCTTGGCCCGCACGAACTCCACGCCCCGGGCCTTCAGCGCCACTTCGACCGCCATGTTGGTCATCAGCGTCCCAACCACGCCCGGCACCTGCTCGCCGTGCGCCAAGCGGTCGATGGTCATGATGTAGAGCAGCTCGTCGCCGTTGAACAGCCGGCCGCTCGAATCCACCAGCTGCAGCCGGTCGGCGTCGCCGTCCAGCGCGATGCCGAACTGGGCACCGCGCGCCTTCACCGCCTCGACCAGCGCTGCGGGATGCGTGGCGCCGACCTTGTCGTTGATGTTCAGGCCGTCCGGCGAGCAGCCGATACCGTGCACCTCGGCACCGAGTTCGTGGAAGACCTTGGGTGCGATGTGATAGGCCGCGCCGTTGGCCGCATCGACCACGATGGACAGGCCGCGCAGGCTCAGGTCGCTGGCGAAGGTGCTCTTGCAGAACTCGATGTAGCGGCCGGGGGCGTCGTCCAGGCGCCGGGCCTTGCCCAGCGTCGCCGAATCGGCCCAGGCCGGCGGCTCGGCCAGCGCGGCTTCGACGGCCATCTCCCATTCGTCGGGCAGCTTGGTGCCTTGGGCGCTGAAGAACTTGATGCCGTTGTCCGGATACGCGTTGTGGCTGGCGCTGATCACCACCCCCAGGCTGGCGCGCTGGGCCCGCGTGAGGTAGGCCACGCCCGGCGTGGGCAAGGGCCCGAGCAGCACCACGTCCACGCCGGCGGAGTTGAAGCCGGACTCCAGCGCGCTCTCCAGCATGTAGCCGGAGATGCGGGTGTCCTTGCCGATCAGCACCGTGGGGCGCTGCTCGCGGCGCTTGAGCACGCGGCCCACCGCATGCGCCAGGCGCAGCACGAAATCGGGCGTGATCGGCGCCTGGCCGACCGTGCCGCGGATGCCGTCCGTGCCGAAATAGGTTCTGCTCATTCCCTGTGCTCCAGGCTCGCGCCCAGCGCGGCCATCATGGCGACCCGCACCTTCAGCGCGGCCACCGTTTCCTTCACTTCGTGGACGCGCACCACGTGCGCGCCCCGCTCCACCGCCAGCAGCGCCGCCGCCACGCTGGGTGCCAGGCGTTCGTCGACCGGCAGTCCGGTGACGGTGCCCAGCGAGGACTTGCGCGACCAGCCCACCAGCAGCGCGTACCCGGCCGACAGCAGTTCCTGCTGGCGGGCCAGCAGCGCGAAATTCTGCTCCACCGTCTTGCCGAAGCCGATGCCCGGGTCCCAGGCCACGCGTTCGCGCGCCACGCCGCGTTCGAGCAGGGCCTGCGAGATGCCCTGCAGGAACTGCCGCACCTGCGGCACCGCGTCGCCCTGCATGGGATCGCGTTGCATGGTCTGCGGCTCCCCATGCATGTGCATGATGCAGACGCCGCATCGCGGATGAGCAGCCACCGCTTCCAGCGCACCGTGTCGCCGCAGCCCGAAGATGTCGTTGACGATGTCGGCGCCCAGGTCCAGGGCCTCGCGCATCATCTCCGGCTTGTACGTGTCCACCGACACCGGCACGCCCAGCGTCACCGCGTGGCGCAACACCGGCAACACCCGCCGGCGCTCCTCTTCCAGGTCCACCGGCGGCGTGCCGGGCCGGCTGGATTCGCCACCGATGTCCAGGATGTCCGCGCCTTGCGCGAGCAGCGCCTCGCAGTGCGCCGCCGCCGACGGCGTGCTGGCAAAACGGCCGCCGTCGGAGAATGAATCCGGCGTCACGTTCACGATGCCCATCACCCGGGGCCGGGACAGGTCGATGCGAAAGCGTGACGTCTGCCAATGCATGAGGCGATTGTGCCCGCTCCGCGCGGGCGCCCTGGGTCGGAGAAGAGGCCAAAGAAAAAGGGGCTGGGTCACCACCCAGCCCCAGTACGTGCGATGCGGGATCAGGCCGCGCTGGGCGCGGGATTGTCGGCGCCCACCGCGCTGCCGCCGGGCCCGGACGAGGGCGGCGTGCGCGGCGTGAAGTCCTTGGGCGGACGCGGATCCTTGCCGGCCATGATGTCGTCGAGCTGCTCGGCGTCGATGGTTTCCCACTCGAGCAGGGCCTTGGCCATGGCATGCATCTTGTCGCTGTTGTCCTCGATCAGCTTGCGCGCCAGGTGGTACTGCTCGTCGATGATGCGGCGCACTTCCTGGTCGACCTTCTGCATGGTCTGCTCGCTGATGTTGGTGGTCTTGGTGACCGAGCGGCCGAGGAAGACCTCGCCCTCGTTCTCCGCGTACACCATCGGGCCGAGCGCGTCGGACATGCCGTAGCGCATCACCATGTCGCGCGCCAGGTGGGTGGCGCGCTCGAAGTCGTTGGAAGCGCCGGTGGTCATCTGGTTCATGAACACCTCTTCCGCGATGCGCCCGCCGAACAGCATGGCGATCTGGTTGAGCATGTACTCGCGGTCGTAGCTGTAGCGGTCCTTCTCGGGCAGGCTCATGGTCACGCCCAGCGCGCGGCCGCGCGGGATGATGGTGACCTTGTGCACCGGGTCGCACTTGGGCAGCAGCTTGCCGATGAGCGCGTGGCCGGCCTCGTGGTAGGCGGTGTTTCGGCGCTCTTCCTCGGGCATGACCATGGACTTGCGCTCCGGGCCCATGATGATCTTGTCCTTGGCCTTCTCGAAGTCCTGCATCTCCACCACGCGCGCGTTGCGGCGGGCGGCCATCAGGGCAGCCTCGTTGCACAGGTTGGCCAGGTCGGCGCCGGACATGCCCGGCGTGCCGCGGGCGATCACGGCTGGATTGACATCCTGGCCAATCGGCACCTTGCGCATGTGCACGTTCAGGATCTGCTCGCGACCACGGATGTCGGGCAGCGTCACATAGACCTGGCGGTCGAAGCGGCCCGGGCGCAGCAGCGCGGCGTCCAGGATGTCCGGGCGGTTGGTGGCGGCCACCACGATCACGCCCAGGTTGGTCTCGAAGCCGTCCATCTCGACCAGCATCTGGTTGAGCGTCTGCTCGCGCTCGTCGTTGCCGCCGCCCAGGCCGGCGCCGCGCTGGCGGCCGACCGCGTCAATTTCATCGATGAAGATGATGCAGGGGGCGTTCTTCTTGGCGTTCTCGAACATGTCGCGCACGCGCGCCGCGCCCACGCCGACGAACATCTCGACGAAATCGGAGCCGGAGATCGAGAAGAACGGCACCTTGGCCTCGCCGGCGATGCCCTTGGCCAGCAGCGTCTTGCCGGTGCCTGGCGGGCCGACCAGCAGCAGGCCGCGCGGAATGCGCCCGCCCAGCTTCTGGAACTTCTGCGGGTCCTTCAGGAAGTCGACGACTTCCTTGACTTCTTCCTTGGCTTCGTCGCAGCCGGCAACGTCGGCGAAGGTCACCTGGTTGTTGTTCTCGTCGAGCATGCGCGCCTTGCTCTTGCCGAAGCTGAAGGCGCCGCCCTTGCCGCCGCCCTGCATCTGGCGCATGAAATAGATCCACACGCCGATCAGCAGCAGCATCGGGCCCCAGCTGACCAGCAGGGTCATCAGCAGCGAGCCTTCCTCGCGCGGCTTGACGTCGAACTTGACGTTGTTGTTGATCAGGTCGCCCACCAGCCCCTTGTCGAGGTAGGTCGCGGTCGTGCGCACCTTGCGGTCATCGGTGGTGATGGCCACGATCTCGGTGCTGCCGGCCTGCCCTTCCTGGATGACGGCGTTCTTGATCTGCTTGTTGCGCACCTGCTCGAGGAAGTCGGAATAGCCGACCACCGACGCGCCCGCGGCGCCGCGCGTGTCGAATTGCTTGAAGACGGTGAACAGCACGAGTGCTATCACCAGCCACACCGCAATCTTGGAAAACCACTGATTGTTCAAACGCGTCTCCGGAAGGGGGTTTGACCCTAGTTGCCACCCATTCTAGGGGTTTCAAGTAGGGCATGACGTAGTACTGCCACTTGACCAGGGGGCAGCGGCAGATGGCGGTGGGCCACCCGGCGCTCCCCAGCTCATCCGTGCCGTTTCAGGCCGATGCCCACCAGGAAGGTCTCGGAAGACTTGTCGCGCGAGGCTTTGGGCTTGAGAGGCTTGACGGTCCGGAAAGTTTCCTTGAACAGCTTGACCAGCTGGCTATAGCCGCTGCCATGAAACAGCTTGACCACCAGCGCCCCTTCCGGCTTAAGGTGGACCTGGGCAAATTCCACGGCCAGTTCCACCAGATGGGAAATCCGGGCGGCGTCGGAGGACTCGATGCCCGAGAGGTTGGGCGCCATGTCCGAGACCACCACGTCGGCCATCCGGCCGCCCATGGCTTCGTGCAGTTGGTCCAGCACCTGCGGTTCCCGGAAGTCGCCTTGCAGGAAGCGCACGCCCTCGATCGGCTCCATGGGCAGGATGTCCATCGCCAGGATGCTGCCATTGAGCTCCCCGGCCGCCGCCCCTTGCGGGGCCAGCTTGCGCCGCAGGTACTGGCTCCAGGCGCCGGGCGCCGAGCCCAGGTCCACCACCATGTGGCCCGGCTTGATCAGGCTCAAGGTTTCGTCGATCTCCTTGAGCTTGTAGGCCGCCCGCGCCCGGTAGCCCTCTTTGGTCGCCAGCTTCACATAGGGATCGTTCAGATGGTCGTTCAACCATGCCCGATTCACCTTCTTGCTCTTCGTCTTGATCTTCATCGTTAGGGCTTATCGCTCCAGAGATAATACGCACATGCCCCGCATCGAACTCTCCGTGGCCGAACGCAAGGTCCACCGCGCCGAAGCGCACCACCTCGACCCCGTGGTCATGATCGGCAGCGACGGGCTGACGCCCGCCGTTCGCAAGGAGATCGACGCGGCCCTCAAGGCCCACGGGCTCATCAAGGTCCGCGTGTTGGGCGACGACCGAGAGCAGCGCGAAGAGATGTTCCTCGCGCTGGCCGATGAGCTCCGCGCCGCCCCCATCCAGCACATCGGCAAGCTGTTCGTGTTCTGGCGGCCGAAGCCGGCCAAGGAAAAGGCCGTCGACGAGGACCGCATGCCGGGGCCGCGCGAGTTCAAGGTCCTCAAGTACAGCAGCCGCGGCGGCCAGCGTCCGGAAGTCAAGACCCTGCGCGTCCTCGGCAACCAGCGCCTCACGCCCGGCGGCCAGGTCAAGCGCGCCAAGCCCAAGCAGAAGTCGACCAAGAAGGGGCGCTGAGGGCCGCCCGGATCAGGCCGGCCGGCTTCCCGGCGCCAGCTTGCACAGCGTCACCAGCGCGCACAGCCACTGCAGGGCAAACAGGCCGCTGCCGATCCCGTGCCACAGCCTGAGGTTCTCACGCGCCATGATGCGCGGTGCGATCGCGAACTCCTGCAACAGCGCACACAGCAAACCGGCGACGACGAAGACCAGCGCCCCTCGCCCCCAGTCCATCCGCGCCGGCTCACCCGGGGAGCGCGAAGCCAGCAGCATCATCACGCCGCAGCCCAGCGACACCCAGGTTTGCGCGCTGAACAGCTTGGCGGCCGTCTGGCCGGCCAGGGCCGGGGTCGGCAGGTGCACGAACAGCAGGGGCACGGCCATGAAGCCGATCGCCGTCAGGCTGCCCCACCAGAGGGCGGCGGCCAGCACCGGGACGCGCGCCCTCATCGGCCTCAGACGTACTCGACGCCGACGATCTCGTAGCGCTTGATGCCGCCGGGTGCCTGCACCTCGGCCGTGTCGCCCTCCTCCTTGCCAATCAGCGCACGCGCGATCGGGCTGGAGATGTTGATGAGTCCCTGCTTGAGGTCGGCTTCGTCCTCGCCGACGATCTGGTACTTGACCTGTTCGCCGCTGTCCTCCTCCTCGAGCTCGACGGTGGCGCCGAACACCACGCGCCCGCCGGCCTCGACCGAGGTCGGGTCGATGATCTGGGCCGCCGCCAGCTTGCCTTCGATTTCCTGGATCCGGCCCTCGATGAAGCCCTGGCGGTCCTTGGCTGCGTCGTACTCGGCGTTTTCCGACAGGTCGCCCTGCGCGCGGGCCTCGGCGATCGCATTGATCACCGAAGGCCGATCAACGGTCTTCAGGCGATGCAACTCGGTCTTGAGCTGCTCCGCCCCGCGTCTGGTGATTGGAATGGTGGCCATGTTCAGTTTCGGGAATAAAAGCGAAACCGCCGGCCGTTGCCGACCGGCGGTTCGTGTCCTTGCAGGGATGAATTATAAGACACCCCTGCCTGGGCCGTTCAGGCAAGCTGGGCGTGAAGCTCCTGCAGCGAAGACACCGTCAGCGCGTCCATGTACTTCATGCCTTCCACCGCTGCCTCGGCGCCGGCGATGGTGGTGAAGGTCGTCACGCGCGCCAGCAGGGCCGAAGTGCGGATGGCCCGCGAGTCGGCAATGGCGTTGCGGCGCTCTTCCACGGTGTTGATCACCATGCAGATCTCGTTGTTCTTGATCATGTCCACCACGTGCGGGCGGCCTTCCGTGACCTTGTTCACGGCCTGGCAGGCGATGCCGGCGGCGCTGATGGCCGCGGCCGTTCCCTTGGTGGCGACGATCTCGAAGCCCTGCACGGCCAGCTGCCGCGCCACCTCGACCGCGCGCGGCTTGTCGCTGTTCTTTACCGTGAGGAAGACCTTCTTGGCCGCATCGGCCGGACGCGGCAGGCGGGTGCCGGCGCCCAGCTGGCTCTTCACGAAGGCCTCGCCGAAGGTCTTGCCCACGCCCATCACCTCGCCGGTGGACTTCATCTCCGGCCCCAGGATGGTGTCCACGCCCGGGAACTTCACGAAGGGGAACACCGCTTCCTTGACGCTGAAGTACGGCGGGGTCACCTCGTCCTTGATCCCCTGCTGGTCCAGCGTCTGCCCGACCATGCAGCGGGCCGCGACCTTGGCCAGCTGGATGCCGGTGGCCTTGCTGACGTAAGGCACGGTGCGCGAGGCGCGCGGATTGACTTCCAGCACGTAGATCACGTCCTTGCCGTCCTGCTGCTGGATCGCGAACTGCACGTTCATCAGGCCCACCACGTTCAAGGCGCGGGCCATGGCTGCCGTCTGGCGCTTGAGCTCATCCACCGTCTCCTTGGACAGCGAATACGGCGGCAGCGAACAGGCCGAGTCGCCCGAATGCACGCCCGCCTGCTCGATGTGTTCCATCACGCCGCCGATGAAGGTGCGCTGGCCGTCGCTGAGGCAGTCGACGTCGCACTCGATGGCGTCGTTGAGGAAGCGGTCCAGCAGCACCGGCGAGTCGTTCGAGACCTTGACCGCCTCGCGCATGTAGCGCTCGAGGTCGCGCTGCTCGTGCACGATTTCCATCGCCCGGCCGCCCAGCACGTAGCTCGGCCGCACCACCAGCGGGTAACCCAGCGCGGCCGCCTTTTCCAGGGCCTCCTGCTCGGTGCGCGCGGTGGCGTTCGGCGGCTGGCGCAGGCCCAGCTCATGCAGCAGCTTCTGGAAGCGCTCGCGGTCTTCGGCCGCGTCGATCATGTCGGGGCTGGTGCCGATGATGGGCACGCCCTCGGCTTCCAGGCCCAGCGCGAGCTTCAGCGGGGTCTGGCCGCCGTACTGGACGATCACGCCCAGCGGCTTTTCCTTGTCGACGATCTCCAGCACGTCCTCGAGCGTGAGCGGCTCGAAGTACAGGCGGTCGGAGGTGTCGTAGTCGGTGGACACGGTCTCCGGGTTGCAGTTGACCATGATGGTCTCGTAGCCGTCCTCGCGCATGGCGAGGGCCGCATGGACGCAGCAGTAGTCGAACTCGATGCCCTGGCCGATGCGGTTGGGACCGCCGCCCAGCACCATGATCTTCTTGCGATCGGTCGGCTCGGCTTCGCACTCGTCCTCGTAGGTCGAGTACATGTAGGCGGTGTTGGTGGCGAACTCGGCCGCGCAGGTGTCCACGCGCTTGTACACCGGGCGGATGCCCAGCGCGCGGCGGCGGTCGCGGATGACCTTGTCGGTGGTCTTGAGCTGGCGGGCCAGGCGCCGGTCGGAGAAGCCCTTGCGCTTGAGCATGCGCAGCTGCGCCGCGTCGAGGTCATGAAGGCTCATCTTTTCGAGCGCCAGCTCGATCTGCACGATCTCCTCGATCTGCACCAGGAACCACTTGTCGATCTTGGTCAGCTCGTAGACCTCGTCCACGCTCATGCCCTGGGCGAAGGCGTCGCCCACGTACCAGATGCGCTCCGGCCCGGGCTCGCCCAGTTCCTTTTCGAGCACTTCGCGGTCCTGGGTCTTCTCGTTCAGGCCGTCGACGCCGACTTCCAGGCCGCGCAGGGCCTTCTGGAACGACTCCTGGAAGGTGCGGCCCATGGCCATCACCTCGCCCACCGATTTCATCTGCGTGGTCAGGCGCGAATCGGCCTGCGGAAACTTCTCGAAGGCGAAGCGCGGAATCTTGGTGACCACGTAGTCGATGCTGGGCTCGAAGCTGGCGGGCGTGGCGCCGCCGGTGATCTCGTTGCGCAGTTCGTCCAGCGTGTAGCCCACGGCCAGCTTGGCCGCGACCTTGGCGATCGGGAAGCCGGTGGCCTTGGACGCCAGCGCCGAGGACCGCGACACGCGCGGGTTCATCTCGATCACGATCATCCGCCCGTCCTGAGGGTTGATCGAGAACTGCACATTGGAGCCGCCGGTATCGACGCCGATCTCGCGCAGCACCACGATGGATGCGTTGCGCATGATCTGGTATTCCTTGTCCGTCAGGGTCTGCGCCGGTGCCACGGTGATGGAGTCGCCGGTGTGCACGCCCATCGGGTCGAGGTTTTCGATGGAGCAGACGATGATGCAGTTGTCCGCCTTGTCGCGGACAACTTCCATCTCGAATTCCTTCCACCCCAGCAGCGACTCCTCGATCAGCAGCTCGCTCGTCGGCGAAGCCTCCAGGCCGCGCTTGCAGATGGTCTCGAACTCCTCCGGGTTGTAGGCGATGCCGCCGCCGGTGCCGCCCAGCGTGAAGCTGGGGCGGATCACGACGGGAAAGCCCACGGTCTTCTGCACCGCCCAGGCCTCCTCCAGCGAATGCGCGATGCCCGAGCGCGCCGAGCCCAGGCCGATCTTGGTCATCGCCTCCTTGAACTTCTGGCGGTCTTCGGCCTTGTCGATCGCCTCGGGCGTGGCCCCGATCAGTTCCACGCCGTGCTTTTCCAGCACCCCGTGGTGCCACAGGTCCAGCGCGCAGTTCAGCGCCGTCTGGCCGCCCATGGTCGGCAGGATCGCGTCGGGCTTTTCCTTGGCGATGATCTTTTCAACCGTCTGCCAGGTGATCGGCTCGATGTAGGTCACATCGGCCGTCGCCGGGTCGGTCATGATCGTCGCCGGGTTGCTGTTGATCAGGATGACCTTGTAACCCTCCTGGCGCAGCGCCTTGCAGGCCTGCACGCCGGAGTAGTCGAACTCGCAAGCCTGGCCGATGATGATCGGCCCCGCCCCGATGATCAGGATGGACTTGATGTCGGTACGTTTCGGCATGTCTTACTTCTTCTTTTTCTGGTCCATCAGGCCGGTGAACCGGTCGAACAGGTAACCGATGTCGTGCGGACCCGGCGAGGCTTCCGGGTGGCCCTGGAAACAGAAAGCAGGTTTGTCGGTCCGCGCCAGGCCCTGCAATGTGCCGTCGAACAGGGACACATGGGTCGGGCGCAGGTTGGACGGCAGCGTCTTTTCATCCACCGCGAAGCCATGGTTCTGGCTGGTGATGCTGACGCGGCCGGTGTCGAGGTCCTTGACCGGGTGGTTGGCGCCGTGGTGGCCGAACTTCATCTTGAAGGTCTTGGCCCCGCTGGCCAGCGCCATGATCTGGTGGCCCAGGCAGATGCCGAAGGTCGGATAACCCGCCTCGATCAGCTCGCGCGAGGAGGCGATCGCGTAGTCGCAAGGCTCCGGGTCGCCGGGGCCGTTGGACAGGAAGACGCCGTCAGGGTTGAGCTTCTTCACATCGGCGGCGCTGGTTTGCGCGGGCACCACGGTGACGCGGCAGCCGCGCTCGGTCAGCATGCGCAGGATGTTGCGCTTGACGCCGAAGTCGAAGGCAACCACATGGTGCTTGCCGTTCGGGTGCTCGGCGTAGCCGGAACCCAGGGTCCATTCGCCTTCGCTCCACGGGTACGACTGCGCCACCGAGACCACCTTGGCGAGGTCCAGCCCGTTCATGGCCGGCGCGGACTTCGCCGCGGCCACAGCCTTGTCGATCAGCGCCGGCGTGGGTTGTTCACCCGCGGCCAGGCTCATGATGCAGCCGTTTTGCGCGCCCTTGGTGCGCAACAGGCGCGTGAGCTTGCGCGTGTCGATGTTGGCGATGGCCACGGTGCCCTGGCGGCGCAGGTACTCCGACAGCGACAGGCCGGCGCGGAAATTCGAAGCGACCAGGGGCAGGTCGCGGATGACGAGGCCAGCGGCGTGGACCTTGGCGGCTTCGATGTCTTCTTCGTTGACGCCGTAGTTGCCGATGTGCGGATACGTGAGCGTCACGATCTGCCGGCAGTAGCTCGGGTCGGTGAGGATTTCCTGGTAGCCGGTGAGCGCCGTGTTGAAGACGACCTCGCCGGTGGTGGAGCCGGGGGCTCCGATCGAGTTGCCGATAAAGACCGTGCCGTCTGCGAGTGCCAGGATGGCGGCAGGGGAAGTTCCCTGTTGAGACAAAAGCACTGGGTTCTCCGAGTTTGACGGGTACGCCCAACCGCGCTCCAAGAGTGTCCTCTTGTTTGCCGAGTTTTGTCAGGGAGAAGCTTGTGCGCTAGGCGTACGTGGGGTTTGCGGGAAAGCCTCCCATTATAGCCCGAAGGTGCCTATCCGACGCTGGCGCAGGCGCTTGCATGCAGGCAGATCGCGGCCGCTGCGGCCACGTTCAGCGACTCCTCGCCGCCTGGCTGCATGATCCTGACCGACAGCGCCGCGCGTGCCGCGAGTTCCGGCGAGACCCCCTGCCCTTCGTGCCCCAGCATCCAGGCGCAGGGCCGCGGCAGTCTCGCCTCGTGCAGGAAATCACCGTGGTGCGAACTGGTGGCGACCAGCGGCACCGCCAGCCGCTCCAGATCCGGTAATTCCACACCTTCGACCAGCGAGAGGGCAAAGTGCGCGCCCATCCCGGCGCGCAGCACCTTGGGGCTCCAGAGGGCGGCCGTCCCCTTCAAGGCCAGCACTTGCGTGAAACCGAAAGCCGCCGCGCTTCGCAGCACGGAGCCGACGTTGCCGGCATCCTGGACGCGGTCGAGGATGACGGAAGCCGCATGCGGCGCGACGGCCGGCGCCGCGGGAAGTTCGATCACGAACCCCATGTGCCCGGGCGAATCCAGCGCGCTCAGCGAGGCAAACAGGGCATCGGCGAGCAGCACGATGCGTGCCTGCAGGCCGCTCCAGCGCGCTGGCTGGGCGTGCCAGGCCGACTCGCTGAAGACGGCGATGGCCGGCTGGATGCCGCGCGCCAGCGCGGCGCCGCAGAGGTGGTCGCCCTCGAGCCAGATGCGGCCCTGCTTGCGGTAGGCGGTGCTGTCCTGCGCCAGCCGGCGCAGGTCCTTGAGCAGCGGGTTGGCTGCCGAGCTGATGAACTGGGGCCGGTCCGGGCTCACTCGTCCGCTTCGTTCGCCAGCAGCTCGATCACCTCGCCGTCGGGCGTGGTGAAGGTCGCCGCCACCGGGCTGAAGAATTTGCGGTGGTGCCTGCAGGCCCCGTGCAGACGCAGCGCCTCCAGATGCTCCTGCGTGCTGTAGCCCTTGTGCGAGGCGAAACCGTACTGCGGGAATTCCTGGTGCAGTTGCTCGAGCAGGCGGTCGCGGTGGACCTTCGCCAGGATCGAGGCCGCGGAGATCGACTTGATCTTGGCGTCGCCGCCGACGATCGCTTCCGAATAGATCTCGATGCGCGGCAGGCGGTTGCCGTCCACCAGCACCCGGGCCGGCTTGAGCCGCAGCCCCTCCACCGCGCGCTTCATGGCCAGCATGGTCGCGTGCAGGATGTTGAGGGTGTCGATCTCCTCGACCGAGGCTTCGCCGATGGAGCAGCACAGCGCCTTGTCGCGGATCTGGTCGTACAGCTTCTCGCGCTGCAGCGGCGTCAGGACCTTGGAATCCGCCAGGCCGCGGATGCGCTTGGTGTCGTCGAGGATCACCGCCGCGGCGACCACCGGCCCGGCCAGCGGGCCCCGCCCGGCTTCATCCACGCCGGCCGTCAGGCCGATCGGGTCCCAGCCTTCGAGGCGGGTCTGTTCACCCTTGGAGAGTCTTTTCAATGGCATCGGTGGCAAGGGTGGCGGTATCGCGGCGCAACAGCTCGTGCAGCGCGCCGAAGCGGCTGCGGACGGCAGCCATTTTCTCAGGAGCTTCGAGCCAGTCCAAGAGGGATTGCGCCAGCGACTCGGGATTCACCTCGCCCTGCGTCAGCTCGGGCACTACGAAATCCCGGCACAGGATGTTGGGCAAGCCGATCCAGGGCTGCAGGTGCTTCGGCTTCATGAGCCGGTAGGTGATCCAGTTGACGCGGTAGGCGATCACCATCGGCCGCTTGAACAGCGCCGCCTCCAGTGTGGCGGTGCCGCTGGCGATGAGCGTGAGGTCGCAGGCGGCCAGCGCCGCGTGGGACTGCCCGTCGAGGATGCGCACATCGCGGCCGAGCCCGGCACGCTGCGCGGCCGCTTCGATGCGCGGCCGCAGGGACGGGATCGCCGGCACCACGACCTGCAGCCCGGGCCGCGCGCGCTGCAGGCGGGCCGCCGCGCCGAGGAAGGCCTGCGCGTGATAGTCGACCTCGGAGGCGCGGCTGCCGGGCAGCACGGCCAGCACCTCGTCCCCGGCGGCCAGGCCCAATTGCCGGCGCGCGCCGAGCTGGTCCGGCTCCTGCGGGATGACGTTGGCCAGCGGATGCCCGACGTAGGTGGCGGGAATGCCTTCGCGCGCGAGGATCTCCGGCTCGAAGGGAAACAGGCACAGCACATGGTCGGCCGCGCGCCGGATCTTGTGCACGCGCTCGGGGCGCCAGGCCCAGATCGAGGGGCACACGAAGTGCACGGTCTTGATCCCGCGCGCCTTCAGCGCCTCTTCCAGGCCGAGGTTGAAGTCGGGCGCATCGACGCCGATGAAGGCATCGGGCGGATCGGCCAGCAAGCGCTGCCGGAGCTGGTCGCGGATGCCGACGATCTCGCGGTAGTGCCGCAGCACCTCGACGTAGCCGCGCACCGCCAGCTTTTCGTGCGGCCACCAGGGCTGGAAGCCGTGGCGCTGCATCTGCGGGCCGCCGATGCCCTGGCTCACCAGCTGCGGCCAGCGCCGGGTCAGTCCTTCGAGCAGCAGTCCCGCCAGCAGGTCGCCGGACGCTTCACCGGCGACCATGGCCAGGCGCGGCGACATGCGGTCAGCGCGCGATGCCGCGGTCGGCGGCTGCCAGGAAACGCTGCATCAGCGCGATGTCTTCGGCAGCGGCGGGCGCCTGCTTGCCAAGCGCGTCGATCGCGGCCTTGGCGTCTTCCAGCGTGCGGCCCTCGCGGTAAAGCAGCTTGTGCATCTGGCGGATTGCCTGGATGCGCTCGGCGCTGAAGTTGCGGCGCTTCAGGCCGGTGACGTTGACGCCGCGCACCGACAGCGGATTACCGTCCACCAGCATGTAGGGCGGCACGTCCTGCGAGACCGCGCTCTGGAAGCCCAGCATGGCATGCGCGCCGACCTTGACGAACTGGTGGATGCCGGTCAGGCCGCCCACCGTCACCCAGTCACCCAGCTCGACGTGCCCGCCCAGCGTGGTGTTGTTGGCCAGCGTGGTGTGGCTGCCCACCACGCAGTCGTGCGCGATGTGGGTGTAGGCCATGATCCAGTTGTCGTCGCCGATGCGCGTCACGGCCTTGTCCTGCACCGTGCCGATGTGGAAGGTGACGAACTCGCGGACCGTGTTGCGGTCGCCGATCACCAGCTCGCAGGGCTCGCCCGCGTACTTCTTGTCCTGGTTGATGGCGCCGATCGAGCCGAACTGGAAGAAGCGGTTGTCGCGGCCGATGCTCGTGTGGCCCTCGATCACCACGTGCGGGCCGACCCAGGTCCCGGCCCCGATCTTCACATGCGGCCCGACGATGCTGTAGGGGCCGATGGTGACCGACGCGTCGACCTGCGCCTTCGGATCGACGATCGCGGTCGGGTGGATGTTCGCCATGGCGAGCCGGGCCCTGCGCTCAGCCCACCGTGCGCATCGTGCACATCAGCTCGGCCTCGCAGGCGACCTCGCCGGCGACGCTTGCGATGCCCTTGAACTTGTAGATGCCGGCCTTGTTGCGCAGGACTTCCACGTCCAGGATCAGCTGGTCGCCCGGTTCCACCGGGCGCTTGAAGCGGGCACCGTCGATGCCCACGAAGTAAATGACGGAGTTCGTGTCCCGCCCGTCGGACTCGTCGGCGAAGGCGAGCAGGCCCGCCGCCTGCGCCATCGCCTCCAGCATCAGCACGCCGGGCATGACCGGGCGATGCGGAAAGTGGCCGATGAAGTACGGCTCGTTGATGGTGACGTTCTTCAGCGCCTTGATCGACTTGCCGGGATCGACGGCGAGCACCCGGTCCACCAGCAGGATCGGGTAGCGGTGCGGCAGCTTCTTCAGGATCTGGTGGATGTCCATGACTTCAGGTTTTCTTTTCCAGCGCCTTGATGCGCTCGCGCAAGGTGTGCAATTGCTTGAGCGTCGCGGCGTTCTTTTCCCAGGACGCATTGTCGTCTATGGGAAAGACGCCGGTGTAATGGCCGGGCTTGAGGATGGAGCGCGTCACCAGCGAGAACGAGGAGATGTGCACGTGGTCGGCGATCGTCAGGTGGCCGACGATGCCGGCGCCGCCGCCCACGGTGCAGTAGGCGCCGATACTGGCGCTGCCGGCCACGCCAACGCAGCCGGCCATCGCCGTGTGCTTGCCGATGCGCACGTTGTGGGCGATCTGGATCAGGTTGTCCAGCTTCACGCCGTCTTCGATGATGGTGTCGGCCAGCGCCCCACGGTCGATGCAGGTGTTGGCCCCGATCTCCACGTCGTTGCCGATGCGCACGGCCCCCAGCTGTTCGATCTTGACCCACTCGCCTTGCTGCGGGGCGAAGCCGAAACCGTCCGCGCCGATGACCACGCCAGGATGCAGGATGCAGCGCTCACCGATCACGCAGTTCTCGCCCACATTCACCCGCGCCTTGAGCACGGTGCCGGCGCCGATGCTGGCGCCGCGCTCGACCACGCACAGCGGCCCGATGCGAGCGTGAGGATGCACCACCGCACCGGGATCGACCACGGCGCTCGGATGGACCGCCGGGCCCTGGTCCTGGCCCAGCTGCCGCTTCCACCACTGGGTGACGCGGGCGAAATAGAGGTAGGGGTCGGCGGCGACGATGCAGTCGCCGCGCGCCTGCGCCGCTTCGCGCGCGGCCGGGCCGACGATCACGCAAGCCGCCTGCGAGGCGAGCAGCTGCTGCTGGTACTTGGGATTGCTGAGGAAGCTCAGGTGCGCCGGGGTGGCCGCATCCAGCGGCGCGATGCCCTCGATCGCTCGCTCGGCGTCGCCGAGCAGTTCACCGCCAAGGGCCTCGACGATGGAGCCTAGGCGGACCCGCACATTGCGCCCTACTTCGACGCGTTGAGCGCCTTGATCACCTTGTCGGTGATGTCGTGTTTCGGGTTGATGTAGACGGCTTCCTGCAGGATCACGTCGTACTTCTCCTGCTCGGCCACCTGCTTCACCACACGGTTGGCGCGCTCGAGGACCTGCTGCAGTTCCTCGTTCTTGCGCGAATTCAGGTCCTCCTGGAACTCGCGGCGCTTGCGCTGGAAGTCGCGCTCCGTGTCGACGAGCTGCTTCTGCCGCTGCGCGCGCTGGCTCTCGGACAGCGTCAGCGCCTCGCGCTCGAAGCGCTCGGAAGCGGCCTTGAGCGTATTGCCGAGCTCGGCGATGTCCTTCTCCCGGCGGGAGAATTCCTGCTCCAGCTTGGCCTGGGCGGCCTTGGCGGTATTCGCCTCGCGGAAGATCCGGTCCGTGTTGACAAATCCGATGCGGAAGTCCTCGGCCTGCGCCTGGGCGTGCGCAAGCAGGGAGAGCGCAGCGAACACGACCGGCAGCCAGGGGCGGGACAGGTACTTCATCAGAAGGAGGTTCCGATCTGGAATTGCATTTTTTGGATTCTATCGCCAGGGAACTTGCGCAGCGGATGCGCAAAGGCGACCCGGAGCGGTCCGACCGGCGAAATCCAGGACAGGCCAACGCCGGTGGAGGCGCGCAGGTCGGCAAAGCTCACCTGCTCGTTCTCGCCGAACACGTTGCCGGCATCGATGAAGCCGAACATGCGCAGCGACCGGTCGTTGCCCGCGCCCGGGAAGGGCGTGAGGATTTCCGCGTTGAGGTTGATCTTGCGGGCACCGCCGATAACCGAACCGGTCACGTCCTTGGGACCCAGCGTGCCCTGTTCGAAGCCGCGCACCGAGCCCAGGCCGCCCGAATAAAAGTTCTTGAACACCGGGTAGGGCTGGCCGGACAGGCCCTTGCCGTATCCCAGTTCGCCGTTCATGCCGAAGGTGAACTGCCGGGTGATCGGAATGAACTGCTGGAACTGGTAGCTGGCGCGCAGGTAGCGCGCATCGCCCAGCAGCCCGAGCTCGCCGGCCGCGCGCTGCAGCCGGCCCCGGGTCGGCGCGATGGAACTGTCGCGGTTGTCGCGTCCCCAGCCCACCGTCAGCGGCAGCGAGACGCTGGTGAAGCCAAAGGCCTCGCCGTAAGCCAGGTAGGCGGCCGGGATGTTGGTGCCCGGCTTGATCTCGATGCGCTCGAGGCTGCCGCCGAAGAACACCGTGTCCAGCTCGCTGAACGGCACGCCGAAGCGCAGGCCGGCGCCGGTGGTGACCAGCTGGTAATTGCCGCCCTGGTTCTCGTACGGTTCGGACGCGCGGTGGTACACGTCGATGGTGCGCGAGACGCCATCGGGCGTGAAGTACGGATTGACCGAGGTGAACGCCAGGGTCTGGTTGTACTTGCTGGTGTTGACGTCGACGCCCAGGTAGTTGCCGGTGCCGAAGGCGTTCTCCTGCTTGATGGAGAAGGACAGCGCCAGCTTTTCCGCGCTGGAGTAGCCCGCGCCCAGCTGCAGGCTGCCGGTGGGCTTTTCGGTGACGGTGATGTTCAGGTCCACCTGGTCCGGCGCACCGGGCACGTCGCTGGTCTCGACGTTGATGTCCTTGAAGTAGCCGATGCGGTCGAGACGCTCGCGCGACAGCTTGATCTTGTCGGCGTCGTACCAGGACGACTCCAGCTGCCGGAACTCGCGGCGGACCACTTCGTCGCGGGTGCGCGTGTTGCCCGAGACGTTGATGCGCCGCACGTAGGCGCGCCGCGACGGGTCGGCGGCCAGCACGAAGGCGACGCGGTTGTTCTGGCGGTCGACCTCCGGGCGCGCTTCCACCTGGGCGAAGGCAAAGCCGAAGTTGCCGAAGTAATCGGTGAACGCCTTGGTGGTTTCGGCCACCTTGTCGGCGTTGTAGGGATCGCCCGGGCGGATGGTCACCAGCGACTTGAACTCATCGTCCTTGCCGAGGTAGTTGCCTTCCAGCCGGACGCCGGACACCACGTAGCGCTCGCCCTCGCTGACGTTGATCGTGATGCTGATGTCCTGCTTGTTCGGCGAGATCGCGACCTGGGTGGAGTCGACCCGGAATTCCAGGTAGCCGCGCGCCAGGTAGTACGAGCGCAGGGTCTCCAGGTCGGCGTTGAGCTTGGCCCGGGAGTAGCGATCCGACTTGGTGTACCAGGACAGCCAGCCGGGGGTGTCGAGGTCGAACAGGCTGCGCAGCGTGGACTCACTGAAGGCCTGGTTGCCGACGATGCGGATCTCGCGGATCCGGGCGGGATCGCCCTCGGACACGGTGAAGGTCAGGTTCACCCGGTTGCGCTCGACCGGCGTCACGGTCGTCACCACTTCGGCGCCGTACAGGCTCTTGTTGATGTACTGGCGCTTCAGTTCCTGCTCG
Source organism: Ramlibacter tataouinensis (assembly GCF_001580455.1). Lineage (NCBI taxonomy): Bacteria > Pseudomonadati > Pseudomonadota > Betaproteobacteria > Burkholderiales > Comamonadaceae > Ramlibacter > Ramlibacter tataouinensis. The sequence continues at coordinate 144,467 of NZ_CP010951.1, forward strand.
GCGCGGTCGGCCAGGCCCTGGTCGAAGGGGCGGCCTTCGGTCAGCCCGATCTCGCGCAGCGCCTTGCGCAGGTTGTCCTTGTCGAATTCATGGATGCCCGCGAAGTCGACGTCGGCCACCGTCGGACGTTCCTCCACGATGACCACGAGGATGTCGCCGCTGACTTCCAGCCGCACGTCCTTGAACAGCCCCAGCCCGAACAAGGCGCGGATTGCGGCCGAGCCTTTCTCGTCGTTGTACTGGTCGCCGATCCGGAAAGGCAGCGACGCGAAGATCGTGCCCGGCTCCACCCGCTGCAGCCCCTCGACGCGGATGTCGCGCACCGTGAACGGGTCCACCGCCCATGCGTTGGCCGCGAACGCCACTGCCGCCACGGCCGCAACGGTACGCACGCGAAAGCGCTTGATTTGTTTCTTCATTGATCAGGGTTCGGCCCGCATCGCTTCGAGGCGACGGCATGGGCGGCAGCTAGTTATTTCTTAGTTATCCAAAGAGACGAGAGACGTCGTTGAACAGCGCGATCGACATCATGAGCAGCAGCACCGCGACCCCGCCTCGCTGCAAGCGCTCCATCCAGGCGTCGGAGATGCTCCGGCCCGTGACGGCCTCATACATATAGTACATCAGGTGCCCCCCATCCAGCACTGGGAGAGGCAGCAGGTTCAGCACGCCCAGGCTCACGCTGATCAGGGCCAGGAACACCACGTACTGGGTCAGCCCCATGCTGGCCGACTTGCCCGCGTAGTCGGCGATGGTGAGCGGCCCGCTCAGGTTCTTGATCGAGGCCTGGCCGATCACCATCCGGCCCATCATGCGCAGCGTCATGACCGAGACCTCCCAGGTGCGGACGACGCCTTTCCACAGGCCCTCGACCGGGCCGTAGCGCACCACCGTGGTTTCCGGCGGCGCCCCGACGTAGGCGCCGATGCGCCCGACGACGGCCTGGCCCTCCGGCACGGCATCGGGCTGGACCTCGAGGTCCAGCACCTGGCCTTCGCGCCGCACGCGCCAGGTCTCGCGCGCGCCCTGCCCGTTCTTGACCGAGGCGCGAATGCGCTCGCGAAGCTGCATGCCGTCGGCCACGTCGACGCCGCCGACCGCCAGCACCAGGTCGCCCTTGCGCAAGCCCGCGCGCTGCGCCGCGCCCTTGTCCACCAGTTCGCCGATGAGCGGCGGGGTCCAGGGCCCGATCAGCCCGATCCGGCGAAAAAGCTGCGCGTCGGCTTCGCGCACCGGCAGCCGGCTGAGCGCGAGCACGGGCTGGCGCGAGCCGCCTTCGAGCTGCAGCCGCACGTCGCGGCCGTCCAGCGCGCCGCGGGTGATCAGCCAGCGCAGGTCCTCGAACGAGCGGACCGGCTGCATGGCATCGCCATCGAAGCCGGCGGCGCCCACGCGCTCGCCGCCGCGCAGCCCCGCCTGCTCGGCGATCGAGCCCGGCACCGGGCTGGCCAGGACGGCCATCGGCTCCTGTACCCCCCACCAGTTCACGCCGGCATAGAGCAGCACGGCCAGCAACAGGTTGGCCAGCGGGCCGGCGGCCACGATGGCCGCCCGCGACTTCAGCGGCTGGGTGTTGAAGGCCAGGTGGCGCTCTTCGGGGGGCACGTCGCCCTCGCGCTCGTCGAGCATCCGCACGTAGCCGCCCAGCGGAAAGGCTCCGATGACGAACTCGGTGTCCTGCCCGGGACGCTGCTTCCGGGGCTTGTAGCGGTACAGCGTCTTGCCGAAGCCCACGGAAAAGCGCAGCACCTTGACGCCGCACGCCACGGCCACGCGGTAGTGGCCGTACTCATGTACGGCGATCAGCAGCCCGAGCGCGACGATGAAGGCCAGGATGGTGGTGAGCAAGCGGGACTCCTTTGCTTGGCTCTTTACAGTATCACTCTCACTCGCCCAGCCTGCCGATGGCGGCGTGCGCGGCCTCTCGCGACAGCGCATCCAGCCCCAGCAGATCTTCCAGCGACTCCGGTTTGGAGGGGTGGACCGCCGACAAAGTTGCAAGGTTGACCCGGTGGATCTGGTCGAAGCGGATCCGGCGGTCGAGGAAGGCCGCCACTGCGACCTCGTTGGCCGCGTTCAGCACAGCGGTGGTGCCGGGCGGCGCGCGCAGCGCCTCCCAGGCCAGCGCCAGCCCGGGGAAACGCTCGGGGTGGCCGCGACTGTCCAGCGACTCGAAGCTCATGTCGGCCAGCGTGTGGAAGTCCAGCGCCGCGGCGCCGGACGCGACACGCTCGGGCCAGGACAGGCCGTAGGCGATCGGCACCCGCATGTCCGGCGTGCCGAGCTGCGCGACCACCGAGGTGTCGCGAAACTGGACCATCGAGTGGATCACGCTTTGCGGATGAATCACCACTTCCAGGCGCTCGGGCGGCAGGCCGAACAGGTAGCGCGCCTCGATCACCTCGAGCGCCTTGTTCATCATGGTGGCCGAGTCCACCGAAATCTTGCGGCCCATCACCCAGTTCGGGTGCGCGCAGGCCTCCTCGGGGGTCACGTGGCGCAGCGACGCTGGCTCGCGCGTGCGGAACGGCCCGCCCGACGCGGTCAGGATGATCTTGTCGACGCGCGCGTCCCAGGTGGCGGGATCCTCAGGGAGCGACTGGAAGATCGCCGAATGCTCGCTGTCGATGGGCAGCAGCTTGGCGCCGCCCTCGCGCACGGCCGCCAGGAACAGCTCGCCGCCGACGACCAGGGCCTCCTTGTTGGCCAGCAGCAGGCGCTTGCCGGCGCGCGCGGCCGCGATGCAGGACGCCAGCCCCGCCGCGCCCACGATGGCCGCCATCACGCTGTGCACGGCTTCATGCGCGGCCACCTCTTCGATCGCCTTCGCGCCCCAGAGCACGCGGGTGCGCAGGTCCTCGCCGGCCAGCCGGCCGGCCAGCTCGCGCCCGGCGGCTTCGTCGGCCATGACCGCGAATGCGGGGCGGAAGCGGCCGATCTGCTCCAGCATCAGGTCCACCCGGGTGGATGCCGTCAGCGCGAACACCTCGAAACGGTCCGGATGGCGCGCGATCACGTCCAGTGTGTTGGCGCCCACCGAGCCGGTGGAGCCGAGAACGGCGACCTGCTGCTTCATCGTCCGGCCAGGGTTGCGAGCATCATGGCCAGCGGCACGGTGGGCAGGAGCGCGTCCACGCGGTCGAGCACGCCGCCGTGCCCCGGCAGCAGGTTGCTGGAGTCCTTCACGCCCACGCTGCGCTTGACGACCGACTTGGAGAGGTCGCCCACCACGCTCATCGCGGCGAGGAACAGCGCCGCGACGACCAGCAGCCACCAGCCGTGCGCGGCCAGGCGCGAGTAGAGGCTGAGGTCGGAGCCGCCGAATTCACGGTCGGCCCAGGTCCACGCGAACGCCAGCAGCACCACGCCGGCCATGCCGCCCCACACGCCCTCCCAGCTCTTGCCCGGGCTGATCGTCGGCGCCAGGCGCTGGCGGGTGAACTTCAGACCGAAGCTGCGGCCGGCGAAATAGGCGAAGATGTCCGCGACCCACACCAGCACCAGCACGGACAGCAGGAAGTTGATGCCGATGCTGCGGGCCTGCGCCACCGCCAGCCACGCCACCCAGAGGGCGAGCACGCCGCCGGCGATGCGCACCGGCCTCGCGATGTGGGGCCAGCCGGCCACACCGGCGCGCAGCAGCGCGGCACCGCCCAGCACCCAGCAGGCTGCCGCCGCATACCAGAGCAGGGGGAGCGGTGTGTGGGTCCAGCCTAGCTGCCAGGAGAGCCCGCACAAGGCCAGGCAGACCGCGCCAAGCACCACGGCACCGGTCGAATCCATTCCATTCAGCCGGCCCCATTCCCAGGCCGCCGCCGCGATCAGGACCAGCGCCACCGCCGCGAACGGCACCGGCGAGGGCCAGAACAGGGCCGGAAGCAGGATGGCCAGCAGGACGATGGCCGTGATCACGCGCTGCTTGAGCATTCAGCCTCCAGCCAGGACCCTAGCGCGCACTCAGGCCGCCTTCTGCGCGGGTGCCGCGACCTGCTCCGAGGTCTTGCCAAAGCGGCGCTCACGGCGCGCATATTCGGCCAGGGCCGCATCGATCTCGGCCTCGTCGAATTCAGGCCACAACTTGTCGGAGAAGTGCAGTTCCGAATAGGCGGCCTGCCAGAGCAGGAAATTGGAAAGGCGCTTCTCGCCGCCCGTGCGGATCACCAGATCGGGGTCGGGAACATGCGCCAGCGCCATGGCCGCGACCAGGTTCTGCTCGGTGACCAGCTCTCCCCGCGCCGTCACGCGGGCAGCAGCCTGGGCGATGTCCCAGCGCCCGCCGTAGTTGAAGCAGATGTTGAAGACCAGGTGCGTGTTGGATGCGGTGGCGGCCTCTGCCTGCGCCAGGCCGTGGCGCACCTTGTCGGTCAGCGCGGCGCGGTCCCCGATGAAATGGATGCGCACGCCCTCGGCCTTGAGCTGGGGCACCTCGCGCGAAAGCGCCGCCGCCAGCAGTTCCATCAGGCCGGAGACCTCCTCGGCCGGACGGTTCCAGTTCTCGGAAGAGAAAGCGAACACGGTCAGCACCTTCACGCCGCGCTCGCCGCAGTGGCGCACGCAGGCGCGCAGCGCGTCCATGCCCTTCTTGTGGCCCGCCACGCGCGGCAGGAAGCGGCGGGTCGCCCAGCGCCCATTGCCGTCCATGACGATCGCGACGTGGTGCGGGATACGCGGGTGAGTCATGCCCTGGGCGGTCAAACCGCCATGATCTCCTGCTCTTTGCCCGCGACCATCTTGTCGATCTCGGCGATGTGCTTGTCCGTGAGCTTCTGGATGTCGGCTTCGGAGCGCTTCTGGTCGTCTTCGGACGCTTCCTTGTCCTTCACCAGCTTCTTGACGTGCTCGTTGGCGTCGCGCCGCAGGTTGCGCACCGCGATCTTGGCGGCTTCGCCTTCGTGCCGCACGAGCTTGGTCATCTCCTTGCGCCGCTCCTCGCTCATCGGCGGCATCGGCACGCGGATGAGGTCGCCCATGGAGGCCGGGTTCAGGCCCAGGTCGCTGTCGCGGATGGCCTTCTCGATCTTGGCGCCCATGCCCTTTTCCCAGGGCTGCACGCTGATCGTGCGCGCGTCCAGCAGCGCCACGTTGGCCACCTGGCTGATGGGCAGCATCGAGCCGTAGTAGTCGACGTGCACGGTGTCGAGCAGGCCGGGGTTGGCGCGCCCGGTGCGGATCTTGGTCAGGTTGTTCTTGAAAGCGGCGATGGACTGGTCCATCTTGCTTTCCATGTTCTTCTTGATTTCAGGAATGCTGTTCATGCGGCTCTCCTCGGTTCGTCAGGCATAAACGAGCGTGCCTTCGTCCTCGCCCATCACCACCCGGCGCAGGGCGCCGTGCTTGAAGATGGAGAAGACCTTGATCGGCAGCTTCTGGTCGCGGCACAGGGCGAAGGCGGTGGCGTCCATGATGCCCAGATTCTGCGCCATTGCGTCGTCGAACGAGATCTTGGTGTAGCGCGTGGCCGACGGATCCTTCTTGGGGTCGGCGCTGTAGACGCCGTCGACCTTGGTCGCCTTGAGCACGAGCTCGGCGCCGATCTCGGCGCCGCGCAGCGCGGCGGCGGTGTCGGTGGTGAAGAAGGGGTTGCCGGTGCCGGCCGCGAACACCACGACCTTGCCTTCCTCGAGGTATTGCAGCGCCTTGGGGCGCACATAGGGCTCGACCACCTGCTCGATGGCGATGGCCGACATCACGCGCGCCACCAGGCCCTGCTTGTTCATGGCATCGGCCAGCGCCAGCGAGTTCATCACCGTGGCCAGCATGCCCATGTAGTCGGCGGTCGCCCGGTCCATGCCGACCGAGCCGCCGGCCACGCCGCGGAAGATGTTGCCGCCACCGATCACGATGGCCACTTCCACGCCCAGGTTCACGACCTCGGCCACCTCTTCCACCATGCGGACGATGGTCGAGCGGTTGATGCCGAAGGCGTCATCCCCCATCAATGCCTCGCCGGACAGCTTCAACAAGATTCGCTTGTGGGCCGGCTTGGCGTCGGTCATGGATGGGTTCCTTCTGGTGTGGATGGCTGAATTGCGGGGCGGCTTTTGGCCGCGGAGCGACAAAAGGGGCTGGGCGCCATTTTGTCATCAGATGCGCCGCGCGGTTACGCGGCGCATCGGTGTAAGGCAGCCGTCAGGCTGTCTGCTTGGCCGCAGCGACCTGCGCCGCCACTTCGGCCGCGAAGTCGTCCACCTTCTTCTCGATGCCTTCGCCGACCACGTACAGGGTGAAGCCCTTCACCTGGGTGCCCTTTTCCTTGAGCATCTGCTCCACGGTCTGCTTGTCGTTCTTCACGAAGGGCTGGTTGAACAGCGAGACTTCCTTCAGGTACTTCTGCACCGAGCCTTCGATCATCTTCTGGGCGATGTCGGCGGGCTTGCCCGATTCGGCGGCCTTGGCGGTGGCCACCGAGCGCTCCTTGTTGATGAGCTCGGCCGGCACGTCGGCGCTGGTCAGCGCCACCGGCTTCATCGCAGCCACGTGCATGGCCACGTCCTTGGCGGACACTTCGTCGCCGTCGAATTCGACCACCACGCCGATGCGGGTGCCGTGCAGGTAGGAAGCCAGCTTGCTGCCGCCGCTGAAGCGCTTGAAGCGGCGGAAGCTCATGTTCTCGCCGATCTTGCCGATCAGGCCCTTGCGCACGTCTTCCAGCGTCGGGCCGAAGCCGTCCTGCGAGTAGGGCAGCGCGGACAGCGCGGCGATGTCGGCCGGGTTGTTCTTCGCCACCAGCTCGGCGGCCGCCTTGGCCAAGGCCAGGAAGCTGTCGTTCTTGGTCACGAAGTCGGTTTCGCAGTTGGTCTCGAGCAGCGCGCCGGTCGTGCCGTCGATGAACGCCGACACCACGCCTTCGGCGGTGATGCGGGCGGCCGCCTTGCCGGCCTTGTTGCCCAGCTTGACGCGCAGGAGCTCCTCGGCCTTCTCCATGTTGCCTTCGGCCTCGGTGAGCGCCTTCTTGCACTCCATCATGGGGGCGTCGGTCTTGGCGCGCAGTTCGGCGACCATGCTTGCGGTGATTGCAGCCATTTGTCTCAACCTTTCAAAAAATCGATGGTCAAAGGGGGCCCGAAAGCCCCCTTGTTCTCAATGTGCCGGGGTGGCGGGGTCAGGCAGCGCCTTCCTTCACTTCCACGAATTCGTCGCCGCCTTCGGAGACGGCGCGCACCACGTCGGCCGCGGCGTTGGCACGGCCCTCCAGGACCGCGTCGGCGATGCCGCGCGCGTACAGCGTCACGGCCTTGGACGAGTCATCGTTGCCGGGGATCACGTAGTCGATGCCCTCGGGCGAGTGGTTGGAGTCGACCACGCCCACCAGCGGGATGCCCAGCTTCTTGGCTTCGGAGACGGCGATCTTGTGGAAGCCGACGTCGATCACGAAGATCGCATCCGGCAGGCTGTTCATGTCCTGGATGCCGCCGATGTCCTTCTCGAGTTTTTCCATCTCGCGCTGGAACATGAGCTGCTCTTTCTTGCTCATGGATTCCAGGCCGGCTTCCTGCTGCGCCTTCATGTCCTTCAGGCGCTTGATCGAGGTCTTGACCGTCTTGAAATTGGTCAGCATGCCGCCCAGCCAGCGCTGGTCGACGAAGTGCACGCCGGCGCGGCGCGCCTCGGTCGCGACGATCTCGCGGGCTTGGCGCTTGGTGCCGACCATGAGGATGGTGCCGCGGTTGGACGACAGCTGGCGCACGAACTTCATCGCGTCCTCGAACATCGGGAGCGACTTCTCGAGGTTGATGATGTGGATCTTGTTGCGATGGCCGAAGATAAAGGGGGCCATCTTGGGGTTCCAGAAGCGGGTCTGGTGTCCGAAATGGACACCGGCTTCCAGCATTTCGCGCATGGTCACGGACATGTATGTTCCTGAAGGTTGGGTCTAAAATCCAGCCCGAAATTGCCGTGCCTGCAAAGGCCGCAGCAACACCTAGGTGGGCTGGATTCGCGTTTCGTCTTGCGCTCTAGGAAAAGCCCTCAAAGGCTCCACCCGGCAAAACCCAAGGATTCTAGCACGTGCCCCTGTCGCCGCCCTCCCGCCCCGACCTGCACACCACCCGCGAGGCGCTGCGCCGGGGCGCCGGCAGCGCGGCCGCCGAGCTGGAGCTTTCCATCGATATCGCCCGCTCGGCCGCCTGCGAGCACGCTTTCCTGAAGACCGGCTTCGACGAGGCGCGCCGCCTGGCGGCGGACCCCGCCACCGTGGCCTCGCCATTGATGGGCTTGGCGGTGTCGGTGAAGGACCTGTTCGATGTGCGCGGCGAGACCACCGCCGCCGGCTCGCTGGTGCTGGCCGGTGCGGCGCCGGCGGCGCAGGACTGCCCCCCGGTTGCGCGCCTGCATGCCGCCGGCGCCGGCCTGCTGGGCCGCACCAACATGAGCGAGTTCGCCTTCTCCGGCGTGGGCATCAATCCCCATTTCGGCACCCCGGCCAACCCGGCCGACCCGACGGTGCCGCGAATTCCCGGCGGCTCCTCCTCCGGCGCGGCCGTCTCGGTCGCCACCGGAGCCGCCTTCATCGGCCTGGGCTCCGACACCAACGGCTCGATCCGCATCCCGGCAGCCCTGTGCGGCATCGTGGGTTTCAAGAACACGGCGCGGCGGGTGCCCACCGAAGGCGCCCTGCCCCTTTCCACCACGCTGGACACCGTGTGCGCCATGACGCGCTCGGTACGCGATGCGATCCTGGCGCACGAAATCCTGGCGGACCGCAAGGTCCCCCTCAGCGACGTGCCGCTGGCCGGCTTGCGGCTGGCGGTGGCGCGGGCCTGGATGCTCGACGGCCTGGAGGCCCCGGTGGCACTCGCCTTCGATCGCGCGCTGGCGGCCTTGCGCGATGCCGGGGCCCGCGTGGAGGAAATCGAGCTTGCGCCCATGCGGGACCTCGGCGCCATCCTGGCCCGGGGCACTTTCGCGGGAGCCGAGAGCTACGCCTGGCACCGGGACCTGCTCGCCAAGGCCGGCGACCGGTACGACCCGCGCGTTCGATTTCGCATCGAGCAGAACGCCAACATGAAGGCGTACGAGTACGTCGACCTGCTCCAGGCGCGGCGCCAGTGGATCGCCCGCATCACCGCCGGGATCGAAGGCTTCGACGCGGTGCTTTCGCCCACCGTGCCCATCGTGGCGCCGCCTTTGGCGCAGGTGGCGCCCGGCGCGGAACGGGACGCGGAGTTCTTCCGTGTCAACACGCTGTTGCTTCGCAACACCAGTGTCGTGAACATGCTCGATGGCTGCGCGATTTCCATTCCCTGCCACACCCCCGGTGAGCTGCCGGTGGGCCTCATGATCTGGCAAAGTGCGATGCGGGACGACACGGTCCTGAACGTTGCGCGGCAGGCCGAAGCAGCACTGGCAGAAAAACACAGGTAATCCATGATCAATTGGGAGGGGCGGCGATGAGGGTCGCCGTCATCGGCGCCGGCATCATCGGCGTCACCACGGCCTTCGAGCTGGCCGTCGACGGTCATCAGGTCACCGTCTTCGAGCGGCACTCCTCCGCCGCGGAAGAAACCAGCTTCGCCAATGCGGGCGTCATCGCGCCCGGCTACGTCACGCCCTGGGCGGCGCCGGGCATGCCGGCCAAGGTCGCGCGCTTCCTGCTGAGCGAGCACGCCCCGGTGCGGGTGAGCCTGCCGCTGGCCGCGGCGGAGGCCGCCTGGATGTGGAAGTGGCTGCAGGCCTGCGACCTGGCCACCTACACCGCCAACCGCACGCGCATGCAGCGGCTGGCGTTCTACAGCCGCACCCGCCTGCACGAGATCACCGAGCACTTCACGCTCGAATACGACCGCAGCGACGGCTACATGGTCATGCTGCGCGGCGACAAGGAACGCAAGATCATCCAGCCGGGGCTGCAGGTGTTGCGCGACGCCGGGGTCACGTTCAAGGAAATCGGCGCCGACGAGGCGCGCGCCATCGAGCCGGCCCTCAATCCCGACACGGATTTCGCGGGCGCCATCCACCTGCCCGCCGACGAGGTCGGCAACTGCCGGCAGTTCGCGCTGCAGCTGAAGGCCCAGGCCCAGGCGCTCGGGGTGCGCTTCGAATTCAACACCGTGGTGGAACCGCTCGACCCGACAACCCCGGGTTCGCTGCGCGTGCGCCCGGCCGGCGGGCAGTCCCCGGCGGAGCAATGGAACTTCAACGCCGTCGTGGTGTGCGGCGGCGTCGATTCTGCGATGCTGCTGCGGCCGCTGGGGCTGGAGATCCCCCTGGCTGCCGTCTGGGGCTACTCGGTCAGCGCGCCGGTGCGCGAGCCGCTTCACGCGCCGCGCAGCGGCATCATGGACGAGCGCTACAAGGTGGCGATCTCGCGCATGGGCAACCGCGTGCGCGTGTCCGGCAGCGCCGAAATCGGCGGCTCGCCGCAGAAGAAACGCGCCGCTTCGCTGCAGACCCTGTACAAGGTGCTGCACGACTGGTTCCCGGGCGCCGCGCAGCTGGCCAACACCGGCGCGGCAGTGCAGGAATGGAAAGGCGCCCGGCCCATGCTGCCGGACGGCCCGCCCCTGATCGGCGCCACCGGCATCCCGGGCGTCTGGATCAACCTGGGACACGGCTCCAGCGGCTGGGCGCTGTCCTGCGGCAGCGCGCGCGTGGTCGCCGACCTGATGTCAGGCCGCCAGCCGGAAGTCGACATCGAAGGCCTGGGCATCGAACGCCTGGTCTGAGCGCGCAGCTGCGGGCGGTGCCAGAATTGCCCCATGCGCCGCATCACCCCCGACCGAGCGTGGCCGCTGCACGATGCAGCGTCCTCGCGCGCGGTCGAAGCGGCGGCCGCCGCCGGCCTGCCGCCGCACACCCTGATGCAGAGGGCCGGCCTGGCGGTGGCCCGCCTCGCCCTGGCCATCGCCCCGCACGCGCGGGACGTCTGGATCGCCTGCGGCCCCGGCAACAACGGCGGCGACGGCTTCGAGGCCGCCATGCACCTGCAGCGCTGGGGCAAGCGCGCCACGGTCACCTGGGCCGGCGACGAAGCGAAGACCCCGGCTGACGCGCGCGCCTCGCTGCAGCGCGCGCGCGGCGCCGGCGTGAGCTTCGCCGAAGCGCCGCCGGCGGCCTTCGATCTCGGCATCGACGCCCTGCTGGGCATCGGCGGCGCGCGTCCGCTGGAAGGCCGGATCCAGGCCTGGGCACGGCAACTGGGCGCGGCGCGCGCGCCCGTGCTGGCTGTGGACCTTCCTTCGGGGCTGGCCACCGATACTGGCACCGGCGACGCCGTGCGCGCCACCCACACCCTGAGCCTGCTCACGCTGAAGCCCGGGCTCTTCACGGCCCTGGGCCGCGACCATGCCGGCCAGGTCTGGTTCGACGACCTGGGGATCTCCGCGCCGGCGCAAGCCCCGGCCGCCTGGCTGGCGGGGCCGCCGCCTGCGGTCCCGCGTCCCCACGCCTCCCACAAGGGCACCTGGGGCGACGTCGCGGTGATCGGCGGGGCGCCTGGCATGGCCGGCGCCGTGCTGCTGGCCGCGTCTGCCGCTCTGCATGCGGGCGCCGGCCGGGTATTCGTGGGCGCGCTCGACGAACGCGCAGCGGCGCTGGACAGCGCGCAGCCGGAGCTCATGATGCGCGCCTGGGAGACGCTCGACCTGCGCGCCATGTCGGTGGCCTGCGGCTGCGGCGGCGGCGAAGCGGTGCGCGCCGTCCTGCCCAAGGTGTTGTCGACGGCCCGGGCGCTGGTGCTGGATGCCGATGCGCTGAACGCCATCGCCGCCGACACGCAACTGCAGGCGCTGCTGCGCGCGCGCGGCCAGCGTGGCCGGGCGACGGTGATCACGCCGCACCCGCTGGAGGCCGCCCGGCTGCTGGGTCGCGGCACGGCCGATGTCCAGGGCGACCGGCTGTCCGCGGCGCGAGACCTCGCCGGCCGCTTTGCCTGCGTCGCGGTGCTGAAGGGATCGGGGACCGTGATCGCGGCGCCGGACCGCGCGCCTTTCATCAATCCCACCGGGAATGCGCGCTTGGCCACGCCGGGCACGGGGGATGTGCTGGCGGGGCTCATGGCGGCACGGTTGGGCACGTCGGATGACGCGCAGCAAGCCGCTGCGGGCGCGGTGTTCGATCACGGGCTGGCGGCCGACCGGTGGCCGCCGGCCGAAACACTCACCGCGTCGGCGCTGGCGCGCGGCCTTGTTGGGTGAGCCCGAGGGACTTCTCTCCTTCCCCCTCCGGGGGAAGGTTGGGATGGGGGCGCTCCCAGGCAGATTGGCAGGCGCCCCCGCCCCAACCCTCCCCCGATAGGTGAGGGAGAAAGCGATTCAGCCGCGGCCGACGAACGGCATCTTCGTCGCCATCACCGTGTGGAACAGCACATTCGCCTCCAGCGGCAAGTTCGCCATGTAGAGGACCGACTGCCCCACGACATCGACGTCCATGAGCGGCTCGACCGCGATCTCGCCGTTGGCCTGCGGCACGCCCTTGGCCATGCGCGCGGCCAGATCGGTCAGCGCGTTGCCGATGTCGATCTGGCCGACGGCGATGTCGTACTTGCGGCCATCGAGCGACGCGGCCTTGGTCAGGCCGGTCACCGCGTGCTTGGTGGAGGTGTAGGCGATGGAGTTGGGGCGCGGCGCATGCGCCGAGATCGAGCCGTTGTTGATGATGCGGCCGCCCCTGGGCGTTTGCGACTTCATCACGCGAAAAGCCTCGCGGATCGTGTAGAACATGCCGTTGAGGTTGGTGTCCACCACCCGCTTCCAGTCGTCGACGGCGATGTCTTCCAGCAGCGCGCCGCCCAGCCCCATGCCGGCGTTGTTGAACAGCAGGTCGACCCGGCCCCAGGCCTTGACCGCGGCCGCGAACAGCGCCTCGACTGCCGCCGCGTCGGTGACGTCGGTGGGCACCGCTAGCGCGCGGCCGGCTGCGCCGGACTCGGCGATCGCCGCATCCAGCGGCTCCTGGCGCCGGCCGGCCAGCGCCACATGCCAGCCGTCGCGCAGCAGCGCCAGCGCCGCCGCCTTGCCGATGCCCGTGCCGCCGCCGGTCACCACGGCCACGCGCCTTTTTTCTTGTTCAGCCATGTCGATTCCTTCGCAGTGTCAGCCTGTCAGCGCCGCGCGCGGCGGCCCTTGCTCTTGGCGGCCGCCTTCTTGGCCGCCACCTTGGCCTGTTTTTCTGTCGACGGTGGCTTGCGCGTGGAGCGCTTGGCCGACGCGCGGGAGACGCTGCCTTTCTTGGCAGGCCCGGCAGCCGGCGGTGCACCCTTGTCCTTCATCGCCCGCGCCGTCAGTTCCTCACCCTCGCGCACCAGGCGGAAATCGATCTTGCGGCCGTCCAGGTCGACGCGGCTGACCTGCACGCGCACCCGCGTGCCGATCGCGTAGCGAATGCCAGTGCGCTCGCCGCGCAACTCCTGCCGGGCCTCGTCGAACTTGAAGTATTCGCCGCCCAGTTCGGTGATGTGCACCAGCCCCTCGACGTACATCTGGTCGAGCGTGACGAAGATGCCGAAACTGGTGGCGGCCGTGACCACGCCGCTGTATTCCTCGCCCAGGTGCTCGCGCATGTACTTGCACTTGAGCCAGGCCTCGACGTCGCGGCTGGCCTCGTCGGCGCGGCGCTCGTTGGCGCTGCAGTGCAGCCCGGCCGCTTCCCAGCCCTGCTGCTCGCGGCTGGGCGGCGCGGCGGGCTTCTTCAGCTTGTGCGTCGGCGGCTTGACCCTGCCGGCCAGCCGCCGGGCCAGCTTCTCGTGCGCCTCGCCAGGCGTCGGCAACGTCGGCAACTCGTAGCGCTCGTTCGTCAACACGGCCTTGATGACCCGGTGCACCAGCAGGTCCGGATAGCGCCGGATCGGGCTGGTGAAGTGGGTGTAGGCGTCGTAGGCCAGGCCGAAGTGGCCGCTGTTGATCGGCGTGTAGATCGCCTGCTGCATGGAGCGCAGCAGCATGGTGTGGATCTGCTGGGCATCCGGCCGCTGCTTGGTGGCCTCGGCGATGCGCTGGAACTCGGCCGGCTGCGGGTCCTCGGTGATGGTCTGCGTGACACCCATGGCCTTGAGGTAGTTGCGCAGGATCTCCTTCTTCTCCGGCGTCGGGCCTTCGTGGACCCGGTAGAGGCCCGGATGCTTGCTCTGCTGGATGAAGTCGGCCGCGCACACGTTGGCTGCCAGCATGGCCTCCTCGATCAGGCGGTGGGCGTCGGTGCGCACGCGCGGCACGATGCGTTCGATGCGGCCGTTCTCGTCGCAGATGATCTGGGTCTCGGTCGTCTCGAAGTCCACCGCACCGCGCTGCTCGCGCGCCTTGAGCAGCGCGCGGTACACGTCGTGCAGGTTCATGAGGTCGGTCACGCGCTCCTTGCGCCGCGCCGCCTCGGGTCCGCGCGTGTTGGCCAGGATGGCCGCGACCTCGGTGTAGGTGAAGCGGGCATGGCTCCACATCACCGCCGGGTAGAACTGGTAGGCCTGGATCTCGCCGGTCCCGGTGATCAGCATGTCGGCCACCATGCACAGGCGGTCGGCCTCGGGGTTGAGCGAGCACAGGCCGTTGGAGAGCTTTTCCGGCAGCATCGGAATCACGCGGCGCGGGAAGTACACGCTGGTGGCGCGGTCGTAGGCGTCCACGTCGATCGCGCCGCCGGTGTCCACGTAGTGGCTCACGTCGGCGATCGCCACCAGCAGGCGCCAGCCCTTGCCGCGGCCGACCTTGGCCGGCTCGCAGTACACCGCGTCGTCGAAGTCGCGCGCATCTTCGCCGTCGATGGTCACCAGCGGGATGTCGGTCAGGTCCACGCGCCGCTTCTTGTCAGCCGGCCGCACCTTGTCCGGCAGCGAGCGCGCCAGGCCGATGCAGGCTTCCGAGAACTCGTGCGGCACGCCGTACTTACGCACCGCGATCTCGATTTCCATGCCGGGGTCGTCGATCTCGCCCAGCACCTCCTTGACGCGGCCCACCGGCTGCCCATAGAGGCTGGGCGGCTCGGTCAGTTCGACCACCACCACCTGACCGGGCTTGGCCAGTCCGGTGGCGCCCTTGGGGATCAGGACGTCCTGGCCGTAGCGCTTGTCCTCGGGGGCCACCAGCCAGACGCCGCTCTCGTGCAGCAGCCGGCCGATGATCGGCTGGGCGGGCCGCTCGAGGATTTCGACCACGCGCCCTTCCGGACGGCCCTTGCGGTCGTGCCGCACGATGCGCGCCTTCACGCGGTCCTTGTGCAGCACGGCCCGCATTTCGTTGGGCGGCAAGTAGATGTCGGAGTCGCCGTCGTCGCGCACCACGTATCCGTGGCCATCGCGATGTCCCTGGATCACGCCTTCGATCTCGTCGAGCAAGCCGCCCGAGAGGTTGTCGATATTTTTGATGTTAGAATCCTTTTCTTTCCTGAAATGCCCAGGTGGCGGAATTGGTAGACGCACTAGTTTCAGGTACTAGCGAGTAACATCGTGGGGGTTCGAGTCCCTTCCTGGGCACCAAACAGATGATAAAGCCGGCGCAGCCGGCTTTATTTTTTGGTGCGAAGGAAAGCGAGTTCATGAGAACTCGCCGGACCACGACAAGGCCGCGACGATGAGCGCGGCCGCGGGTTTGCATCTTCGTCAGACCGGCACCGCGATGAGGTCGTGCCCTTCGGCGCCCACGATGCGCGCCTTCGTGAACTCCCCCACTTTCAGCTGCTTGCTCAGCTTCTCCGGCGGCAGCAGCCTGACGGTGCCGTCGATCTCGGGCGCATCCGCGTAGCTGCGGCCGACGCCGCCCTTGCGGCCCAGGGCCGGCGCCGAATCGACCAGCACCTGCATGGTCGCACCGACGCGCTCGCGCAGCTTCGACGCCGAGACTTCCTCGGCCACCGCCATGAAACGGGCACGCCGCTCTTCGCGCAGTTCGGCCGGCACCATGCCGGGCAGTTCGTTGGCCGCCGCGCCCTCCACCGGACTGTAGGCAAAGCAGCCCGCGCGATCGATGCGGGCCTCGCGCATGAATTCCAGCAGATGCTCGAACTCTTCTTCGGTTTCGCCCGGGAACCCGGCGATGAAGGTGCTGCGGATCACGATCTCGGGGCAGGCCTCGCGCCAGCGCTGGATGCGCTCCAGGTTCTTCTCGCCGCTGGCGGGCCGCTTCATGCGGCGCAGGACGTCAGGGTGGCTGTGCTGGAAGGGCACGTCCAGGTAGGGCAGCACCTTGCCGGTGGCCATCAGCGGAATGACTTCGTCCACCGAGGGGTAGGGGTACACGTAGTGCAGCCGCACCCAAGCGCCGAAAGGTTCGGCCATTTCGCCGAGCGCCTGTACCAGTTCCAGCATGCGCGTCTTCACCGGCCGGCCGTCGTGGAATCCGGTTCGGTATTTCAGGTCCACGCCGTAGGCCGAGGTGTCCTGGCTGATCACCAGCAGCTCCTTGACCCCGCCTTCGAACAGCGCCTTCGCCTCTTTCAGCACGTCGCCGATCGGCCGGCTGACCAGGTCGCCGCGCATCGAGGGGATGATGCAGAAGGTGCAGCGGTGGTTGCAGCCCTCGCTGATCTTGAGGTAGGCGTAGTGCTTGGGCGTCAGCTTGACGCCGGCCGCCGGCACCAGGTCCACGAAGGGGTCGTGCGGCTTCGGCAGGTTCGCGTGCACCGCGTCCATCACCTCCTGGGTCGCGTGCGGTCCGGTGACCGCCAGGACCGAGGGATGGATCTGCCGCACCAGGTTGCCGCCGCCCTCGCCCGCCTTGGCGCCCAGGCAGCCGGTGACGATCACCTTGCCGTTTTCAGCCAGTGCTTCCCCGATGGTGTCCAGGCTCTCCTTGACGGCGTCGTCGATAAAGCCGCACGTGTTGACGATCACGAGGTCCGCCCCCTCGAAAGTCTTGGAGGTCTGGTAGCCCTCGGCACTCAGTTGCGTGAGAATCAATTCGGAGTCCGTCAGCGCCTTGGGGCAGCCCAGGCTGACGAAGCCGATCCTGGGCGTCTTCTCGCCCACAGCCATTACTTCGCTCATCCCCGTATTGTCCCAGAGGGCGAACTCAGGCGCCCGGCCCGGCCCCGGAGGCCGGTCAGCGCTTGGGCGGCGAGATGCCGAAGGCGCCCAGCATCTGCTCGGTCTGCTTCTGCATCTGCTCCTGCATGCTTTCGAACATCTTCTTGGACTGTTCGACGTAATTGCCCATCATCCCCTGCATCAGGGGGTTCTGGACGCTCATGAACTGCGACCACATCTCGGGGGTGATGGTCTTGGACTGCTCGGCCAGCTTGGCCTGAATCTCCGTGAACGCCTGCACGTTCTTCTCGAGATAGGTGCCCATGAAGGCCTGCGCCGAATGGCCATAGATGCGAATCAGGTTCGCCAGGGCGGCCTCGCTGAACAGGGGTGCGCCGCCGGCCTCTTCTTCCAGGATGATCTGCAACAGGATGCTGCGCGTGAGGTCCTCGTTGCTCTTGGCGTCACGCACCACGAAGTGCTCGTTGTCCATCACGAGATGCTTGACTTCGGCCAGGGTGATGTAGGAAGAAGTATCGGTGTCGTAGAGCCGCCGATTGGGGTACTTCTTGATCACCCGCTGGGCGGGCTTTCCTCCGCTGGCTTTTTTGCTTTGCACTGGCTCGCTCCTGGCTCGGGTGTGTCGATCACGCCCGATGTGTTGCATCGCAGCAGATTCTAGGAAGGGGTGACTCCCCCTACCCCCAAGGTTTACCCCTAAAGCTCGGCCGCTGAACCATCCTTGCCCCGAAGCCGCTCCACCGGGGTCAGCCATATCGGGCGCCAGTACGGGTAGATGGAGCGCGGGCAGAACATGCGGTTGTCGCTGTACGCGCCCTGGCAGACGGCGGACTCCAGGATGATGGACGGCGACTTGAAGCGCAGCATGTAGCCGGTGCGCTCATCGACGATCTGGTTCACCAGCGAGCGCACCCGGAACTCCTTGTCGCAATAAGGCACATGCTCGGCGTCGAAATACAGCCCGCGCGTCTTGTTGCTGCCGTCCAGCGTGGCCAGGATCTCGCGATAGGGCTTCACGCGAACGCAGCTGCCCGGCCCGATCCCGCCGAGGCCCTGCTGCGGCGTCTGCTGTCCGGACGGCACCAGGCCCTGGCGCCGCGGAAAAGGAATGCCGTGCGGCAGCAGCCGCTGCAGCAGGTCGTAGCCGGCCATCACCGCCCTCGCCAGCGCATCCCCCAGCCCGATCCGCCGCCCCCAGCGGTCGGCGCGCCGCAGGACGTACATGCTGACGCGGTACACCGTGCCGCGCAGCAGCGTCCCCAGGCCGACGTTGCCGGAGCGATAGTCTTCGACGTACTGGCCCATGTCGTAGTTCGACATGGGCTGGCTCGCATTCAGGATCTCGGTGGCCTGGCAGGCATAGCGCGGGCCCTTCTCGGGGTCCTGCCCCTGCTGCGTGGCCGCCATCAGCTGCTCGATGCTGCAGCCGCGCGCCCGCGGCGCCGCCGGCGTGGCGCGCGAAAGCGGCTCGGGCGCGCCCGGCGCGGCGGCCGGCCTGAGCCAGGCTTCGTTCCAGAACAGGGAGCAGGCCGCTTCGCATCCTCCGTGCGCGCTGCCGTCGCAGCGCACCTCCAGCTGGACGGTGCGTTCCAGCTTGCGGATGCCGCTGTACGCGATGGTGTCGCAGGTCTTGTGTGCGCGCTTGAAGACCCTCAGGGTCTGTCCGCAGAAGGCCAGCATCTCGGGCATGAAGGGCATGCCATCGAGGCGCCCCTGTTCATCGAGCGTCGCGAGGATCTCCTCGCGGCTGCGCACCTGGACCCAGTCTCCAGCGCGCCATTGCGAAGCGGGCATCGTTTTCCAGCAAGCTGCGATTGGCAGGCAAGATCGCCTGAAGCGCAGCTTGCTGCGTCCCACCGCGCCGCGCAAGGTACGAAAAGCTCAGCGCGAAGTGGGAAATTTCTGTCAGAACGGCTGAACTGCCGTCACTGCTCCTGGACCACCATCTCGCGATAGGCGTGCCAGCTCGCATGCGCGATCCACGGGAAGACCACCACCAGGCCGACCATGAACGTGACCAGGCCGAACCAGGTGATCGCCGCAATCAGCAGGGCCCACAACAGCGCCGCCCCGGGGTTGCGCAGGCAGCACTGGAAGCTGGTGATGGCCGCGGTGATGATGTCGACCGGACGGTCGAGCAGCAGCGGCACGGTCACCACGCTCAAGGCGTACACGACCAGGGCCATCAGGCCCCCTGCCGCGGCAAAGGCGACCAGCAGCGGCACATGGCCGCTCGACCAGACCATGCTGACCAGGTTCGACATCTGCAAGGGTTCGCCGCGATAGAACACCGCGAACACGATCGCCGCGACACGCTCCCAGAAGATGAGCGCGACGGCGAGCATCAGGCCGAAGAGCGCAATGGATCCTGCGTTGGTGCGCCACACCCCGCGTGTTTCGGTCGGATCGATGCTGTCGCGGCGCTCCAGCTGGCGCGCATAGCCGTAGATGGGGATGGCGGCGAAAGGCGCCACGAACAGGAAGCCGCCGAGCAGCGCCGGCGCCAGGTGCGCGAGCTGCCAGGTCGCCGCCATCAGCATCCATCCGGCGGCCGCGACCGCGAGTCCCACCGCCAGGCTCGGACCCAGGCTGTGCTTCAGGTCGCGCGCACCCAGCCGCAGCCAGTGGAAAGGTGCTCCCAGTGGCACACGCCGCACTTTCGGCATGGCCGGGGGTTGCACGGCATGGGTCTTGTCGAGCGCATGAGCCATGGCGATCCCTTTCAGAACGAGAACCCGAATGACGAGATCCGATCGGATGCCATCGTAGTCCCTGGGGCCATCTTGCGCCACTGGTTCGGCGGAGACGATCGAACAGCGCGAATCCGCCACACGATGCCGATGAGCTGGTGCGAGAGCGCCAGTTATTGCTGAGGTTGACGTCGCGGGAGCGTGCGTGGCACTGTCCCCTGTTTCGCGGCATCCTGCTCGCGACGGTTCTCTCGAACAAGCACATAAGCGGGAATGCACCCCTGCGCTCTTGCGCGCCTTGCGTACTGGCTGGCTCTTGCCGCTGCCATGCTGGCCGTCTGTGCGGACCCGGCATCGGCGGAGGGGCCGAGTGACCGCTACTGGATCCAGATCGAAGGCTTCCGCCCGGCCATCGAATCGACAGCCCGCTTCGACGTCCCCCGCCTCCCGGTCCAGGGCACGGAGGTCAAGTTCGAGGACGAACTCGGCTTGTCGGACAGCAAGTCACTTCCCTACTTCCTGATGGGCCTTCGGCTGGGCGAGCGATGGCGCCTCGAGTTCGAGTACTACGAACTCAACCGCCAGGGCTCCGGCACGATCCATCGCGACATCCGCTGGGGCGACCTTGTATTTCCCGCTTCCAGCAATGTGGCCAGCCGCTTCGATTCGAAGATCTACCGCTTCAGCGCCGGCTACTCCTTCCTGCGGAACCCGACGGCTGAACTCGGCGCCGCCCTCGGCGTGCACGCCACCGACTTCGCCATCGCCTTGTCCGGCCAGGGCTCGGGCGCGTTGGGCGGGACCCCTCTGAGTGGGACCTTCCAGAGCGAAGAGAACGCGCGTGTGCCCCTGCCGACGCTCGGCCTGTACGGCAGCTACCTGCTGTCCCCCGACTGGATGATTCGCGGACGCGCCGACTACCTGTCGCTCGACTATGGGAAGTACGACGGCTCGCTCCTGAACCTGATGGGCGCCGTCACCTGGCGCTTCTCGAAAAACTTCGGCGCCGGGCTCGGGTACCGCTATGTCGACTACCAGTTGAGCGGCACGAAGGAGCGCTTTCGCGGCGAGCTCAGCTACAGGTTCCGCGGCCCGGCGATCTACCTCGAAGCCGTGCTGTGAGCTCCGCGCAAGGCAGACCGGAACGCGCCGCGCAAGTTTGCAGGCGGCGATGGCAGGAGGGGACCGGGGAAGTTGTTTGCCCTGGTTGGACAAACGAATCGCTTACCAGTGATTGATAAGGACGATTGGTAGGCGCGATTGGACTCGAACCAACGACCCCCACCATGTCAAGGTGGGGATGAAAGACCTCCTTGGACTTCCTCGGACGTCATTTTCCTTCTGTACGACGAGGAAGACTGTCCCACAAAGTCCAACGAAAAGCGTAGAATGTTTTCATACTCTTTTCACACTCACGCCAATGGCCACCTCGCTTTCCAAGGTCGCGGAACGGCACAAACTCAAGCCCAGGCGCGACCCGTACTGGACCAAGATCAGCAAGGGCTGCTATCTCGGCTACAGGAAGATGAGTTCCACGAGCGAAGGCACATGGTTGGCTCGCCTTCTGGATGAAGGCACCGGGAAGCAGGTCTATAAGCCGCTAGGCTCGTTTTCAGAGCTTCCAGAGCACCAACGGTACGACGCAGCGCTAAAGGCCGCTATGGAGTGGTTTGAGCACCTCGGAAGAGGTGGCAGCGCCCACGCCGCGACTGTCCGCGACGCCTGCGACCGGTACGTCGAGCACGTTCGCGAGTCAAGAGGCACTCGCGCTGCCGACGACGTTCAGGCGCGGTTTAGGGCTTACGTACTGCCCGATCGGAAGCTCACCGACGTTGAGCTCACAAAGCTCACACCTGCCCACATCGAAGGCTGGCGCAAGTCACTCCGCGAAAGGCCGACAGCCAGTGGACCAAGGCGGGGCGAGAAGCGGTCAGACAGCTCGTTGAATAGGGACATGACTTGCCTTCGTGCAGCGCTGAATCTCGCCTACAGGGACGGGCTGGTGACATCCGACTTTGCTTGGCGCAGCAAGCTGCTACCTGTCAAGAATGCGGATCGGCGGCGTGACATCTATCTTGACGCGGACCAGAGGCGGCAATTGGTCATCCATGCGCCCGAAGAGTTGGCGACCCTGCTGCGGGGCTTGTCCCTCATTCCCCTGCGGCCCGGTGCCCTTGCAGCACTTACGGTGGCCAGCTATGACAAGCGGCTGAAGACGCTAACGATTGGCAGGGACAAGGCCGGGAAAGACCGCAAGATCACCCTTCCAGACGCCACCGCGACATTCTTTGCGGACCTCTGCAAGGACAAGCTCCCGGGAGCTCCGCTGTTTTCCCGTGCCAGCGGCAAGGCATGGGACAAAGATGCCTGGAAGTATCCGGTCAAGGATGCGGTGACGGCGGCCAAGCTCCCTGACGGCGTGACCTGCTACGCGATCCGCCACAGCGTCATCACCGACCTGATCCACTCCGGGCTGGATACCCTCACCGTCGCACAACTCAGCGGAACTTCGGTGCTGATGATCGAGAGGCACTACGGGCATCTGACACGCGACCACGCTCGGGATGCGCTGGCGCGGCTTGTGCTGTGACAAGCCCAAGGCCAGCGCTGGGACGCCTCTAGTACCCCAAATCCTTCATGCGGATGCTGGTGTTGACCGCGATCAGGCGGCGCAACTCGCTCACAAATGTCTCCTGCGTGCGCGCGTCCAGCGGCATCTCCGTGATGGTCGTGGCGCTGCGCCATTGTTCCGTCCCCCATCTGTTTACGGAGAAAGCGGCGACCTTGCCATTGCGGTCCACCAGCGCCGCCGCCACGTTGCCCATCACCAATGTGAGTTGGGGCCGCTGGATGGGAAGGGTCTCCTGCGCGATACCTACACCCTGTCCGCCCATGCTTTCGTAAAACGCCTCGGTGTAGAGGATGATTGCATCTAAACCGTTCTGGGCTGCAAACTGACCCAGCGCCGACTCGTCCCCGGCGCGATAGGCTTTGAGCAGCGCCGCCGGGTTGTAGGCCACCCTCTTGACCGTCCAGCCAGGGCGGGACACTGCCAGCTTGTTGGCAGTGGTTTCCCAGATGGTTCGCTCGATCTGGCCGTGCATATCGATGAAAGAGTATTCGGGGGTGAAGAACGGTCGGCCCCGCAAAGTGCTGATGCTCACCCGTTCAGGCATCAGCGACACGACGGCCACCGTCTTGATGCCCGCCTCCAGTTGAGGAGGGGTCTGCGTGGCGCAAGCAGTAAGCAGCGCAGCCAGCGCCACAGCAAGAAATAGTCGAATGGGTCTCATGCGGGCAATGTATCGGCCAGCTCAGCCGTTCGCCCAAACCGTGGCCCTTTCCGCACCGAAAGCACCGAAGAGTGTGAATTTCGCGACCTGCCAAGTGGTCCCGCAGTCATGGCCGCCCTCGCTGATACTGTATGCTTGTACAGTGTACGCTGCTGTTCATCGCATCTACAAGGCCGGAGTGAAAGTCACCTATCAGCCGCCCCTCGTTGGGCAGCTCGCTTCGGGCCAAGAAAAGGACAAGCTGGTGCTACGGCTGTGGCCGCTGGACTGGGTGGCAAACGTTTACGCCCCGAAGGACCCGCCGCTGGTCGTGCTCTGGCAGCCCGTGTTCATCGGCATCTACCAGCAGTACCTCAACTTCGCAGGCCTGGAGGTGGACAGCCACGGCGAGCGCCGCCGCTGGACAGCGCAGAAATGGTCCTGCGAACTACTCAGCCCGTCAGGTGCACGGGACTACTTCAAAGGCTATCCAATCGGTTCGCTGCCCCCGACGCCGGGCTTATCGCCGCCCGGTCTTGCGCCGGGGACCGAACCAAGTTGAACTCTTCGGCGGGCGGGTGCATCTGTACCGGGGTGCCCTCTGCACCCTGCTCGCCATCAGGCCAAGAACGGGCCGTTCTCGCGCCCAGAGTCAGTGGCGGAGGCGACGCTGGCACTGGCGGCAGTGGTCTGCGCTTGCGAAGTCGTGAGGGCTGGCTGTTCGAGATCAAGCACTTCGGCCACAACGACGCGGACGGCTCTGATCAATCAGGCCGTTCCCCACGCAGGTCTTGTCGTTCATGCCCACCAGTTTCCCTGACTAAACCAACCCTGAGAAGGCTCCACGATCCAATCAACGATCGTGACGTTGCCGACGATGGTGGGTTCAGTATGAAGCGTTCCGTCCTCGTTCATTCCAGCGACGTTGGCAAAAGCCGCGAGCAGGTCGGCGCGGGTGGCACCGTGATCGAGTCGATCCAGCCAATAGGCGAGTCCGCCAGTGTCAGGAGCGCGGTCAAACGTATTGTGGTAGAGGCCATTGACGAAGTCAAAGTTGGAAGCCGACGAAGCAGCCGAAGTTCTGAACTCCGGCGAGATCGTGAAGCCGACCGCAATCTGCTGAAGCGTAAGTCCGTCCTTGAGCTTGTCGAACCAGTATTCGATGCCACCGTGTTCGCCCGAACGCCCGAACGCAGCATGGTATAGCGCCGCCACGGCGGCTTCCGGTGCCGACCCGGCGAAGATCATTTCCCCGCCGCCGTCGAACTGAACGTACTTGACATTGGTGATGTTCGTCGTGGCATGAGTGGTCGTGTTGATGAAGGTGACATGCGACCTGGGTGTGCCGCCCCAGCCGCTTGATTCGGAGACGATCACTTCGTAGTCCGATGCAGACCCGGTCAGTTGCACCCCCGCGCGCCCACCGAGGCCACCGTCGATGATCGCATCGCCGAGGCCAGCCACGACCATGTCGTCGTCGTAGCCGCTGAGGACCACGGTGTCGTGGCCGGTTCCCAAGACAAACAGTGTGTCCTTACCGCCCGCATCGATGATCCGGTCGTCGCCCGACGTGCCGACGATGACGCGGTCGATATGTCCGTCGCCGGTGGGGCGAACCGTGTAGTAGTCGTGCACCCTCACGTTGACACCGCCCGCTCCCTGGAAAATCGTGACAGGCGGGGCATCGAAATCTAGCTGGACGCCTGTGGGTGTGGTGGGCGAAGTCTGAACGAACATGATGTCCGTCCCAGTGGTCGCAGACGTCAGTTGGCCATACCGCCCGGACCCGTCAATGGAATCGGTCCACCCTATGAAGTCTCTTTAGAGGGGTGGTGAAGTCCTCGATGCCAATCATTCCTCCACTGGCGGCACTGAGGCCAAGAATGGTGTCGATGAGAGCTGGCGTATAGACGGGGGAGCCGGAGCCGCGAAGTGTTTCGGTGACGGCGGACGGAGTTGATTCGTACATTGCAAGATCACTAACTGCTGTTAACACGACGGTAACAGCGGCTGAGCTTGAATCAACTGTTGTGCAGAAAAAGCGCAGCGCAACCGCACGAAGCGTGCACTAGTTCCAGCAATGGCTCACCCGAAAGTGCTCACCCGTATCGGTTCAGGGCGCGAGCCCGCCATCGCCCGACGGACCACCACCAGATGGTCTTCAGCCCGACGGTGACATTGTTCGCAGAGCTTAGGTTTTTTGCGCCCAACCTCATCACGGTGCGGCTTTAGAACAAGCTCAAGCTCTACCATTCGGCCGCCGCAAAACTATGTCGATCTGCGGCTCGAACAGTTCACGCCAGCTCCCAATGTCCCGTAGCAGTACCTTGCCTCTCTCTTTCGCCCTGGCCATGACAGCCGCATTTGCACTAGCAGCGTGTGGTGGCGGTGGCGGCAGTGCCCCGGCCTCGGCCCCGCCGGCCTCCGTTGAACAACCTCCGGCTCAGGCCCCCGATCCTGTACCTGTTGCGTCCGCACAGACTTTCGATGTGAATGCGATCATCAACTCGTATGTGATTGGGTGCGGAACGAACTACACCCTCTCGGCGACTGCGAGCAACGGCGATCACTACGGGGTCACCGTGAAAAAGAGCTGCCCCTACACGTCTCGCCCTGGCCACGGCGGGGTAGATGAACTGAAATGGCTCACCATGAATGACAAACCGGTCATGGTGGAGTGGTACGCCGACCAGCCGCCATACCCAAACTCCATGGTGACCGTGACCTTCAACACGTCACCTTTTCTCATCGATGGCCTCATCGAGAACGCTACCGGTTTCGGCTTCGCCGAGTCCCATACGCCCCCAGCAACGGCCAAGGTCGGCGACTCCGGTGTCCTGTTTGTCCTGAACAACAAAGTTATTCACGGCAACACGGCCGAAGAAGAGATGACGGAATGGTCGGTTGATCCCGCGACAGCCGACACTGCTTGGTTCTGTCTGAATGAACGACGTCGCATCACAGTCGGAACTGCTGCGCCTACCTACTCCGCCATCGATGCGAAGGAGTGTGCCCAGGTCACGCCGTCCGGCGCTGTGATTGGCTACAAGGTGGACGTCAACGATCCGGAGGTCGGCAGCTTGCGGTTCCGGTAACACCGCTTTTCATCGCCAAAGCTAAGGAGCCGCCCCACAGGCGGCTTTTTCATTTCGCGACGCCCCCCAATGCTCTGGTCGCGACCACCGCGAACGTCAAGCCCCTATCGTCCTGTGTAGTTGCGGCGGAGGGTCGCCTGGGCCTTGGCTGTTGTTCCAAGTTGTGCCATGAAACCAGCATGGGCGGCAGCGCAGTCATGCTCATGAGCGAAGTGGAACCACTGATCGCCGCACCCTTACGGTTGAAAGACTGTACTCGGCTAAGAACTCGCACACGCCCTGCTCCAGCAACTCGTCGCTCTCGGGGCCCAAGACCACTTCAGAAATCTCCAAAGGGAAATATCGATGCTTCGACCGAAGCACCTCCGTAGATGGCACATATGGGACGATTCTCCCCCTAGCCGGCCTGAACGAACGAGGAGGCCCCTCGATTCCGAGGGAGCTTCGGACTTCGGGATAGTCGATGTACGCGAGGCGATACTCGTTCTCGCTGCGAAATGCAGGATTCTTGAAAAAAACGGCAAGCTCAAGGAGACGGTCCGACCTGTGGTACACGTCTCGGATGCGCTCTAGCCTGTTGCCATCCGTGTCTGCCTCGAATGCAGAAACCAGATGGTGAACATAGATTTGGACCAGTTTCCTTTGAATGGACGGGTCGTATTCCACCGGTTGTAGCCAACTTTGATCCACGTGAAGCGACAGACGATGGACGGGAAAGCCTATTGCGATTGGACCGTAAGCACGCCATTGGCTGAGACTGTCGTCGTCACCGGAAAAGGAGGTAATGCAAACGCGGTTCTTGGAGCCTCCAAGCTTGTCCCCCCAGGCCGACAATAAATCTCGAACATCCTCACGGCTTGCAGTCGCCCGCATGTCATTGACCGTATCAAGAAGCATGTCCAACCCGTATCTAACCTCGCGCCGGTCGTTGAGATAAGCGAACTCCGTCATCCAGAGGGATCGACTTCGGACGATTCCCATGAAACCCTCCAAAGACGTGTAGTGGTAGACATTGTCCGGAAACGATGCCGGGACAAGCCGGAGTCGTCTGGCCTCGTTCCAGAACGTCTGCTGCGCCTGAAACCAATTTGGGAGATCACTGCTTTCCCAGCTGTAGTAGAAGCCACCTAGTGGTGACCTCCACTTTCGTCTTCTCCAAAAACTTGGCTTGGAGCCCTCGATCAGAGACTCTTCCTCGAACTCGTCTGCGTTAACGCCGTTGGGACAGTTCGGCCATGCACATGGCAGCACCCCGAGCGTTCCATGCTCCGAGCACTTCTTGTCGAAAACTAAGCCTATATGTATGCGCTGCACAATGACACCTACGTAAAGGTAACCGACGCACACCATCAGGTGCGACCGCAGGAGGCGCACGCTCTTGTGCGTCGGTGTCAATTGACCAGTTAGGCGCAAAGGACACGACCTCCTTCGGATACTTGGAAGCCATGTCAGCCCGCCTGCCGAAGACGTCACGCGGGAACCGGATCGCGAACATCGACCAGCCTACCAGTAAGAATTTCGACCAGTTCCGTAATGGCGTCCCAGAAGGCATCCCCAGCGTCTGCGCCTACTATTCCAAACGCTGCTCACGGACGTAGCTTACCGTGTTCGACCCAGCCAGGCCTTATAACCCGCTCGCATCGCCTCCAGCGACCGCCGCTTGCCTTCCGGCGTCTTAGGCCCTGTGCTCGGGCCACCGTGG
Organism: Ramlibacter tataouinensis; assembly: GCF_001580455.1. Lineage (NCBI taxonomy): Bacteria > Pseudomonadati > Pseudomonadota > Betaproteobacteria > Burkholderiales > Comamonadaceae > Ramlibacter > Ramlibacter tataouinensis. Next base: position 172,135 of record NZ_CP010951.1, read on the forward strand.
AAGCGACAACGACCATTTGGATAGAGCAATTTGCACCCGCAAGGCAGCCCTTTTCGGTTCTTTGCACCGCAAGACTGGCCACTGTTGTACCTAGGTTCCCTGTACATTTTTGTTCCATTCGGCGATTACATTCAGAACCCCATGAGTGCGGTTTTGCGCCGCCGTGATGTACGTGGTCACGAGGTGCGTGTTGGGCCTTGGGACACCCCTCACCGTCCCCGGATGGAACGGGACTCACAGCAGGACGACGACCACCCTTTTTGGGGACGTTGATCCCTCGCAACGGGATTTGCGCGGGATGAGACGGAATTGAACTGGTCAGTAGCAGCAAATGAGGGCGTTCCGTGGGCCTCATTTCCATACTTTTTTCATACCGCCAATGAAAACGGCACCCGAAGGTGCCGTATGTCATTGATTTGTTGGTAGGCGCGATTGGACTCGAACCAACGACCCCCACCATGTCAAGGTGGTGCTCTAACCAGCTGAGCTACGCGCCTAGAGTTCGTTCGAGAAGCGAGATTGTAGCAGAGGACACGAGGCACCTCTTCAACACGCGCTCACCTCCGCTTGGCCCAGCGCACGCCCTGCACTTCGGCGACCAGCCCGAGCACATGCGCGAGCCGGCCGGAATCGCCGACCTCCACCGTGAACGTCATCCAGGCCGTGCCCTTCACCGACTGGGTCTGCACTCCGATCACGTTCATCTTTTCCTTCGCGAACACTTCGGAGATGTCGCGCAGCAGCCCCTGCCTGTCGGCGGCCTCGACGGCGACGTCCACCGGATAGACCGCCGCGGCCTCGCCCTTGGGCGCCCACTGGACCTCGATCACGCGTTCGCCGGCGCGGGCCGCCAGCTCGCGGAAGCTCGCGCAGTCGCGGCGGTGGATGCTGACCCCCTTGCCGCGCGTCACGAAGCCCGCGATGGCGTCCGGCGGCGCCGGCTTGCAGCACCGGGCCAACTGCGTCATCAGCGAATCGATGCCGACCACCAGCACGCCGCCCTTGGCCGCACGCGAAGGCGCGCGCGGTTTCTTCAGCAGGAACTCGTCCTGCGGCAGCGGCGCTTCCGGCGGATGCAGCAGCGTCTCGATGTTGCGCAGCGAGTATTCGTCCTTGCCGACCACCGCGAACAGGTCCTCGGCCGACTTGAAGCCGAGCTGGCTGGCGAGATCCTCCAGCTTCAGCGCCGTCTTGCCTTCACGCTGCAGCAGCTTTTCCACCGCCTCGCGCCCGCGCTGGACGGTTTCGTGCCGCTGCTGCTCGTTGAACCAGGCGCGCACCTTGGCCTTGGCGCGGTGGCTGGCCAGGAACGCGAGCTCGGAATTGAGCCAGTCGCGCGAAGGCCCGCCCTCCTTGGCCGCGGTGATCTCCACCGTCTGGCCGTTGCGAAGCGGCGTGTTCAGCGGAACCATCGCGCCGTCCACGCGCGCGCCCCGGCAGCGATGGCCGAGGCTGGTGTGCACGGTGTAGGCGAAGTCCACCGGCGTCGCGCCCTGCGGCAGCTCGACGATGGCGGCATCGGGCGTGAGCACGTAGATGCGGTCGTCGAACAGGTCCCGGGTGGCGCCGGCGAGGTCGCGCTCCCAGGCCAGCAGCTGCCGCAGCACCGCGATCTTGGCGTCGTATTCGCCGCTGGCTGACACGCCCGCATAGCCCCTGGCGCCGGCTTCCTTGTACGCCCAGTGCGCGGCGACGCCGTGCTCGGCGTGCTCGTGCATGGGCTGGGTGCGGATCTGGATCTCGATCGCCCGGCCGGCCGCGTCGCGCACCACCGTGTGCAGCGACTGGTAGCCGTTCGCCTTGGGCTTGGCGATGTAGTCGTCGAATTCCTCGACGATGGGCGAGAATTGCTGGTGCACCCAGGACAGCGCCGCGTAGCAGTCCTTCACCTCCGGCACGATCACCCGCAGCGCGCGGATGTCGAACACCTGGTCGAAGTCCAGCGACTTGCCGCGCATCTTCTTGACGATGCTGTAGATGTGCTTGGGGCGGCCGTGCACGCTCGCGTGGATGCCCTGCGCCTTGAGTTCCGCTTCCAGTTGCGAGCGCAACTGCTCCACGTAGGCCTCGCGCTCCACGCGCCGCTCGTCCAGCAGGTGCGCGACCTGCTTGTAGGTGTCGGGCTCCAGGAAGCGGAAGGCCAGGTCCTCCATCTCCCACTTCAGCTGCCAGACGCCCAGGCGGTTGGCCAGAGGCGCGAAGACGCTCAGGGCCTCGCGCGCCACGCTTTCCGGTGCCACCGTCTTGGTGGCCGCGTGCCAGCGCAGCGTCTGCAGGCGCGACGCGAGCCGCAGCATCACCACCCGCAGGTCGCGCGAGAACGCCAGCAGCATCTTGCGGACGGCCTCGGTCTGCGCCTTTTCCTTGTCGAGCTGGCTGGTCGCTTCGGCGGCCCGGGTCTGCTGCTGCACCCGCACCAGCTTGGTCGTCTCCACGGCCAGCGCGGCATAGCTGTCGCCGAACGCCTTGGCGATCACCTCCTCGGGCTTGTTCAGGTGCACGCAGGCATAGACCAGGTAGCTCGCGGCCTGCATGGCCTCCGAGCCGCCCATGGTCTTGAGGATCGCCGCCACCGCGTCGGCGTGGGCCAGCGTGTTCTCGCCGGTGTCCAGCATCTCGCCGGCGATCAGCGGCTCAGCGAAGGCACGCGCGCGCGCCAGCGCGTCGGCCTGGCGCGGCATGGCCTGCTCGGTCGCCGCGATCAGCTCGGGGACGGCCGCGGCCTCCGCTTGCTCCGCTCTCAGGCTCTTCATCGATCCAGCAGGAACAAGGCGACCGCCTCGACCTGGTCGTCTGAAACGAAAGTGGGCGCGTGGCCCACCCCGGGGAACTCGACCAGGCTCGCGCGCGGGCCACGGCGGGTCATCTCGAGCGCGGTCTCCTTGGCAAGCAGGTCCGAGGCGGCGCCGCGCGTGAGCAGCACGCGCGCCTTGATGTTGTCGTAGAGCTTCCAGAGCATCGCCTGCCCCTCGGCGGCGCTTTGCTCGGTGACGGTGCGGAAGGGCACAGCAATCGCCGGGTCGTAGTGCAGCGTGAAGCCGCCGCTCTCCAGCGGCTTGATCATGGCCTGCGACAGCGCCAGCCATTGCGCCGGCGTATGCGGCCCGAAACTGGTCGAGATCGCCCACATCGCATCGGCAGCTTGCTGCACGCTGTCGAAGCGGCCGGTCTGGCCCACGTAGGTGCCGATCCGCTGCAGCGCCTGCCACTGGATGGCCGGCCCCACGTCATTCAGCACCAGCCGGCGCAGCGGCACCGGCAGCGGCAGGTCCGGCGCCCCCGCCAGCGTCAGGCCAATCAGCCCGCCCATGCTGGTGCCGACCCAGTCGAAGGTCTGCAGCGGCGCTTGGCGGTGCAGCTGAGCCAGCATGGCCAGCATGTCCCCCGCGTAGGTCGGGATCTGGTAGCCCATCGGGTCCTTGAGCCAGTCGCTCTGGCCACGGCCGGCCACGTCGGGGCACACCACCCGCAGTTGGCCGCGCGCGCGCGCCACCAGCGACTGCGCCAGCACATCGAAGTCACGCCCCTGGCGCGACAGGCCATGGGCGCAGACGATCAGGTGCGGCGAGGCCGCGTCGCCCCATTGCCAGTAGGCCATGCGGTGGCCGCCGGAGGCGTCCGGACAAGGTACGTAGTTCAGCGTAGGTGGGAACACGGCAGTGGGAAAAAATCGCATACTCGCGGCCCATCATATTCAACTCACGTTCAATCCACGGAGACACCATCATGCTCAAAGGCAAAACTGCTCTCGTCACCGGCTCCACCAGCGGCATCGGCCTGGGGATCGCGCTGGCACTGGCCAAACAGGGCGCGAACGTGGTTCTCAACGGCTTCGGCGATGTGGACGGGCCGCGCGCGCAGGTCGAGGCGCTGGGCGTGAAAGTCGGCTACCACGGCGCCGACATGAGCAAGCCGGCCCAGATCGAGGACATGGCCAAGTACGCCGCCGCGCAGTTCGGGCAGGTGGACATCCTGGTGAACAACGCCGGCATCCAGCACGTGGCGCCGATCCACGACTTCCCGCCGGAGAAGTGGGACGCGATCATCGCGATCAACCTCACCAGCGCCTTCCACACGACCCGCCTGGCACTGCCGGCGATGCGCAAGTCAAACTGGGGCCGCATCATCAACGTGGCCTCCGTGCACGGCCTGGTCGGGTCGGCCGAGAAGTCGGCCTATGTCGCCGCCAAGCACGGCATCGTGGGCCTGACCAAGGTCACCGCGCTGGAGAACGCCACCACCGGCATCACCTGCAACGCCATCTGCCCGGGTTGGGTGCTGACGCCGCTGGTGCAAAAGCAGGTCGACGCGCGCGCCTCGGAACGCGGCGTCTCGGCCGAGGAAGCCAAGAAGCAGCTGCTGGGCGAGAAGGAGCCGTCCATGCAATTCACCACGCCGGAGGAACTCGGCGACCTGGCGGTGTTCTTCTGCTCGCCGGCCGGCGCCAACGTGCGCGGCGTGGCTTGGAACATGGACGGCGGCTGGGTGGCCCAGTAGGCTCGGTCGCCCAGGGAGCGGCTACTGCAGCTGCACCGAACCGGAAACCGTCACCGTGACCGTGGCCTTGCCGGCTTCCACCGGCAGGGGCATGTCCGCACTGGCGGCCCGCGCCATCGTCATCGGACGCGGAATCGGCACCGCCCCGTCGTTGGCGTTCACTAAAACCTCGCGCAGGCTGTAGCCGGCAAAGCCGAAGCCCTTCGCGAGCTCCGACGCCTTGACCTTGAACCGGTCGATGGCGAGCGCCTGCGCCTCGCTCTCGACCTTGGCACGCTGCTCGCGGCTCAGGCCGAAGTGCACGTGCGACACCGTCATGGTCTGGATGCGGGCGGCCGACTGCGTGATGCGGGAGAAGTCGCGGCCCTCGAGCACCAGTTCCGCCGTGCCCTGCCAGCCGTTGACGCGCCCCTGCTCGTAGCGCGGCGCGAGGCCGAAATGGCCGGTGCGCACGTCCAGTTGCCCGGGCTGCGCCGACTTGCGCGCCTCGGCCAGCGCGGCGTCCAGGGCGGCCTTCAGCTGCGACTGGACGGCACTCGCATCCGCGCCCTCGCGGCGCGTGGCCAGGCTCAGGCTCAGGAGATCCTGCTGCGTTTCCAGCGTGGCGGCGGCCGACAGCTGCAGCACGTTCTGCGGCGGCGGCAGCACCTGCGCGCTCGCCAGGCCAGGGCTGGAAGCCGCCGCTGCGAGTGCCAGCCCCAGGACGCGGGTCGAAATTTTGTCGTTCATCGTCTTGCACCACGGTTCAGTTGGCAGCCATTGTCCGGCAGATGGCAAAGGGCGGGTTTCGCCGCATGATGCAAGCAATCCGTCACGGTTCCTGCTCATCCGGTCACCCTTTGCGCCGGTCCGCAACATCTGTAACACTGTGTCAGACCTCCCGAAAAAACGCGCACGCCCAGCTAACTGCCCCTCAAAATCGGCTCTGTTACAAATCCACCGCTTGGAGCAACATGACACAAGCCGCAGCCCGTACCGACAAGATTCTGGTCGTCGACGACGACGCACGGATCCGCGATCTGCTGCGCCGCTACCTGACGCAGGAAGGCTTTGAAGTCATCCTTGCCGAAGACGGCAAGGCGCTGAACCGCCTGATGCTGCGTGAGACCGCCGACCTGATCGTGCTCGACCTGATGATGCCGGGCGAAGACGGCCTGTCGATCTGCCGGCGCCTGCGGGCCGCCAACGACCGCACGCCGATCATCATGCTCACCGCCAAGGGCGAGGACGTGGACCGCATCGTCGGCCTGGAAGTCGGCGCCGACGACTACCTGGGCAAGCCTTTCAACCCGCGCGAGCTGCTGGCGCGCGTCCACGCCGTCCTGCGCCGCCGCCCGGCCCAGGAGGCGCCCGGGGCGCCTTCCAGCGACAACGAAGTCGTCAATTTCGGCCCCTTCGCCTTCGACTTGGGTGCGCGCACGCTGCGCAAGAACGGCGAGGAGCTGCCGCTGACCACTGGCGAATTCGCCATGCTCAAGGCGCTGGTGCGCCATCCCCGCCAACCGCTGTCGCGCGAGAAGCTGGCGCAGCTCGCGCGCGGCCGGGAATTCGAGCCCTTCGACCGCAGCCTCGACGTGCAGGTCTCGCGCCTGCGCAAGCTGGTCGAGCTCGATCCCGCGGCTCCCCGTTACATCCAGACGGTGTGGGGCGTCGGCTACGTTTTCGTGCCGGACGGCGCGGGCTGACCGCCGGGGCTGCCCAGCCCGGCCGACATCAACAATAATCCGGGGGCAGTTCACTGACGAGAGAGAAGGGGACAACTTGATTCGCGGCGTCACGACCAGCATCGACGTCACCGGGCCCACGCCCCTGGAAACCGCGCCGGCGCCTATTGAAACCAGGCCCCGGCTCGGCCTTTCCCTTTTCTGGCGCACCTTCTTCCTGCTGTCGCTGCTGCTGATTGGCAGCATCGTGGCCTGGCTGCAGACCTTCCGGGCGCTCGAGTTCGAGCCCCGGGCGGTGCAGACGGCGCAGCAGATCGCGTCGCTGGTGAACCTGAGCCGCGCCGCCCTGGCGCACTCGGATTCCATTGCACGTGTATCACTGATCAAGACCCTGGCCGATCAGGAGCGCGTGCGCATCGTGCCGCGAGAACCCACAGACCGTTACGCAACTTTCGCTGTCGGTGAACTCGATGAGAACATCGTCGACGAGCTGTTGACCCGCCTGGGCCCGGGCACCGTGCTGGCTTCGGGGGTCAATGGCGAAAGCGGCCTGTGGATCGGCTTCCGGATCCAGCAGGACCAGTACTGGATGCTGCTCGACCGCTCACGCCTGACCGCCGTGGGGGGGCGCACCTGGCTCATCTGGCTGATCACCGCGGCCGGGCTGTCGCTGGCCGGGGCGGCCGTGATCGCCCGCCTGATCAATCGACCCCTGAAGCAACTGTCGTTCGCGGCCAGCCGCGTGCGCGACGGCGATTTCGACGCCAGCCGCCTCGACGAGAAGGCGGTCACCAGCGAGATCCGCGAGGTCAACATCGGCTTCAACCGCATGGCGCAGCAGCTCGCCAAGATCGAGCAGGACCGCGCCGTGATGCTGGCCGGCATCTCCCACGACCTTCGCACCCCGCTGGCGCGCCTGCGCCTGGAAACCGAGATGAGCGTGGCCGACGCGGACGCGCGCGAGCACATGGCCGCCGACATCGACCAACTCGACGCCATCATCGACAAGTTCCTCGACTACGCGCGGCCGGACCATGCCGAGCTCAAGCCCGTGCTGCTCAACGACGTGATCGAGGCTTGCCTGTATGCGGTGCAGGACCACGGCGACATCCGCATCAACCTCGACGTGGCCAAGGGCCTGTTCGTGCTGGCCGACGAGGTCGAACTGGCACGGGTGATCTCCAACCTGGTCGAGAACGCGCGCCGCTACGGCAAGACGCCCGAAACCGGCATCGCGGTGGTCGACATCGCCGCCAAGTCGCGCAACGAATGGGTGCTGCTCAAGGTACGCGACCACGGCATGGGGGTCGCCCCCGAGGCGCTGCCCAACCTGATCAAGCCCTTTTTCCGCGGCGACGCCGCACGGACCGCGGCCACCGGCGCCGGCCTGGGCCTGGCGATCGTCGACAAGACCGTGCAGCGCATGGGCGGCATCTTCGCGCTGTCGAACACCACCTCGGGCGGCCTGGCCGCGCACATCAAACTGCAAAAGGCCAAGTTCGTGCCGCAGGCCGAGCAGCCGGCCCGCATCGAATCGGCCCTGCAGGCCTGAGTCATTCACTGGAAAATTCGCTGGCGCGAATTCTCCAGTGGTCTGATCAGAGTGAAGGGGCCCGGCGAAGCCGGTTCCCCTTCACAAGTAAGACCGGCTGCGCGTTGCTTCGCCCGGTCCCTTGCCGCTGCGCGGGTTGAACTCAGAGAAGCGGATCATGCACTCAGAAGCACGATGGCGCGCGCCTCGATCGACAGGCCTTGTCCGACCGGGCCCAGCTTTTCGGCGGTCTTGGCCTTGACATTGACCTGTGCCGGCGCGAGCTCCAGGGCGCGCGCGATACGCTCCTGCATCGCCGTGATGTGCGGCGCGAGCTTGGGCGCCTGCGCCACCACGGTGCTGTCGATGTTGGCGATCTGCCAGCCCTGGCCTCGCACGCGTCCGGCCGCCTCCTTGAGCAGCAGCAGCGAATCGGCGCCGCGCCAGCGCTCGTCGGTGTCCGGGAAGTGGCGGCCGATGTCGCCCAGGCCCGCCGCGCCGAACAGCGCATCGGTGATCGCGTGCAGCAGCACGTCGGCGTCCGAGTGCCCGAGCAGCCCGCGTTCGAACGGAATTTCCACACCGCCGATGACCAGCCGGCGCCCCGGTACCAGGGCATGCGTGTCCCAGCCTTCGCCGATGCGGAATTTCGTCATCTGTGTCGTCCTTTCAGCACCGCCTCGGCGAGCAGGAAGTCGTCCGGGTAGGTCACCTTGAAGTTCTGCGCGCCGCCGGGCACCAGCAGCGGCTTGTGGCCCAGCGACTCGATGGCCGCCGCTTCGTCCGTGACCTCCGGTCCGGCCTTCTCGAGCGCCTGCATCAGCATGCCGATGCGGAACATCTGGGGCGTCTGCGCGAGCCACGCATGCTCGCGCGGCAGCGTCTCGGCCACCCGGCCGCCCTCCTCGCGCTTGAGCGTGTCGGGCACCTTGTAGGCGAGCAGGCCGCCCACCTCGTCCTGCCCTACGGCATCGATAAGCTTGTCGATCAGCTGGGGGCTGATCAGGCAGCGGGCGGCGTCGTGGACCAGGACCCAGTCCCTTTCCGTCGCGCCGGTGCGCCTCAGTTCATACAGGCCATTCGAAACGCTCTTGGCCCGGGTGGGGCCGCCGCACTGGACCACCAGCGCGGAGGTCGGGTGGCGTTCGAAGAAGCCGTCGCCCGGCGCCACGACGACCAGCGCGCGGGCGATGCGTTTGACTGCCGCGAAGGCGGCCAGTGTGTGCCAGACCAGCGGGTGGCCGGCGATGCGTTCGTACTGCTTGGGGCCGTGGGTGCCGGCTCGGCTGCCGGTCCCGGCGCAAGGGACGAGCGCGTAGAAACGTACGATGTTGCTTTCACTCGTGGGCATATGAGCCCATTCTAAAATCGACCCGTCACACCCCACCCTCTTCAGGCGCGGGGTGTTTGCATTTATTTCTAAGAATGGAACTCCCCAAGCTCAATGCGGGCAAGCGCTTCACGCTGCCGCGACCCAGCGGCTCTGCGGACGCGCTGGTGCTGGCCAAGCTGGCCCGGCGTGAAAAAGGCGCCGGCCGGCTGACCGCCATCGTGGCCAGCGACGCCAACGACGCCCAGCGGCTGCTGGCCGAGGTGGCCTTTTTCGCACCCGAGCTGCGGTGCGCGCTCTTCCCCGACTGGGAAACCCTGCCCTACGACGGCTTCTCGCCGCACCAGGACCTGATCAGCGAGCGCCTGGCCACGCTGTGGAGCATCTCGCAGGGCGAGTCCGACGTCGTGCTGGTGCCGGCCACCACGGCCCTGTACCGGCTGGCGCCGCCGGCTTTCCTCGCCGGCTACACCTTCCAGTTCGCGGTCAAGCAGAAGCTCGATGAAGCCCGGCTCAAGGCGCAGCTCACGCTGGCCGGCTACAACCACGTGACGCAGGTGGTCAGCCCCGGCGAGTACGCGGTGCGCGGCGGGCTGATCGACCTGTTCCCCATGGGCTCGAGCGTGCCCTACCGGGTGGACCTGTTCGACGACGAGATCGACTCGATCCGCACCTTCGACCCGGACAGCCAGCGCAGCCTGTTCCCGGTGCCCAGCGTGCGCCTGCTGCCCGGACGCGAGTTCCCGATGGACGAGGAGGCGCGCGCGCGCTTCCGGCGCCGCTGGCGCGAACTGCTGGAGGGCGACCCGACCAAGAGCCGCATCTACAAGGACATCGGCAACGGGGTTGCGACCGCGGGCATCGAGTACTACCTGCCGCTGTTCTTCGACGAGACCGCCACCGTCTTCGACTACCTGGGCACTGCCGCTACCCTGGTGCTGCACGGGGACCTGGAACCGGCCTTCCAGCGCTTCTGGCAGGACACGCGCGAGCGCCACCGGCTGGTCCAGGGCGATCCGGAGCGGCCCGCCTTGCCGCCGGAGGCGCTGTTCCTGTCGGCCGAACAGTTCTACGCGCGCGCCAACGAGCACGCCCAGCTCGCCGTGCGCGCCGTCGGCGACGGCGACGCCTACGTCGAATTCGCGCCGCTGCCGCCGATGGCGGTGGTGCGCGGGGCCGAAGAGCCGCTGGCCAAATTCAAGGAGCACCTGCGCAACACCCAGCACCGCGCGCTGGTGCTGGCCGAGAGCGACGGACGGCGTGAAAGCCTGCTCGATTTCCTGCGCGCCAGCCAGCTGTCGCCGCCGGTGTTCGACTCGCTCGAAGAATTCCGGGGCAGCGACGAGAAGCTCGGGATCGCCACCTCCGCGCTGGCCACCGGCTTTTCCTGGGTCGACGAGAGCATCGACTTCATCACCGAAACCGAGCTCTTCGCCGCGGCGCCGAGCGCGCGCCGGCGCAAGAAGCAGGAACAGGTCAGCGACGTCGAGGCCCTGATCAAGGACCTGTCGGAGCTGAACCTGGGCGACCCGGTGGTGCACGCGCAGCACGGGATCGGCCGCTACAAAGGCCTGGTCAACATGGACCTGGGCCAGGGCAACACCGAGTTCCTGCACCTGGAGTACGCCGAGAAGGCCGCGCTCTACGTGCCCGTCAGCCAGCTGCACCTGATCAGCCGCTACACCGGCGTGTCGGCCGAGGAAGCGCCGCTGCACAAGCTGGGTTCCGGGCAGTGGGAGAAAGCCAGGCGCAAGGCCGCCGAGCAGGTGCGCGATACCGCCGCCGAACTGCTCAACATCTACGCGCGGCGCGCCGCCCGCGAGGGTCACGCCTTCCGCTTCGAGCCCCAGGACTACGAGGCCTTCGCCAACGACTTCGGCTTCGAGGAAACCGCCGACCAGAACGCCGCCATCCACGCCGTGATCCAGGACATGGTGTCGCCGCAGCCCATGGACCGCCTGGTGTGCGGCGACGTCGGCTTCGGCAAGACCGAGGTCGCGCTGCGCGCGGCCTTCGTCGCCGTCACCGGCGGCAAGCAGGTGGCGTTCCTGGCGCCCACGACGCTGCTGGCGGAGCAGCACTACCAGACGCTGGTGGACCGCTTCTCCAAGTGGCCGGTGAAGATCGCCGAGGTGTCGCGCTTCCGCTCCACCAAGGAGGTGAACGCCACCATCAAGGGCCTGGAAGACGGCAGCGTCGACATCGTGGTGGGCACGCACAAGCTGCTGTCGGAGGCGGCCAAGTTCAAGAACCTCGGGTTGCTCATCATCGACGAGGAACACCGCTTCGGTGTGCGCCACAAGGAAGCGATGAAAGCGCTGCGCGCCGAAGTCGACGTGCTCACCCTTACCGCCACGCCGATCCCGCGCACGCTGGGGATGGCGCTGGAAGGCCTGCGCGACCTGTCGGTGATCGCCACCGCGCCGCAGCGCCGGCTTGCGATCAAGACCTTCGTGCGCAACGAGGGCAACGGCGTGATCCGCGAGGCGGTGCTGCGCGAGCTCAAGCGCGGCGGCCAGGTCTACTTCCTGCACAACGAGGTCGAGACCATCCAGAACCGGCGCGAGCGGCTCGAGCAGCTGCTGCCGGAGGCGCGCATCGCGGTGGCGCACGGCCAGATGCCCGAGCGCGAGCTGGAACGCGTGATGCGCGACTTCATCGCGCAGCGCCACAACCTGCTCCTGTGCTCGACCATCATCGAGACCGGCATTGACGTGCCCACCGCCAACACCATCGTGATCAGCCGCGCCGACAAGTTCGGCCTGGCGCAGCTGCACCAGCTGCGCGGCCGCGTCGGCCGCAGCCACCACCAGGCCTACGCCTACCTGATGGTGCCGGACACCGAGGGCCTCACCAAGCAGGCCTCGCAGCGCCTGGACGCGATCCAGCAGATGGAGGAGCTGGGCTCCGGCTTCTACCTGGCCATGCACGACCTGGAGATCCGCGGGGCCGGCGAGATGCTGGGCGAGAACCAGAGCGGCAACATGCTCGAAGTCGGCTTCCAGCTTTACAACGAGATGCTGGCCGAGGCCGTGAAGTCGCTCAAGGCCGGCAAGGAGCCCGACCTGCTGGCGCCGCTGTCGGCCGCCACCGAGATCAACCTGCACGCGCCCGCCCTGCTGCCCGACGCCTACTGCGGCGACGTCCACCTGCGGCTGTCCTTCTACAAGCGGCTGGCGACCGCGAAGAGCAGCGACCAGATCGACGCGCTGCTCGAGGAGATCGTGGACCGTTTCGGCAAGCCGCCGGCGCAGGCGCAGACGCTGATCGACGTGCACCGACTGCGCGTATTGGCGCGCCCGCATGGCGTGGTCAAGGTCGATGCCGCGCCGGGCGTGATCCACATCACCTTCCGCCGCGACGCGCCGGTCGACCCGATGCGCATCATCGAGCTGGTACAGAAAAACCGGCACATCAAGCTGGCCGGCAACGAGAAGCTGCGCATCGAGCGCGCCCTGCCCGAGGCGAAGGACCGGGCCCAGATGGTGCGCGACGTGCTGCGCTCGCTGGGGCAGCCGAAGGTCACCGAACCGGCTTAGGGCCTGTTAACGCTATGGGAGGGCTCGCGTGACCCAGAAAACGGGTGCCATCAAGGCGCAAAGCACAGCCGGGGTGGGGCCCCGGCGAGCATTTGCAACGCGGAGGGCGCCCGTTTCCTGGGTCACCCTTCGGGCCGGTGGCTGGCAGGCCGCAGGGCGTCGTTGCGGCCTCGTTGTGTGCATAGGCACACGGCCTCGGCCGCGCCTAGCCCTGCGGCCTGCCAGCCACCGGCGCGAGCCCTCCCATAGCGTTAACAGGCCCTAGCTCCCATGGTCCTTGCACAGGCCGGCCTCGTCGCGCTGTCGCTCGCCATCGCGCTGTGGCTGCGGCCCTGGCGGCTGAAGAATGTGCAGGCGCTGGCCACGCCCCTGCTCGGCACGCTGGTGGTCCTGCCCTGGCTGTGGGCCCTGCCGGCGCTGAAAGTGACGCCCCTGCCACTGCAGTGGTCCGGCGCCTGCCTGGTCCTGCTGATGCTCGGCTGGCCGCTCGCGGTGCCGGTGCTGTGCGTCACCGGCGCCCTGGCGGGCCTGATCGCCGGAATCGGCTGGCAGCAGCAACTGGACCTGGTCACCTGGCTGGGCATCGTGCCGGCGACACTGGCGCTCGCCCTGGGCGCGGCCATCCGCCGCGTGCTCGGCACGCACCCCTTCGTCTACATCCTGGGGCGGGGATTCCTGGGCTCGGTGCTGTGCCTGTTCCTGGCCGGCGCCCTGCGGCAATGGGCGGGCGCGGAGCTTCCCAGCCTGGCCACCGGCCTGTCGCTGGTCGGGCGCTGGCTCATGGCCTGGGGCGATGGCTTCGTCACCGGCATGCTGTGCGCGATCTTCGTCGCCTTCCGGCCGTGGTGGCTGGCCACCTGGTCGGACGAGCTGTACCTGCGCCGCGGATGAGAAATGGAAGTTCGCGGATGCGAAAATCCATCTCATGACCGTTTCGCAAGAATTCACCCCCGGGCTCGTGCTCCGGGGCCTCACCCCGCCGCTGCGCCTCGCCGACTTCAAGCTGGCCGTGTTCGACATGGACTCGACGCTGATCAACATCGAGTGCGTCGACGAGATCGCCGCGGAGGCCGGCCTCAAGGAGGAGGTGGCGGCGATCACCGAGGCCGCCATGCGCGGCGAGATCACCGACTACAAGGAGAGCCTGCGCCAGCGCGTCAAGCTGCTGCGCGGCGTGACCGTGGCCGACCTGGAGCGCGTGTACGTGGAGCGCTTGCGGCTCAATCCCGGCGTCGAGCGGCTGGTCGCCGCGTGCAAGGCCGCCGGCATGAAGACCCTGCTGGTCTCTGGCGGCTTCACCTTCTTCACCGACCGGGTGCGCGACCATCTGGGCATCGACTACACCCGCTCCAACGTGCTGGAGCTGGAGTCCGGGCCCAATTGCGGGCAGCTCACCGGCCGCATGGTGGACCAGGACTGGGGCGACATCTGCGACGGCGACGAGAAACGCAAGATGCTGCTGGAGACCTGCGCGAAGCTGGGCATCTCGCCGAAGCAGGCGATAGCGGTCGGCGACGGCGCCAACGACCTGCCGATGATGGGCGAAGCGGGGCTGTCGGTGGCCTACCATGCCAAGCCCCGCGTGCGCGAACAGGCGATGGTGCAGATCAACGAAGGCGGGCTGGACCGCCTGCTGGAGCTGTTCGCCTAGGACTGCTCAGGACGGCAGGCTGACGCGGAAGGTCGTGCCCGCGCCCAGTGTGCTGGCGACCTCGATGCTGCCGCCGTGCTTGTCCACCGCGTTGCGCACGATGGCCAGGCCCAGCCCCGTGCCCTGGATGGCCCCGACGTTGCTCGCGCGGTGGAAGGACTCGAACAGGTGGCCGATCTCGTCGGGCGGGATGCCGATGCCCTCGTCCCGCACCTCGAACAGGGTGGATGAACCGTCCCTGCGCACGGCGAAGCGAACCTGCCCGCCACCCGGCGAATACTTCAGCGCATTGGACAGCAGGTTGCCGAAGATGTGGCGCAGCAGCTTCTCGTCGTAGTCGCCCTCGCCCACTTGGGCGTCCATGTCGAGCGCCACCTCCCGCCGGTCCCCCGGGTGCTGCGCATGCGCCTCGTCCACCAGTTGGCGGCACAGCGGCGCCAGCAGGATGCGGCGCGGCTGGAAGTCGAGCATGCCCGCGTCCGCCTGGCCCAGCAGCAGCACGCGGTCGATCATGCGCGACATGCGCTGCACACCCGACGCGATGCTGTCCAGCACCTCGGCCCGCTCGGGCGGCGCCAGGCGCTCGCTGTAGTGCCGCAGCAGCTGTTCGGCCGTGAGGATCTGCGACAGCGGCGTGCGGAACTCGTGGCTGGTCATGGCCACGAAGCGCGTGCGCAGTTCGTTCAGCGCCTTCTGCTGCTCCAGCGCCTCCCGGGTCTCGAACTCGGACTTCTTGCGGTGGGTGATGTCCAGGAAGGTCCAGATGACGCCCGAGTCGGGGTCGTTCGGACGCACGCAGCTGCCGGCCATCTCGACCCACAACAGATCGCCGTTGCGGCGCCTGAGCTGGTGCTCGCAGACGTAGGAGCCGGTCTCGATCAGCGCCGCACGCGCCACGACGCCGAATTGCTCCCACGCCTTGACGTCGGCGTGCATGTGCACCGAGGGCTGGCCGATCAGGACCTGGCGCGGGTAGCCGAGCATCTGCGCGAACTTCTCGTTGACCCATTCGTGCCGCCGCTGCACCGACAGCACGATCCCCACCAAGGCGTTGTTGAGGATCGCTTCGCGCTCCGAGCTGGTGTTGTGCAGCTGCTCCTGCAGCCTCTTGCGCTCGGTGATGTTCATGACCACCCAGACCGTGCCCTGCGAGAGGTCGTCGAGGTTCACCGCCTTGCCCGAAATCGATATCCAGATCAGGGCGCCGTCGAAGCGGCGCATCTGCTGCTCGTCCTCGTAGACCTTGCCGCGGGCCACGGCCTGCACGACTTCGTCACCGATCGCCAGGTAGTGCTCGCGCGACAGGTAGAACGGCTCCAGCGAGTCGCCGGTCCGGACGTCGGCGCCGAGGATGTCCCGCAGGGCCTTGTTGGCCCAGCGCAGGCGCCCGGCCGGCGTGAGGAATGCGATGCCGACGATCGAGTTCTGCAGGATCACCTCGCGCTCCTCGAGCACGCGCCGCAGCCGGGTCTGTGACTCCTCCAGCGCCTCCACCATCGCATGTTCAGCGGCGATGCGCGCCTGCGCCTGCTCCTTGAAGCGGCGCGCCACGTTGATGCGGTCGCCCAGCGCGAACGACAGCAGCACCATCTCGAGCGCCGAACCGATCAGCACCGCATTGGAGGTGATGCGGTTGGAAGGCAGGAGGCCGCTGTTGTGCAGCGCCAGCGTGAACACCCCGACGAGCAGCACCGCCCAGGCAGTGAAGAAGTAGCGCGCCCCGGCAAACTCGCGGCGGATGCTGATGACGCCGACGATCACCATCGTCGCCACGCTCGCCACAGCCAGCCCGATCACCATGTACGACGACAGCCGGTAATTCAGGAAGACCGCGGCGATGACGGACAGGCCCCAACCCGCCAGCAGCGCGATCAGCAAGCGATCGATGCCCGGCATGCGCTGCGGACTGGAGAGGAAACTGCGCGCGAACTGCAGGCCGAAGATCGCCGCGGTGGCCAGGCCCACCGCCGGCGACACGCTGTTCCACCATGCCCACTCGGGCCACAGGTATTGCCCGCCCAGTCCGGTGAGTGCGGCCTGCCCGATGGCCATCCATCCCGCGAACGCCACGTAGATCAGGTAGGCGCGGTCACGCACCGAGACGAACAGCAGCAGGTTGTACAGGAGCAGCCCGATCAGCAGCCCGAAGTACAGGCTCAGCACGGCGTAGCTGGCCATGTCGTGCTCCCACAGCGCCTTGGGTTGCCAAAGCGTTGTGGGCGCGGCCACGGTGCCTTCGGACTGGATGCGCAGGTACAGCACGTTGGCCTGTCCGGGCCAGAGCCGCACCGGCAGCACATGGTTGCGGTGCGGCACCTCCTTGTGCGCGAACGGGTAGCTGTCGCCGCCCCACTGCATGCGGAATCCGGAGGCACTGTCCGGGGCATAGAGCTCGAACCGATCCAGCGGTGGGTACGCGATCTCCAGCAACCAATCGGACGGGGCCGAGGCCGGGGCATCCAGGACCACGCGCAGCCAGTAGGCAGAGCCGCTCATCCCGAAGTTGGCGCCCGGGCCGAACTGGGAGACGGGGCGGAACCGCGCCTGGGCCTGCGGCTCCACGATGTCCTCCAGCGTCAGCCGCCCCTGCGCGTCCTCCAGGACCGTGAAGGTATCGGTCAGCACATAGCGGGGTTCGTTGCCGATGGCGACCCGACCCGGAGTGCGCTGCGCGGCCCCCGCGGATGCCGCGGCCATCAGCACCAGCGTCAAGAGCAGCCAGAGGGCGCGCCTCACACCCGCTCCAGCTGGGGCCGCCCGGCCTCGGCGGTGAAGGCCGCGAGCGTCGCTATGCGGGAATCGCGCCGGGTCACGTCGTCCACCACCCGCAAGGTCGTGACCAGGCGCGAGGGCGTGAACTCCAGCACGCCGTAGCCCCTCCGGTCGGCGTCGGCGAAGACGAAATGAGGGTTCTCGGCCAGCAAGGGCACGAGCTGGTCCTTGCGGGTGGACGAGCGCGAGGTGATGCTGGTGCCGCAGAACTCCAGCCCGATGGCCGCGCTGCCAGGATCGGCGTAGTCCGCCTTGACGTGCCCGACCCAGTTCTCGTGCATGTCACCGCCGAGCATCACCGGGGTGCCCACGCGGTGACGCTGCAGCGCGTCGGTGAGGCGCCGGCGCGCCGCGCCGTAGCCGTCCCAGCCGTCGTTCCAGAACCATGGGCCCGGCCCGGGCTTGGCGCCACGCTGGCCGAACAGGGTCTGCTGGCCGAACACCGTCCAGGTCGCCGCGCCCCGCGCGAGCGACTCCTCCAGCCATTTCTCCTGCGCGCCGCCCAGCAAGCTGCGCGCCGGGTCGTTCCACGCCGGGCATGCAGCCGGATCCACCAGGCCCGATCCGGATTTGCCGCCACTGGTGCAGGCCTGCGGGTCGCGGTACTGGCGGTCGTCCAGCAGCAGCAGGTTCGCCAGGCGGCCGAAGCGCTGCTGCGAGTAGATGCGCATCTCGGCGCCCGTACGCAGGCCGGCGAGCGCGCGCGTGAGCGCCGAGGCGCGCACCGGCATGTGCTCGTAGAACGCCTGGTAGGCGGCGGCGCGCCGGGCTGCGAAGTCCCCCGCCTGCGGGCCGCCGCTGCCGGCGGTCCCCGCCGCGTAGTCGTTTTGCACTTCATGGTCGTCCCAGGTGACCAGCCAGGGGCAAGCGGCGTGCATGGCCTGCAGCTCGGGCTCGCTGCGATACAGGGCGTAGCGCGCGCGATAGTCCGCCAGCGACAGCGCCCAGCCGCCGGTGTGCAGGCGCACGGGGCGGCTGGATGCGGGGTATTCGTAGATGTAGTCGCCGAGGAACAGCACCGCATCCAGGTTCTCGTCGGCCATGTGGCGCCAGGCGCTGAAGTAGCCGTGCTCCCAGCGCTGGCACGAAGCATAGGCCAGGCGCAGCCGGGCCACCGCGGCATCGGGCGCCGGCAGCGTGCGCGTGCGCCCGATCGCACTCACCGCATCGTCGGCGATGAAGCGGTAGAAGTACCAGCGGTCGGGCTCCAGGCCCTGCACTTCGGCGTGCACCGAGTGCGCCAGTTCCGGTGCCGCCTGCTGCGCGCCGCGCCGGACCACGCGCGCGAAGCGCTCGTCGGTGGCGACCTCCCATTGCACGGTCAGCGCGCGTGCCGGCAGGTCGCCCATGAGGCGGGTCCACAGCACCACGCCATCGGGCGTGGGGGATCCGCTCGCCACGCCCAGGCTGAACGGGTAGCGGCCAAACCGGCCCTGCGCACTGGCCACGCGGCCCAGCCAACCCGAAGCCGCCGCGGCGACGGCCAACTTCAGCAGCCCGCGCCGGTCAGTGACTTCGTGGATGAGCATGCCCAGCCACTATACCCGGGCGGTCTCCGCCTCCACCCGCAGCCAGCGGACGAAGTCCTGCGCGTCCGGGTTGCGCGCCCCGGACCCGCTCAGCACCACGTAGTAGCCGCGCTGGGAAGCCGCACCCCCGAAGGGCGCCGCCAAGCGCTTGTCCCGCAGAATCTCCGCCAGCAGGGGCAGCCGTCCGATCACCACGCCCTGCCCGGCCACGGCGGCTGCGACCGCATCGGCGTACTGGGTGAAGCGCAGCGTGTTCTTGGGCCGCAGCTCAGCCAGCCCCATCAGGCTGAACCAGGGCTCCCAATCCACGGTGAGCGCCATGCCCTGCGGCATGTCCACGGCCAGC
The DNA here is from genome assembly GCF_001580455.1 of Ramlibacter tataouinensis. Taxonomy (NCBI): domain Bacteria; kingdom Pseudomonadati; phylum Pseudomonadota; class Betaproteobacteria; order Burkholderiales; family Comamonadaceae; genus Ramlibacter; species Ramlibacter tataouinensis. The sequence goes on from NZ_CP010951.1 coordinate 190,994, forward strand.
AGGGTGTGGTGCTGCAGGTCGGCCGGCTTCTTCAGCGGCGGCGACCGCTGCGCCAGCAGCCGGGGCGAGCACATGGGCAGCACGGTTTCCTCGAACAGGGGCGCCCCGTCGCCGTCGCGGATGGGACAGAAGCGCACCGCCAGGTCCACCTGGGCGCGCCGCAGGTCCAGCACCTCGAGCGTGGCCGAAATGCGCACGTCCACCAGCGGATGCTGCGCCGTGAAGCGGGCCAGGCGCGGGATCAGCCACAGGGATGCGAAGCCCGGCGTGCAGGTGATGGCCACCTGCCGCATGGCCGCCCTCGCGCGCACCCGGCTGGTGGCGTCGCGCAGGCGCTCCAGGCTGTCCACCACCGCGCGCTGCATGACCAGCCCGGCTTCGGTCAGCAGCAGCGCTCGGTGCCTGCGCTCGAACAGGGGTACGCCCACGCTGGCTTCCAGTTGCTGGATCTGCCGGCTCACCGCCGACTGGGTCAGGAACAGTTCCTGCCCGGCCAGCGTGAAGCTCAGGTGGCGCGCCGCTGCCTCGAAGCTGCGCAGCAGGTCCAGCGCCGGCAGGTCCGAGCGCAGCATGGGGGCCAGGGGCTCCGGGGTTTTCGCATTCCTGTTTTGCATGCGTGTGATTCCGAATGACCGTTTGAATCACTGAGGACGCCTCAGTATATTGAATTCCAGCAAGGAATCCAAAGGAGTCCCCTCATGCACACCGACACCCTCCCCGCCCGGATCGACTTGGCCCACCGCGCGGTCGTCGCTGTCGACGATCCTTCGGAAGTGAACTTCACCTGCCGCGAAGGCACGGTGTGGCTGACGCTGGACGGCGACCCGCGCGACTTCGTGCTCGAAGCCGGCGACAGCTTCCGCACCAGCGAGCACCGCCGCGCCCTGATCTACGGGCTGTCGCCCGCGCGCCTGGACCTGGACGCGGGCGCCCGCGCACAGCCGGTTCGCAGGCCATCGCAGGGCTTCCGTCCGGTGCCGGCAATCAGCGGGGCCCACTGACGCCGCATGGCCGGCCGGCGTCGCCGGCCGCGCTATCCGCGCGCCTTGTCGAAGGCCTCGCGCTCGAACACGTTGTCGCGGTACAGGTCGCCGCCGAGCATCCAGGCGATGGCGCTGGCCAGCAGGTAGGCCGGGACGAACAGCGGACCCCAGCGCTCGTACTGGCGCACATGCACCTGCTCGTGGTTGCGCACGCGGTCCAGCATCAGATGATCCAGCCCCAGCACGACGTGGCCGATGGTGATCGCGCCGAAGGGGATGCGGCTGCGGCCGATCCAGCGCCCCAGCGCGCCGCCGCCGAACTCCAGCGTGCCACGGCGCACCCGGGCGCTGCCGCCGAACGCGATGACCAGCAGCCCAAAGACAAGGCCCGCGCACGTGTACGGCGCGGGCCAGGCGTATGACAGCGTTCGCAGCAGCCGGCTCATGTTCCATTTGCAGCGCCGGAAGCCGGCGCCTGTGGATGGTACGCTGGCCGGCGGCCGCGCGTCAGGCTGCGAGGGCGTGCTGCAGGAAGCCCCGCTGCCCCGGCTTGCGGTTCGGTGCGAAGCCGTTCTTCGCCAGCGTTTCCTCGGCGCTGGAGTAGAACTCGCCGATGCGGTAGATGCGGCGCGCTTCCTTGCCGTCTGCCACCTCGCGGCCGAACTCGCGCGAGATGCGCACGAGCTGCTCGATCTGCTTGACGGTGCCCATCTTGGCCTTGCGGTCCTGCGTCCAGATGTTGTCCTCGATGCCGCAGCGCACATGCAGGCCCATGGCGATGGCCATCATGTTCATCGGCAGCGTGTTGAGCATGGAGCTTTCCAGGGTCAGCACGGAACCGTCCGGGCAGGCACGAACGAAGTTGGACAGGTTGTAGACGTTCGGCGCCTCGAACCCGCCGCCGATCGCCACCCAGGTCAGGATCAGGGGGACGTTGCAGGCGCCGCGGCGCATCATGCGCTCGACCGTTTCCAGCTGGGCCACAGTGGCCAGCTGGAAGTGGGTCTGGATGCCGCGGGCGCTCAGGCGCTTGATGTGCTCCTCGACCCAGGCGGGGCCGGCGGGGATGGTCATTTCGCGATAGGCGTAGTAGCCCGGCGTGCCGACCGCCAGCGAGGTGCCCGCGACGTCGGCAGCGACCATCTGCTCCACCACGTTCATCTGGTTGGAGTTGATGGCGATGGTGACCTGGTCCGGCCGGGGCTCGATCATGGAGAGTCCGTGGCGCACGTCGTCGGACAGCCACGCGGCGGTGTCGCCTTCCTTGACCGGGGCGAAGGAGATGGAGCCGCCGATCTGCAGGATCATGCCCGGGCAGGCTTCGCGGATGGCTGCCACCAGTTCATTGGTGCGCTCCAGGCTCTTGGAGCCCTTGCCGTCCTCTTCGCGGCCATGCACGTGGCAGACCGTGGCGCCGGCGTTGTAACAGTCCACGACTTTCTGGACCTGGTCCTTCAGCTTGACCGGGATGTCTTCCGGGAAGTCGGCAGGTTGCCACTCCGGCCCGAACGGGGCGCAGGTGATGACGAGCTTCTCCATGTGCTCGGGGAAGTTGGAGCCGTCAATGAAGTTCATGTGCGTTTCCTGGTGCTGGTCTCGGGGTTCAGAAGGGGGTGTCGCCGACGATTCCGGCGCGTTCCATCTTGCGGTGGCAAGGCGGGTAGTCCATCACCGCGTAGTGCTGGGTGGATCGGTTGTCCCACATCGCCATGCTGTTGGGCTTCCAGCGCCAGCGCACCTGGTACTCGGGGATCTGGGCCTGCGAGATCAGGTAGTGCAGCAGCTGCGAGGCGCCCGGCGCGTAGTCCTGGCCGTAGCGCACGTTCTCGGCGTTGTGGAAGTTCGTGAAGTGCGTGGTGAACGGGTTGACGAAGAGGACCTTCTCGCCGGTTTCCGGATGCGTGCGCACCACCGGGTGCTCGGGGTCCGGGAATTGCGCCTTCAGGGCCAGGCGCTTTTCCATCGGCATGGCGGCGCCGAAGGTCGCCTCGATGCTGTGGCGGGCGCGCAGCGGCGCGATCTGCTTCTTGATGTGCTCGGGCAGCTTCTCATAGGCCAGCACCATGTTGGCCCACATGGTGTCGGCGCCCACGGCCGGGCCTTCGACGCAGCGCAGCACGCAGCCCATGGGCGGCTTGGCGCGCCAGGTCGCGTCGGCATGCCAGGCATTCTCGTAACGGTCGTTGGGCGTGTCCGGCGACTTGTAGATGCGCACCAGGCCCGGGTTCTCCGGATCGCTGCCGGCCACCGGGTGGTCTTCCAGTTCGCCGAAGCGCCGCGCGAAGGCGACGTGCTCGGCGCGGGTGATGTCCTGGTCGCGGAAGAACAGCACCTTGTGCTTGAGCAGCAACTGGTGGATCTCGTTGGCCAGGTCCTTGTCGCGGGAAGCGACGCCCAGGTTCACGTTGACCAGCTCGGCGCCGATGGCGCAGGTGAGCTGCTCGACGGTGATCGAGTGCAGTCGTGATTTCGAGTCGATGATCGCCGGGCTGGCGAGGGTTTCGTTGAATGCCATTTGCATTGCCTCCTGTGTGGTGTGGCTAGTGTCGAAACGCCCCCCCGCCGGCTTGCCCCACTTTCCGGGGGGTACCGTTCGAACCTTGATTTGGATCAGATTGCGGGCCGCCGTTGGCCGCGCGCGCGCGACGCGGGTGACGGTCCGTCACCCGCCAGTCGCCGGACTGCGCTCACAATGGGCAGTGCGCGGCTCCGACGAGTTCGCGCAGCCCAGCCGCGTCAGGTCGCAACAAAGGAGGCCACGATGAACAGGGCAGCCCCTGGGGCACCGCCAAGGCATTTCTCGATGCTGCGCGAATTCCGCCTGGCCGATTTCTTCACGCTGGGCAATGCCGCCTGCGGCGTCGGCGCGGTGCTGCTGGCGATGCTGTACATGGCCAGCCAATCCCGGGTCCACTTCTTCCTGGCGGCGGCGCTGGCGCCGGCGGCCTTCGTGATGGACGTGCTCGACGGGCGCATCGCGCGCGCCCGCCACGAGCACTCGCCGCTCGGCCGCGAGCTCGACTCGTTGTCCGACGTCATCTCCTTCGGCATGGCCCCCGCCGCGCTGGGATTCGCCGCCGGCCTGCAAGGCGGCTGGGATGCGGCCATCCTGATCTACTTCGTCTGCTGCGGCGTCAGCCGGCTCGCGCGCTTCAACGTCACGGCCGAACAGCTCACGGGGGCCACGGGCAAGGTGTCGTATTTCGAAGGAACGCCCATCCCCACCAGCGTCGTGCTCACCGGCCTGCTGGCGCTCGCTGCATGGCAGGGCCACCTGGGCGATGCCCTCTGGGGCGGCAGCGTCGAGCTCGGTCCTTGGGAACTGCACCCGCTGGCGCTGCTATATGCGCTCTCGGGCAGCCTGATGATCAGCAAGACGCTTCGCATCCCCAAGCTTTGAGCGCCGCGCATCCGGATCGCAGCCTGCGCCTGTTCACCGCGCTGTGGCCGCCGCCGCCGGTGCGCGAGGCCATCGCGCGCTGGCAGCACCAATGGCAGTGGCCGCCGGGCGCGGCCGTGGTGCCCACCGATCGCCTGCACATCACCCTGCACTTCCTGGGCAACGTACCTGCCGCTCGCGTGGACGGGCTGCGCGCGGCCTTGCGGCTGCCCTCCACGCCCTTCAGGCTCGACCTCGGCCGCCCCGGCCTGTGGGGCGGCGGAATTGCCGTGCTGTCGCCCGATTGCGTCCCCGAAGCGCTGGGCGCGCTGCACGAGCGCCTGGCCGCGGCGCTGACCGCCGCCGGGCTGCCGACCGAGGAGCGCCCCTACAAACCGCACGTGACGCTGGCGCGGCGTGCGCGCGGCGCCAAGGCGCCTGCGGAAGGGCCTGGCCTGCGCTGGGATGCGCAGGATGGCTTCGTGCTGGTGGAGTCGCTGCCGGGCGGGCGTGGCTACAAGGTGCTGGACCGTTTCGGCCCGGCCTGAAGCGAATCCGTACGCGCTTTGGCCGGGTCAGGCCATCAGGTGCGAGCGGGTCCAGCGCACGATGTCGGCCGCGCCCATGGCGCCGGCCTGCCGCGCCACCTCACGCCCGCCCTGGAACAGCGCCAGTGTCGGGATGCTGCGGATGCCCAGGCGCGCGCTCAGCGCCTGCGCCTCGTCGGTGTTCACCTTGACCAGCCGCACCTGCGGCTCGAGCTGGGCCGCGGCCTGCTCGAAAGCCGGCGCCATCTGGCGGCAGGGGCCGCACCAGGGCGCCCAGAAGTCCACCAACAGGGGCAGTTCGCTGCGGCCCACGTGCCGCTCGAACGCGGCCTCATCCAATGCGGCGGGCTTGCCTTCGAACAGGGGCCGGTGGCAATGGCCGCAACCCGGTGACTTGACGAGGTCGTGCTGCCGCACGCGGTTCGTCGTGTGGCAGTGCGGGCAAACGAGGTGCAGGGTGTCGGCCATGGCGGAAAGCTGGGGCCGTCCAGGCGCGATTGCAAGACCGCGCAAGGCCGCGGCGTGCGGCTCAGGCCGGTCTCTTGGCGGCAGCCGGCTGCTGCGACTCGCTCTCGAGCACGGCGGGCGCGGTCATCAGCGCCTGCAGGGCCTGCAGGTCCGAGGCTAGGTCGTCCTCCGGCTCAACCGGCGCCGGCGCGGCGGTTGGCGTTTGCGGCGCGGCGACCTGCTGGGGTTCGGCCTTGCCGTAGAACTCCCAGCCGACGCTGAACAGCCACTGCCGCGCCTGTGGGTCGATGCTCTCGATCTCGCGCCAGAAGCTCTCCTGCAAGGCATGGACGAAGGGCAGCACCTGCTGGTCGGCCTTGCGCACCAGGAACTGCACATGCATGCCGGATTGCTGCTCGCGCGTGAGCACCGACAGCGACCGGCAGTCGATCCAGTCGGACGGCACGCCATGCTTGCGCATGGTGTCGCGCAGCGCGAGCTTCACCAGGTCCCGCCGCGCGCTGCTGCGCGGCTTGGTGTTGACCCCGACCAGCTGGCTGTCCGCGAATTTCGAGGACACCACCGCCGGTTTGCTGTCGCTGCCGAAGAATTTGCCGATCAGACCCATACCCCTTGTACTGCTCTGCCCTGCGCTGTCCGCAGCGGCGAAATCCCGGCCGCCGATCAGCTGCCGTTCCCCGATGGTAGTGCCGCCGGGCAAGCTCGGCAATGGGCAGGGCCTGTTGACGCCCTGGAAGGGCCTCAGCCCGGCCGGTTCCCGAGGTGCACGCCGCCGTCGAGCAGCAGGAGTTCGCCCGTGATCGTCGGCGCGCCGCAGATCAGCCAGACGATCGCATCGGCGACATCCTCGGGCGTGCTCGCGCGGCGCAGCGGCGCGGTCTGCTCGACTGCGGCCTTGATCTTGTCGTAGCCCTCCTGGCCGACGCCCTCGACGAACCAGCGCGAGGTGATCAGCCCCGGGCAGACGGCATTGACGCGGATATCGGGTGCCAGGCTGCGTGCCAGGTGCAGCGTCATCGCGTTCACCGCGCCCTTGGAGGCGACGTAGGGCACCGATGAACCGATGCCCAGCGCACCGGCAATGGACGAGACATTGACGATGGCGCCACCGGTGGCCCGCAGGTGCGGCACGCAGGCACGCACCATCTGGAAAACGCCGAGGGTGTTGACTCCGAGGATGCGCTGGAACGCCTGGGCGTCCAGGGCGTCCCAGGACGCCGCTTCGCCGAAGACCGAAGTGCCGGCGTTGTTGACCAGCGCGTCCACGCGCTTCCAGCGCCTGGCCACCGCGGCGACCATGGCCTTGCAGTCGGCGTCCTGCGACACGTCGCCGCGCAGCAGCAAGGTGTCGGCGCCCGCTGCCTCGCAGGCGGCCTGCGACTGCCGGGCCTCGTCTTCGCTCTTCGAGTAATTGATGAGGATGTTGTAGCCGCGCTGCGCGAGCATCAGCGCCGCGGCGGCGCCTACGCCCGTGGCCGAACCCGTGACGATGGCGACTTTGCGTTCTTGCATGGCGTGAACCTCCCGAAGCGGTCCACGCAGTCTATCGCGGTGAGTGGTTCAGAGCTCCGCCAGGCGCTTGGCCGCCTCGCGCCGGCCGATGCCCCGCAGCGCGGCGATGGCTTCGATCTGCTTGGCCCGCGGACGCGTGTTCCCGCTTTCCCACTTGTAGACCGACAACGCCGACACCCCGAGCAGCTTGGCCAGCGCGGCGGCCGACAGCCCCAGGCGCCGCCGCTGCGACGCCAGGCTCTTGGCGCTGTAGCGGACGTGGGGTTTGTCGTCGTCCTCCTCCTCCGGCGCGGGCGAGCCCTTGGCAGCGGCCTTGCCCAGGCGGCGCACTTGCTGCTCCAGCGTCTGCATCCGGCGCTTGAGGTGGGCGATCTCGCTGCGATACAGCGTGATGGACTTCTTCATCGCCTCGGTTTCGCCGCGCAGCTCCTTGCGCGAGACGCGGGCGATTTCGCTCTTGAGGACCGTTCCGATGTTGGGCATTTATCGAACCTGCAAGGAGCCCGCACCCGGTCTGTGCCGGGACTGTCTGGGCCGTTTATCTCCACGGGTTCGTATATTAGCTCCGCCCCGTCCGGCAAAGGACCTTGGCGCGCCGCCGAAGTTTAGTTTCTGCTCAGCCGTGGCGGCCGCGTCCGCATCAATTGGCGAGCGTCTTGACGCGGCGGATGGGTTGCCAGCCGGCGAACTTCGGATGGTGCGTGGCAACCAGCGGGCCGTCGAAATCCCAGGCAATGCAGCGCCCCAGGTGATACGGCGGCTGCTCGCGTTGCTGCTGCGCCTGGTCCGCCTGCCTTTGCAGGCGCTCCTTGTAGGGATAGATGGTCTGGTAAGCCGCCGTCGCCATGTTGAAGAGCAATTCGCGCAAGTGCGTGCAGCCACGGACGCCGCCCAGCGCCTTCTCGATCGCCTGACGCCAGCCCGGCCCCATCGCCACACCGATCATGCGCCGCATCGGATCCTCGCCGCGATGGCATTCGCCGTAAGGCGTGGCATCCATGGCCGCCGCAATGTCGTGGATCACCATCCGGTCGTCGATGGTCACGCGGATGGCCATGCCATGCACCGGCGATCCCGGCGGCATGTGCCCGCGCTCGGACATCTCGAACGCGTAGGTCTTGGTGTCGGACAGCTCGCCTTCGATGTCCCACAGGCCATCCTCGCGAAGGAAGCCGCGATAGGTGACGGCCCGGGTATGCAGATGCTGGCGGGGGGCGGGAGCAGGAAGGGGCATGGCGGGTACTGCGAGGAAAACCCCGATTTTCCCAGACACCGGATTTCGACCGGCGGCGCGGGTCTTGGGCGCCGCCTGCGGCTCGCCCTTACAGCGGATGGTTACAGCTGCTTGTAAAAGTAGACCGTATCGCAGTACCCGCCCTGCGGCAGCAGCGCGTAGTTGGGGATGCTGCCCACGCGCTGCCAGCCGCAGCGCTGGTACAGGCGCTCGGCCTCGGCGCTGGCGGTATCGAGCACCAGCAGCGTCTTGCCGCTGGCCCGCGCCGCCTGCTCGGCGGCGCGCATCAGCGCTTCGCCCACGCCGCGGCGCCGGGCGCGCCGGTGCACCAGCATCTTGGAGACGTCCCCCCGATGCGGCTGGTTCTCGGGCTGCTCCAGCACCACCTGGACGGTGCCCACGATGCCCGACGCATCCTCGGCCACGAGCAGGTGGCGCTCGCCGCGCGCGGCCGACTGCGCCACGCCGCTCCAGAAGCTGCGGGCCTTGTCCTGCGTGAACGGCTGCATGAAGCTCACCGAGGCGCCGCCCTCCACGCAGTCGGACAGCACCTCGCAGAGCGCCTGCATGTCGGCGGCGGTCGGCTGCGTGAGTTGGCGGATCTGCATGATGGTGGCGATCGTATCCGAGCCACGACCGGCGTGCCCGCGCGCCTGCGCGCGCGCTCAGCCCACGGCGCGCAGCAGCGGCTTGACCCGGTTCTGCTGGCCGTCCACCACGCCGGTGGGCAGCTGGTAGGCGCGATCGTCGAACAGGTCCACGCCGCACATCAGGTTTTCGATCCACTCGAAGAAATCATGGATCGCATGCTTGCCTTCGATGGGCGCGCCATGCTGCGGCACGATCATCCTGATCGGGAGCTGCCGCGCCATGCGCACCCACAGCCGCAGGATCTTGTTGGACACCATGTAGCGGCGGTGGAAGCCTTCCATCCTGGCGATGTGGCCGGAGAGGTCGGTGACCGGCCTGGCGGCCTCGGCCCCGCTCATGAGCGACACGCCCAGGTCGCCGGTGAACAGGATGCGGCTGACCGGGTCCCAGAAGTGGAAGTTGCCCTCGGAATGCATGAAGTGCGCGGGCAGCAGCCACAGCTCGTTCTCGCCCAGCTGCAGGCAGCCGCCGGCATCCGGCACCCCGATCACGCGCCCTTCGGTCTTGCCCGCCTTGGTGAAGTGCGGCGCAAAGCGTTCCCAGATGCGCGAGATCACCAGCTTGGCGCGGGTCGAGGTCATCCAGCGGTCCAGCGCCGCGATGATGTCCGGGTCGGCATGCGACGCGATCAGGTAGCTCAGGCTTTGCGGCGGGAAGAAACGCGAGATCGTGACGAACAGCTCGTTGTATGCGAGGTTGCCGCCGGGGTCGATGATCGCCCCCACGCCATGGTCGACGATGAGGAACTGGTTGCTTTGCACGGCCTGCCCGTCCTCCTCCACGAGGTCGGTGAACATCAGCACCGCATGGTTGTCATTGCGGAACAGCTCGATCGACATGAATTACCTCAGCATCTGCAAGTTGGAAAGGATTGACGGCGGGCCTGCGCTGGCGGTGGCCCGCCAGTGCGCCAGCACCGGGTACGCGGCCTCCCAGACGCCGGCGCTGTCCAGCGGGTGCGCCTGGGCGTCGAGATAGATCAGGCCGAGCCGGTGCGCCGTGGCAAAGGGCTGCGCGTGGGCCGCCCGGTGCTCGGCCACCCCGAGCAGCACCGGTGGCGCCGGCAAGCCCGCGCACGATTCGGCCACCCTCTGCAGCAGCGGCCAGTCGCGCTCGGGTTCGCCCGACAGCAGCAGAACGATGTGGGAGTAATCGGGAATGAAGGCGCGCGTGAGCGGCATGCCCAGGCCCTTGCGCGCCATGGCGATCACGCGCATCACCCGGTCGGCGTCGGCGAAGTCGACGTAGTCGGTTCCGACATCGAGCCCCTCGTCACCGGCAAAGCGACGGTGCACGACGGACTGCCCGTGCCGCCGGCCCAGCCAGCGCACCAGGTCGAAGGAGGTCGAGCCGGCGGCCGAGCACACCAGGACGCGCTGGAAGACGTCGGCGTTGGTCTGCTGCGACGCCCCCGGATGCTCCAGCGGCGTGGACAGCTGCCGCCATACCGCCGGCGGCGAGTACTGCACGCCGTCGTCCATGGCGCGGCGCAGGCGCGTCACGCGGCGCGACATGCAGGCGTGCGCTTCGTCCGTCTGCACGATCGCCATGGACCAGGGACCGCTCAGCAGGCGCGGGCCGCGGCTGTAGTGCACGATGCGAAGGGAGTGGTGCCGCGGATCCTCCAGCACGCGCCGCATCGACTGGCGCAGGGCGGCCTCGGGGCCTTCCTTCCACTGCACGAACCAGCCCGATTGATGGAGCAATGCAGCGTGGATGCCGGCGGGCACGTTGTGCCGCACCGCCGCGGCGCGTATGGCTTCCATCTCGGCGTACACCGCGCCGGTGATGCTGGACTCGCTGGCGCAGACGACGCGAACGAACGACTCCGGCGGCGGCCGCTCGGTGTCGTCGCCGGTCCCGTCGTGTTGCATGCCGCGATGATGCGCGTGTGCCGATGTGTTTCAGTTGCGCCAAGTCAATGCAGGTTCGGGCCCGGCGTCAGGAGCGCGTAAGCCCTGCGCAGGGTTCAGCGCCTTTGAATGCTCTCGTCAGGCGCCTTGCGCGAGCCGGCGACCCCGCGACTCCACAATGAGAGCAGGAGTTCCCCATGAACCAGTTGGACCGTTTGCCTTCGATCTTCATCTCGCACGGCTCGCCGACCTTTGCCATCGACGCGGGCCGCGCCGGGCCACAGCTGGCCGCGCTGGGGCAACGCCTGCCCCGGCCGGCCGCGGTGCTGGTACTGTCGCCGCACTGGATCACGCGTGGCGTGCGGGTCACGACTTCAACGGCACCGGAAACGATCCACGACTTCGGCGGCTTCCCCGAGGCGCTCTATCGCATCGAATACCCGGCGCCGGGCTCTCCGGGACATGCGACGCGTGCACTGGAACTGCTCGATGCCGACGGCTGGCAGCCCGCGGCGGATGAGCGGCGGGGCCTGGACCATGGCGCCTGGGTGCCGCTGCTGCACCTGTTCCCCCACGCGCAAGTGCCCGTGATCCAGGTGTCCATGCCGCATGACCTGGACGCCGCCGGCGCCCTGCGCCTCGGCCGCACGCTGGCGCCGCTGGCCGGGGAAGGCGTGCTGATCGTCGGCTCGGGCAGCATCACGCACAACCTGCGCGAGGTGCGATGGGACAACAGCGATCCCGGCACCAGCTACGCCGGGGAGTTCGTCGCCTGGGCGCGGCACGCGGTGGACACGCACGACGAGGCCGCGCTGGTCGACTACCTGCAGTCGGCGCCGCACGCGCGCCGCGCGCACCCGACGCCGGATCACTACCTGCCTCTGCCCTTCGCATTCGGTGCGGCGGACAAGGCAGCCCCGGTGCAAGTCATCGATGGCGGTATGACCTTCGGCGTGCTGGCCATGGACAGCTACGTGTTCGGCGCCACGGCGCCCTGATCGCGCGCGAGCCTCAGGCAAGCCGCGGCACCGGCATCAGGGCGCGATGGTGCCCAGCACCTTCAGCTCGCCCTGGCCATCGGGCCGCAGCACCACGCCTTCGCCGGAGGCGGCGGGCATCTGAGTCATCGCCTGGATGTTCGCGCCGTGCGTGACCACCACCAGCGTGCCCGGTCCCTTCCAGCGCTTGAGCACCTGCAGCGCCTGCGCCGTCTGCGCGTCGCGCTCGCCCTGCGGGCGGCCGAACTGCGAATTGAACGCCGGCTCGTCTCGCGGCTGCTGCGCGCCGAACGCCAGCCGCGCCGTCTCACGCGTGCGGCACCACTGCGAGGTGAGCACCGCTCCAACCTGGATCTTGCGGCTGCGGAACTGCTCGCCCAGCTTGCGCGCCTCGGCACGCCCGCTCTCGTCCAGGTTGCGCTGCGTGCTGCAGTCTTCCAGCCGGAAGCCCGGCGGGTCCCCGGTCCCGGGCGCCGTCGCATGCCGCAGCAGCACGATGGCGCCCGGCCGCGCGAGTTCGCCCCAGGCTTCGGCCGCAAAGCCGAAGCTCGATGGGATGACGGCGAGCAACGCCGCCGCCAGGACACGGCGCGCCTTCACGCCCGCAGTGTAGGACCTTGAACAGGCCCTGGTAACGGTCGCGGTTCGCCGTCGCCAACTGGTCCGATCAGCTGTACTTCAGCGGCCACCGGGGCCACACTCCTGCGATCAGGACCCTCCGTGTCATGGTTGACGCATGGCGCCACTGAGCACCTTCCGCACCGGGATGCCCGCGCTTCAGAGTGAAGCCGAAGCGTGGAAGCAGGCGCTGCGCGAAGGCGTGGTGACCGGCAGCCTGGCCGGCGTGCTGTCCACCGCCGTGCTCGTCCTGGCGGGTATGCGCCAGAACCGCAGCGCCGCGGCGCCGATCAACGCCGCCAGCCACTGGATCTGGGGCGACGAATCGTTGCGCGAAGACCGGCCCACCTGGCGCCACACCCTGCCCGGCTACCTGACGCAGCACGCCGCTTCCATCTTCTGGGCCGCCCTGTACTCACGCGTCTGGGGTCACCGGCGCGAAGCCAAGCAATGGCCGCAGGCGCTGGCCGGAGCCGCCACCACCTGCGCGGTGGCCGGCGTCGTCGACTACCTGGTGGTGCCCAAGCGCCTGACACCCGGGTATGAGCACCGGCTCTCCACGGGGGCGATGGTGGCCGTGTACGCAGCGCTCGCGGCAGGGTTCGCGCTGGGCGCGGTGGCGATGCGCGACCGCTGAGGCCAGGCCGCAGCGGTCCTCACATGGGCTGCTACTCCGGCTGCGGCGGGAACTCGGGAAAACGGGGCAGGCCGTCGGACAGGTGCAGCCACGGCAGCCGCTTGCTCTCCCAGTAGTGGAAGGTGGGCTCGACCTGCGCTGGATCGTCCAGGCTGCCGATGGTGATGTCGATCAGGCCGGGAATGTAGTCGGCGACGAAGCTGATCTGTGAGCCGCAGTTCGCGCAGAAGCCGCGCCGGCAACCGGGCGAGGACTCATGGAACTTCGGCCCGCTGCCGGTGAACTCGACCTGGGACTCCTGGTACATGGCCCATGCGACGGCAGGCGCCGCGTTGGCCCTGCGGCACATGGCGCAGTGACACAGGGCCGCCATCACGGGAAGGCCGGTGATCCGGTAGCGAACGGCGCCGCACTGGCATCCACCTTCGAGCGTGTGATCCGGCATGCGTGCCTCCTGAAAATGGTCCGGCCGTCTAGCGCGTTTCCTGCAGGTACTTGTGCACGAAAGCAATCGCCATGCTGCCTTCGCCGACCGCGGATGCCACGCGCTTGACTGGGCTCAGCCTCACATCGCCGCAGGCGAAGACGCCCGGGACGCTGGACTCGAGCAGGTAGGGGTCCCGCCGGCCCGCCCAACGCCCCGCCTTGACGACGTCGTCGCCCGTCAGGACGTAGCCGCGATCGTCGCGTGCGACCTCGGCCGGCAGCCAGTCGGTCTCGGCGTCGGCTCCGATGAAGACGAAGAGGCTTCCGCAGTCGTGTCGGCTCACGGTGGCGCCCCTGTTGTCGCGAATATCGATCGCCGCCAGGCCGGCCTCGCCATGCGCGGCCACCACCTCCGACTGCAGAAGGACCTTCACGTTGTCCTGTTTCGCGATCTGCTCGATCAGGTAGCGCGACATGCTCTTGTCCAGCGAATCGCCGCGCACGACCAGGGTCACGCTGCGCGCATGGTTGGCGAAGTGCAGGGCGGCCTGGCCGGCCGAATTGCCGGCGCCGATCAGGTGGACGTCGAGGCCATGCGTGCCGCTGGCGTCGCTGCGCGATGCGCCGTACTGGACGCCCTTGCCGGCCAGCTTCTCGAAGCCATCGACGGCAAGGCGGCGCCACGAGACACCCGTAGCCAGGATGATGGTGCGAGCCCGTATCACGTCGCCGTCGTCGAGGTGAACCTGCCGGCTGGACGGATCCATGCGGGCGACCGAGCGCGTGACCAGGATCTCCGCCCCGAGCCGTTTGGCCTGCTGCAGCGCGCGGTGGGCGAGTTCGTCGCCCGAGACGCCGTTGGGAAAGCCGAGGTAGTTCTCGATGCGCGAAGACGTGCCGGCCTGACCTCCCGGAGCCTCCCGCTCCACCACCAGGGTGTGCAGGCCTTCGGAGGCGCCGTACACCGCGGCCGCCAGGCCGGCTGGCCCGCCACCGATGATCACGGTGTCGTACTCGGTGGGACCCGGGCTCGTCTGCAGGCCGAGCGCCCGCGCCAGGTCACGCGCCGCGGGCCGGGCCAGCAGCGCGCCGTCGGCAAGTGACTGCACCTCGCCGCTCCCCGGGTTGATCGGCGCCACCCGCAGCACGGGACACTGGTCGTCCGACGGCGCCGGGCCAGGCCATTTCGAACCCAGGTCCGGCGCATCGGGCGTCATCCATTCGAAACTGATCTGGTTGCGCGTGAGGAACTTGCGCAATTCCGCGCAAGCGCTGTCCCAGCGCGTGCCGACGATGGAGACGCGCGGCTTGGGACGCTCGGCGGCGATGCCCTGAAGCCCGCCGATGCGCTCGCGCGCGAGCTTGCCCACCTCCTGCGCGACGGAGGGCGACGCCGACGCAACGGCGTAGTAGTCCTTGAGCTCCACGCGAAGGACCCGGGACGGCTCCGACGCCCGGTACCCGCCCACGAAGGCCATGCCGAAGGTGATCGGCACCTCGCCAAAAATCTGCCCGGGGTTGCGCCAGCCCAGCGTCTTCTCGATGCCATCGATCATCTTGACGACCTGGATCTTCCCCGAAATCACTCCGTACAGCGCGCGGTCACCACCCTCAGGAACCGCGAACTCCCCGGCCGCCAGGTGAAGGTCGGCCGATGCTTTGGCCAGACGCTCGAGTTCGGGCGCCGCAAGCTCGGCGAACAGCTGAATCTTCCGGATGTCTTCGATCGTCAGCATGGTTGTTGTTCAGGGGGGAGAGCAGTGTCGCAGCCTAGCAAAGTTCTTGGGGTCCAGCCAATTCCCCGCGTACGATGGCAATGACGGAGCCGCCGACGCTCACCTCATGGACCCCGAGAAGCGGTGGCTCATGTCGAGCCCCGAATAGCCCAGGCCCGCGCGGTGAGCGAGATGCTGCCATCGGGCTTGGAAGGCACCCGGGCCTGCAAGGCTGCCCTCAGGGCCGCGCGCCGTTCATCCGGCAAGGACATGGCATACGCCGGAGCCGGCCCCTGCCCGCCCAGGAAGGGGCGCCAGTAGTCGTCGAAGCCGGCAAACACTGCCGTCACGTCCAGCGGCGCTGTGTTGACCTGGGTGAACCCAGCGCGCTCGAAGGCCTCACGCAGGGCCGCCGGGTTGCAGAGCGGGAAGCGATGCCCTTCGTGGAGCGGTGCCGCCGCCGGATCGACGGCCACCGCAGCATCCCAGAAGTGCCTGATGACTTCCATCTTGTCCGCGTAGTCCCAGACATAGGCCGCAATGGTTCCGCCGGGCGAAGCCACCCGCGCCATCTCTGCCAACGCAGCCGGCAGGTCCGGGATGAAGTTCAGCACCAGGCCCGAGACGATGACATCACCCGCGCCGTCGGCCAGCGGCAGCGCCGCGGCGCTGCCGGACAGGAAGCTGGCTTGGATGCCAAGCTCCTGAACCGCCAGCTTCAGAAAACCCTCCGAAGGGTCGATACCCACCACGCTCCCGGGGGAACAGTGATCGAGGATCGCGGTGGACAACGCGCCGGTGCCGCAACCGACGTCCACCCATCGCTTGCCCGCGGGCTGGCCCAGCCACGAGAGAAAGAGCGGCGCCACCCGCCGGCTCCAGCGGCCAATGTACTGCTCGTAGGGGTTGCCTTGTTCCCAATGGTCGGACAGCGGTCGTGTGCTCATCGCGCATCACCTCCGAAATCGGCTGCGGTATCGAACGCCCGGCGCTATCCCTGCCGGCCCCTGGGCCGGCCGCCATCTTGCAGGGAAGCGCCAAAGTACATGCGGCTCACCTGGGCATCGGCCGCGGCCGCTTCGCACAGGCTGCAGGGCCGCGAGGTGGAGTACAGGACGGCGCCCGCCAGCGACGCGCGCCCCAGGCGGGCTTGCGCGTCGCGCAGGGCGACCCGCTCGGCATGCGCGTCGGAATTTCCGTCCTTGACCACCCGACTCGGCCCGAAGCCCACCACCTCGCCCTCGATCACCAGCACGGCGCCGTAGCTCTGGTCACCCCAGGACTCGGCCAGGCGCTTCATGTCCTCGGCCAGGCTGAACCATCGCGCGTCCGGATGCGCGTCGACGCCGGCGCCGCGCGCGACCAGCGTGGCGAGCGGCCAGCCAGCCAGGGCGGCCAGCAGGTGTCGGCGCGTCTTGATCGGGCAGCACATCGGGGGGACCCAGCTCACCGCCAGTGTAGGCGGCTAGAACCAGTAGTCGGCGACACACCGGCTGTCGCGCGGCAGGTCCTCGAATGTGTTCAGCCCGTCGAAGTGGTCGACAGGAATCTGTGCCACAGCCTCGGGTTCGGCCAGGCGCAGGTTGACGGCAATCCGCCGGCGCCCTTGCTGATCGGTCCGCTTCGCGCGCCAGAAGGCCACGCAGCCGCAGGCGGGACAGAAGTGGAACTCCAGCGACTCGCCCCGGACATAGGCTCGGGTGCTGCCGGTGACCTTGATGCCCTCGCCTTCGTAGTCGTAAGCCCAGAGCACACCGTAGCGCCGGCACACGGTGCAGTTGCAGGCCGTCGCGCCGTCCGGTTGGCCCGCGAAGGTCCACTGGACAGCTCCGCAATGACAGGATCCCTGGATCATCTCAGTCGTGCCTCACGGGGTGAAAGAGTCAGGCCCCGGCCATGGCAAGCACCAGTGCGCCCACGTAAAAGGCCGTGGCCAGGAGGATGCCGCGAAATGGCACGCTGAACCAGTAGCGCTTGCCCAGCAAGGCGTACGCCGCCAGCGCCAGCAGGCCCAGCGCGAGCAGAAACCACGATTGAAAGAGAAAGGCGCTGTGCACCAGGGCAAGATAGCCGTAGACGGCGCCGAACAGCAAGGCGCCATGGCTGTGGCTCGCGTTGAACCCGACCCAGGCCTTCCACATGGTCGTCTGGCGCGTGAGCACCAGCGGAACCTGCTCCAGCCTCACCCGCAGCTCGGGATCCCGCGGATGCAGCTTGTTGCCGCGGAACGTGTACCACAGGTGCAAGGCGCCGAGTGTGAAGATGATCGCCGCGCTGGCGGCGATGAGAAGCGAGGCCATCGCGATCACGCTCGATGAAAGGCTTGGCCGGCTAGCGGGAAACCGCGGCCCCCAGGCGCCCCACCCCTTCGACGATCTTGTCCACCCCCACCGTGGCAAAGCTGAGGCGCAGCGTCGACAGATCGGGGTTCGTCGCAAAGAAGGGCGCCCCCGGCACGAAAGCGACGCCTTTTTCGATGGCGCGCTTGGCCAGTTCGCCCGAGTCCTTCAGCTTGCCGCCGTTGCCCGTCAGGCGCGCCCAGAAGAACAAACCGCCGTTCGGACGCGTGAATTCGATGGCGTCGCCCAGATCCTTCTGCAGCGCATCGCCCATGGCCTTGGCGCGCTCGGCATAGACCTGGCGCACGCGGTGCAGGGTGTCGGGCATGCGGCCGCTCTTCAGGTATTGGGCGGCTGTCGCCTGGGCGAAGGTGCTGGTGTGCGCGTCGCTGAACTGCTTGCACATGGTCGCCTTGGCCAGCAGTTCGGGCTGCGCGACCAGCCAGCCCACGCGCAGGCCCGGGCTGAGCACCTTGCTGAGGCTGCCGCAGTGCGCGATCCATTCGCGGCTGCCGGGCACCTCGCGGCTGAGCGCCAGGATGCTGGGCGGCGGCGCTTCGCCGAAATAGAGGTCGCCGTAGGGGTCGTCCTCGACGACCAGCGTCTTGTACTTCTTCGCCAGCTCCAGCACCTTCAGGCGGCGCTCGCGGCTGAGCATCGCGCCGCTCGGGTTGCCGAAGGTGGGGATGAGGTAGACCAGCTTGGGCTTGTGCTCTGCGATCAGCTTTTCCAGCTTGTCGGTCTGCACGCCGTGCGCATCGACGGGCGCGGTGACGAGGTCGGCGCCATAGAGGCGGAAGCACTGGATCGTGGCGAGGAAGGTCGGCGCCTCGACGATCACCTTGTCGCCCGGGCTGATCATGGTCTTGCCCAGCAGGTCCAGTGCCTGCTGGCTGCCCGTGGTGACGATCAGGCCTTGCGGCTCGACGTCCTGCGCGCCCTTGGCCTGCATGAAATGGGCCAGCTGCGTGCGCAGCGGCTCGTAGCCCTCGGTGGCGCCGTACTGGAGCGCCGCGCCGGGCTCCTCGGCCAGCGCCTTGGCGGCGCTTTCCTTGATGCCGGGCACATCGAACATCGCGCTGTCCGGAAAGCCGCCCGCGAAGCTGATGATGCCGGGCTTGCCCAGCAGCTTGAACAATTCGCGGATCGCGGAGGTTTCGACGTTGTTGAGGCGGGTGGCGAATGGGAGGGTCATGACAAGCCGGTGACGGTTTGGGTTGCCGGTATTGTGAACTGAGCGCCAGCGGGGTGTCGAAACCCGCTTCGCCCCCCCGATCCGAAATCGGCTGACAACACTGCAAGGCGGCGGCCGCTACAAAGCAGTGAAGCGAGAGGCGCGCACGATGTCACCCAAACACCTGTTCCACCTGTTCGTCAAGGCCGTCCAGGCCTGGTCGGACGACTATGCGCCCAGCATGGGCGCAGCCATCGCCTACTACACGGTGTTCTCGATCGCCCCGCTGCTGGTGATCGTGATCGCGGTGGCGGGCGCCGTCTACGGCCGTGACGCGGTGCAAGGCGTCATCGTGGCGCAGCTGACCGGCCTCATTGGCCCACAGGCCGCCGTCCTGGTCCAGGACCTGGTTGTCGCGGCCAGCGACACCCGGAAGGGCCTGGTCGCGGGCCTGGTTGGCGTGCTCGTGCTGGTGATCGGTGCGACGACGGCCTTCGGCGAGCTGCAGGCCGCCCTCGACCGCATCTGGCATGTCCCGCCGGCGCAGAGGCCGCAGGGTGCCTGGGCGATCCTGCGCAGCCGGCTGATGTCGCTGGGCCTGATCCTGGGACTGGTGTTCCTGCTCATGGTGTCACTGACCGTCAGCGCCGCGGTCGCTGCCTTCGGCGCCTTGACCGCCAGGATCCTGCCGGGCACCGAGCTGATGCTGCAGTTGCTGAACCTGGCCGTGTCGCTGGGCATCTCCACCTTGCTGTTCGCCATGATCTACAAACTCATGCCCTCCACCCGCATCGACTGGCGCGATGTGTGGGTGGGCGCCATCACCACCGCCATCCTGTTCGAGGCGGGCAAGTTCCTGATCGGCCTGTACATTGGCAAGAGCAGCATGACGCAGGCCTTTGCCGCCGCGGGCTCGCTGGTGGTGCTGCTGGCCTGGGTGTACTACGCGGCGCAGGTCTTCCTGCTGGGCGCGGAGTTCACCAAGGTGTACTCCTATGACCACGGCTCGCGCGCGCGTGGCAGCTCGCTCGATCATGAGCCCGGAGAGGCACGCCAAGTTCGCTAGAGCGTAGGCGATGGTTTGTCGGGGTGGTCCGGTGAGGGGGCCTCGGCGCGAGGCTTGCCCTCCGGCAGCAATTCGCGCAACGGCGGATGCTGTTCGGCGCGCTCGACCTTCTGTACTCGCCGGCGCAGGTCCTCGGGCACCTCGTGCGGCAGGTGATCGTCCACGTCGCACGCGCCCTCCTCGTGCAGGATCACCGCGCAGACCTCGGCCAGGTGGTCGCCCATGGCATCGACCACCAGCACACTCTGGCCGTTTCGCACGGCCTCCGAATAGGAGGCGCCGGCTTCATCGCTGCCTCCGAAGAGCCCGGAGAAAAACCGGGTGATGGCCTCAAAAGCGTCAGGGTCCACCGCCAGTTCACGCTCGACGCTGGCCATCATGCGGTCACCGAGTGCTCGGTCCTGTTCGCCGCCGGCCGGATCGACCTGGGCCCCGCGCCGGCCGGGTTCCTTGAGATGAAGTTCGGCCGGGTCGAAGCCCGACCGCAGCAGGCGATCCATCGCCCGACGCGCTTCCGATCGCTTGTCGAACACACCGACCAATGTCTGCATGAGCTGCTCCCGTTCCGTGCACCTCATTGTTTTACGACGGCCGGGCAGTTTTGTAGTCGGCGGTCGGCTTGCCCGGTCAGCGGCGGACTAC
Source organism: Ramlibacter tataouinensis (assembly GCF_001580455.1). Taxonomy (NCBI): domain Bacteria; kingdom Pseudomonadati; phylum Pseudomonadota; class Betaproteobacteria; order Burkholderiales; family Comamonadaceae; genus Ramlibacter; species Ramlibacter tataouinensis. The sequence goes on from NZ_CP010951.1 coordinate 211,237, forward strand.
GGGCTGACGCGGCAGAATGCGCCCATGATCGAAAAGAACCTCGACATTTCCACGCCCGACGGCGCCATGAACAGCTTCGTTGTTCATCCGGAAGAGCGCCAGCCGCACCCGGTCGTGCTGTTCTACATGGATGCGCCGGGCAAGCGCGAGGAACTACACGACATGGCGCGGCGGCTCGCCTCGGTCGGCTACTACGTGGTGCTGCCCAACCTCTACTACCGCCGCACGCGCGACTACTGGCTGAAGGAGCGGACCGAGGCGGCGATGGCGGTGATGTTCGAGCACATGAACGCGCTGACGATAGCGATGACCGTCCGCGATACGCGTGCCATGCTGGACTTCGTCGACACCCAGCCCGAGGCCGATGCCACGCGCATCGGCGCTGTGGGCTATTGCATGAGCGGCCCCTTCGTGATGGCGGCGGCCGCGAACTTCCCGGACCGCATCCGCAGCATCGCCTCCATCCATGGCGCGAACTTGGTGACGGCGCGCGAGGACTCCCCTCACCTGCTTGCGCCCCGCATACAGTGCGAGAGCTACTTCGCCTGCGCCGAAACCGACCGTTGGGCACCGCGCTCCGACATCGAGGCGCTGGAGGCGGCGCTGGTCAGGGCCGGCACGCCGCATCGCATCGAGTGGTACCCCGGCGCAGAGCACGGTTTCGTGTTCCCCCTGCGCGGCGCGATCTACCACCGCCCCAGCGCCGAGCGGCACTGGGAGCGGCTGTTCGAGCTGTTCGGCCGGACGCTGCGGGCCTGAGCTCACTGCGCGCCGATGTGGCGCGCGAGGAACTTCTCCACGCGGGTCCAGAAGTCCACGCGGTTCTTGATCAAGGCCCAGCCATGGCCCTCGTCGGTGTATTCGATCCACTCGACGTCGGGGTTGGTTTTCTGCACGGCGTCCCTGAACTGGATGCCGTGAGTGATGGGCACGCGCCTGTCGGTGCCGCCGTGGGCCAGGAGCAGCGGCTTCCTGATCTTCGCCGCCTGCTTGATCGGTGAGGTGGCTTCCAGTTGCGCCGTGTCTTCCTTCGGATCACCCACCAGTACCGGCATGCCGTAGGTCTTGTACACCTCGGAGAAATCGCTCCAGTTCACCGTGTGCATCAGCTCGATGTCAGTCACCGCCGCCCAGCTCACGCCGCACTTGTAGAGGTCGGGATCGCGCACCAGGCCCATGAGGGTCGAGTAGCCACCGTAGCTGGCACCGGCGATGCACACCTTCTGCGGGTCGGCGATGCCCTGGGCGATCGCCCACCTGGCGCCGTCGGCGATGTCGTCCTGCATCGCCAGGCCCCACTGCTTCCAGCTCGCCTTGAAGTGATTGAAGCCCAGGCCAAGCGTGCCGCGGAACTGCGGTTCGAGCACGGCATAGCCGCGGGACGCGAGGAATTGGCTGTCCGCATCCCAGCGCCAGGTCTGCGCCGCGATCCACGGACCGCCGTGCACCAGCACCACCATCGGCAGCTTCCTGCCCTTGGCTCCGTGTGGGACCGTGAGCCAGGCCGGGATCTCCAGGCCATCGCGGGCCTTGTAGCGGACCAGTTCGCGGTGCGCCATCTGTTTCGGATCGACCGTGGGTTGAACCGCGCCCAGCGGCGTGAGCTCGCCCGTTTCCGTGTGGTAGAGCATGTATCTGCCGGGCTCGACGTCCGAATACGCGTGGACGAGCACGAAGGGTGCTTCGGGCCTGGTGGGCACGTCCAGTCGGTTGACGGTCGCTTTCAGTTGCGCGTCTACCTTGGCTTGCAGTTCCTTCAGCTTGGGATCGAACCACACCGTGGATTCCGCATCGGTCGTATAGCGCAGCCCCAGGAGCCGCTTGCTGTCCATGATGAACTGGCCGCGAAAATCGTACTTGGGCACAGAGACGATGGCTTCCGGATCGATCGTCCTCTTCGCAAGGTCGAAACGGAACAGGCCTTCAGTGCCCTCGCGGGTCGCGGCCGACACATAGAACGAACCGTCCGGCGTGACCGCGACCGGGGCAAAGCTGTTTCCTCGAAAAGCATCAAACTCGTTGAGCTGCTGCCATTGGCCCGTCGCCGGGTCGAGATAGTGCGTCGCCGCCTTGCCTTTGTCGCTCGTCACGGCTGCGCGAGGCACGTCCTTGGCATCGACCACCCACTGCCAGGTCCTGCCCGGGCGGTTCACCCTCGCCAGCGCCCGCGTGCGGGTGTTCAGCCGTGCGATGCTGTAGGAGAGCAGGTCACGATTCAGAAGCCGATTGCTGCTCGTGTCGTCCGCAAACTCGGGCACCAGCACAAAGACGTCGTCCGAGTCCTGCGCGCGCGTGACGCTGTGCAACCGGGTCGCCAAGTGCAGGAACTCACGGCCCCCTACGCGCCGACCGACGCCGTAGTCGACCTCAGTCAGCTGCCGGAAGTCGCCGCCGTCGCGGTCGACCGCAAACATCCCGGTACCGAACCGGACCTCGGCTTGCGATGCGAGCATGTCGGCCATACTGAAGACCAGCCGCCCATCGTTCACCCACTCGAATCGCCACACGTCGGCGTCCGAGAATCCGCCGACCACCTTGGCATCGGCCAGGTTGGCTGTATCCATCACTACAAGGGCGATGCGCCCTGTCTTCGCGCGGAACGTCGCTGCCACGTGCTTGCCGCTGGGTGACAACCTTGCGGCGGTAAACGCCGGGTTCTGGAAAAACGCCTCCACCGGCACCTTCGCCGGCTGGGCCGATGCGGCGCCTGCCGCCCCCCAAACAAAAGCCGCGACGGCCAGCCAGCCGCGCGGCAGCGATAGAAACTTCTTGTTCATCTTGCCCTCCGGGTCCGTTTCTAACAGAGGGGTCCATGGCGGGCAAGCTTGAGGTCAAAGTCGGTTTTGAACTTGCGGATTTCATCGACGCTACCATGCGCACTGGAGGAGAGGCATGAAGGCAAGCTGGCGCCGCGTCGGTTTCGCGATCGCTGCCGCGATCGCAGTCGGGACAGTCGTGACGATGGTCGCGCTCGGCCGGGTTCAGACCGCTCCGCCGCAACCCGATACCGCGGAGAAGGTCATGACGGCTGCCAGCACTGCATCTCGTGCGCCGGCTTCGCCGCTGCAACTCCCGGCATCTACTGTTGCCGGCTACGCTACTCCTGTATCGCATGCGCTGCTCGCCGAGCGGGCGAAAGCAGTCGACCTGCGCCAATTCGCATTGGACGCGATGAAGCGCCCGGCGGAAGGCGGACTGTTTCATGCGTTCATGGCTGCCACCCATTGCTCCGGCGACTTGGCAGAACGGAAGCGGAAGGTTGACGGAGCCATTCGAAACGCCGTTCAACAGCGGGGCACGGTCGACCTGGCACAGCTTGCGGCGGCCGAGAGGCTGGCCCGTCAATGCAGTTCATTCGATCCGGACGAGGCTGAAGAACTGGCCTGGTCGATTCGCAGCAGGGACGACAAGCAGGATCCCCTGTGGGCCGCGTTCAACGCGCCGCCAAGACGCAAGCCGCGAGAGGACCTCCTCACGGCGCTGGAAGCAGGCGATCCATTCTGGCTACAGATCTCGATCCATCTGGACGCCGCGATGCTCAGGCATTCCAGGACGCATCTGACTAAAGGTATCTGGTTCGACGGCAAGGTTTATGGGCCCGACCTGGAAAGCCTGCGGCTTCTGACCATCGGCCAAAGATTGGGCCAGTGCGGGGCCAGCGCGTCCTGCCCCATGGACGACGTGATCTTGCAGGCATGCGCAGAGGGCTTTTTCTGCGCGAAGGATCGCCAGGAGTTCATGCGGCGGAGCCTCGGACTAACGGACCTTACCGAATCCGAACGTGCCGAAGCCCTATCCATCGCCGATCGTTTCTCCAGCGCACTGCAGCGCCGCGACGTCAACGTCTTCCTCAAGCCGGACTAGGCCTTGCGCCGGAAGATCGCGAAGGTCCCGCTGGCCTTGGATACCAGGTCATCGCCAGCTTGGATCGTGGCTTCCAGGCTGGCGATGCTCTTGCCCTTGTTCAACACAACGGCTTCGCACACCAGCGTGCCTTCGAACACTGGCTTGAAGTAGCCGATCTTGATCTCGATGGTGGCGCAGATCTCGCCCTCGGCGAGCGTGCGGTACAGCGCCGCGCCCATCACGGTGTCGGCCAGCGTGAACATCACGCCGCCGTGGACCACGCCCGTGCCGTTGCGGTGGATGTCCAGCACTTTGATGGAGCCGCGCGCGCGGCCGTCGGCCGCCTCGTCGACTTTCATCCCGACGTGGTGGATGAAGCGGGGCGGCTTCCCGGCCATCGTCAGAAGCCGGCGACCAGGCCGTCGCGGCGCGAATCCGAGGCGGCAATGTAGCCCTCGTGCGCCGGGTCGCCGGCGCGCCAGATGAACTGGCCGGCACCGAAGTCCTGGTAGTTGTCGTTAATCACTTCCATGCGGTGGCCGCGCGCCGCGAGCTCGCTCACCACCGCCGGGTCCATCTGCTGCTCGACGTTGATCTCCAGGCCGGCGTTGAAGCGCCAGCGCGGCGCGTCGCAGGCCGCCTGCGGGTTCTGCTGGTAGTCCACCATGCGCACCAGGGTCTGCATGTGGCCCTGCGGCTGCATGTTGCCGCCCATCACGCCGTAGCTCATGACCGGCTGGCCATCCTTGGTGAGGAAGGCGGGAATGATGGTGTGGAACGGGCGCTTGCCCGGCGCCACCTGGTTGGGGCCGGGCCGCAGGCTGAAGCCGTGGCCTCGGTTCTGCAGGCTGATGCCGAAGGTGGGCTCCACGCAGCCCGAGCCGAAGCCCATGAAGTTGCTCTGGATGAAGCTGACCATCATGCCGCTCGCGTCGGCCGCGGTGAGATAGATGGTGCCGCCCTTGCTTGGGTTGCCTGCGTGAAAGTCCTGTGCCCGTTTCATGTCGATCAGCCGGGCGCGGCTGGCGAGGTAGCCGTCGTCCAGCAGCTGCTGCGCCGTCACCTCCATCGTCCCAGGATCGGCGACATACCGGTACACGTCGGCGAAGGCCAGCTTCATGGCTTCGATCTGCAGATGCTGCGAGTCGACGCCGTCCACCGGCAAACCTGCCAGGTCGAACTTCTCCAGGATGCCCAGCGCGATCAGCGCCGCGATGCCTTGCCCGTTGGGCGGGATCTCGTGCAAGGTATAGCCGCGGTAGTTGCGCGAGATCGGCGTGACCCACTCGGGCCTGAAGGCCGCGAAGTCGGCGGCGGTGATGCTGCCACCATGCGCCTTCGCGAACTTCTCGACCGCCTCGGCGACCTCGCCACCGTAGAAGGCCTGGCCCTTCGATTCCGCGATGGCGCGCAGGCCCCGCGCGGCCGCCTTGAACTGGAACAGCTCGCCCACCTTGGGCGCGCGGCCCCAGGGCAGGAAGCTCTGCGCGAATCCGGGCAACGCGCCGAGCTCCGGCGTGGCCGCCGCCCACTTCTGCTGCACCACGATGGGCAGCAGGTAGCCGCGATCGGCGATTTCGATCGCCGGCTCCATCAGGTCGGCGAAGGGCAGCTTGCCGAATTTCTCGCTGAGTGCCACCCAGCTTGCCACCGCGCCCGGCACGGTGACCGAATCGAAGCCGCGCTTGGGCGGCGTCGCCGCATCGCCGTACTTGCGCCGAAAATACTCGGGTGTCCAAGATGCCGGCGCATGCCCCGACGAATTGAGTCCGTGCAGGCCCTGCCCGTCCCACACGATCGCGAAAGCATCACTGCCCAGGCCGTTGCTGACCGGCTCGCAGATCGTCATCGCCGCCGCCGCCGCGATCGCCGCGTCGACCGCGTTGCCGCCCTTCCACATCATGCGCAGACCCGCCTGGCCGGCGAGCGGATGCGAGGTGGAGACGATGTTGCGCGCGAACACCGGCAGGCGCCGGGTCGGATAGGGATTGTCGAAATTGAAATGCATGTCGTCGTACTGCCCGGCCGCGATTACTCGGCGGCGATCTTGCGATCGATGATGATCTTCTTCCACTTGGCGCGGTCGGCCTCGGCCATCGCGGCAAACTGCTGCGGCGTGCCGCCCACCGGTTCGATGCCCAGGCGCGCCAGGCGGTCCTTCACGTCGGCTTCCTGCAGCGCCTGGTTGACGCCATTTCCGATGCGCGCCACCAGGTCGGCCGGCATGCCCTTGGGCCCATACAGGCCGAACCAGGTGTTCGATTCGAAATCCGGCACGGTCTCGGCAATGGCCGGCAGGTCCGGCAGCAGCGCCGAGCGCTTGCGCGTGGTGATCGCCAGCGCCTTCACCCGCCCTTCCTTCACATGGGGCAGCGCGCTCGGCAGCGAGTCGAAGATCAGGTCGAGCTTGCCGCTGATCAGGTCGGGCATGGCCAGCGCGGTGCCGCGATAGGGGATGTGCACGATGAACAGGTCCGACTGCGCCTTGAAGTACTCGGCGGTGAGATGGACGATGGTGCCGTTGCCGCTGCTGCCGTAGTTGAGCTTGCCGGGATTGGCGCGCGCGTAGGCGATCCACTCCTTCACGTTCTTGGCGGGCGCGGAGTTGGGCACGACCATGATGCTGGGCGCATTGCCCACATGGGCGATCGGGGTGAAGTCCGCGACCGGGTCATAGGGCAGCTTGGCGCCGAAGCTCGGCGCAATGGCGTGCGTGCTGCTGGTGGCCAGCAGCAGGGTGTAGCCGTCCGCCGGCGCCTTGGCTGCAATGTCCGAGCCGATGGTGCCGCCGGCGCCCGGCTTGTTGTCCACCACCACGCTGCCGCCCAGCTTCTCGCCGAGCTTCTGCGACACCGCGCGGGCGAAGATGTCGGTCGCACCGCCCGCCGGGAAGGGCACGACCAGGCGGATCGGCCGCGCCGGGTAGGCCGTTTGCGCCAGCAGGGGCGCGCCGGCGGCAGCGAGCGCCGCGCCAATCAGGAAGCTTCTCTTTTTCATGGTCGTCCTCGGGTTCAGGGCATTATTGCCGAGCGCTTTGCAGCTTGCAGCGAGTGTCCTCGCTGGCCCTAGACTTCACCCTGATGAGACAACAGGACATCGACCCCTTCTTCGCCACGCTGCGCGCGGCCAACCCCCTGCCCGCCTCGGAGCTCGAATACACCAACACCTTCGAGCTGCTGGCGGCGGTGCTGTTGTCGGCGCAGGCCACCGACGCGGGCGTGAACAAGGCGACGCGCCGCCTGTTCCCGGTGGCGAACACGCCGCAGGCCATGCTGGACCTGGGGCTCGAACGCCTGGAGGAGTACATCAAGACCATCGGCCTGTACCGCACCAAGGCCCGCAACCTGATGCAGACCTGCCGCATCCTGGTGGAACAGCACGGCGGGCAGATTCCGCGCACACGCGAGGCGCTGGAGGCCCTGCCCGGCGTCGGCCGCAAGACCGCCAACGTGGTGCTCAACGTCGCCTTCGGCGAAGAGACCATGGCGGTGGACACGCACATCTTCCGCGTCAGCAACCGCACCGGCCTGGCGCCCGGCAAGGATCCGCTGGCGGTCGAGACGAAGCTGATGAAGCGCGTGCCCAAGGAGTACCTGGCCGACGCGCACCACTGGCTGATCCTGCATGGCCGCTACGTGTGCCTGGCGCGCACGCCGCGCTGCTGGGAATGCGCCGTCATCCAGTACTGCGCCTACCAGCCGAAGACACCGCCGCCGGGCGCGGCCCGCAAGGCCGCGCCGTAGCCCTCAGGCGAACAAGCCCACCCGTTTGCGGCGCTCCATCGCGGGCAGTACGCGCGCCAGCTGCGCATCGGCCAGGCGGAAACGCTCCTCCAGCAGCTCCGCGATGATGTCGCGGAAGTCGGTGGTGATCGCGAGGTCGCGGCCCTCGTAACGGGCCGAGGGATCGAGGCCCGGCCATTCGCCCAGCACCCGGCCGCCCTTCACGCCGCCGCCGAGCACGAAGGCCACGTTGCCGTGGCCGTGGTCGGTGGCCAGGGTGCCGTTCTGGCGGACGGTGCGGCCGAACTCGGACATCACCAGGATGCTCGTTTCGGCCAGCCGCGGCCCCAGTGATTGCGCCAGGGCGGCCAGCGACTGCGCCAGCACGCCGAAGCGGTTGGCCAGTTGTCCCTTGCCTGCCCCCTGGTTGGCGTGCGTGTCCCAGCCGCCGACGGGCATGAAGGCCAGCCGGATGCGCGCGTCGCGCGCCATCAGCTGGCCCAGGTGAGTGGCATCGACCGGCAGGGCGTTCAGCGGCAGCGCGCCCATGTCGGCCTTCGGGTCGTCGCTGGCCAGCTTGCCCATGATCTCGCCGCGCGTGACCGCGGCTTCGCGCACGACCTGGCTCAGGCGGTCGTCGCCGTCGTACAGGCGTGCCACCGCCTGCGCCACCTCGGGCCGGTCGAGCGCGCTGGGGCGCAGCGCCGCATTGCCGGAGGCCAGCGATGCCACCGCGGCCTCGCCCGCGAAGATGCGCGGCATCACCGGCCCCAGGCTCACGGCCTGCAGGCGCTGGGCCGCCGGCGTGGCGCGCGGCCCGGCGATCACCCCGGCCAGGCGGTTGAGCCATCCGTCGGGCGTGCTCTTGCGGCCGGGCGTGGCCGATTCCATGTAGTCCTGCGCATCGAAGTGCGAGCGCGTCCCGTCGGGCGAGCCGCTGGCGTGGATGAAGGCCAGTTGCCCGGCTTCCCAGTGAGGCAGCAGCGGCGCGAAGGCGGGGTGCAGGCCGAAGCGCTCGGTGAGCGGCAGCAGGCCGTCGGGCGTGCCGGGCCGCGCGATCGCGATGGTCGGCCGCTCCTGGTAGTAGGCGTCCTCGGTGTACGGCGCCACCAGCGACAGCCCGTCCATCGCCCCGCGCAGCATGACGACGATGAGCCGTGGCTGCGCCGGGGCCGACTGGCCGTAGGCAACCCGGATGCCGGAGAGCGAGGACAGCGCCGAGAGTCCGGCGAACTGAAGGATGCGGCGGCGGTCGATGTCACTCATGGCTCATCACCTCCTCATCATCCCGGGCCCGGCCAGCGCCAGCGCCAGCCCGGCCGCCGGGGTCTCGCGGTCGGACACCATCGCGCGCGTGGCGGGCGTCACCAGCGGTCCCAGGTTGTCCATCAGCTCGTCGACGGTGGACACGCCGATCAGGCGCTCGTTGCCCAGACGGCCGGCCCCCAGCTGCGCCGCGATGTCCAGGCGCTTGGCCATGGCGTCGGCCGAGAGCCACGCGACCTCGGTGTTCTTGTAGCCATCGGGTGTCGGGCAGCCATAGAGCGGCATGCCCTGCCGCGCCAGCTGCACGGCGAGCGGCAAGCCGGTGGCAACACGCCAGCCACCGGCGCGCAGCGCCGACAGCGTGTAGTGGTAAGGGGTCTTGAACTTGGTCGCCACGTTGGCGCCGGACCAGAACTCGTCGCTGGTGAACAGCACGCGCAGCACCGGCACGATCTGCCCGTCCTGCGCGAGGAAGGCCGCGGCCATCTTCTGCACCAGCGCGGCCGGCGGCGTGTCGCTGACGAAATACTGCGCCAGCTTGAAGGAGACATGCCGGGCGGTGGCCGGATGGCGCGCCAGCAACTCCAGCGCGTCGTCGCCCTCGGCCTTGCCGCGCGCCGGGACGCGCTGGCCCATCCAGGTCTTGTCGCCATTGTCGTGCAGACGCGGATTGAACACGAAACCATAGTCGCCGGTCGGTCGCATGTTCTGCGCGAACGGCCCCTGAAAGGTCCAGCCGGTGAACATGCGCGCGAGCTGCGTCACGTCCTCCTGGGTGTAGCCGCCGTCCACGCCCAGCGTGTGCAGCTCCATCAGCTCGCGGGCGTAGTTCTCGTTCAGGCCGCGGCCCCGCGCCTGCCCCTGCGGCCCGACGCTCTGCCAGTTGTCCAGGTAGTAGAGCATCGCCGGGTGGTGCGCGGTGGCCACCAGCAGGTCGCGAAAGCGGCCCATCGCATGCGGGCGGATCGCGCTGTGCTCGTAGTGGCCGGCGAGCATGCGCAGGAAGCCCTTGCCCTGGAACACGTTGAAGTGGTTGAACCAGAAGTCCACCATGGTTTCCTCGAGCTGGCGCGGGCTCTCCAGCGCGCGGAACAGGCGCGACTCGACCGCCGGCAACTGGTAGCTGCGCACCAGCAGGCGCACCGGATTCTCGGGCTTGCTGTCGTCGGCACCGGCCTTCTGGTTCTCGCGGATGCGCTGCACATAGTCGCGCACGGCGGGCAGCGGGTCGGGCGTGGTGAACTTCGATTCGTCGAGCCTCGCGATGAGCGTCGCGGGCAGCGCCAGCTCCTGGGGACGCAGCTGCCGTTCCATCCATCCCCGCGGGTCCTTGCCGACGGCGTCGAGCTCGCCGGGCCGCGGCCCGAAGCCCAGGCGGTTGAGCAGGTGCGCCGCCGACTGCTCGGGCGCCAGCTTGATGCGTTGCGGCGGCGCGGCGGCCAGAACGGGCCGGGCCAGCGTCGATGCGGCGGCGGCTTGCAAGAGGCGGCGGCGAGCGATCATGGCGGCGCTCCTCGGTGTCCGATGCCCGCAGTGCGGGGTTGGCGCAAGAATAATCCGCGGCCGCTGAGCCGTCTATGTCGCGATGGTAAAGATGGCGCTAGAGCCCCGCCCAACCGCCGCCCAGCGACTGGATCAGCGCCACCGCCGCCACCTGCCGGTCGGAGGAGGCTTGCGCCAGCGCCTGGCGCGCGTTGAGCGCGGCCACCTGCGCGATCACCACCTCGGTGTAGCCCACCTGCCCGGCCTGGTAGCGATTGAGCACCTGCTGCTCGACCAGGTTGGCGGCCTCCGTCGCCTGCTGGCGGAAAGCCAGTTGGTCGCGCAGCACGCGGGCGGCGACCAGCTGGTCCTCGACGTCCTGGAAGGCGGTCAGCACGGTCTGGCGATAGCGCGCAGCTTCCTCGTCGTGCGCTGCCCGCGCGCCTTCCACGCGGGCCCGGGTGGCGCCCGCGTCGAACACGGTCTGCGCGACCGAGGCGCCCAAGGTCCAGAACCGGGCCGACACATCGAAGAGACTGGTGATGCTCGCCGCCGCCCCGCCGGCGCTGCCCGTCAGGGTCAGGCTCGGGTAGTAGCCGGCCTCGGCGACACCGATCTGCGCATTGGCCTGCGCGACGCGGCGCTCGGCCGCGGCGATGTCGGGCCGGCGCTGCAGCAGCGTGGAAGGCAGGGCCAGGGGGACCTCGGGCACCACCAACGCGCCGGCTTCGCGCGGGGCGAGGTCGAAGCCGGCGGGCGGGCGCCCCACCAGCACCGCGATCGCGTGCTCCAAAACGGCGCGCTGGCGGTCGAGCAGGAGCAGCTCGGCCTGGGCATTGGCCAGCACGGTTTGCGCCTGCAGCACGTCGGTGCGCGCGGCGATGCCGGCGTCATAGCGGTTCGACGTGATGCCCAGCGAGCGCTGGAAGCTGGCGATGGTGCTGGCCTGCAGCGAGCGCGCGATGTCGAGCTGGCGCAGGTTGAAGTAGCTGGCGGCGAGTTCGCCCTGCGTCGCCAGCTTCGCCGCCTGCAGGTCGGCCGCCCCGGCCTGCTCGCCCGCCTGCGCGCCCTCGACGCTGCGCCGCAGGCGCCCCCAGACGTCGGGCTCCCAGGCCGCGCCGATGCCGAACTGGTAGCTGCTGCCGCGGCGCGTGCTGCCCTGCCCGCCCGCGCGCGCGGCGCTGCCCGTGAGGTTGACGGTCGGGAACAGCGAGGCGCGCTGCACGGCCAGCAACGCCCGCGCCTGCTCGTAGCGGGCGACCGCGATGGCCACGTTCTGGTTGTCCACATCGACCCGCGAGGCCAGGTCGTTCAGCACCGGGTCTTCGAACAGCTGCCACCAGGGCCCGCGCTCCAGCGTGTCGGCCGGCGCCGCCTTGACCCAGTAGCCCTGCCCTTCCTTGAAAGCCACCGGCGTCTGGACTTCGGGCCGCTGGTAGTCCGGTCCCACCGCGCAGCCGGCAAGGACCGCGGCCAAGGCCAGCGAAGCGAGGATGCATTTGTCGTTCTTCATGTCGTGACGGGCTGTTCGGTGTGGCGCGCCAGTTCCCGCTCCTGCGGGCTGCGCCGGCGCAGCTTGTCCAGCAGCAGGTACACCACCGGCGTGGTCAGCAGCGTGATCACCTGGCTGGCGATGAGGCCGCCGATGATGGCGATGCCCAGCGGCCGCCGCAGCTCGGCGCCTTCGCCGAAGCCGACGGCCAGCGGCAAGGCGCCCAGCGCCGCCGCCAGCGTGGTCATCAGGATCGGGCGGAAGCGCAGCAGGCAGGCCTCGCGCACCGCCGCCAGCGGCGACAGGCCACGCGAGCGCTCGGCTTCCAGCGCGAAGTCGATGATCAGGATCGCGTTCTTCTTGACGATGCCGATCAACAGGAACAGGCCGATCAGCGCGATGATGGACAACTCCATCTTGAAGATCAGCAGCGCCAGCACCGCGCCCACGCCCGCCGAAGGCAGGGTGGACAGCACCGTCACCGGATGCACCAGGCTCTCGTAGAGGATGCCCAGCAGGATGTAGATCACCACGATGGCCGCCAGGATCAGCATCGGCTGCTTCTGCTGCGAATCCTGGGCGGCGCGCGCCGTGCCCTGGAAGCTGCCGCGCACGTTGTTCGGCACCGCGATCTGTGCCTCCGCCTCGCGCACGGCCGCCTGGGCGTCCGACAGGGTGTAGCCTTCGGCCAGGTTGTACGAGATGGTCGTCGCGAGTTCCGCGTCCTGGTGGTTGACGGCGCCGGCGGCAGGCCGCTCGGCCAGGCGCGCGATGGCCGACAGCGGCACCATGGTCGCGGCAGTGGCGCTCACCGGCCGGCCGGTGGCCTGGTCGCGCAGGCCGGGGTTGATCGGCGTGCCGGAGACGGTGCTCGTGGCGGTGGTGGCCGCAGTCGAGTTCACCGGAACGGTGATGCTGCCCGCAGTGCCGCGTGCGGGCACATAGATGTCGCCCAGCGACAGCGGGCTGCGCATGTACTGCTGCGCGACCCCCAGCACCACGCGGTACTGGTTCAGCTCGTCGTAGATGGTCGCCACCTGGCGCTGGCCGAATGCGTTGTACAGCGCGTTGTCCACGTCGCGCAGGTTGATGCCCAGGCGCGCGGCCGAGTCCTTGTCCACATCGACGTAGACCTCGACGCCGTTCTCCTGTTGGTCGGTGTCGACGTCCACCAGCGCCGGCTGGGCCTTCATGGCCTCGGCCAGGCGAGCCGCCCAGCGCTTGAGGTCGGCCACGTTGTCGCTCTTGAGCGTGTACTGGTAGGTGCTGTTGCTCTGGCGCCCGCCCATGCGCAGGTCCTGCACTGGGTTGAGGAACAGGGTCACGCCCGTCACCTGGGCCAGCTGCGGGCGCAGGCGCGCGATCACCGCCTGCCCGCGCACGTCGCGCTGCGACGCGGGCTTGAGGTTGATCGACACGAAGCCGCCGCCGGCGCGCCCGCCGCCGGTGAAGCCGACCACGTTCTCCACCGCGGGATCGCTCTGGATGATGTTCACCAGCTGCCGCAGCTTCTCCTGCATGGCCTGGAACGAGATGCTCTGGTCGGCGCGCAGGCCGCCCTGGATCTGCGCCGTGTCCTGCTGCGGGAAGAAGCCCTTGGGGATCATCACGAACAGGTAGACGTTCAGCCCGATCACCAGCGCCAGCACCGCCAGCACCAGCCACTGCGCCGACAGCGCCCAGTCCAGGCTGTGCGCATAGCCGCGTTGCACGGCCACGAACAGCCGCTCGAAGAACCGCGAGATGCGTCCCGCCGGCCGGTCGTGCGCACGCGGGTGCAGCAGCCAGGCGCACATCATGGGTGTGGTGGTGAGCGAGATCAGCAGCGAGATCATCACCGCGGCCGACAGGGTCACGGCGAATTCGCGGAACAGCCGGCCCACCTGGCCGCCCATGAACAGCAGCGGGATGAACACCGCCACCAGCGACAGGCTGATCGACAGCACCGTGAAGCCGACCTCGCGCGCGCCCAGCAGCGCCGCCTTGAAGCGGTCCATGCCGGCCTCGATGTGCCGGCTGGTGTTCTCCAGCACCACGATGGCGTCGTCGACCACGAAACCGGTGGCCACCGTCAGCGCCATCAGGCTCAGGTTGTTGAGCGAGAAGCCCAGCAGCCACATCACGCCGAAGGTCCCCAGCAGCGACACCACGGTGGCGATCGCCGGGATGAAGGTGGCCCGCGCGCTGCGCAGGAAGGCGCTGACCACCAGCACCACCAGGGCGATGGCGATCAGCAGCGTCAGTTCCACTTCGTGCAGCGAGGCGCGGATGGAGCGCGTGCGGTCGGTGGCGACCTGCAGCTTGATGTCGCTGGGCAGTTGGTCCGACAGCTCGGGCAGCAGTTCCCTCACCTTGTCCACGGTCTGGATCGCGTTGGCGCCCGGCTGCAGCGTGACCAGCACGACCACCGCCGGCTGGCCGCTGAACAGGCCCAGGGTGTTGATGTTCTCCACGCCGTCCGTAACCTGCGCCACGTCCGACAGGCGGATCGCCGCGCCGTTGCGCCAGGCGACCACCAGCCCGCGGTAGTCGGCGGCCGTGGCCCGGCCCTTGTCGCTGGTGCGCGTGGTGGTGTAGATCTGCAGTGCGCGGCCGTCGCCTTCGATGATCCCCTTGGGCCGGTTGGCGTTGTTCGCCTGCAGCGCCGCGCGCACGTCCTCCGAGCTGACGCCCCAGCGGCTGAGCGCCATGGGCAGCATGTCCACCCGCACCGCCGGCAGCGATCCGCCGCCGAGCTCCACGTCGCCCACGCCCTGCACCTGCGAGATGCGCTGCTGCACGACGTTGGACACCGCGTCGTAGATCTGGCCGGGCGAGCGCGTCGGCGACGTCAGCGCCAGGATCACCACCGGCGCAGCCGAGGGATTGGCCTTGCGGTAGGTCGGGTTGCTGCGCAGGTTGGCCGGCAGGTCGGCACGCGCGGCGTTGATGGCCGCCTGCACCTCGCGCGCGGCCGAGTCGATCTGCCGGTTCAGGTCGAACTGCAGCGTGACGCGCGTGTTGCCCACGTTGCTGCTGGAGGTGATCTCGTTGACGCCGGCGATGACGCCCAGCCGGCGCTCCAGCGGCGTCGCCACGCTGGTGGCCATGGTCTCCGGCGAGGCGCCCGGCAGGTTGGCGCTGACCGAGATCACCGGGTAGTCCACCTGCGGCAGCGGCGCCACCGCCAGCACGAAGAACGCGCCAATGCCCGCCAGCGCCAGCCACACGGTGAGCAGTACCGTGGCGACCGGGCGTTCGATGAAGGGCTTGGAGAGGTTCATCTACTCTGCGCTGGCGGAGCGCCCCCACCCCTGCCCTCCCCCGGCGGGGGAGGGAGTTCCGCTTGTTCCCTCCCCTTCCGGGGGAGGGTTGGGGTGGGGGCCCTTCGTGCCCCACCGGCGTCCCAGCCGGTCGAACCACAGATAGATCACCGGCGTCGTGAACAGCGTCAGCATCTGGCTGACGATCAGCCCGCCGAAGATCGCCAGGCCCAGCGGACGGCGCAGCTCGGCGCCATCGCCCCAGCCGAACATCAACGGCACGGCGGCGCCGAGCGCGGCCAACGTGGTCATCAGGATCGGCCGGAAGCGCAGCAGCGCCGCCTGCCGGATGGCGTCGCGCGGCGCCTTGCCTTCCTTGCGTTCGGCCTCGATCGCGAAGTCGATCATCATGATCGCGTTCTTCTTGACGATGCCGATCAGCAGGATGATGCCGATGATGCCGATCACGCCCAGATCGTGGCCGGCCAGCAGCAGCGCCAGCAGCGCGCCCACGCCCGCCGAGGGCAGCGTGGACAGGATGGTGAGCGGGTGGATGTAGCTCTCGTACAGCACGCCCAGCACGATGTACACGCACACCACCGCCGCCAGGATCAGCCAGAGCTCGTTGGCCAGCGAGGCCTCGTAGGCGCCGGAGGCGCCGATGAAGGTCATGCTCACCCCGGGCGGCAGCTGGATGTCGCGCGCCGCCTGGCGGATCGCATCCACCGCGGTGCCCAGGGCAACCCCCGGCGCAGCGTCGAAATTCACGGTCGTCGCCGGGTATTGCGCCACGTGGGTGATCTGCAGCGGCGCGCGCCGCTCCACGATCCGCGCGATGGCCGACAGCGGCGTGGTGTCGCCCGAGGCGGTCTTGAGCTGCACCATGCCCAGCGAGGCCGGCGAGGCCGAGCTGTCCGGCCGTGCCTCCAGGATCACCCGGTACTGGTTGGTCTGGGTGAAGATGGTGGAGACGATGCGCTGGCCGAAGGCGCTGTAGAGGGCGTCGTCGATCGCCGAGGCGGTGATGTTCAGGCGCGCCGCCGTGTCGCGGTCGATCTCCACATACACCGCCGCACCGGTCGCGCCGGCGTCGGTGCTCACGTTGCGCACCTGGTGCACCGACTGAAGCTGCTGCACCAGGCGGGCCGCCCAGTCGGAGACCACCGCATTGTCGGCGCCCTCCAGCGCGAAGCGGTACTGCGTGGGGCCGGTTTCCGCATCGATGGTCAGGTCCTGCGTCGGCTGCAGGTAGAGCGTGGCGCCCGGCACGGCGTGGGCGCGATCGCGCAGGCGCTGCATCAGCAGGTCCTGATCGCCGTGGCCGCGGCGCAGGTTGATCAGCATGCGGCCGGTGTGCAGCATGGTGTTGTTGGCCGCGTCCACGCCGACGAAGCTCGAGTGCGATTCGACGTCGGGGTCTTCCATGATCGCGCGCGCCACTTCCTGCTGCAGCGCCGCCATCGCGGGATACGACACCGACTGCGCCGCCTGCACGCGCGCCTGCAACTGGCCGGTGTCCTGCGTGGGGAACAGGCCCTTGGGCATGAAGACGTAGAGGAGCACCGTGAGCACCAGCGTTGCCAGCGCCACCAGCAAGGTCAGGGGTTGCCGGTCCAGCACCCAGCCGAGCCAGCGGTCGTAGCTGGCGATCAGCTGGTCGAAGCGGCGCTGCAGGCGCCCGCCCCAACCCGTCTCGCCGCCCGGGTGGGCGACCAGCCAGCGGCCCGACATCATGGGCACCAGCGTCAGCGACACCACCGCGGAGATCAGGATGGTGATCGCCAGGGTCATCGCGAACTCGCGGAACAGCCGGCCCACCACGTCCCCCATGAACAGCAGCGGGATCAGCACCGCGATCAGTGACACCGTCAGCGAGATGATGGTGAAGCCGATCTCGCTCGCGCCCTGGTAGGCCGCCTGCAGCGGTGGCTTGCCCTCCTCGATGTGCCGGGAGATGTTCTCGATCATGACGATGGCATCGTCCACCACGAAGCCGGTGGCGATGGTCAGCGCCATCAGCGACAGGTTGTTCAGGCTGTAGCCGAGCAGGTACATGGCGCCGCAGGTGCCCACCAGCGAAATGGGCACCGCGAGGCTGGCGATCACCGTGGCGCGCGGGCTGTGCAGGAAGGCGAAGATCACCAGCACCACCAGCACCACGGCCAGCGCCAGTTCCAGCTGCACGTGATGGACCGAAGCGCGGATACCGGTCGTGCGGTCGCTCAGCACCTCCGCATGGACCGCGGCCGGCAGGCCCGCCGTCAACTCGGGCAGGCGCTGCTTGATCGCATCGACGGTGGCGATCACGTTGGCGCCCGGTTGCCGCTGCACGTTCAGGATCACCGCCGGCTTGAGCTGGCCGCCGACCACGGCCCAGGCGCCCAGCTGCACGTTCTCGGCGCTTTCCACCGCGCGCGCGATGTCGGACACGCGCACCGGCGCGCCGTTGCGGTAGGCCACCACCAGGCTCTGGTAGTCGGCCGCGGTCATCAGCTGGTCGTTGGCATTGATGGTGTAGGCGCGCGTCGGGCCGTCAATGCTGCCCTTGGCCCCGTTCGCGTTGGAACCGGTGATGGCCGTGCGCACGTCGGACAGCGACAGGCCGTAGGACGCCAGCGCGCGCGTGTCCACCTGGATGCGCACTGCCGGGCGCTGGCCGCCCGAAAGCGTGACCAGGCCGACGCCGTTGACCTGGCTGATCTTCAGCGCCAGCCGCGTGTTGGCGATGTTTTGCACCTCGGTCAGCGGCAGGGTGTCGGAGGTCAACGCCACCGACAGCACCGGTGCGTCGGCCGGGTTCACCTTGGCATAGACCGGCGGCGCCGGCAGGTCGGCCGGCAGCAGCGTGCCGCTGGCGTTGATCGCCGCCTGCACCTGCTGTTCGGCCACATCCAGCGCCAGGCCCAGGCTGAACTGCAGCGTCACGATGGAGACGCCGGCTGCGCTGGTGGAACTCATGCGCGCCAGCCCCGGCATCTGCCCGAACTGGCGCTCCAGCGGCGCCGTGACGGTCTGCGCCATCACCTCGGGGCTGGCGCCCGGGTACAGCGTCTGCACCTGGATGGTCGGGTAGTCGACCTGCGGCAGCGCCGACAGCGGCAGGAAGCGGAAGCCCACCAGGCCGGCCAGCACGATGGCCAGCATCAGCAGCGCGGTGGCGACCGGCCGCTGGATGAAGGGACGGGACGGGCTCATGGGAAGGCTAAAGAGAAGCTCCTTCCCCCTTCGGGGGAAGGCTGGGATGGGGGCGCTGCGCAATTGGGCGAGCGAGCGAGCGCCCCCACCCCCGCCCTCCCCCGGAGGGGGAGGGAGCGAAAACAGCGCTCATTGACCGCCCCCTTCGCGCCGGCGCTGCTGCATCGAGCGCCAGCGCTCCAGCGCCTGCGGATCGCCGCGGTCGATCGCGTCGAGGAAGCGCTTGCGCCGCTCGAGTTGCTCGGGGTCGTCCTTCACCGCGTCGAGCATGCGTTGGCGCTGTTCGGCGGTGGGCTTGTCGCCCGCCGGCGCGGCCTGCGCCGTGGCGGTGGCTTGGCTGGGCGCAGCCGTCGCCGCCGCTGCCGCTGCCGGGGAAGACTTGCCCGCAGCGGGCGCCGAGCCGCGCGCAGCCACCTGGGGTGCGGCCGCTGCGGCCGCCGGCGTCTGCGAATCGCCCGGGGCCGAGGCCGGCGCTTGCGGCGTGCCCGCGCCCGAAGCGGCGCGCCGCCGCCCGGAACCCTGGGCGCCGGTGGCCGGCGCATCGCCCGGCAGGATCACGCGCGAGCCGTCACGCAGGCGGTCGGCGCCTTCGGTGATCACCCGCTCGCCCAACTGCAGGCCGTTGGCGATCTGCATGCGGTCCACCGTGGCCTGGCCGGTCTTGACCGGCCGGATCGCCACCGTGCGGTCCTCCTTGAGCACGAACACGAAATCGCCGCCGCTGCCGCGGCGCACCGCGGCCACCGGCACCACGACCGCATCGCGTATGGTGCGCACGTTCAGCTGCACGTTGACGAACTGGCTGGGAAAGAGCTGGCCGCGGCGGTTGTCGAAGCGGGCCTTGGCGCGCACGGTGCCGGTCTGGGTGTCGACCTGGTTGTCCAGCGATGCGAAGGCGCCCGTGTCCAGCACGTTGGCGCGCGTGCGGTCCAGCGCCTTGGCTTCCATCGGCTTGCCGGCGCTGTTCATGATCTCGGGCGCCAGGTCCTGCGGGATCGCGAACTCCACGTCGATCGGCGACAGCTGGGTGATCAGGGCCACGCCGTTGGCGTCGCTGGGCGTCACCAGGTTGCCGGCATCCACCGTGCGCAGGCCGGCGCGGCCGGCCACGGGCGCGGTGATGCGCGTGTACTCCAGGTTCAGGCGCGCCGTGCCCTCGTTGGCCTTGTCCACCACCAGCGCGGCTTCCAGCTGCTTGACCTGCGCCTCCTGCGTGTCCACGTCCTGGCGCGCGATGGAATCCTGCCGCAGCAGCGTGCGATAGCGCTCCAGCGTGACGCGCGCCGCCGCCAGCTGCGCCTCGTCCTTCATGCGCTGGCCGGTGGCCTGCTGCAGCGCCATGTCGAACTGGCGCGGGTCGATCACGGCAAGCACCTCGCCCTTCCTGACCATCTGTCCTTCCTTGAACAGCACCTGCTGCAGAACGCCGGAGACCTGCGGCCGCACCCGCACCATCGCCTGCGGCACCACCGTGCCCAGGGCCTCGACCACGATCGGGATGTCGGCGCGCTCGGCGGTGGCGACGCCGACCGTGGTCGGCGGCACGCGCGCGCCACCCGGGCCGCCGAAGCCGTTGGCGCCCGGCGCGCCCTGCCGCGCGCCGCCAGCCGCTTGCGGTGCCCCGGGACGCGTGAGGTCCCAGGCCAGCCACGCCAGGCCCGCCACCACCAGCAGCGCGATCACGCTGCCGATCAGCGTGGCGCGCCGGCTGATTCGCCGCGCCGGCGGCGAGGGCTGTTCGGACGGGCGCGCTTCGCTGCGCGTCTCGGGCGTCGGATCCATGGGCTTCCTTGTGATGGCGCTGGCTTTCGCCAAAGATGATGCCTCACGAATCGGCCGGTCGCGCACGCGAAAGTAATCAGGCCCTGCTCGCGGGCAGGAACTTTACTGAGGATTTACCCTCGATTTACCCGGCGCTCACTGGGCGTCAATGCGCTCGGGGCGCGTGAAGCCCACGCAGCAGGAAGATCGCGCCGAAGCCCGTGCTTTCGACCTCGACATCCTCGAGCCGCGCGGCCAGCAGTTCCCAGGGACGCACCAGGCCGTCGAGGCGGCTGACGGAATACATGGCCGCCGCCATCACGAAGCCGTTGGCGGCCCAGGCCCAGGGCGGCGCCCATTGCAGGCCGACGGCGACGACGCGCGCGCCCGGCTTGAGGTGCGCCAGCACGTTGTCCAGCGAGGGCTCGTGGCGCAGGATGTCGTGCGTGAAATGGAACAGGGCCGCATCGGCCAGGCCCTGGAACTCGGCCTCCGACGCCGCGGCCTCCACCAGTTCCACGTTGCCCCAGTGGCATGCCGCCACGCGCGCCTCGGCCCGCGCCAGCATCTCGGGGCATTGCTCGATCCCGGTGATCCGGCCGCGCGGACCCACCCGGCTGCGAAGGCCGTCGAAGCTCAGTCCCGTGCCGCAGCCCACATCCAGCACCTGCTCGCCCGGCCGCAGCCCGAGCAGCGCGATGGCGTGCGCGCGGACCGGCTCGAACACCAGCAGTTCGGCGTCATAGTGCGGCGCGCGCTGGCGGTATTGAGCCTGCGCGACGGAACGGCCGGGCGCCCGGCCAGAGGCAGGGGCTTTGGGCATGGCAGGTAAGGTGAAGCTGTTCTACTGCGTGATGACAACGAGCACGCTGCAGGGCGCGTGCTCGATCAGCGCACCGGAGATGGAGCCGCGCCACCAGCGCGCGGCCCAGCTGTCCAGGTGCTTGTGGCCGACGACGACCAGGTTCGCATCGACCTTGCGGGCGTATTTGGTGATCTCGTCCACCGCTTCGCCCACCACGACTTCGCCGCGCGCCGAGGCGCCGATGCCGGACAGCCGCCGCACGCCATCGTCGAGGATGGCCTGGTGCTTCTGCTTTTCGCGCTCTTCGAGTTCGATGTCGTACACCCCGCCTTCCAGGCCCACGAAACTCATGGCCGAAGGCATCACCGCGATGAGGAAGAGCTCGGAGCGGCTCCACTGCGCGATTTCCTGGCAATCCAGCAAGGCCTTCTGGCCGGCATCCGAACCGTCGTAAGCCAACAGAATTCGCTTGTACATGGCGTTCTCCGCGTCGCGAGGTGGCCCAAGCATAGACCGCCAATGCGCCGCGCACAACACGCAGGTATTACGGCGTTTTCCCTGAGATGATGTCAGACAAGCTGGATGCAGGCGGCCTGGCCGAAACCCAGGCCCTCGCGCGGCCAGTCGGCGGCGTTGCGCGGCAACGTCACGCCCGCGGCCAGCAGCGAAACCGCGCGGATGACGCCGGCGTGCGTGATCCACAGCGAGTCCGCACCACGATGGCGCGCCTCCGCCAGCGCCGCGGCCGCGCGCGCCATCAGCTGCGCCACCGATTCGCCGCCGCCGCAGGCATGGTGGGCGAAGTCCGCGGTCCAGCGCTCGAACTCTGCCGGGGCGATGGCGTCCCAGCGCTGTTGCTCCCAGGCGCCGAAATTCATCTCCGACAGGCGTGCGTCGCTGCGATACGCGAGGTCGGAACGCAGTCCCTGCAACGCGTCGGCCAACTGGAGGCAGCGTGCCAGCGGCGAGCTGCTCACGGCCAGTCCAGGCGGCAAGCCGGCCGCCAGCCGCTGCGCCGCCTCGCGCGTGGCCTGGTCATCGGCCGGCACGTCACTGGCGCCGTAGCACACGCCCTCGGCCACGACCGGCAGCGCGTGACGCACCAGCCAGAGCTTCATGCGGCCAGCGCCATGCCCAGGTAGCAGGCGATCTCGCAGGCCTGCTGGGCAGCGCCCAGGCAGTCACCGGTAAAGCCTTGCAGGCGGCGCGCGAACAGGCGCGCCATCCAGACCAGCGCCAACGCCGAACCGAGCACCGGCGCGATCAGGAACGCCGGGCCTTGCAGCGCGGCCACGGCGGCACCGGCGAGGGCCACCCAGGCGAAGGCCGCGACCAGTGTGGCCGTGCCGATCGCGTCCGCCATGGGCTTGGATTTGCTGCCGCCCTCATCGCCGACATAGGGCAGCCAGCGGATCAGCAGCAAGGGCCAGGCGCGCGAGAGCACGTGCGCCAGCACCAGCCCGGCGCACAGCACGCGCACGTCCACCGAACCGAGCAGCGCCAGCAGCGACACCTTGGCGGCCAGCGCCAGGGCGACCGCCAGCGCGCCGTAGCTGCCGATGCGCGAGTCCTTCATGATTTCCAGCGCGCGCTGGCGCTCGAAGGCGCCGCCCAGGCCATCGGCGACGTCGGCCAGCCCATCCTCGTGCAGCGCGCCGGTGAACAGGACGGTGGCGATGGTGGACAGCACCGCGGCCACCAGCGGCGCGAACGGGCCCCGCGGCAACAGCGCCAGCAGGCCGGCGGCGACACCCGCGGCGAGCAGGCCCACCAGCACGCCGATCCCGGGGAAATGCGCGGCGCTGGCGCGCAGCATCGCCGGGCTGTAGCCGACCCACGCCGCCAAGCGCCCGGTGACCGGCACACGGGTGAAGAACTGGAGGGCAAGCAGCCAGTGCCGCAAGGGGCCCATCAGCTGTCCTTGTCGGACACGCCGGCCGATTCGAAGCTGGCCATCTCGGCCAGGATCGCGCAGGCCGATTGCAGCAGCGGCCAGGCCAGCACCGCGCCCGAGCCTTCGCCCAGGCGCAGCCCCATGTCGAGCAAGGCACGCGCCGGCGTCTGCGGGTCCGGCCCCAGGTGGCGCAGCATCAGGCCATGGCCGCATTCGTCCGAGCGGTGCGAGAACACGCAGCGCTGGGTCACCTGCGGCGCCAGCCGGGTGGCCACCAGCACCGCGGCGCTGGAAATGAACCCATCGACCACGATCACGCGCCGTTCAGCCGCGGCCTGCAGCACCGCGCCCACCAGCGTCGCGATCTCGAAGCCGCCGAAAGCCGCCAGCGCCTCCAGCGGCGCGCGCGCGCCCGCATGCCGCTCCAGCACCTGCGCCAGCAGGGCGCGCTTGCGCGCCATGCCGGCCTCGTCCAGGCCGGTGCCCGCGCCCACGCAGTCGGCCAGCGGATGGCCGGTGAGCGCAGCCAGCAGCAGCGAGGCGGCCGAGGTGTTGCCGATGCCCATCTCGCCCAGCAGCACGGCATTGCCGGGCAGCTGGGCGACGATCGCGCGGCCGTTGGCGATGGCCTGCTCGCATTGCGCCGCGCTCATCGCCGGGCCTTGCGCGCTGTCGGCGGTGCCGGGCCCGAGTTTGCGCGACAGCAGCCCGGGGCGCGGCGCGAAGTCGTGGCGCACGCCGCAGTCCACCACCGTCAGCGCCAGCCCATGCTGGCGCGCCAGCACGCTCACGGCGGCGCCGCCGGCGAGGAAGTTCTCCACCATCTGCCAGGTGACGTCGCTCGGATAGGCCGACACGCCGCGGGCGGCCAGGCCATGGTCACCGGCGCAAACCAGCACCTGCGCCTCGCGCAGCTGCGGCGTTTCGCTGCCCAGGATCAGGCCGAGCTGCAAGGCCAGTGTCTCCAGCCGGCCGAGCGCGCCCAGGGGTTTGGTCTTGCGGTCGATCCTATGCTGCAGCCGCGCGGCCAGCACAGGGTTGTGGATGTCGTCGATATGCATGGATGTCAGGGAGAAGCGATGAGCCCGTGAAGCACGCCGGGCTCGAAATGACGGTCGATGAAATCCGCCAGGCCGTCGAACACGGTGTCCAGCGTGGGCGCGGCGGCTCCGAACAGGGCGTGCAGCACGGCCGGGTCTTCGAACAGGCCGTGCAGGTACAGGCCCAGCACATTGCCGCGGTCGTTCTGCCAGCCGAGCGCGTGCGGCAGCACTGCGCGGGCCGGGGCCATGCCCGGATGCTGCGCAGTGTGGCCGTGGTGGATCTCGTAGCCGCCGACTTCCACGTGCGACAGCGCCGCCCACGGACCGGCCAGCGGCGCGAAGCGCGCCCAGGTGCGCTGCACCGTCTTGTCCGGCGCGAACTGCGTGACCAGCGGCAGCAGGCCGAGCCCGGGCGCGTTGCCGTCGATGCCGTGGGGATCGACCAGCGCCTCGCCCAGCATCTGCAGCCCGCCGCACACGCCCAGCACCGGCCGGCCGGCGCCCGCGTGGGCGGCGATCGAGCGGTCCAGGCCCTGCGTCCGCAGCCAGGCCAGGTCGCTGCTGGTGTGCTTGGAGCCGGGCAGCACGATCCAGTCGGCGCCGGCGAGCTCGGCGGGGCTGCGGGCCCACACCAGCTGCACCCCCGGCAGGTTGGCCAGCGGCTGGAATTCGTCGAGGTTGCTGATGCGCGGATAGGCGACGATGGCGACGGTGCGCTGCGGCGCGCCGTGCACAGGCTGGGCGAACGCGTGTCCGTACCAGCCGTCCTCTTCCGGCAGGCCGTGGTCGCGCCACATGGGCAGGGTGGCGACCGTGGGCACGCCGGTGAGGTCCTGCAGCATCTGCGGCGCCGGCTTCAGCAGCTGGGCGTCGCCGCGGAATTTGTTCAGCACGAAGCCGCGGATGCGGCGGCGGTCCGCCTCGGGCAACAGCGCCCAGGTGCCGTACAGATGCGCGAAGGCGCCGCCGCGGTCGATGTCGGACACCAGCAGGCAGGCCGCGTCGGCATGGCGCGCCACCCACAGGTTGACGATGTCGTCGGCCTGCAGGTTGATCTCGGCCGGCGAGCCGGCGCCCTCGATCACGACCACGTCGTTGTCCGCCCGCAGTTCGTCGAGCGCACCGGCGACCGCCGGCCAGACGCTGGCGCTGCGGCCGCGCCAGGGCTTGCGGGTCAGCTCCTCGTCGACACGGCCGAACAGCACCACCTGGCTGTGGTCGTCGCGCTCGGGCTTGAGCAGCAGCGGGTTCATGCGGGCGTCGGGCTGCGCGCGCGCGGCCAATGCCTGGAAGTACTGGGCGCTGCCGATCTCGCCGCCGGGGACCACGCGCGCGTTGTTGCTCATGTTCTGCGCCTTGAACGGCGCCACCTTCAGCCCCTGGCGCGCATACCAGCGGCAGAGTGCGCTGGCGAGCCAGCTCTTGCCCGCGCTGCTGGTGGTGCCCATCACCATCACGCACCGTGCCTTGTCTTTCATTCGACTGCCCTCCCCTGCTGCCCTTTGTTGTCCGCCGGCAGGGCCAGCCATTGGCCCTCCAGCGCCCGCACCTGCACGCGGTGGTCGAACACCTGCGCCAGCGCCCCGTGCGTCGCCGCATCGGCGCAGGCGCCCTGGTGCACGATGCGGCCGTTGGCCATCACCACCATGTCGTCGGCCTGCAGCGCGTGCGAAATCTCGTGCAGCACGCTGACCACCGTGCGGCCCTCGCGCACCAGCGCGCGCACCAGCGCCAGCCAGTCGGCCTGGTGCGGCGGGTCGAGGTTGGCCAGCGGCTCGTCCATCAGCAGCACGTCGGCCTGCACCGCCAGTGCGCGGGCCAGCAGCACGCGCTGGCGCTCGCCGCCGGACAGGCGGCCGAGCAGGCGTTCACGCCAGTCCCAGGCCTGGGTGGCGCGCAGCGCCTGCTCCACCGCGGCGCGGTCGGCCGCGCCCGGCGGCGCCAGCCAGGCGCGGTGCGGCAGCCGGCCCAGCATGGCGACGTCGTAGACGGTGAGGTCGTCGGCCACGCCTTCGTTCTGCCCCAGCCAGCACAGCGTGCGGGCGCGCTCGCGCGGGCCCAGCGTGTCGAGCGCGCGTCCTTGCAGCAGCACCTGGCCGCCGTGCGGCAGCAGCCCGGCCAGCACGCGCAACAGCGTGGACTTGCCGGCGCCGTTGGGTCCGACAATGCTGGTCCAGCGGCCCGCGGCGAGCCCGAGGTCAACCGCGCGCAGCACCTCGCGCCGGTGGCGGCCGGCCCCCAGACCCGCATCCACCGCCCGCGCTTCCAGGGCCAGAGCCGCGCTCATTGGATACCTCCGCCCTTGCGGGCTGCGGTGCCATGAGCCTTCGGAGCGGCCGTGCGGCTCATGACAGACGTCCCTGGCGCGAGCGCCGGTGCATCAGCCACAGCAGGTAGCTGCCGCCCAGCACGCCCGTGAGCACGCCCACGGGCAACTCCTGCGGCGCGATCAGCCATCGCGCCAGCACGTCCGCGGCCATCAGCAGCAGCCCGCCCGCCAGCGCCGAGAGCACCACCAGGCGGCCGTACGGCACCGGCGCCAGCGAACGCACCAGGTGCGGCGCCGCCAGCCCTACGAAGGCGATCAGGCCGGTCTGGGCGACGGAGGCGCCCGTGGCCAGTGCGATCACACCGACCAGCGCCGCGCGCATCGCCGGCAGCGGCAAGCCGAGGCTGGCGGCCGTGGCTTCGCCCAGCGCCAGCGCATCGAGCGTGCGGCCCAGGGACCAGGCCACCGCGAGCATGGGCAACAGCAATACCAGCATCACCGCACAGGCGCTCCAGCCGACGAAGCCGGTGCTGCCCAGCATGAAGGACTGCATGGCCTGCAGGATGTCGGGGTTGGCCAGCGTCACCAGGTCGCGCGCGGCGCCCAGCACCACGCCGACCACCACGCCCGACAGCAGCAGGCGAAGCGTGTGCACCACGCCGCTGGCGAGCACCAGCGTGAGCAGCACGCCGGCCACCGCGCCGCCGAAGGCCGCGCCCGTCAGCCCCAGGCGCACCACCCACTCGGTCGCGAAGGGCGACAGGCCGGTGAGCACCAGCGCCAGCGCCACGCCCAGCGCCGCACCCGAGGCGCTGCCCAGCAGGTAAGGATCGGCCAGCGGGTTGCGGAACAGCCCCTGCGCCACCGCCCCCGCCACGCCGAGCAGGGCCCCGGCCGCCCAGGCCCCCAGGGTGCGCGGCAGGCGGATGTCGCGCACGATCTGCCAGGCCACCGGGTCCTGCCGCGCGTCCAGCAAGCCGGCCAGGCCGGTGCTGCCCACGCTGACGCCGACCGCCAGCAGCACGGCCGCCGCCAGCAGCATGGCCAGCCCCAGGCCCAGTCCACGGCGGTCGGCTTGCATCACGACGCTCATCCGCGCCTCTTCATGCCGGAAGGATGCGCCAGGCAACGCGCCAGCAGCCGTGCCGCTTCGGGCATGCGCGGGCCCGGGCGCAGCAGCACGTCGGACTCGTCGGGGCTGAACAGGCACACCCGTCCGCTGCGCAGGGCACGCAAGCCGGCCCAACCGGGCCGCTGCGCCAGTCCCTGCGCCTCGCTGTCGCCGGCCATGATCACGTCGGGATCGGCGCGCACGACGAACTCCGGGTTGATCTGCGGAAACGGCCCCAGCTCCGGGTCGATGATGTTGCGCGCGCCCAGGCGCTGCAGTAATTCGCCCAGGAAGGAGGCCGGGCCGGCCGCATAGGGACCGCGGCTCACCTCGTAGTACACGCGCAGGTTGCGCGCCGAAGGCGGCAGCGACTGCGCGGCCGCCGCCACGCCGGCATCGATCTCGCGCCAGACGCGCTGCGCATCGGGCACCTCCAGTAACTGGCCGAGCCGCTCCAGCACGCGCCGCGCGTCGGCGGAGGTATGCGGCTCCAGCGCCAGCACCTTCACCCCCAGCGACTCCAGGCGCTGCGCGCCGCGCGACGAGGTGGCGATCAGCACCACCTCGGGCCGCAGCGCCACCACCGCTTCGATGTTGGGGTCGATGCCGCCGCCGACTTTCGGCAGGTCGCGCACCGTCGCCGGAAAATTGGAGAAGCGGTCGACGCCGACCAGCCGCCGGCACTCGCCCAGGGCACACACCGACTCGGTCAGCGAGGGCAACAGGCTCACCACCCGCTGCGGCGAGCGCGCGAAGCTCACCGTCACGCCGCGATCGTCGGTGACCTGCAGCTGCGCGGCCACGGGCAGCGCCAGCAGCAGGGCCAGCAGCGCGAGCGTCTTCCTCATTGGACAACCTCCGCCCTTGCGGGCTGCGGTGCTATGAGCCTTCGGAGCGGCCGTGCGGCTCATAGACAACCTCCGCCCTTGCGGGCTGCGGTGCTATGAGCCTTCGGAGCGGCCGTGCGGCTCATGGCCGACCCTTCAGCAGCAGTGGCAGGCCCGCGGCCATCAGCGTGACGCGTTCGCAGGCGCGCGCGGCCTGCTGGTTCAGCCGGCCCAGCGCATCGACGAAGCTGCGGTTCTCCGGCCCGAGAGGGATCACGCCCAGGCCGATCTCGTTGCTCACCAGCACCAGCGGGCCGGCGGCGGCGGCGACCGCGCGCGCGATCGCGGTGTCGGGGTCGTCGCTGAACGTCGGTTGCGCGGCGCCGGCAGCCGGCAGCATGCGGGCGGTCAGCCACAGGGTCAGGCAATCGACGACGACCAGCGTGTCAGCGCGGCTGTGAGCGCCGATGGCACGGGCCAGCTCGGTCGGTTCCTCCACCGTCTCCATCGCCGGCACGCGCTGCGCCCGGTCGCGCCGGTGGCGCGCAATGCGTTCGCGCATTTCCTCATCCCAGGCCTGCGCGGTAGCAATGTAGACCGCGCGATGGCCGGACCCGGCGTCCAGCCACGCCGCCGCCAGCGCCTCGGCGCGCGCCGTCTTGCCGCTCTTCTGGCCGCCGAGGATCAGTTCGCTGCGGGCCACGCGCAGTTCAGCCATGGGCTGCACTCCAGTCCAGGATGATGCGATGCAACTGCTCGACGCCATCGGTCAGCGCCGCCGGGCCGGGCTGCAGGATGTCGGCGGATTTGATCTCGAACAGCTGGCCGCCCTGCACGGCGTTCACCGCCTGCCAGCCGGGTCGCGCCGCCACCGCCTCGGCGCGGAACTTCTTGCCGCACCAGGACCCGATCACGATGTCGGGGTTGCGGCGCACGATCTCGGCGCCGTCGGCAATGATGCGGTCCTTCCCCATCGGCTGCACCGCCAGCTCGGGGAACACGTCGTCACCGCCGGCGATGCCCACCAGCTGCGAGACCCAGCGGATGGCGCTGATGTGCGGCTGGTCCCACTCCTCGAAGAACACGCGCGGCCGGCGCGGTAGCGCCCGGCCGGCGGCCTCGATTTCCAGCAGGCGCGCGCGCATGCCCTCCAGCAGCTCGAGCCCATCGCCCGCGCGGCCGACCATGGCAGCCACCTGGTACAGCATGGCGAAGATCTCCTCCACGCTGCGCTGGTTGAAGATGGTGACCTGCACGCCCTTGCGCACCAGCTCGGCCGCGATGTCGGCCTGCAGGTCGGAAAAACCGAACACGCAGTCCGGCCGCAACTCGAGGATCTTGTCGATCTTCGCCGACAGGAAAGCGCTCACCTTGGGCTTTTCCTGGCGGGCGCGGCGCGGCCGCACCGTGTAGCCGGAGATGCCGGCGATGCGCCCCTCCTCGCCCAGCAGGTACAGCCATTCCGTCGCTTCCTCGGTGAGGCAGACGATGCGTTGGGGTCCGCGCGGAATGGCCAGCATGGTGCCTAGAACGAAGCCCGCAGGGACGCGACAAACGCGCGCCCGGCTTCCGGGTAGATCGAGGTCGTGGTGCCCGCGTCGCAGGCGAAGGCCTGGGTGTAGAACTTGCGATCGGCGAGATTGCTCACGGACAGCGACAGCTCAGCCCAGCGCCACAGGTAGC
Organism: Ramlibacter tataouinensis; assembly: GCF_001580455.1. Lineage (NCBI taxonomy): Bacteria > Pseudomonadati > Pseudomonadota > Betaproteobacteria > Burkholderiales > Comamonadaceae > Ramlibacter > Ramlibacter tataouinensis. The sequence continues at coordinate 240,875 of NZ_CP010951.1, forward strand.
TGTAGCGGGCGTCGATGGTCGTGTACGACGGCATCGTGCAGGCGTTCTGGAAGTCCGGATGCTGTGAGGATACCCAGATGATGCCGCCGCTGAGGCGATGCGCCGGCAACGGCGTCCAGTCGGCACGCAGCGCGAGGGTCTGGCTCGGTGCCAGCGGGATGTCCTTGCCCGCATAGGGCCCGGAGCGGAACTTGGCCTCCCGCAGCGCGGCATTCACCCGCAGGGCCAGCGCGGCGCTGGCCTGCTGCGTGGCGTCCAGCTCGAGCCCCTGGCGGCGCGTCGGGTCGAAGTTGGTGTTGGCGCCGGGAAAGCCGAAGGGCCCGGGCGCGTTCGGGTCGAACCCGATCTCGTTGGTCAGGTCGCTGCGGTACAGGCGCGCGTCCACGCGCCCCGTGGCATGGTTCCAGCGCAGCCCCATCTCGTAGTCGCGCGAGGTCTGGGGCTCGAGAATGCCGGGCGACGCGAAGCTGAACTCATCGACGTTGGGAAATCGGAAGGAGCGCCCCAGCCGGCCGTAGGCGGTCACGCCCCGCATGAGCGGCTGGCTCACCCCCAGTTCCCAGGCGTCCTGGCGATCGTCGACGCCGCCCGGGGTGGTGCTGACCTCCTTGTCGGCGCGCTCGCTGCGCACTCCCAGGGCCAGGCGGGTGCCGGCCGCCAGCGTCAGGTCGTCCTTCAGGTAGAAGGCCCTCGTGCGCTGCTGCGCGGTCGATCCGAACAGGCCGAGCACGTCGCGCGACCAGCGCTGGCCATCGAACCCCGCCAGCAGCACATTGCTCGCCGTGCCCAGCGCGGATTGGTTCCGTGCCCGCAGCGCGTAGTTCTCCGCTTCGATGTCGTAGTCGAAGGCGAAGCCGTTGTTCAGGCTGCGCAGCGTGCGCTCGCGCTTTCCGGCGTCCAGGGCCACCTGCCAGGAGCCGAGTTGCGCTTCGCCGAACACGCTGCCGCGCGAGTTGCGCGTGCTCGCGTGGTCGTTGGGCGTGTTGCTCTGCCGCGGGTTGGCCTCGTACTGCGCGGCGGTGAGCGCGCCCGGCAGGCCAGTGTCCAGCGCATCGTGCACATAGCGCGCGCCCAGGCGCAGCCATTCGTTGCTCCACTGCCCGGTGGCCGAGGCGGCATCCATGCTGGACTGGAAGTTGTCGCGATGGCCGTCGGTGTCGCGCTTCTGTCCCGACACGTCGAGCGAGAAGCCCTGCCCGCCGACATTGCCGGTGGCGCGCAGGTCGCGCAGGCCGTAGGTGCCGGCGCCCACATAGGCGGTGCCGCCAGCTGCGCGCTCCTTGCCGGCGCCGGACCGGGTGGTGACGACGATCACGCCGGCGGTGGCGCCTTCGCCGTACAGCACGGCGCCGCTGCCGCGCAGCACCTCGATGCGCTCCACGGATTCGATCGGGATGCCGGACAGGCGCGTGCCCCCCAGGTCGGCTTCGGACAGGCGCACGCCGTCGACGATGACGACCTGGTTGACATCGGCCGTGGCGCCGAAGCCGCGCAGGTCGATCTGGTATTCGCCGCCACCCAGCAGGTCGAGCCGGCCCACGACGCCGAGCACGCGCACCAGCGCCTCGTTGACGGTGGTGGCGCCGGAGCGCCGGATTTCATCGGCGGTGATCACGCTGACGCCGAACGGCAGCGAGTCGGCCAGTTCGGGAAAGCGCGTGGCCGTCACGACCACGGGCTTGAGCGCGACACTGGGTTGCGCGACGGCGGGCAGGGCCACCGAAGCGGCCAGGAACAAAGACACCGGAAGTGCCTGGAGTGCAGGTTTGGACAAGTTTCATCTCCACCGGCTTCCCCGCCGGCGACATGGCAACACGGCGGCGCCGCGAGCGGCACCACCACCTTGTTGGCCGGTATCCGGGCTGGCGGAGCGATTTCATCGCCTTCCCAGGCGCGCTTGTTCGTCACGCGCCCAGTGGCTTGTCTTGGATGAAACGGAGGACTGGTCCATGAAGGACGCAGCCCTCGACCGCTTACCGTTGCGGGGGCAGCGCAGGTTGGCAACGCGTTCGACACGCTTTGCGCCCTGCTTCCCGTTGAACTGCGGCATGTGAACCACACCGCGAGCACCAACGTGGACATTTTACGTTGAAATCTGTCACAAAACCCTACAATTCCCTCGCATGAGTGCTGCCCAGATCGAGCAGATTGCCGAGCGCGTGGAGCGCCTGCTGGTGCGCTATGAAGAATTGCAGCGGACCAACGCGTTGCTCACGCAGCAGGTGGAGGTGCTCACCCACGAGCGCGACTCCCTGAAGTCACGCCTGTCCGCGGCCCGCGCGCGCGTCGATGCGCTGCTCGAGCGCCTGCCCGAAATCAAGAGTCCTGCCTGATGAAGCAACTCGAGGTCCAGATCATGGGCCAGAGCTACCTGCTCGCCTGCCCCGACGGGGGCGAGCAGCGAATGCTGGAAGCCGTGGAAAAAGTCGACACGGCGATGTGCAGGATCCGCGACGCGGCCAAGGTCAAGGCGCGCGACCGCATCGCGGTGCTCGCAGCGCTCAACCTGGCGTTCGACTTCAGCGAACGTGCGCTGGCCCCGGCCTCCGTGCCGTCGGCCAGCGCGGAAGACGCATTCGACCCCCGCCTCGACGGCCTGCGGCAGCGGCTCGATAACGCGCTCGGGGACGACGGCCGGCTGATTTGAAACGGCACGCGAGCCGCGCGACACAGTTCGGCTTCCCGCAGCGCTGTCAATTCCCGGAATCATTCATCCTTGCCGGCGTACGGCGATCGGCCCCACGCGGCGTGCGACGACCTACAATGACCTCCGTCTGCGGTGTATTGCCGGGCTTTATATTTCCTTGAACCAATGCTCTTAGAGCACGGGCTTGGAACATCGCTTGGTGAGCGTGATCATCTCGCGTCAGATGAACCCAACGCCAAGTTGACCTCGCCCACCTGAACTCCGGTTCAGGATGCGGCTCGGTGAGCACCACAGACACCTACACCCGTCACGGCGAAGCGCCCTGCGCCTTCGCCGTGACTTTTTTTGCGCCCGCTGCGCAAGCTCCGCAATAGGAAACATCAGCGCATGCTGGCGCCGCAACTCGTCATCGAACTCGCCCTGCTCGGCGTCTGCACGGGCTTCCTGGCGGGCCTGCTGGGCATCGGCGGCGGGATGATCATGGTGCCCTTCCTCACGGCCATCCTGTCGGGGCGCGGCGTCGCGCCGGACCTGGCGGTGAAGATGGCGATCGCGACCTCGATGGCGACCATCATGTTCACCTCCTTGTCCAGCGTGCGCGCCCATGCCCGGCGTGGCTATGTGCGCTGGGACATCTTCAGGCGGCTGGCGCCCGGCATCGTGGTCGGCAGCATGATCGGCAGCCTGGGCGTGTTCTCGCTGCTCAAGGGTTCCTGGCTGGCGACCTTCTTCGGCCTGTTCGTCGGCTTCTCGGCCACCCAGATGTTCCGCGACCGCAAGCCCAGGTCCACCCGGCAGATGCCGAGCACGGCGGGCCAGTTCGCGGTCGGCGGCTCGATCGGTTTCCTGTCGGGCCTGGTGGGCGCCGGCGGCGGCTTCATCAGCGTGCCCTTCATGGCCTGGTGCAACGTGGCCATCCACAACGCGGTGGCGACCTCGGCCGCGCTGGGATTTCCGATCGCAGTCGCCAACGTCGTGGGCTTCGCGATCGCCGGCCAGTCGGTGGCCGGGCTGCCGCCCACCTCCTTCGGCTACATCTGGCTGCCGGGCCTGGCGATGATTGCCCTGGTCAGCGTGTTCACCGCGCCCCTGGGCGCCCGTGCCTCGCATGCGCTGCCCGTGGGCAAGCTCAAGCGGATGTTCGCGAGCATCCTGTACCTGCTCGCGGCGTACATGCTCTGGAAGGGGCTCGCGGGCTAGCGTCCCCACAGGACACTGACGTCCCGTACGTTCAGGATTCGAAGGCAGGAATGCGCGCGTTGGGCAGCGGCCGATAGCCGGCGGGCCGGCCGAACATGCGGCGCAGCAACTCCTGCTCGTGCAGGGCGCACAAGGCCGCCGCCGCGATCTCGGCAGCGATGGCGGCACCCGGGCAGGCATGGGCCGCGCTGCCGAATGCCAGCGCCGGCGAGGCTTCCTCCTGCACGGCGCTGGCCAGCAGCACCAGCACGCCCTGCCCTGCGCGGATCGCCTGCCCATCGAGCACGAGGTCCGCCGCCGCGAAGCGCCGGGTGTTGTGCACCGGCGGGTCCGCAACCAGCACTTGCGCCACCAGTTCGCGCCACGCCCCGAGCTGCGGGGGCGGCGCGGCTGCCGCCAGCGCGGCCTTGGCGGTGTTGCCGGCCAGGGCGGCCGTCGCATCGACGGACTGCTGCATCAGCGCGATGCGGTTGGCCGCGCCGGGCCGGTCGAGGCCGAGGCGCTCGCCCTGCGCCATCAGCTGGTCGGCGGCCGAGTTGCCGATCTCGATGGCGCGCGGCGTGGCCTGGGGCGCGATGCCCGCGACCACATCCAGCACCGCCTGCACCGTCATGTCCCGCTGCCCGGGCGGCACCCCGAGGAGGCGCGCCATCGCTTGCGCCGGCACCTGGACCAGCCAGCGATCGGCGGCAACGCGTCCCGCGAGTTCGCGCACCGCCGCGCTCGCCGCATCGGTGACGCCGGCCCGATCCCACTTCGCCGCCTGCGCCTGGACCGCCGGCCGGTGCCGCTGATGGAAGTCGCCGTCGTTCATCCGCACCAGCAAGGCGAAGACCTCGCCCAGCGGCGTGCCCGCGAGCGCCGCCGGCACGGGCTCGGCCGCGGGCCGCACGCGCAGCTGCGGATGGGCCAGCGCCGCGCGCACCGCGGCGGCGCCGGCCGCGACCCACAGGCCGAGCGCATCGTCGAAGGCGAGCGGACGTTCGCGGCGCAGGCGGGCGTAGTACGCGTAAGGGTGCTCGTGCGTCACGGCGCTGATGGGGTCGCGGGGCTCGGCGTTCGTCATGCAGTTAGGGCCTGTTAACGCGTTAACAGGCCCTAGTTTCGACAAGCCCTGCGCCTTTGTCCAGCAACAACAGTTCGAGTACGATCAAAGCGTGGAATCCGAACCCGACCTCGCGCGCATCGCCGCCACCGTCGGTGACGCGCGGCGCATCCGAATGCTGGCGCTGCTCATGGAAGGCCGCGCCCTCACCGCCAAGGAGCTCGCGCTGGGAACGGGCGTGGAGCCGGCGACCGCCACCTCGCACCTGAAACGCCTGGTGGACGACGGCCTGCTGGTCGCCGCGTCGCAGGGCCGGCACAAGTACTTCCGCTTCGCTTCCGAGCAGGTGGCCCAGCTGGTCGAATCGCTGATGCGCGTGGCGCCGCGCCGCAAGGCACCGGCGCCGGCCGCGCACGAGCCCATCCGCGCAGCACGCTTTTGCTATGACCATCTCGCCGGCAGCCTGGGCACCGGGCTGCTGGCGTTGTGGCTGCGCAAGGGCTGGCTCGCCGACGGCGGCGACCCCAAGCAACTGGAGGTGACGGCGCGCGGCGAGAAGGCCCTGGCGGCCCTGGGCGTGGACCTGGCAGCAGCGCGCGCGCGGCGGCGCCAGTTCGCCTGCCGCTGCCTCGACTGGTCCGAGCGGCAGGACCACCTGGGCGGCGCGCTCGGGGCGGCGGTGGCGGAGCACTTCCGCGCCCAGCGCTGGATCGAGCGCAGCAAGCACAGTCGCGTGGTGCGCGTCACGCCGCAGGGCGAGCGCGAACTGCGCCGGCTCGGGCTGGCAGAGCCCCGCTAAGCCCCGCCGATCGCTACGATGACCCGGCCGGTGCCATCGCAGGTGCGGCATGCCTTGCCATCGCGCCGGCCCGTGCCGCCGCAGTCGGGGCAGAGGTCCTCGCCGGCGCCGGGGGTGCCAGCCGGCGCCTCGTCGCCGGGACTCATCGACGGGCCGGCGCCGCTGGGCGTGGGCAACGAGGCATCAGCCGCAGCGATGTCGAGGGACGCGCCAGGGTCTTCCTCACCCGCGACCGATTCGTCCCGCTCCTTGTCATCGCTGCCGGGCGCGCCGCCCCGCGATCTGGAACTCTTGCCTGCCATCATGTCGCCTCCTGCAGCGCGATCCTTGCTTCCATCCGGGGCCGTCGAGCTTGCTGATGGGCTCGCGACCGATGCGGATGCCTGGATCGGGTGGAACCATTCGACCGCGAAGTTCAGCGCGGGCGGCGCTCGGCCTATGCAACAAGCCCGGGAAGGCGTAACGCTGCCGGGCATGGTCGCGCGGGTTCGCTGCTATAAAGCAGCTCGAACTCATGCGAAGGATCGCGAAAGATGTCGCGCGCGCGCTTGATCCTGCTCACGGCGCTGACGATGGCGGCCTTCGCCGGCAATTCGCTGCTGTGCCGGCTGGCACTCGCCCACACCGCCATCGATGCGGCGACCTTCACGACCGTGCGCCTCGCGTCGGGGGCGGCCATGCTGTGGCTGCTGACCCAGTGGCGACCCGTCACCAGCGGCAGCGGCGGCGGCCGCTGGCTGTCGGGGCTGGCCCTCTTCGCCTACGCGGCCTGCTTCTCGTTCGCCTACATCAGCCTGCCGGCCGGAACCGGGGCGCTGCTGCTGTTCGGTGCGGTGCAGGTGACCATGGTGCTCCACGACCTGCGCAGCGGCAAGACGCCGCGGATGGCGCAGGCGGCGGGCATGGCGCTGGCGGCCGCCGGCCTGGTCTGGCTGGTGCTGCCGGGCGTCTCGGCGCCGCCGCTGCTGGGCTCCCTGCTGATGCTCGCCAGCGGCGTGGCCTGGGGCATCTACTCGTTGCGCGGACGGGGCGCGGGTGATCCGACCCGCGTGACCGCCGGCAACTTCCTTCGGGCCGTTCCCTTCAGCATCGCGCTGAGCATCGCCGCCGCCGGCGCCCTGACGCTGGACCCGGCCGGGGTGGCCTACGCCCTCGCCTCGGGCGCGATCACTTCGGCCATCGGCTATGTGATCTGGTATTCGGTGCTGCCCTCGCTCAGCGCCACCAGCGCCGCCACCGTGCAACTGAGCGTCCCCGTGATCGCCGCGTTCGGCGGCATCGTGCTGCTGGGCGAGAACCTGACGCTGAGGCTGGTGGCGTCCTCGATCGCCATCCTCGGCGGCATCGCCATGGTCATTCGCGACAAGGGCCGCGGCGGATGATGCCGCGGCGGCCCTTGTGCGTCTAGCCTTCGTACTTGACCTTGGCGTCCTTGATCACCCGGCTCCATTTCTTGGTTTCGGCGGCAATGAAGCGCTCGAAATCCAGCGGGCTGCCGCCGGCGTCCTCGGCGCCGACCGCGGCCAGCTTTTCCTTGACGTCGGGCATCTCGAGGACCTTGTTGACGTCCTCGTTCATGCGCCGCACATAAAGCGAAGGCATCTTGCCCGGTCCGACCAACCCATACCAGGTGCTGGCATCGAAGCCGAGGTAGCCCAGGTCATGCAGCGTGGGCAAATCCGGGTAGGCCTTGGAGCGGTTGATGCGGGTCTGCGCGATCGCCAGCACCTTGCCGCTTTTCACATGCGGCGTGGCGGCGGCCATGGTGTCGAAGCTGTACAGGATCTGGCCGCCCATCAGGTCGGCCAGCAGCGGGCCGGAGCCGCGGTAGGGCACGTGCAGCAGATCCACCTTGGCGGTGTTCTTGAACATCTCCAGCGCCAGGTGCTGGGCCGAACCGTTGCCCGCCGAGCCGAAGCTCAGCTTGCCCGGATTGGCCTTGCCCTCGGCCACGATGTCCTTGACGGTCTTGGACTTCACATTCGGCCAGGCGATCAGCAGGTTGGGCGTGACGCCCACGCGCACGATCGGCGAGAAGTCGCGCTCGACGTTGTACGACAGCTTGGGCACCAGGCCCGGGGCGATGGCGTGCGAATTGATGTGCGCCATCAGCAGCACGCTGCCATCCGCGGGTGCCTTGGCCACCAGGTCTGCGGCGATGACGCCGGCCGCGCCGGCCTTGTTCTCCACCACGATGGTGGTGTTCCACATGGTCTGCAGCTTTTGCGCGAGGATGCGCGCCAGCGCATCGGTGCCGCCGCCGGGCGGGAACCCCACGACGATCCGGATCGGCCCCGCGGGAATCCCCTGGGCCCTCACGGACGGAAGCGCCAGGGCGGCGGCGCCGGCGGCGATGATCGAACGTCTCTTCATGCTTCCTCCTTTTTCCGGATTGCAGAACTCAGAGCACCCGGGCCCTCACCCGGAATGTAGCTGTGCCAATCGCACCGCGTTCGAGGCGAAATAGTCCATCGCCGCCTGAACGCCCGACCCGGCGAGCTTGACGCCGGACAGTTTCAGTCCCATCTCGCAGCCCGCCACGGCCGCCACCAGGGTGAGGTCGTTGCAGTCGCCCAGGTGGCCGATTCGGAACATCCGGCCCTTGACCTTGCCCAGGCCGGTGCCCAGCGAGCAATCGAAACGCTCGTAGATCACGCGCCGCACGGCGTCCGCATCCACGCCCTCGGGCATCATCACGCCGGTCAGCACCGGCGAATACACCGCCGGGTCGGCGCACTGGATGTCCAGGCCCCAGGCGTTCACCGCGGCGCGCACGCCCGCCGCCCAGCGCTGGTGCCGCGCGAACACCGCCGGCAAGCCGCCGTGCTGCGGCGACAGCAGCATGTCGCAGGATTCGGCCAGGCCGTACAGCAGGTTGGTGTTGGGCGTGTAGGGCCAGTAGCCGCCCTTGTTCATCTCGATGATCTCGTCCCAGGCCCAGAAGGACTTCGGCAGCCTGGCCGTCTTGCTGGCCTCGATGGCCCTGGGCGAGACCGCATTGAAGCTGATGCCCGGCGGCAGCATGAGGCCCTTTTGCGATCCGCTGACCGTCACGTCCACGCCCCACTCGTCGTGGCGGTAGTCGGCCGAGGCCAGGCCCGAGATGCTGTCGACCATCAGCAGTGCCGGATGGCCGGCGGCGTCGATCGCCCGTCGCACCGCCGCGATGTCACTGGTGACGCCGGTGGAGGTTTCGTTGTGGACCACGCACACCGCCTTGATCGCGTGCTCGCGGTCGGCCCGCAGGCGCTCTTCGATCATGTGCGCCTGCACGCCGCGGCGCCAGCCTTCGATGCCGGGCAGCCCCAGGAACTCGGTCTTCAGGCCCAGTCGCGTCGCCATCCTGTTCCACAAGGTGGCGAAGTGGCCGGTCTCGTACATCAGCACGTGATCGCCCGGGCTGAGGGTGTTGGCCAGCGCCGCTTCCCAGGCGCCGGTGCCCGACGCCGGATAGATGATCACGGGATGCCGGGTCTGGAAGACCTGCGCGATGCCCTCGAGAACGCGCCGGCCCAGCACGGCGAACTCGGGACCGCGATGGTCGATGGTGGGCAGGCTCATCGCCCGCAGGATGCGGTCCGGCACGGGGGACGGGCCGGGGATCTGCAGGAAGTGGCGTCCGGTGGGGTGGTTGTCGAGCGTGAGCATGGTTCGGGCGGCGTCCGCGAATGGCTCATTTTTGCATACAAAGTGAAAACCCGGGCTGGCGTATGCTCTAGACGCAAGTTTTGAAATCAGCTTTTTTGCATACAAAATACACGAATGAGCGGCGTCGTCCCCCTCCCGCCTGCCACGCTCCATGAGCAGGTCGCGCAGCGCCTGCGCCGGATGCTGGTCGAGGGCGGCATCGCGCCCGGCGCCAAGCTGAACGAGCGCGAGCTGTGCGAGGAACTGCTGGTGTCGCGCACGCCGCTGCGCGAAGCGATCAAGATGCTCGCGGCTGAAGGCCTGGTGGAGTTGCTGCCCAACCGTGGCGCGATCGCCGTGTCGCTATCGGAAACGGACGTGCTCTACACCTTCGAGGTCATGGCCGGGCTGGAGGCGCTGTCGGGAGAACTGGCGGCGCAGCGCGTCACCGATGCCGAGCTTGCCGAGATCAAGGCGCTGCACTTCGAGATGCTCGCGGCCTACACCCGCAGCGACCTGTCCACCTACTACGGGCTGAATGCCCGGATCCACAGCGCGATCAACGCCGCCGCCAAGAACCCGGTGCTCACCGCCACCTACAACCAGGTCAACGCCCGGCTGCAGGCGCTGCGCTTCCGCTCCAACCAGGACGGCGCCAAATGGAAGCGCGCCGTGATGGAACATGAAAAGATGGTCGACGCCCTCACGACCCGCAATCCGGCGGCCATGCGCGTCGTGATGCTCACCCACCTGCACAACAAGCGTGATGCCGTGATCGCCCAGTTGCGCCAGGCCGCCGTGGCCGGAGGCGCCGCGTGAACGCACCGTTGTCCCTTCATGCGGCCCGCCGCCCGGCCGGCGGCGCCTACGAGGCCGTGGCGCGCACAAGCAACGAAGTCGCCGGACGGCTGGCGCAGCGGCTGGCGCAGGAGACGCAGGGCGAAGTCCTGTTCTCCGCCGCCGACCGCGGCCGCTATGCCACCGACGCCTCGATCTACCAGGTGATGCCCACCGGCGTCTTCGTCCCGGCCTCGCACGAGGATGTGGCGGCCGCCCTGGACATCTGCCGCGAGCTGAAGGTGCCCATCGTCCCGCGCGGCGCCGGCACCAGCCAGTGCGGCCAGACGGTGGGCGCGGGCCTGGTGATCGATCACGCCAAGCACATGCGCAGGGTGCTGGCCGTCGACGCCGAAGCGCGCGTCGCCGAAGTCGAGTCGGGCATCGTGCTGGACCACCTCAACCTGGCGCTGAAGCAGCACGGCCTGTGGTTCCCGGTGGACGTGTCGACCAGCGCGCAGGCCACCCTGGGCGGCATGGCCGGCAACAACTCCTGCGGCAGCCGCAGCATCGCCTACGGCAACATGGTGCACAACGTCCTGGGCGCGCAGGCCTGGACCTCGGACGGCGCGCTGCACCGCTTCACGCGCCTGGAGGACTGCGAAGGCCGGGCCCGCGAGATCGGCCTGCAGGTGCGCGAACTCGCCGCCACCCTGGCGCCGGAGATTGACCGGCGCTGGCCCAAGGTGCTGCGACGGGTCGGCGGCTACAACCTCGACATCTTCCGCAACCAGAACCCGCTTGCCTACACCGGGGACGGTTCGGTGAACCTCGCGCACCTGCTGGTGGGCAGCGAAGGCACGCTCGCCCTGACCCGCTCGCTCACCCTGCGGCTGTCCGAGCTGCCCCGGGCCAAGGTGCTGGGCGTGGTGAACTTCCCGACCTTCTACAAGGCGATGGACTCGGCCCAGCACATCGTCAAGCTGGGCGGCGACGGCACGCTGACGGCGGTGGAGCTGGTCGACCGCACCATGATCGAGCTGTCGCTGCGCAATCCCGCCTTCGCGCCGGTGATCCGCAGCGCCGTGATCGGCCAGCCCGATGCGGTGCTGCTGGTCGAGTTCTCGGGGCCGGACAAGCCATCGCTGGTGCGCAAGCTCGACGAGCTGGTCGAGCTGATGGGCGACCTGGGCCTGCCGGGCTCGGTCGTGCGCATGGAAGACGACGCGCCGCAGAAGAGCCTGTGGGAAGTGCGCAAGGCCGGCCTCAACATCATGATGAGCCTCAGGGGCGACGGCAAGCCGGTGAGCTTCATCGAGGACTGCGCGGTGCCGCTGGAACACCTGGCCGAGTACACCGACGGACTCACGCAGGTGTTCCGCAAGCACGGCACCCGCGGCACCTGGTATGCGCATGCCTCGGTGGGCACGCTGCACGTGCGGCCGATCCTGGACATGCGCACCGATGGCGCAGCCAAGATGCGGGCCATTGCCGAGGAGGCTTCGGCCCTGGTGCGCAAGTACAAGGGCGCCTACAGCGGCGAGCATGGCGACGGCCTGTGCCGCGGCGAGTGGATTTCCTGGCAGTTCGGACCCAGGATCGGCGAGGCTTTCGGCGAAATCAAGAAGCTGTTCGACCCGATCGGGCTGCTCTCGCCCGGGCGCATGGTCGATCCGCCGCGCATGGACGACACCCGCCTCATGCGCTTTCCGCCCAGCTACCGCGTCATTCCGCTGAAGCCGGCGCTGGACTGGAGCGCCTGGGACGTGCAGAACGACCCGGCCACTGAGCGCACCACCCGACCGGGCACCGGCGGCGATCCCGCCCTCGGCTACGCCAAGGCGGTGGAGATGTGCAACAACAACGGACACTGCCGCAAGTTCGACGCCGGCACCATGTGCCCGAGCTACCGCGTGACGCGCGACGAGCGTCACCTCACCCGCGGGCGCGCCAACACCCTGCGCCTGGCGCTGTCCGGCCAGCTCGGCCCGGAGGGCCTGGTCGGGCCGGAAGTCCAGGAAGCGCTGGACCTGTGCGTGAGCTGCAAGGGCTGCAAGCGCGACTGCCCGACCGGGGTGGACATGGCGCGCATGAAGGTGGAGTTCCTGCATCACTACAAGAAGAAGCACGGCCACACCCTCCGGGACAAGCTGGTTGCCCGGCTGCCGGACTATGCGCGCCGGGCGAGCGCGGTCGCCGGCCTGCTGAACCTGCGCAACCGCAGCCCGCTGCTCGCGAAGCTGGGCGAGAAGATGCTGGGCCTGTCCGCCCGGCGCAGCCTGCCGCGGTGGCAACGCCGGCACTTCTTCAACGACGCGCCGCGCACCGCCACCCGCGACGAGGTGCTGGCGGCCGCCCGGCCGGTGGTGCTGTTCGTCGACACCTTCAATGGCTTCTTCGAGTCGGCGAACGCGCGCGCGGCGCTGAAGGTGCTGCAGGCCGCCAACTACACGGTGCATGTGGCCGCCAAGCTGAAGGACGACGGCAGGCACCTGTGCTGCGGCCGCACCTTCCTGGCCAGCGGCATGGTGGACGAGGCCCGGGCCAAGGCCGCGGAGCTGGTGGCCTCGCTCGCCCCCTTCGCCGAGAAGGGCATCGCCATCGTCGGGCTGGAGCCCTCGTGCCTGTTCACGCTGCGCGACGAGATGCTGGCCATGGGCCTGGGCGACGCGGCGCGCAAGATCGCCGACCAGGCGCTGCTGTTCGAGGAATTCCTGGCGCGCGAAGCGAAGGCGGGATCGCTCGATGGGCTCAAGGCCCGTCTGCGGCCGCTGGCGCAGCGCGTGCTGCTGCACGGCCACTGCCACCAGAAGGCTTTTGCCGCCGTCAGTCCCGTCATCGACGTCCTCAAGCTCATCCCCGGCGTCGAACCGGCCTTGATCGAGAGCAGCTGTTGCGGCATGGCCGGCAGCTTCGGCTACGAGGCGCGCCACTACGAGCTTTCCATGCAGATGGCCGAGCTGAGCCTGCTGCCGGCCGTGCGCGAGGCGCCCGACGCGATCGTGGTCGCCGACGGCACCAGCTGCAGGCACCAGATCCACGACGGAGCGCAGCGCGAGGCGGTGCACGCGGCGGTGCTGCTGGCCGCGCAGCTCTGACGCTCGCCAGCCAGAGGTCCCCACCGGAGGCATCATGACCCTCACCACCCAGGACAAGCGCGCGCGCTTCCGCACCCTGCACCGGCAGGGCTGCTTCGTCATTCCCAATCCCTGGGACGTGGGCAGCGCCCGGATGCTGGAAGGCCTCGGCTTCCAGGCCCTCGCGACCACCAGTTCCGGATTCGCCTGGTCGCAGGGCCGGGCCGACGGCGGCGCGTCGCGTGCCATGGTGCTCGACCACTTGCGGACGCTGGCGGCGGCGACCGACCTGCCCGTCAACGCCGATTTCGAAAGCGGTTTCGCGGCCGACCCGCAGGGTGTCGCCGAAAGCGTCCGCATGGCGGTGGACACCGGCGTCGCCGGCATCTCCATCGAGGACTCGACGGGCGACGCCGCCGATCCGATCCGGGATATCGCGGCCGCGGTCGAGCGCATTCGCGCTGCCCGTGCCGCCATCGACCACTGCGGCGGCGACACGCTGCTGGTCGGGCGCGCGGAGAACTTCTTGTGGGGCCGCACCGATCTAGAGGACACCCTGGCCCGGCTGCGCGCCTATTCCGACGCGGGCGCCGATTGCCTGTATGCCCCCGGCATCCGGACCCGGCAGCAGATCGAGGCCGTCGTCGCCGCCGTCGCGCCCAAACCGGTCAACCTGCTCATCGGGTCGGCCAGCGAGTTCACGCTGCAGGACGTCGCGGCCATGGGCGTGCGGCGCATCAGCGTGGGCGGCGCCCTGGCGCGCGCGGCCTGGGGCGGGTTCCTGCGGGCCGCGCGCTCGATCGCAGAGCAGGGCAGATTCGACGAATTCGCCAACGCAGCGTCGGGCAATGAGCTGAACGCCTTCTTCGGCAAGCTTCACCCGTCGCGATAGCCGTCGATCATGAGCCGCCCGAACGAGCAGGTCACGGACCTCGAGGCGCTGCAAGGCCTCGCTACCGACCTGCAGCGCCAGGCGGACGCAGCGACGCTGGCCTATGAACGCGCGTCCACCGTCAGGTATTGCGCCATCTTCATCCCAATCCCGTTCCTGGTGCTGCTTCTGAGATTCCACATGGGGGCCTTGAGCTACTACCTCGCCGGCGGGCTGTTCATGGTCGTTCTCGTGGCCATGTATGCGCTGGACCTGGCCGCGCTGAAGAAGCGTGACCAGGCGATCCAGGATGCGGCGCGCGCGCAGGAAGCTTGCGACCAGGCGGCGCGAACGTCGCAGCACACCGGGTAGAAGGCACCACGACAGCTTGCCGTGCGGCGGCTGACGGCGCATGCCGCATTAGGATTGCGCCATGCGTATCCTCATCCTCGGCGGAAGCGGTCTCACCGGACCCCACCAAGTCCGCTACGCGCTGCAGCGCGGCCACGAAGTCACCTTGTTCAACCGCGGCCGTGCCTCGCTTCCGGAGGACCTGCGCGCTGTCGAACAACTGCACGGAGACCGGTCGACCGGCGACCTGCATTCATTGCGCGGTCGAGAGTGGGACGTCTGCATCGACAACCCCACTGCCTTGCCGTCGTGGGCGCGTGAGGCGGCGACACTCATGGAGCACCAGGTCGCGCACTACATCTTCGTCTCGACGATCTCCGTTTATGCCGACCTGAGCCGGCCGGTCTCCGAAGACTCGCCGTTGGCGCGCTATGAAGGGACCGATCCGTGCGCCGAGACGCTGGAATCGCTTCGTGCGTCCGGAATGAAGCTGTACGGCCCGCTGAAGGCGCAATGCGAACGCGAAATCCGGCAGCGATTCCCCCAGGCCAGTTCCATCGTCAGGCCCGGCCTGATCGTCGGCCCCGGCGATGCCACCGACCGCTTCACCTACTGGCCCCTGCGCGTGCGGCGCGGCGGCGAGATCCTCGCGCCCGGGACGCCGGCCGACCCCGTGCAGCTGATCGACGCGCGCGACCTGGCCGAGTGGACCATTCGCCTCGCCGAGCAGCGCATCCCCGGCGTGTTCAACGCGACTGGGCCGGGCCACGGGCTGACGATTGGCGCGATGCTCGATGAAATTCGCGCTGCGGTTCCAGGCGCCACGACATGCACCTGGGTGCCCGCCGGGTTCCTGGCGGAACAGAAGGTGACGCCCTGGAGTGATCTCCCCACCTGGGTCCCCGCGGACGGAGAAGCTGCCGGCATGATGCGGGCGGACACTCGGCGCGCGCTCGCCGCCGGACTCCGCTTCCGCCCCCTGGCGGACACCGTGCGCGAGACGCTGGCGTGGTTCGACAGCCTGCCCCCGGATCGGCAGGCGTCGCTGCGCGCAGGGCTGGCACCCGATCGGGAACGCGTCGTGCTGGACGCGTGGAAATCGCAGGTCGCTCTGGGCCGGTGAGAATTTGCGCCTGGCCTACTTCACGCGGAAATTCAGGAACTGCCAGGGATCCGCCGGGTC
Organism: Ramlibacter tataouinensis; assembly: GCF_001580455.1. Classification (NCBI taxonomy): domain Bacteria; kingdom Pseudomonadati; phylum Pseudomonadota; class Betaproteobacteria; order Burkholderiales; family Comamonadaceae; genus Ramlibacter; species Ramlibacter tataouinensis. Next base: position 256,452 of record NZ_CP010951.1, read on the forward strand.
GGTCTCTTCGGGATAGAGCTCGGAGCGTCCGCGCAGCGGGGTCCAGTCGCCCCACACGCCGGCCAGCTCCCCCAGCCAGGGAGCGGCCACCTCCAGCACGGTGTCGTGGTCCAGTTCCTCAGGTTCCACCACGCCGCATCGCGGGTGACGCAGCGCCCACACCATGCCGCCCAGCACGCCGGCCACCACCTGCAGGCTGGTGGCGCTGTTGTACGGTGCGAGCTCGCGCGCCCGGCCGATCGACAGCCGCGAGCCGTACCAGTACACGCCGCGCTCGTTGCCCATCAGCAGCACGCCCAGTTCGTCGGTGCCGCTGTCGATCTCGTCGCGCAGGATGCGGTGCCGCTGCTGCAGCTGCCCGTTGCGGCCGGCGAGCTCGTGCAGCGACAGCACGGTGTCGTCGCAAGGATGGTAGGCATAGTTCACCGTGGGCCGGTAGGCCACGCGGCCGCCCTCGCGCAGGGTGAAGTAGTCGGCGATGGAGATCGACTCCGCGTGCGTGACCAGGAAGCCGTGGTAGCTGCCCTCCAGCGGCGTCCAGCTGCGCACCCGCGTGGCCACGCCCGGGCGCTCGAGGTAGATGGCGGCGCCGCAGCCGTGGCCGTGCCGCCCGGCATCGGCCGGCCAGTGCCGCTCGTGCGTGCCCCAGCCTAGCTCCGAAGGTTGCAGGCCTTCGTCCACGAAGCCGTCCACCGACCAGGTGTTCACGAATTCATCGCGGAGCTTGCGGCGCGAGGTGGTCTGCGTGTCGCGCTCCGCTATGTGGATCACCTTCACATCCAGCGCCTGGGCCAGGCGCGGCCAGTCTTGCGGGACTTGCGGGCGCGGCAGCGCCAGGCCCAGGTCCGACGCCATCTGCAGCAGCGCCTGTTTGACGAAGGACGACACCAACCCCGGGTTGGCGCCCTGGGTCAGTAGCGCCGTTGGTCCGCGCGGATGGTCCCGCGACCAGGCCAGCACCTCTTCGCGCAGGGCGTAGTTGGAGCGCTCCGAAGCGGACAGGCGCGGGTTGTCATAGCGACCCAGCCAGGGCTCGCAGCAGGTGTCCAGGTAGAGAGCCCCCCGGCGGCGGCAGAACTCGATCAGCGCCAGGCTCGAGACGTGCACCGACAGGTTGAGCAGGAAGTCGCCTTCGTGCAGCAGCGGCGAGAGCACCTGCTCGAAATTGCCCGGGGTCAGTGCCGTGACGATCAACTCTGCGCCCAGGCGCGCCGCGACATGGGGACACTCGGCCCCCGGCGTCACGATGGTGGTGCGCCCGCGCGCGACACCCAGCGCGGGCTCCAGCACAGGCAGCACGCCCTGTCCGACACAGCCGAAGCCGACCATGACGATCCTGCCCGGGAAGGTGGCGTGCCGCACCGGGCGCGGCTCGATGGCGCCAGCGGTCGCGAGGCCTGCATCGTGCATGGCACGCCTCCTTGGCCAGGGTACGGAGGCCTATTTTGCACACATGAGCCGCACGCCGTGTGGCGCGCGGCTGCTCGGCAGTGGCCCGAAAGGGCCGCGCGGCGACCCTGTCGGGCAGGCGCTTTACAGGCGGGGCTCGCCCTGGGCGTTGACCAGGATCACGCGCCCGGGCGGCGTCGTCATCTGCATGCGATGCTCGACGCCGCGGAACTGGTAGTTCACGTCCCAGTACTCGGGCTTGGTGTTGTTCACCGTTTCGCAGCGCTGCACGTCCTGGCCGACCACGCGCGGGGCGTTGCCGTCCGTGGTGGCGACCTTGGAGCCGATCACCGCGCCGGCGATGGCGCCGCCTGCGGTGGCGATGTCCTTGCCGTGCCCGCCGCCGACCTGGTGGCCCAGGATGCCGCCCACGATGCCGCCGATCACGGCGCCGCCGATGTTGTTCGCCGGCGTGGCCGGCTCGGCCACCTGCTGGCGCTCGACCCAGCAGCGCTGGTTGGGGGGGCCGACCACCGCGCGCGCGGACGTCACCGGTGCTTCATACACCGTCTCGTTGCCGCGCCGTTGCCAGCGCTCCTCCACCACAACCGGCTGGGGGGCCACGGCCACCGGCTGCGGCGCCACGACCACGGGCTGCGGTGCCGGCACCACGACCACCTGCTGGCGGCGGCCTTCCACCGGGCGCACCGAGGACACCCGGTCGTCCATGCCGAGCTCGCGCAGCGAGGGGTAGCCGCCGCGGCTCAGGATGGCGCAACGGCCCTCGAAACGGGGACGGTCGCACACCTCCCACTGGCCGCGCTCGACCACGATGGACGAGGCGCGGTCGTCGAAGTCGGCGCGCTCCAGGTTCCAGATGCGCTCGTGGGTCGTCAGCGAGCGACCACGAAAGTCTTCACGCGAGTAGAAGGTGATCTGCGCTGCGGCATGGCCGGCCGCGACCAGGGCGGCGGCAGCAAGGGCGGTCTGGAGGCTTCGTTTCATGGCTTCAACTCCTCTGTTCATTGAACTCCGGGCGGTCTGCGCGCCGGTTCTTCCAAAACGCGAATCGGCACGCCGCTGACGACGGCGCGCCTGTAAAAGATGAGTTAAGTTTGTATGAAGCTCGTCAGCAGCCGCTGTTACAGCGGCCTCACAGCCGACAAAAAGCGCTGCCGCGCGACTTTTTCAGCGCAGAAAGCGCCGTCGCGGCCCCCCAGGGTCAGTTCGACGAAGCGTGAGTCCCCTCGCCCGGCTCGCGCGAGGCATTCCGGCCCGCTCTTGCGCGCAGGGCCCGGACGAACACCCGGACATTGTCATCCCGGCGTCGCTCGTTCGTACCGCTCTTAAGCTTGCCTTAAAGTCGCCGGTCCATCATGGGTGGACATGCAAGCGTCCACCTATCGAATGGCCTGGGTCTCGGCCGCGGCGTTCGCGGTCCTCCTGTCATGGGACTTTTCCGGCCTCGACGTCGCCATGGCGCAGGTCGCCGGCGGAGGGGGCGGCTTCCCGCTTCGGGACAACTGGCTTCTTGACACGGTCCTGCACGACGGCGCCAAGTATGCCGCCTGGCTGTTCGAGCTTGCGCTGTGCCTGATGGTCTTCTGGCCATTGGGGCCGTTGGCCCGGATACCGTTTGCGCGGCGCCTCCAGCTCGCCGTGAGCGTCGTGCTCGGGGCGGGCCTGATCACCGCGCTCAAGGCGACCAGCCACACCAGCTGTCCCTGGGACCTGCGGGAGTTCGGCGGTGTCGCGAGACACCTTTCCCACTGGACCGGATGGCTGAAACCTGACGGTGGGGGTGGCCACTGCTTCCCCGCGGGCCATGCGTCCTCGGGCTTCGCCTTCCTGGGCGGGTACTTCGCATTCCGACATGATGAGCCGCGCATCGCCCGGCTCTGGCTCCTCGCGGCGCTGGCTGCGGGCTTGGTGTTTGGGTTCTCACAGCAGCTGCGCGGCGCTCACTTCATGAGCCATACCCTGTGGACCGGTTGGCTCTGCTGGATGTCGGCCTGGCTGACGGACCGGCTGACCGGCCGGGCCGCCTGACCCGCCTCTTTAGCAGGCTGCGCGGCCGTAGCGCGGTTTTGAGTTCTTAAGTTGGCCTTAAGCCGAACACCGCCATAGTGCTCCCGCCTCGATCGTGTCGATCGTCACGATCACGTGGCACCGAGATCCAGATGAACGCAGTCCGCGAACGCTTTTCGCTGTCTGAGCTGCGCGAAGACACCGACACCGGTCATCGCAGCGGTCCCACCACCTTGTCCTGCGTCATTCCCAGCCGGAATGAGGCAGGCAACCTGCCCCTGCTGTTGTCGCAACTGGGTCAATTGCTGCCCCGGTTGGCGCCAGCCTGGGAGGTGATCCTGGTCGACGACGGCAGCACCGATGACACGCCGAGGCTGATGGCCGAGTGGGCCCGGCTGCCCGGGTTCCGCGTCATCCAGCTGTCCCGTAATTTCGGCAAGGAGGCTGCGCTCACTGCGGGCCTGGAGGCCTCCGCCGGCGATGTGGTGGTGATGATGGATGCCGACCTGCAGCATCCGCCGGCACTGCTGGAGGAGATGGTGGCCCAGTGGCGGCAGGGCGCCGACGTGGTCTATGCCATGCGTACCGGCCGCGCCGACGAGCCCGCATTCAAGCGCATCGGCACGCACCTGTTCTACCAGCTGCTCAATCGCTTCGAGCGGGTCAAGGTGCCGGAGGGGGCGGGCGACTTCCGCCTGCTCGATCGCAAGGCGGTCGACGCGCTGCTGGCACTGCCCGAGCGCAACAGATTCATGAAAGGCCTGTACGCCTGGATCGGCTTCGACGCGGTCGCCGTGCCCTACTTCCCGCAGCCGCGCGCCAGTGGCCGCAGCCATTTCGACCTGAGCCGGCTGCTGCGCCTGTCGATGGCTGCATTGACAGCATTCACCAATTGGCCGCTGCGCGTCGTCGGCGCGCTAGGCACCGTCCTGGCCGTGGCGTCCTTCGCCTATGCCGCCGACCTGACGATCGAATACATGCTCTATGGCCATCAGGTTTCAGGCTGGACCACCATCGTCGTGGTGCTGATGCTCTTTTTCGGTGTGCAGATGATCTTCCTGGGCATCATCGGCGAATACATCGCGCGAATCTTCGAGGAAGTGAAAGGCCGCCCCCTGTACCTCGTCAAGCGGGAACTGGGGCGCGGCCTGGCGAAGTAGCGCGCATGCATGATGTGAAGCGCGCGCTCCTGCGTTCGTTCTGGACGCCGCTGGCCCTGGCAGCGCTGTGGCTCACGGCCACGATCGGGGCGCGGCCGCTCGCACTGCCCGACGAGGGCCGCTACGTGGGTGTCGCCTGGCAGATGCTCACCAGCGGCGACTGGCTGACGCCGCGGCTGGACGGCCTGCCCTACTTCCACAAGCCGCCGCTGTTCTTCTGGATCACGGCAGCCTCGCTCGGCATGTTCGGCCAGCATGAGTGGGCCGCCCGTCTGGCGCCGCTGCTGGGTGCGTTCCTGGGCCTGGGCTCGATCTACCTGTTTGCCAGCCGCTGGTTTTCCCGGCGCGCCGGACGCTTGGCGCTCCTGGCCCTGGCGACGCAGCCGCTGTTTTTCGTCGGCGCCCAGTTCGCGAACCTGGACATGCTGGTGGCGGGCTGCATCACCGCGGCCATCGCGGCGCTGGCCCATGCGGCCCTGCTGCGCCCGCATGGCCGGCGCTCGCACGCGGCGCTCGCCGCCGGCTACCTGTTCATGGGCCTGGGGGTGCTGTCCAAGGGACTGATCGGCATCGTGCTGCCAGGACTGGTGCTGGTGAGCTGGTTGATGCTGCGCGGGCAATGGCGCCCCCTGCTCTCGCTGATCTGGCTGCCCGGCATCGCATTGTTCCTGCTGGTCGTCGCGCCCTGGTTCGTGCTGGTGCAGCAGCGGTTCCCGGAGTTCAGCCACTACTTCTTCGTCGTTCAGCATTTCGCCCGCTATGCCACCGGCGGCTTCAACAACCGGCTGCCTGCGTACTTCTACCCGGTCGTGTTGATCCTGTTCGCCTTGCCCTGGACAGCCTGGATGTTCGTCGGCGCGCGTGCCGGCGCCTGGCGCGACCCGGAACGAGGCGCAGTGCGGCAGCTGGCCTGGATCTGGATGCTGGCGATCGTCGCCTTCTTCTCCCTTCCGGAGTCCAAGCTGGTGGGGTACATCCTGCCCGCTGCGGCGCCGGCGGCGCTCCTGGCCGCCGACGGCTTCGAGCTACTCGCGGCCCGCTGGGCGCGCGCGGCGCTCTGGTGGCGCGGGGGCGCGGCAGCGGCAGTGCTGGCCTGCCTGGCCGCTGTCATTGCCGCCACGGCTCTCCCGCGCAATTCAACGCGCGAACTGGGCCTGGCCTTGCGGCGCGAACTGGCGCCGGTCGACCGGGTGATGTTCCTGCAAGCCTATTACTTCGACCTGCCGTTCTACGCCAGCATGCATTCGCCAGCCGCGGTGGTCGATGCATGGGATAGCAAGGAAATCGGCACGCGCGACAACTGGCGCAAGGAGCTGTTCGATGCCGCCCGGTTCCAGCCCGCGCTCGGCCGGCAGCTGCTGCTGCGGCCGCAGGACCTGCAGGCTGGCGGATGCGGCGGCGCGGTCACCTGGGTGGTCGGCAGCGAGGGCCTGCAGCAGCACTATCCGCTGCTGCAGGGCGCCGAAGAAGTCGCGCGGCAGCGCGATCTGCGGCTGTGGCGCGTCTCGGCGGCGCGATCCGGCATCAGCCCGCCGGACTGCCCCGGAATGCCCATCGCGAACTCAGCAGATAAGTCGTGACCGCCACGCCCACCAACACCCCGGCCAGCAGCACGTCATACCTCAGCGCGCTGAAGCGAAGCAGCAGCGCGTATGCCGATTCGTTGGCCAGAAAGCCAGCCAGCGAGATGGCGAAGAAGCGCGGCAAGGCGTGCATCCAGGTGGCCCCACGGCCGCGGAAAGTCAGCAGCCATTGCCCCAGGAAGGAGACCACGAAGGCCAGCAGCCAGCCGGCCACGTTGGCCAGCAGCGGCACCCATCCGAGCGTCTCCACCAACTGCACCACGGTGCCGAAATGCAGGGCCGCAGCCGTGCAGCCGACGGCGACGAACCAGGACAGCCGCACCAGCCTGCTCACGCGGGAAGGCCTTGCTTGAAATGACCGCTGCACAGCGCCGCTTGACCATCTGTGCGGACGACTACGGCCTGGATGCCGGCGTCAATGCCGCGGTCCTGGCGCTGTCGCGCCAGGGCCGGGTCAGCAGCACCAGTTGCATGACGGGCGCGCCGCATTGGCGCAGCGGCGCGCCGGCCTTGCGCGAGCTCGCTGGGGGGGAGCTTGAAACCGGGCTGCATCTGGACCTGACGGAATTCCCCTTCGACCGCCGCTTGCGCCAACCGCTTGCGGGCTGGCTCGCGCGCAGCTACCTGCGCATGATCCCGCGCGCCGCCTTGCGCGCGGAAATCGAGGCTCAGCTCGATGCATTCGAAGCTGGCCTCGGCCGCCCCCCGGCCCATGTGGACGGTCACCAGCACGTGCACCAGTTCCCGGTCGTGCGCGAGCTGTTGCTGCAAGCACTCCGGAAGCGTTATCCGGCGAAGCAACCCTGGCTGCGCTCCACGCGCCCGCCCGCGGGCGACCCCGCGCGCAAGGCCCGGGTGGTCGAGGCCCTGGGAAGCCGCGCCCTGGCACGGCTGGCGGCCAGCACGGGATTTGAACTGAACGGGCATCTGCTCGGGGTCTACGATTTTCGGGGCGATGCAGCCCGCCATCTTGCCCTGCTTGGCGATTGGCTGGCCGCCAGCCAGGATGGCGACGTCCTCATGTGCCATCCCGGGCTTGGGGTGCCGGCCGGTGATTCCATTGCGGCGGCGCGCCAGCTCGAATACGAGGCCCTGTCCGGGCCTGGCTTTGGCGAGCTGCTGGCGCGATCGGGGGTGCATGTCGCGCCGTTCTCCCGGGCAAGTTGTGCCCGGATCGACGACGACTAGGCGAACAGTCCCCGGTGCGCTTCGCGCAGCAGGTTCTTTTGCACCTTGCCCATGGTGTTGCGCGGCAGTTCGGTGACCACGAAGCAGCGCTTGGGGATCTTGAAGTTCGCCAGCTGCGCCTTGAGCGCGGCGATGATCTCGCCGCCATCGAGCTGCGCGCCCGGCTTGGGGATCACGACGGCCACGCCCACTTCGCCGAAATCCGGATGCGGCACGCCCACCACGGCGCTTTCGGCCACGCCGGACATCTCGTTGATGTAGCCCTCGATCTCGGCGGGATAGACGTTGTAGCCGCCGCTGATGATCAGGTCCTTGCTGCGGCCGACGATGGTGACGTAGCCGCGCTCGTCGATCTTGCCGACGTCACCGGTCTTGAACCAGCCGTCGCCGGTGAACTCTTCCCTGGTCTTCTCCGGCATGCGCCAGTAGCCCTTGAACACGTTCGGCCCCTTGACCTGGATGCCTCCGATCTCGCCGGCGGGCACGGCCTGACCCTGGTCGTCGCGCACGCGCACCCCGACGCCCGGCAACGGGAAGCCCACGGTGCCGCCCCGGCGCTCGCCATCACCCGCCTCGTAGGGGTTGGAGGTGAGCATGATGGTTTCACTCATGCCGTAGCGCTCCAGGATGGTGTGGCCGGTGCGCTCCTGCCACTCGCTGAAGGTCTCGATCAGCAGCGGCGCCGAACCCGAGATGAACAGGCGCATGCCGCGCACCGCCTCGCGCGTGAGCGCCGGCTCGGCCAGCATGCGCACGTACAGCGTGGGCACGCCCATGAACACGGTCGCGCGCGACATGGCGGCGATCGCGGTCCGCGGTTCGAACTTGCCGAGCCAGATCATCTTGCTGCCATTGAGCAAGGCGCCGTGCAGGGCCACGAACAGCCCGTGCACATGGAAGATCGGCAGCGCGTGGACCAGCACGTCGCCAGGGCGCCAGCCCCAGTAGTCCTTGAGCACCCGGGCGTTGGACAGCAGGTTGCCGTGCGTGAGCATCGCGCCCTTGCTGCGCCCGGTGGTGCCGCTGGTGTAGAGGATCGCCGCCAGGTCGTCCGCCGCCCTCGCCTCGATCTCGTGCTGGTCCGGGTGGTGCACCGCCCGCTCCAGCAGCGAGCCGCTGCGGTCGTCGTTGAGCGTCAACACATGCTGGGTGCCGGCGCGGAACGCGATCTTGCTCACCCAGCCGAAGTTCTTGCCGGTGCACACGACCACCGCCGGCTCGGCGTTGCCGATGAAGTATTCGATCTCGCCGCTCTGGTAGGCGGTGTTGAGCGGCAGGAAGACGAAGCCTGCGCGCAGCGTCGCCAGGTACAGCATCACGGCTTCGACCGACTTCTCCACCTGCACGGCGATGCGCGAGCCGGCCGGCAGCCGCAGCGAGCGCAGCAGGTTGGCCATCATGGCCGTGCCGCGGTCGATGTCGCGCCACGAATAGACCAGGCCGCCGTCGGTTTCAATGGCAGGCTGGTCCAGGTCCTCGGGAAAGGCGGCGCGCAGGGCCGCGAACAGGTTTTCGTTCGTCATGACCGGAATTTTGCCGCGCCGGCCCGCGCGCTTCAGCCACTAGTCCAGTTTTGCACCGGAGGCCTTCACCACCGCCGACCAGCGCTGGATCTCGCCGTGGATGAAGGTGGCGAACTGCTGCTGGCTCAGGTTCGGGAACTCCGCGCCCTGCCCGGCCCAGACCGCCTTGAGTTCCTCCGACTGCACCGCCTTGCGGACTTCGTCGACGATGTGCGTCTGCAGGTCCGCCGGCGTGCCCTTGGGCGCCCACAGGCCGTACCAGGTGGTCACCGTGTAGTCGGGCAATCCGACGTCCGCCGCACAGGGCACATCCGGAAAGGCCGGGTTGCGCTTGCTGCCCGACACCATCAGCGCCTTGATGCGCCCGCCCTTGATGTGATTGGCCGAAGAGCCCAGGCCGTCGAACATCATGTCGACATTGCCCGCGATCAGGTCCTGCAGCGCCGGGCCCGCCCCCCGGTACGGGATGTGCGTGATGAAGGTGTTGGTCTGCTGCTTGAACAGCTCGCCCGCCAGGTGATGCGAGGTTCCGCTGCCGGCCGAGCCGTAGTTGTACTTGCCGGGGTTGCGGCGCATGAGCTCGATGAAGCCCTTGTAGTCGTTCGCGGCCACGCGCCGGGGATTGATCACCACCACCTGCGGCACGCTGGCGACCAGCGTGAGCGGCACGAAGTCCTTCTCCAGGTCGTAGTCGAGCTTGGGATACATGGACGGCGCGATCGTGTGGTGCACCGCGCCCATGAAGACGTTGTAGCCGTCCGGTGCCGCGCGCGCGGCCACCGAGGCGCCCACGGTGCCGCCCGCGCCGCCCTTGTTGTCGATGACCAGCTGCTTGCCGGTCTGCTTGGCGAACTGTGCGGCCAGCGGGCGCGCGAAGGCGTCGGTGCCCCCGCCGGCGGGGAACGGCACGACCATCATGACCGGCTTGGCGGGCCAGGCCGAGGACTGGGCGTGGGCGAAGGGCATGGCCAGCAGGGCGCCCGAAGCCGCCGTGCGCAGGACATCGCGCCGCGTGAAGCGGTGGTTCATCTTTGTCTCCTTGGTTTTTTTGGGACCGGCCTCTCGTCGGGCCGCGCCTCAAAAATACAGGTCTTCGATGGCCCCAGAAATCGGGATTTGTCCCTGCGCCAGCATGCCGCGGTACCGGTCGAGCCGCTTGACGTCGTACAAATAGTTCACCATGAGTCCGAAAGACTGCTTCAGCCCCTTGGTCGACGGGTCACCCGCCATATTGAGCCGCTCGATGCGCGCGCCATTGCCGAGGTGGAAGCGCGCCACCGGGTCCAGCGGCCGGCCCTCGTGCAGCTCCTTGCCCAGGTAGTGCGCCGCGCATTGCAGCAGGAACTGGCGGACCGGTGACTTGGGATCGAGCACCAGCGGCTTCTCCCAGGCGGCCAAAAGGCGCTGTGCGTCCGCCTCGCCGCCCAGCGCCCGGGCGAGTTCCGCCTTGGGCTTGGGCTCGAGCTTGTCCAGCATTTGCGCGCCGTTCTTCGCCAGCCAGGCCCGCAGGCCGGGAATCGGCGACAGTGTCGCGAAGGTCCGCAGGCGCGGGAACTCGGCCTTGAGCGTTTCCACCACCCGCTTGATCAGCGAGTCGCCGAAGCTCACGCCGCGCAGGCCCGGCTGGGTGCTGCTGATCGAATAGAAGATCGCCGTGCTGGCCCGTTGCGGATCGGCCGACGCCGCCGTCTCGTCCAGCAGGGGGGTGATGCTGGCGGCCATCTCGTTCATCAGCGCCACTTCGACGAAGATCAGCGGCTCGCCTTCCAGGCGCGGATGGAAGAAGCCGTAGCAGCGGCGGTCGCTGTCCAGGCGGTTTTTGACGTCGTCCCAGCCGCGGATGTCGTGCACCGCCTCGTACTTGATCAGCTTTTCCACCAGCGAGGCGGGTGAGTCCCAGCTGATGCGGCGCAGCTCCAGGAAAGCGACGTCGAACCAGGTGGAGAACAGGTGCTCGAGCTCGGCGTCCAGGGCCAGCAAGCGGCGGTCGCCCGCGAGCTGCGGCAGGAGCTCGGCGCGCAGGTCGACCAGGAAGCGCATGCCCTCGGGAAACACCGCAAACCGCTGCATCAGGCGGGTGCGCGCCGAAACGAACGCGCGGCGCAGACGGATCTCGGCCTCGCCTTCCTCCTGCGTGCCGTGCGCGGCCTCGTACTGCTGGCGCGCGGCACGGATCTTCTTTGCGTCGGGCGCGAACTGCTCGCTCATGAGCAGCCAGCAGTCACGCCGCTCCCCGGGCGTGGCCTTGGCGTACCAGGCAGCGAACTCGCGTGCGCGGCGCCCGCCCTCGACTTCGCTCACCTGCGGCTCGGCGATGGCCCGCAGCTCGGCCAGCGTGCGCCGCAGCGCGCGCGGCGACAGCGCTTCCTGCTCCCGGCGCAAGGTGGCCTTCAGTCGCTCGGGGATGGGGCGACCGCCGCGGCCCGGCTCGGCCTTCGCCTGCGCCTTGGGCTCCGTCCTCGCCGCCTCTGGCTCGACCCGGGCATCCCCGCCGCCCTCGAGCGCCGCCACTGCGCGTGGTTCGAAGGCCTGGCGCAACAGCGGCATGCGGGTGAGCCAGTCGCCGGTCTTCATGGGTTTCCCGGCCTATGGCCTCGCTGCCAGGGGCTGGGGCCGCCGCGCGGCGGCCCAGGTCCACAGCAGGATGCCCGCCAGGATCATCGGGACGCACAGCCACTGGCCCATGCTCAGGCCGCTCGCCTGCTGCAGCCACTGCAGGTGGGCGTCGGGTTCGCGGAAGTACTCGGCCACGAATCGCAGCACGCCATAGCCGATGAGGAAGACGGCGGACACCTGCGCCTCGCGCCGCTCCTTGCGCGCATACAGCCACAGCAGCACGAACAGCAGCAGTCCTTCCAGCAGGAACTGGTAGATCTGGGAGGGATGGCGCGGGACCATGGTGCCGCTTTGCGGGAAGATCATGGCCCAGGGCAGCGCGGCATCGGCGGCGCGGCCCCATAGTTCGCCGTTGATGAAATTGCCGATGCGGCCGGCCGCCAGCCCCAGCGGCACGCAGGGCGCCACGAAGTCCATCACCTGCCAGAAGGGCTTGTGGCGGGAGCGGGCGAACCACCACTGCGATGCGATCACGCCCAGCATGCCGCCATGGAAACTCATGCCGCCCTGCCACACGAAGAAGATCTCCAGCGGGTGCGTCGCGTAGTACACGGGCTTGTAGAAGAGGCAATAGCCCAGCCGCCCGCCGATCACCACCCCGAGCACGCCCAGGAACAGCATGTCCTCCACGTCCCGGCGCGACCAGGCGCCCGGCCCCTGTACCGACGCATAAGGCTGGTGATGCAGCCGGCGCAAGGCCAGCAGCATGAACAGCGCAAACGCGGCCAGGTAGGTCAGCCCGTACCAGTGGATTGCCACCGGCCCCAGCTGGATCGCCACCGGGTTGATATGCGGAAACGTCAATGTCATGCAGCCTATTTTGCGGCAAGGCCCAGGCGCGGGGGCTCGAACTGGGCCTTGGATCGCCCGTCTTCGAAAAGCCAGCTCAACCGCGCGTGGCCGGGCGCAGCTGGCGGCGCGCGAAATCGATGAAGCGCTGCAGAGTGGGCGCGACCTCGACGCCGGTCCAGACCAGGCTGGTCTCGCATTGCGGCACCTGCTGCGCCTGCAGCCCGCCCAGCGGACGGTAGAGCACGCCCGAGCGCTGGAATTCGCGCACGCTGTCGGGCACCCAGGCGACCCCGAGGCCGGCCGACACCAGGTTCACGATGGTCTGCATCTGGATCGCTTCCTGCACGACCTCAGGCATGCGGCCATGCCGGTGGTACAGGCCAAACACCGCGTCGTGCAGTGAGGGCAGGATGCGCCGCGGGAACATGACCAGGGGCTCCTCCAGCACGGCGCCGAGCGCCAGCGCGCGTGCCTGCGCCAGCCGGTGCTGCTGGGGCAGCGCCAGCACCAGCCGCTCGCGCGAGACGCGCAGGTGCTGCCAGCCGGCCGGCGCGAAGCCGGGCGAATGCAGCATGAAGCCGGCGTCCACCTCGCCGCGCTCCAGCGCCTGCGACTGCACGTCGGCGGTCGCTTCGATCAGTTCGCATTCGACCTGCGGATGCTGCGCGCGGAAGGCCCGCACCCACCCGGGCAGCAGCCCGAAGCCCACGGTGGAGACGAAAGCCAGGCGCAGCCGTCCGACCTCGCCGTGGGCCGCCGCGCGCGCTTGCGCCGGCAGCGACTGCGCGCGCGCCAGCAGGTCGCGCGCCTGCGGCAGCAGCGCCGCACCCGCCGCGGTCAGCCGCACGCTGCGCTTGCTGCGCTCGAACAGGCGCACGTCCAGCCGCTGCTCCAGGTTGGCGATCGCCTGCGTCAGCGGCGGCTGCGTCATGTGCAGGCGCGCGGCGGCGCGCCCGAAGTGAAGTTCCTCGGCCAGCACCGTGAACTGGCGCCAGACCCGCAGCTCGATGGCGGCTTCGCTCATGGGTACGGACTCATATGTGCCGCATATTAATCCACACGCCAAAATGGATTGGAACCAATCAGCGCCCCGGCGCATACTGTGCGCCTTCCGTCTCCCACGCCGCACAGGCACAGCCATGGACAGCAAACCGATCCAGATCAACCGCCGCAGCAAGAACATCACCGAGGGCAAGTCGCGCGCGCCCAACCGCTCCATGTACTACGCCATGGGCTACCAGGAGGGCGACTTCAAGAAGCCCATGGTGGGCGTGGCCAACGGCCACAGCACCATCACGCCCTGCAACAGCGGCCTGCAGAAGCTGGCCGACGCGGCGGTGGCCGGCATCGAGGAGGCCGGCGGCAACGCGCAGGTGTTCGGCGTGCCCACCATCTCCGACGGCATGGCCATGGGCACCGAGGGCATGAAGTACTCGCTGGTCAGCCGCGAGGTGATCTCCGACTGCATCGAGACCTGCGTGCAGGGCCAGTGGATGGACGGCGTGGTGGTGGTCGGCGGCTGCGACAAGAACATGCCGGGCGGCATGATGGGCATGCTGCGCGCCAACGTGCCGGCCATCTATGTCTACGGCGGCACCATCCTGCCCGGCAAGTGGAAGGGCCAGGACCTCAACATCGTCAGCGTGTTCGAGGCCGTGGGCCAGAATGCCGCCGGCAATCTCAGCGACGCGGACCTGCACGAGATCGAGACGCGCGCCATCCCCGGCACTGGTTCCTGCGGCGGCATGTACACCGCCAACACCATGTCCTCGGCCTTCGAGGCGCTGGGCATGTCGCTGCCCTACTCGTCCACCATGGCCAATCCGCACGACGAGAAGCAGAACTCGGCCAAGGAATCGGCCAAGGTGCTGATCGAAGCGATCAGGAAGGACATCAAGCCGCGCGACATCGTCACCCGCAAGTCCATCGAGAACGCGGTGGCGGTGATCATGGCCACGGGCGGCTCGACCAACGCCGTGCTGCACTTCCTGGCGATCGCGCATGCCGCGGAAGTGGAATGGACCATCGACGACTTCGAGCGGGTGCGCCGCCGCACGCCCGTGCTGTGCGATCTCAAGCCCTCGGGCCGCTACCTGGCGGTGGACCTGCACCGCGCCGGCGGCATCCCGCAGGTGATGAAGGTCCTGCTCAATGCCGGCCTGCTGCACGGCGACTGCCTGACGATCACCGGCCAGACCATCGCCGAGACGCTGAAGGACGTGCCCGACCAGCCGCGCGCCGACCAGGACGTGATCCGCCCGATCGACAAGCCCATGTACAAGGAAGGCCACCTGGCGATCCTCAAGGGCAACCTGTCGCCCGAAGGCGCGGTGGCCAAGATCACCGGCCTGAAGAACCCGGTGATCACCGGCCCGGCCCGCGTGTTCGACGACGAGCAGTCGGCGCTGCAGGCGATCCTCGACGGCAAGATCAAGGCGGGCGACGTGATGGTGCTGCGCTACCTCGGCCCCAAGGGCGGTCCGGGCATGCCCGAGATGCTCGCGCCCACCGGGGCGCTGATCGGCGCCGGCCTCGGTGAAAGCGTCGGCCTGATCACGGACGGGCGCTTCTCCGGCGGCACCTGGGGCATGGTGGTCGGCCACGTCGCGCCGGAAGCGGCGGCCGGCGGGACCATCGCCTTCATCAGGGAAGGCGACTCCATCACCATCGATGCGCACCAGCTGCTGCTGCAGCTGAATGTGCCGGACGAGGAGATCGCGAAGCGCAAGAGCGGGTGGAAGGCGCCGGCGCCGCGCTACACGCGCGGTGTGCAGGCCAAGTTCGCCTTCAGCGCCTCCAGTGCCAGCAAGGGCGCGGTGCTGGACAACTACTGAGCCATTTGTTGATATCGATCAGTCCGGCCGCGACCGCGGCCGCACTGACCCTCAGCGGCGGCGGGGCTTGATGCCGAGGGCTTCCTTGCTCTTGTCGATGCGCGCCTGCTTCTTCCTGTTCTCGGCCTCGACGGCCTTGCGCTTGGTGTAGCCCGACCAGTCAGCCCAGGTCCACCAGACGGCGGCAGCGCCAAAGGGCGACAGCACCCACCACCAATCCCAGGCCGCCACGGGTCCGATCTCCAGGTACTTCATGGCCAGCAGGATGATTCCGAGACCCAACAGGTACATGCTTCTCCTCCATTGGCGCGCGGCGCGGGGCGTCAACGGCCATCACTACAATAACGTTGAATTGTTTCAATGTACCTCAAACTCGACTGGAGCCCTGGAATGAAACTCGAAGTGAAACGCGTGTTGCTCGCTCTCGTTGCCGCGGCGGCTGTCGCACCGGCGATGGCAGACCAGGCGCTGGCCAGCGCCAAGAACTGCATGACCTGCCATGCGGTCGACAAGAAGCTGGTGGGGCCCTCTTTCAAGGACGTGGCCGCCAAGTACGCCAGCGACAAGACCGCGGGCGACAAGCTGGCCGCCAAGATCCAGAAGGGCGGATCGGGCGTCTGGGGTCCGGTCCCCATGCCCGCCAACACGCAGGTCAACGACGCCGAAGCCAAGAAGCTGGCGGCTTGGGTGCTGTCGCAGAAGTAAGCGGCTCACCGCCGAACGCAAAAAGGCCCGCAACTGCGGGCCTTTTGTTTTGCCATCGCCTGTTTTCCAGGTGACGATGAGCCCACCCCAGCCCTCCCCCGGAAGGGGAGGGAGCAAGCTCGGTCAGTTGGTCTGCGCCAACTGCTCGAGGATGGCGGGGTTTTCCAGCGTCGATACGTCCTGCGTGATGGCCTCGCCCTTGGCGATGGAGCGCAGCAGGCGGCGCATGATCTTGCCGCTGCGGGTCTTGGGCAGGTTGTCGCCGAAGCGGATGTCCTTGGGCTTGGCGATGGGGCCGATCTCTTTGGCGACCCAGTTGCGCAGGTCGGCGGCGATCTGCTTGGCTTCCTCGCCCGAGGGCCGCGCGCGCTTGAGGACCACGAAGGCGCAGATCGCCTCGCCGGTCAGGTCGTCGGGGCGGCCAACCACGGCCGCTTCCGCGACCAGGTCGGTCTTGGCGACGAGCGCCGACTCGATCTCCATGGTGCCCAGGCGGTGGCCCGACACGTTGAGCACGTCGTCGATGCGGCCGGTGATGCGGAAGTAGCCGCGCTTTGCATCGCGCACCGCGCCGTCGCCGGCCAGGTAGAGCTTGCCGCCCATCTCCTCGGGGAAGTAGCTCTTCTTGAACCGCTCCGGGTCGCCCCAGATGGTGCGGATCATCGAGGGCCAGGGACGCTTGACCACCAGCATGCCGCCGGCGCCGTTGGGAACGTCCTTGCCGGTCTCGTCGACGATGG
Organism: Ramlibacter tataouinensis; assembly: GCF_001580455.1. Taxonomy (NCBI): domain Bacteria; kingdom Pseudomonadati; phylum Pseudomonadota; class Betaproteobacteria; order Burkholderiales; family Comamonadaceae; genus Ramlibacter; species Ramlibacter tataouinensis. The sequence goes on from NZ_CP010951.1 coordinate 273,010, forward strand.
CGGCCATGATGCCGGGCAGCGGCAGCGTGCAGGAGCCCGGCACCAGCGGCGTGGCGCCGGGCAGCGGCGTGATCATGTGGCCGCCGGTCTCGGTCTGCCAGAAGGTGTCCACGACCGGGCAGCGCTCGCCACCCACGTTCCGGTAGTACCACATCCAGGCTTCCGGGTTGATCGGCTCGCCGACCGTGCCCAGGATGCGCAGCGAGGACAGGTCCCAGTTCTTCGGATGCACCTTCTCGTCGGTCTCGGCCGCCTTGATCAGCGAGCGGATCGCGGTGGGCGCCGTGTAGAACACCGTCGCCTTGTGCTTCTCGATCATCTGCCAGAAGCGGCCGGCATGCGGAAACGTCGGGATGCCTTCGAAGATGACCTGGGTGGCGCCGGCGGCGAGCGGGCCGTAGGCCACGTAGGTGTGGCCCGTGATCCAGCCGATGTCGGCCGTGCACCAGAACACGTCGTCCGGCCGGATGTCGAAGGTCCAGTCCATCGTGAGCTTGGCCCACAGCAGGTAGCCGCCGGTGGAATGCTGCACGCCCTTGGGCTTGCCGGTGGAGCCCGAGGTGTACAGCACGAACAGCGGATGCTCCGCGTTGACGGCGACCGGCGGGCAGTCGCTGCCCTGCCCCTCGAGCACCTCCGCGAAGGTTTTGTCGCGGCCCGCCACCATGTTGCAGGCGGTGGCCGTGCGCATGTACACCAGCACCGTCTTGAGCGTGTCGCAGCCGCCCATGCCGATGCCCTCGTCGACGATCGACTTGAGCGGCAGCTCCTTGCCGCCGCGCATCTGGTAGTTGGCGGTGACCACCGCCACCGCGCCAGCGTCGATGATGCGCTCGTTCAGCGCCTTGGCCGAGAAACCGCCGAACACCACGCTGTGGGTGGCGCCGATGCGCGCGCAGGCCTGCATGGCCACCACGCCTTCGACGCCCATGGGCATGTAAATGATCACGCGGTCGCCCTTTTTGATGCCCTGGGCCTTGAGCGCGTTGGCGAACTGGCCGACGCGGGCCAGCATCTCCTTGTACGTGACGCGCGTCACCGCGCCGTCATCGGCCTCGAAGATGATGGCCGTCTTGTTCTCGACGGGCGTGCCAACGTGCTTGTCCAGGCAGTTGGCCGAGGCGTTCAGCTCGCCATCCTCGAACCACTTGTAGAAGGGGGCATTCGACTCGTTCAGCGTTGTCGTGAAGGGCTTGGTCCAGACCACGTTGTCCTTGGCCAGCCGCGCCCAGAACCCTTCGAGGTCGCGTTCCGCTTCGTGGCACATCGCCTCGTACGCCGGCATGCCCGAGATGCGCGCCGCCTTGACGGTGGCCTCGCTCGGGGGAAAGACGCGGTTCTCGACCAGGACAGATTCGATGTTGCTCATGCGACTTGTCTCCGCTGCGGATGGTTGGATTGCGGCGTACTGTCAGCCGGACCACTTACATGCCACTGACGCTGCCGCCACGGCCAGTCTGCCAAATCTACTCCCATCGGGCCAAGCTGACGGCAAACCTACAATGCCACCCCATCCGGACAAACCCGCCTTTCCCCTTTCCCCTTTCCCCTTTCCCTCCATGAAAAACCCGAACACGGGCCAGATCCCGCCCAACGCGCTGCGCCCCCTCCCCAGCCTGATATTCGCCAGCCGCTGGCTTCAGCTGCCGCTTTACCTCGGGCTGATTGCTGCGCAGGCGGTGTACGTCTTCCACTTCTGGGTCGAACTGGTCCACCTGCTGGAGGCGGCGTTCGGCAGCCAGGACGCGTTGCAGCAGCTGGTCACCAGCATCGGCTACAAGCAGCAGGCGAACGTCGGCGCGCTGAACGAGACCATCATCATGCTGGTCGTGCTGGCCCTGATCGACGTGGTCATGATCTCCAACCTGCTGATCATGGTGATCGTGGGCGGCTACGAGACCTTCGTCAGCCGCATGAAGCTGGAGACCCACCCCGACCAGCCCGAATGGCTGAGCCATGTGAATGCCTCGGTGCTCAAAGTGAAGCTGGCCACCGCCATCATCGGCATCTCGTCGATCCACCTGCTCAAGACCTTCATCAACGCCGACAACTACTCCGACAAGGTGCTGATCGCGCAGACCGCGATCCACATCACCTTCCTGCTGTCGGCCATGGCGATCGCCTACACCGACCGCCTCATGAGCACCCCCGCTCCGCAACGGCACTAGGGCCTGTTCACGTCAGACCATTCGCTCGGGCCTCACCCACTCGTCGAACTGTTCGGCGGTGACGAAGCCCGTGGCGATGGCCGCCTCGCGCAGGCTGCTGCCTTCGCCGTGCGCCTTCTTGGCGATCTGCGCGGCCTTGTCGTAACCGATGTGCGGGTTGAGCGCCGTCACCAGCATCAGCGAGCGCTCCACCAGTTCGGCGATGCGCTCGCGGTTCGGAGCTATGCCCACCGCGCAGTGTTCGTTGAAGCTGCGCATGCCGTCGGCCAGCAGCCGCGCGCTTTGCTGAAAGTTGTGCGCGATCATCGGCCGGAACACATTCAGCTCGAAGTTGCCGGAGGCGCCGCCGAGGTTGATGGCGACGTCGTTGCCGAACACCTGGCAGCACAGCATGGTCAGCGCCTCGCTCTGCGTCGGGTTCACCTTGCCGGGCATGATCGAGGAGCCCGGCTCATTCTCGGGAATCGCGATCTCGCCGATGCCGCTGCGCGGGCCGCTGGCCATCCAGCGGATGTCGTTGGCGATCTTCATGAGGGCCGCGGCCAGGGTCTTGAGCGCGCCGTGCGCGTGCACCAGGGCATCGGCGGCCGCCATCACCTCGAACTTGTTGGCGGCGCTGACCAGCGGCAGGCCGGTCAAGCGGGCCAGTTCCGCAGCCACCTCCTGCGCGAAGCCGGGCGGCGCGTTCAGCCCCGTGCCCACCGCCGTCCCGCCCAGGGCCAGCTCGCACAGGTGCGGCAAGGCGTCCCGCAGGTGCCGCTCGGCCTGTTCCAGTTGCGCCGCATAGCCGGAGAACTCCTGGCCCAGTGTCAGCGGCGTCGCGTCCTGCAGGTGCGTGCGCCCGATCTTGACGATGTCCCGGAACGCCCCGGCCTTCGTCGCCAGCGTGCCTTTCAAGGTCGCCAGCGAAGGCAGCAGGCGGCGTTCGATGGCCTCCACCGCAGCCAGGTGCATGGCCGTGGGAAACACGTCGTTGGACGACTGGCTCCGGTTCACGTCGTCGTTGGGATGCACCAGGCGGCCTTCGCCGCGCGCACCGCCCATCAGCTCGCTGGCACGGTTGGCCAGCACCTCGTTGACGTTCATGTTGGTCTGGGTGCCGGAGCCGGTCTGCCAGACCACCAGCGGGAACTCCTCGCCGTGCCGCCCCGCCAGCACTTCGTCGGCCGCAGCCACGATCGCCGTGGCCTTGTCCGGCGCAAGCAGGCCCAGGCGCTGGTTGACGACCGCGCAGGCGCGCTTGACCTGAACCAGGGCACGGATGATTTCCGCCGGCTGCCGCTCGCCGGAAATATCGAAGTTCTGCAGCGATCGCTGGGTCTGGGCGCCCCACAAGCGGTCTGCCGGCACCTCGATCGGACCGAAAGTGTCGCGTTCTTGCCGCGTCTTCATGTGTCCTCCGGGATTGACCTGTCCGCCGAAGGTAGCAGCTTTCGATCTCCCGTGACGTCCGTCACAGAGTTACACGTCCGCAGCGGTTCCAATCCAATGCATGAGCTACTGCGAGCTGCTGGTGCGATGGGCGAATTCGGACGCGACCGCCACGGCCTATGAACTTTCCTACTCCGGCAGCACCAGGCCCGAGCTCGTCTTCCTGGCGCAGCAGTTGCGGCAATGTGCCACCACCTGGGACCGCGTCCTGCAACTGGAAGTTCGGCACATGCAGCAGCGGATGCCGCGGGTCTGAGGTCGGCCGCAGGCGGATGGGATAATTGCGGGGGTTTTCCCGCATCACAGTCCCATCGCCCATGCCCACGACCATCAAAGCCGCTGACCTGATCGAATCCATCGCTGGTGCACTGCAGTACATCAGCTACTACCACCCGGCCGACTACATCTCGCATCTGGCCCGCGCCTACGAGCGCGAGCAGAGCCCGGCGGCCAAGGACGCGATTGCGCAGATCCTGACCAACAGCAAGATGAGCGCGACGGGCCACCGCCCGATCTGCCAGGACACCGGCATCGTCAACGTCTTCCTCAAGATCGGCATGGACTGCAAGCTGGAAGGCTTCACGGGCAGCCTGGAAGACGCCGTGAACGAGGGCGTGCGCCGCGGCTACCTGCACCCGGACAACACCCTGCGCGCCTCGGTGGTCGCCGATCCGCAGTTCGATCGCAAGAACACCAAGGACAACACCCCGGCCGTCGTCAACGTGCAGCTGGTACCGGGCAACACGGTGGACGTGGCCGTGGCCGCCAAGGGCGGCGGCAGCGAGAACAAGAGCAAGCTGGTGATGCTCAACCCGAGCGACTCCATCGTCGACTGGGTGCTCAAGACCGTGCCGACCATGGGCGCGGGCTGGTGCCCGCCCGGCATGCTGGGCATCGGCATCGGCGGCACCATGGAGAAGGCTGCCCTGCTCGCCAAGGAGTCGCTGATGGAGGACATCGACATGTACGAGCTGCAGGGCAAGTCGGCCCGCGGCGAGAAGCTGTCGAAGGTCGAGGAGCTGCGCCTGGAGCTGTACGAGAAGGTCAATGCCCTGGGCATCGGCGCGCAAGGCCTGGGCGGCCTGACCACGGTGCTGGACGTCAAGATCAAGATGTACGCGACGCACGCGGCGGGCAAGCCGGTGGCGATGATCCCCAACTGCGCGGCCACGCGCCACGCGCATTTCGTGCTGGACGGCTCCGGCCCGGTGTACCTGGATCCGCCCAGCCTGGACCTGTGGCCCCAGGTGGCATGGACCGCCGACACGAAGAAGAGCCGCCGTGTCAACCTCGACACCCTGAGCAAGGAAGAGATCGCCAGCTGGAAGGCCGGCGACACGCTGCTGCTGAACGGCAAGATGCTGACCGGCCGCGACGCCGCGCACAAGCGCATCCAGGACATGCTGGCCAAGGGCGAGCCGCTGCCGGTGGACTTCACCAACCGCACGATCTACTACGTCGGCCCGGTCGACCCGGTGCGCGACGAGGTCGTCGGCCCGGCCGGCCCGACCACCGCCACCCGCATGGACAAGTTCACCGACATGATGCTGGCCCAGACCGGCCTGATCGCGATGATCGGCAAGTCCGAGCGCGGCCCCGAGGCCATCGAGGCGATCCGCAAGCACAAGGCGGCCTACCTGATGGCCGTGGGCGGCGCGGCCTACCTGGTGTCCAAGGCGATCAAGAAGTCCAAGGTGCTGGGCTTCGGCGACCTCGGCATGGAAGCCATCTACGAGTTCGAAGTGGTCGACATGCCGGTCACCGTGGCGGTGGACGCCGGCGGCACCAGCGTGCACAACACCGGCCCGGCCGAGTGGCAGAAGAAGATCGCCACCGGCGAGTTCAAGAACATCCCGGTCGCCGCGGCCTGATGCGGCACGATGCCCGCGCCCCTGTCGGTGTGTTCGACAGCGGCGTCGGCGGCCTGAGCATCCTGCGGGCCTTGCGCGCCGAGTTGCCGCGCGAGGACTACGTCTACTTCGCCGACACCGGCCACGCGCCCTACGGCGAACGCGGCGACGCGTTCGTGATCGAGCGCTGCCGCGCCATCCTCGGCGAACTGGTGCAGGCGCATCGCATCAAGGGTTTGGTCGTCGCGTGCAACACGGCGACGGCGGCAGCCATCCATCTGATCCGCGAAGAACACCCCGGATTGCCCGTGGTGGCCGTGGAACCGGCCTTGAAGCCGGCGTCGGTCCTCACCCTCACCGGCCGGGTCGCCGTGTTCGGCACGCGCGGCACCGTCACCAGCTCCCGCGTCGCGGCACTGCGCGATTCGCTGCAGCACCTCGCGCAGTTCGTCCTGCAGCCGTGCGACGGGCTGGCGGCCGCGATCGAACGCCACGACACAACAGCGATCCAGGCGCTGTGTGAAAAGTACGTACTGGACGCGGGCCCCTTCGGCGCGGCACCCGGCGAGATCGACACGCTGGTGCTCGGCTGCACCCACTACCCGTTCGCGCAGGACGTGCTGCAACGGTTCGCGGGCCCTGCCGTGCGCATGGTCGAAACCGGCGCGCCGGTCGCGCGCCAGACCCGCCGCCTGCTCGACGCCGCCGGGCTGCTGCGCCCGGCACCCGGCCGCGGATCGTGCCGGCTGCTCACCACCGGTTCCCAGCAGGCCCTGGAACAGGCCGCCACGCGCTGGCTCTGAGCTAGTGGCAGGACACTAGGCAGCTTGCAGCGCCGCGGCGCGCCCGCGCTGTACGTCCACTTTCAGCAGCAAGAACAGGCCGACCACGAACAACGCCGCGGTCGACAGGATCGCGAGCCGCTGGTTGCCGCCGGTGGACCACGTGATGGCCCCATAGGTGAGCGGGCCGATGATGCTGGACAGCCGCACGGCGAAGGTCCACAGGCCGTAGAACTCGGCCAGTTGCCTGGGCGGGGCGAACATGCCGGCCATCGCGCGGCCGGCCGACTGGCTGGACCCCATGCACAGGCCGGCGATGGACGCGGCCCACCAGAACTGGCCCTTGGTGCTGGATAGCGCGGCGATCACGCACACCGCGACCCAGCCCACGATGGTGCTGCCCAGGGCCAACTTGTGGCCGATGCGGTCCTGCAGGTAGCCCCAGGCGAATGCGCCGGCGGCAGCGGCCAGGTTCAGCACGAAGATCAGGACCATGGTCTCCTGCGGTTGGAACCCGATCACGCTCTCGGCGTAGATGGCCGCCAGCGCGATGGCCACCGCGACGCCGCCCTGGTAGAACACCGCGCAGGCCAGCAGCCACATGAAGTCGCGGTAGCGCCGCGCCTGCGCGAAGGTGCGCTTGATCTGCTGCAGCGAGGCCGCCAGCCCGCCCTGCTGCAGGGCCTGCGGATTGGGCACCGCCCGCTCCCGCAGCAGCTTGAAGGTGGCCAGGGAAGCCAGTCCGTAGATGGCGGCGGTGATCAGCATCGTCACCGGAACGAACTGGGCGGCCGGGATGCCCCGGGCCTGGGCCCACAGCACATAGCCCAGGCAGATGCCCAGCGCCAGCATGCCGCCGAAGTAGCCGAAGCCCCAGCCCCAGCCGCTGACCTTGCCGAGCGAGTCGGACCTTGCGAGTTCGGGCAGGAAGGCCGCGGTGAGCGATTCACCCCAGTTGTAGAAGGTGTTGGAGACGATGATCAGCAGCATCGCCAGCACCACCGACCCCGGCTGGGCCAGGGCCAGCGCCGCGGTGGCGACCACGCAACCGGCGGTGACCAGCGCCAGCACGCGCTTCTTGGCGGCCCGCAGATCGGCATAGGCGCCGATGCTGGGCATGGTGAACATGACGATGGCATAGGAGATGCTCAGCGCCAGCGTCCAGGCGAAAGTCGCCCATTCCGCCTTCTGTGCAACGCCGCCGACGAAGTAGGCGGCGAAGACGGCAGTGATGACGACCGTGGTGTAGCCGGAGTTGGCGAAGTCGTACATCGCCCAGCCGAAGACCTCGCGCTTGCGCACGCCGGGATTCAGCGCATCCTGGGAAAACAGGGCCATGGGGTCCCCTCCTCAGCGGCATTGTGGCTGAGAAGCCCCGCGCAGGGGAACCCGAAATGAAGCGCTTAGTGCAAGTGCCGTGGCCGGCGTCCGCCGCCGTGGCCGCTGCCGCCGGCGCCTCCGGAGCCGCGCGGCGGCTTGCCCAATTCCAGTGAGTTGACCAGCGCGTCGAAGCGCTGCGAGAACAGTTTGTCGACCTCGCCGACCACGCCGCCCAGTTCGGCGGCGTCGAAGTGGCGCTCCATGAGGTTGATCACGTCCTCCACCAGCAGGTCGCGTTGCACCTGCATGATCGCCGCCGGTGTCGGGCCGACGAACAGCATCACAAAATCGTCGCGCGACTCGGCTTCGGGCGGCTCTTCCTCTTCGTCGAACTCGGCGTCATAGAAGGTCACCTCGATGGCTGCGCCCTGCTCCGACAACTCGTTCAGGCTCATGCACATCTCGTCGAGCGACTGGCGGAAGTCCTCGTCACCCGGCACCGTCCAGCACATGCGCAGCAGGTGCTCGGGCGCGTCAAACTTGATGCCCGGCTCTTCCTCGTACGCGCTCTCCGCGGCGTCGGCCAGCGATTTGGCGCCCGCGTATTTCCAGAGGGGCTTCAGCGCTTCCTGCAACTGAGCGTAGGTCACGTCGGCGCGCAGCGGCACGTCGCCATGCACATGGATCTCGAAGGGGGCGTTGTAGTTGGCCATGGGGCTGTCCGGCTCTGTCAGAGGAGGCGTTCTTGGTATTGTGCTCTTCGCGGGGCGGTTCGGTTCCGGCTGTTCCTCCTGCCAATGGTGCCTCGGGCCGGAATCGAACCGGCACGCTCCGGTTAGGGAAGCGGCGGATTTTAAGTCCGCTGTGTCTACCAATTTCACCACCGAGGCGCCGTGCCTGACGCCAGCAGGCACCTGGGCAATTGTGAGACAAAAACAGAACAGCCCGGCAACGGGGCGTTGACGGGCTGTGTCGCGGATGGGTTGGCCCTGGCCGGGCTGGCCTGCGGGGGAAAGCGGGTCTATTCCTGCTGCACGCCCGTCTTGGCGGCCAGGCGCTTCCATTGGGCGATCTCCTGGGCCTGGAACTGGCGCATTTCCTCGGCGCCGCCGTTCATGGTTTCGGCGCCCAGTTTTTCGTAGAACTCGCGCGTCTCCGGCAGGCGTTCGATCTGCGCCAGCAGCTCCGCCAGCTTCGCGGCTTCCGGGCGCGGCGTCTTGGCCGACACCATCGCGCCGACCCAGACGTAGGCGCCGAAGCCCGGCAGACCGGCTTCACCCATGTGCGGCACGTTCGGCAGCGCCGCCGCGCGGCGGTCGGAGGCGACCGCCAACACGCGCACCTTGCCGCCCTTGATCAGCTCGGTGGAAGCGGTGATGTCGGCGAAGGCCAGGTCCACCGATCCGCCCGCCACCGCCGTCAGCGCGTCGGATGCGCCCTTGTACGGCACGTTGAGGATGTCGACGCCGGCCTTCTCCTTGAGCGCTTCGTTCATCAGCTGGTAGCCGGCGGAGCCGCCGCCGTGGTTCAGCTTGCCCGGCTTCGCCTTGGCCGCGGCGATCAGCTCGCCCAGGGTCTTGTAGGGCGACTGGGGCGGCACCACCACGACGGTGGGCGCCCGCATCATCATGGACAGCGGCGCGAAGTCCGCCTGCGGGTCGTAGGGCAGCTGCTTGAACAGCGCCACGTTCACCGCCAGCGTGGAGTTGCTGCCGACGAACACCGTGTAGCCGTCGGCGGGCGCGGCCAGCACCGCCTTGACGGCGATGAAGCCATTGCCGCCCGGCTTGTTCTCCACCACCACCGGCTGGCCGGTGAGCTCGGTGAGCTTGCGGCCGAAGTAGCGCGCCGAGGTGTCGGTGCCGCTGCCCGGCGGGAAGGGCACGATGAACTTGATGGCCCGGTTGGGAAAGGCCTGCGCCTGGGCCATGGCCGCCGGCAGCAGGGTTGCGCCTGCCACGGCGGTGGCCAGGAGCAGTTTCCAGAGGGTAGTGCGTCGATTCATCATCTCTCCATGTCCTTGATTCGAAATCTTCAGGCGGCGCGAACGAACTCGGCGAGCGTGCCGCTGCTGGCAAGCACCTGCTCGCCGACGATGTGGTTCCAATAGCTCTCCGACCCGTGCGCCGTGCGGCCCTCGTGCAGCCGCCGGGTGAACAGCTGCAGGTCGTATTCCTCGGTGACGCCGATGGCGCCGTGCAGCGCGTGCGCGGTGTTGGCCACGTCCGGCGCGGCCTCGCTGGCGCGGGCCTTGGCCATCGCGGCCGGCAGCAGGCGTGGCACGCGGCCCGGCGCCTGGAACGCGGCTTCGGCGGCGATGCCGGAGGCGGCCACCAGTTCGGCCATGACGGCCAGCTGGTGCTGGATCGCCTGGAACTTGCCCAGCGTGCGGCCGAACTGGCTGCGCTCGTTGCAGTACTGCAGCGTCATCTCGAACACCCGGGTCATGCCGCCGGCGAGCAGCGCCGCCTGCAGGGCCGCGGCGAGCGGCGACAACGCGGCTGCATCGCCCGCCAGGCGCTCGAGCCCGCGGTCATCCGCCCACACCAGCGTCGCGGCCTGGCTGTTCGGGATGCCGGTGGCGATCCGGCGCACCTCGGCGCAGGACAGCAGCACCAGCCGGTCGCCGTCGGCGGCCAGCACGTGCTGCGCGATGGCGCCGAAAGGCACCAGCGGCGCGTGCAGGCTGCCGTCGCTGCGCCGGCGCAGCGCGGGCGCCAGCGTCAGGGGGCCGTCGGGCAAGGCGACGCCGGGTCCGACCAGGGCGCGGGCGCCGATCGCCTGTGCGAGCGGCAGCGGCGCGGCATAGCGGCCGAACTGGGCGACGACCGGGTACAGCTCGGGCAGCGGCAGCCCCGCGCCACCCTCTTCCTCGGGCCGCAGCAGGTCCAGGAAGCCGGCGTCGGAGAGAGCCCGCCACAGCGGCAGCGGATCGCCGCCTTGCTCGATGGCGCGGACCACGGCGGGCGTGCAGCGGTCGCGCAGGATATCTTCGATGGCTTCAGCGAACATGGGTGGGGCTCCTCATCGCAGGCCCAGACCTCGCGCAATCATGCCGCGCAGGATCTCGCGCGTTCCGCCGCGCAGGGAGAAGGTGGGTGCCACCTGGGCCAGGTAGGCGACGGCTTGCAGGAGGTCCGCGTCCGGCGGGTTCGCGGGATCGGCACCCACGGCAGCCTCCACGATGACGGGAATCGATTGCTCGAAGGTGGTGCCGATGTCCTTCACCAGCGCCGCCTCGACCACCGGGCTCTCGCCCTGCACCAGTTTGGTTGTCACGGCGATCGACATGCCGCGCAAGGTGGCCAGGTGCGTGGCCAGGCGGCCGATGGTCTCGGCGTGCCGCGCTGCCTCGGGCGTGCCGCGCAGGCAGGCGATCCAGTGCTCCAGCAGCACGATGCTGGAATAGATGCGCTCGGGGCCGCTGCGCTCGAAGGCCAGTTCGGCGTTCACCTGCGCCCAGCCCGCGCCCTCCTCGCCCACCAGCGCGTCGTCCGGCAGCAGCACGTTGTCGAAAAAAACCTCGTTGAAGTGCGCGTCGCCCGCCAGGTCGCGGATCGGGCGGATCGTGATGCCGGGCAGCTTCAGGTCGACGATGAACTGGGACAACCCCTTCTGCCGATCGGCCGGCTCACCCGAAGTCCGCACCAGCGCGATCATGTAGTGCGAGTGGTGCGCGTTGGTCGTCCAGATCTTGCGGCCGTTCAGGCGCCAGCCGCCCTCGGCGCGCACGGCGCGGCTGCCGACGCTCGCGAGGTCGGATCCGGCGTTGGGCTCGCTCATGCCGATGCAGAAGAAGGCCTCGGCCGCGCAGATCTTCGGCAGGTAGAAGCGGCGCTGTTCCTCGGTGCCGAACTTCAGGATCAAGGGGCCGCTCTGGCGGTCCGCGATCCAGTGGGCGCCCACCGGCGCACCGGCCGCCAGCAGTTCCTCGACCAGCACGAAGCGGGAGAAGGCATCGAGGCTGGCGCCGCCATAGGCCCGGGGCAGGGTCACGCCGACCCAGCCGCGCTGGGCCAGCTTGCGGCTGAAGTCGGCGTCGAAGCCCATCCAGGAGCGCGCGCGCACCTGCGGCGCGGGCGGCGTCCACGAACTGCGCAGGAACTCGCGCACCTCGGCGCGAAAAGCCTGCGCCGCGGCCGGCAACGCGGCGTGGCGGAAGGCGGAGAGCAACTGGCTCATGAACCGCCTCAGACGCCGATCGTGTAGCCGCCGTTGGCGGACAGGTGCTGGCCCGTCACATAGGAGGCCGCCTCGGACAGCAGGAAGCACACGGGCCGCGCCACTTCGCCGGCCTCCGCCCAGCGGGCGAGCGGGATCTGGGCCAGGTAGGTCTCGGCGAACTTCTCGCTGCGGATGGTCTCGGTCATGGGCGTTTCCACCACGCCGAAACCCACGGTGTTGACCCGCACGTTGTACTTCGCCCATTCGCGGGCCGCGCACATCGTGAGGCCCAGCACGCCCGCCTTCGCCGCACCGTAGTTGATCTGGCCGATGGTGCCGCGGCGGCCCGCATCGGAAGAGATGTTGACGATGGAGCCGCCGCTCTTGTCGCCGCCGCGCGAGCGCTGCAGCATGTGGCGGCCGACGGCCTGCAGGAAGTGAAAGGCACCGGTGAGATGCACGTCGATCACCTGCTGCCACTGCTCCAGCGTCATCTTCTCGATCATGGCCGGGCGCGTGATGCCCGCGTTGTTGACCAGGCCGTGGACGGCGCCGAAGCGCGCCACCGCCTGCTCGACCACCGACTGCGCGAACGAACCATCGGCGACGCTGCCGGCCAGGGCCAGCACGCGGTCGGCGCCGGCTTCGGCGGCGAAGGCGTCGATCGCGTCCTTGTTCAGGTCAACCGCGGTGACCGTCCCGCCCAGGTCCAGCACCAGCTGCGCGATCGCGCGGCCGATACCCTGGCCCGCGCCGGTCACGATGACGTTGCGGCCCTGCAGTTCCATCCCTTGTGGATTCATGGTGTGCTTCCTTGGTTCAGAGTGTTTCTTCGGTGCCGAGCACCAGGGTGGCCTGGCTGGAGAGCTCGCCGCCGTTGCCGTGCGCCACCGCGAGCCGCGCATCGCGCACCTGGCGCTCGCCAGCCAGTCCCATCAGCTGCTGGGTCGCTTCCACCATGGTGAACAGGCCGTACATGCCGGGGTGCACGCAGGACAGGCCGCCGCCGTTGGTGTTGACGGGCAGGTCGCCGCCCGGGGCGATGCGCCCGCCCTGCACGAAGGCGCCGCCCTCGCCCTTGCGGCAGAAACCCAGGTCTTCCAGGAACAGGATGGTGTTGATGGTGAAGGCGTCGTAGAGCTCGACGAGGTCGATGTCCGCCGGCTTCACGCCCGCCTGCGCGAAGGCGCGGGCGCCCGATTGCGCGGCGGCAGTGACCGTGAGGTCCGGCATGGAGGTGATGTCGCGGTGATCCGTGGCCGCGGCTGCGCCCAGCAGGTAGACCGGCTTGCGCGCCAGGTCCCTGGCCCGCTCGGCGCTCACCATCACCACGGCGGCCGCGCCGTCGGTGACCAGGCAGCAGTCGCGCACGCTCAAGGGGTCCGCCACCATGCGGGCCTTGAGGTAGTCCTCCATCGTGAGCGGATCACGCATGAAGGCTTCCGGGTTCAGCTGCGCCCAGCGGCGCGCCGCCAGCGCGACCTCGCCCAGCTGCTCGCGCTTCAGGCCGTACTGGTGCATGTAGCGCGAGGTGGCCAGCGCGTAGGCGCCGGCCGGTCGCAGCAGCTTGTACGGCGCCTCGTAGGCCGGCGGGCGCATGGCGCTCACCAAACCGCCGGCGGCCGTGCGCTGGTTGCTGCCGTAGGCGATCAAGGCCACGTCGCATTGCCCGGCCTCGATCGCCAGCGCCGCCCACATGGCATGGGTCAGGAAGGCGGAGCCGCCGGTGCGGTTGTTCTCGGTGATGCGCGGCTGGATGCCCAGGTACTCGGCAAAAGTGATGCCCGAGAGGAAGTCGTCGGGCAGGCCGATGAACAGGCCATCGACATCGCCCGGTGTGAGCCCCACCTGCGCCAGCGCACGCACGCTGGCGGACACGGCCAGATCCATGGAGCCCAGGCCTGCGGCTTCGCCGATGCCGTAGGTGGACGCCGCGACGATGGCCGACTTGCCGCGGGGGAAGCGGTCCTGCGTCATGATCCCTCCGCGGCGTCGAACACGACGAGAGGCTTGTCGTCCTGCGTGCCGATGCGTGCACGCACGCGCATGCCGATGCGCACCGCCTCGGGCGGCATGTTCTCCACGCGGCTCATCATGCGCGGGCCTTCGTCCAGGTCCACCAGCACCACGTTGTAGGGCTGTTGCGGCGGCTTGGGCCGCACCACCGTCGTGGCGTGCACGGTGCCGAATCCGCTGGCCGGCACCCACTCCAGGTCGCGCGCACCGGTGACCGGCTCGGCCACGCGCGGATAGAACACGAAGCGGCCGCTGCTGCGCGAGCGCTGCAGCATGAAGCGGCCCTGCGCCAGGTGCGCGAAGTAGTCCTGCTCGGGGCGGACCTCGGGAATGTTGCTCACTTCTGGATCTCCGGCCACTGGTACACGGGGGCCTCCTTGGCCAGGAAACGGCGCACCGCCTCCTGGTGGAACTCGCTTTCGCGGCACATGGCCTGGGCCGCCGCCTCCTGGGCGTACACGCTGCGCCGCTCGGACTCGAAGGCGTGGTTCATCACGCCCTTGGCCAGGCCCAGCGCCTCGGTGGGCGCGTGCTGGAAGCGCGCGGCGAAGGCAATCGCCTCCTGCACGACATCGCCCTGGCTGAGCTGCTGGACCAGGCCCAGCGCCAGCGCCTCGCTCGCGTCGACTACGCGTGCGCTGAACACCAGCTCCTTGGCGCGCGCCAGGCCGATCGCCCGCGGCAGCAGGTACATCAGGCCCATGTCGGGCACGTAGCCGATGCGCGCGAACACAGCGCAGAACTTGGCGCGCGGCGAGGCGATCACGAAGTCGGCGGCCAGCGCCAGCGACATCCCGGCGCCGAAGGCCGTGCCGTCCACGGCGGCGACCACCGGCTTTTCCAGGTCGACCAGCTCGTCGAACCAGCGATGGATCTTGCGGATGCGCTCGCGGCCCTCGAAGATGTCGCGCGGACCTTCAAGCGCCTGGGCCATGCCTTTCACGTCGCCGCCGGAGCAGAAATGGCCGCCGGCGCCGGTGATCACCACGGCGCGCACCGAAGGGTCGTCGCGCAGCTGCGGGATCGCGTCGGCGAAGGCCTGGCGCAGCTCGAGGTCCAGCGCGTTGCGCTGCTCGGGCCGGTTCAGGGTCAGCACGGCGGTGCTGCCGTGGCGCTGGAGTTGCAGGACGGTCATCGACGGCCTCCTAGTAGCGCACCTGCATCAGCCAGTCGGCGACCATCGCAGGGCGCTCTGCGCCCTCGGCCTGGATGCTGACCTTCCAGTGGCAGCGCACCTCGTTCTCGCGGATGTCCTCGACCCGCGCGAGCTGGAAGCTGCCCACCAGCCGGGAGCCACAGGGCACCGGGCTGGTGAAGCGCACCTTGTCGAAGCCGTAGTTCAGCGCCATCTTGCGGTTGGGGAAGGCGAAGCAGCGGTGGTACCAGCCGGTGACCAGCGACAGCGTCAGCAGGCCGTGCGCGATGGTGGTCTTGAACGGCGACTCGGCGGCGGCGCGCGCCGGGTCCGTATGGATCCACTGCCGGTCGCGCGTCACATCCGCGAAGGTGTCGATGGTGGCCTGGTCGACCACGATCGGGTCGCCGTTGACCGCGGGCTGGCCGACGAAGGCCTTGAGCGCCGCGATCGAGTCGAAGCTCTTGTGCGCGTCGGCCATCAGTCCGCCTTCACGCCCAGCTGCTTCACCAGCGGATTCCACTTGGCGCGCTCCTGGCTGATGAAGGCGCCGAAGTCCTGTGGCGAGCCGGGCATGGGCTGGGCGCCGATGCCGCGCAGCTTCTCCACCAGCTCGGGATTCTTCAGCGCGTCGTTGATGGCGCGGTTCAGGGTGGTGACCGCCGCCTCGGGCGTGCGCGCCGGGGCCATCACGCCGAACCAGGCGCTCGCCTCGGCGCCGGCGAAGCCCGTTTCCTTCAGCGTGGGCACATTGGGCAGCGCCGGGAAGCGCACGTTGTCCAGGATCGCCAGCGGCACGATCTTGCCGGCCTTGGCCTGCTGCATGGACGAGGGCAGCGCGTCGAACATGATGTCGATCTGGCGGCCCATGAGGTTGGTGATGGCCGGCGCGCTGCCGGTGAAGGGCACGTGCATCACCTTGATGCCCATCAGGTTGGCGGCGTATTCGCCGGCCAGGTGCGTGATGTTGCCGGCGCTGGCGGAACCCATGCTCAGGGGCGCGGGGCTCTTCTTGGCGAAGGCGATGAAGGAGCTGACGTCGGTCGGACCCAGCCCGGGCCGGGTCACCAGCAGCAGCGGCGACTTGCCCATGCCCGCCACCGGCACGAAGGCCTTCTCCGGGTCGTAGGGCATGGTGGCGTACAGGGCCTGGTTGATCACCAGCGGGGCGTTGGAGCCGACGAAGAAGGTGGTGCCGTCCGGCTGCGCGCGAGCGACGGCTTCACCGGCGATCATCCCGGCGGCGCCGGCCTTGTTCTCCACCACGATTGACGTCCCCAGCGTCTTGGCGGCCTCGTTGGCCACCAGGCGCGTGATCTGGTCGGCGGCGCCGCCGGCCGGATAGGGCACGACGAACTTGATCGGCGCCTTCTGCGCCTGCGCGGCGCCGGCGGCGAGCAGCAGGGTAGGCAGGACGAGGGCCGCGACGCGGCGGGAAACGGTGCGCTTCACTTTCACTATGTCTCCTGAGTGTGGGTGTTTCAGATCACGTTTCAGATCACGCCCTTGGCCTGCAGGGCCTCGAGCTCAGATTCGGAAAGGCCCAGGCGGCCCTGCAGGACCTCCTGGTTGTGCTCGCCGAGCAGCGGCGCGGAACGGCCGTAGCTGATCGGGGTCTCGGACAGCCGGATCGGATTGGCGAGGGACGGTGCCTGCACCCCGGCGCCGTGCTCCAGCGACAGCTGCAAGCCGCGGTGGCGCACCTGCGGGTCTTCGAAGACCTGCTTCATGTTGTAGATGGGGCCGCAGGGCACGTTGACGGCCTCCAGCAGCGGCACCCATTCCTCCATGGACTTCGCCAGCATCGCCTCGGCGATCAGCGGGATCAGCTGCTGGCGGTTGCGGTTGCGGTTGGGGCCGGTGGCGTAGAGCGGATCGGTGGCGAGGTGCTCGCAGCCGATCGCCTTGCAGAAGGCCGCGTACTGGCCGTCGTTGCCGACGGCGATGATGATGCTGCCTTCCCGGCAGCGGAACACCTGGTACGGGACCATGTTCGAGTGCGCATTGCCCATGCGCTGCGGGATGCGGCCGGACAGGAGGTAGTTGATCGCCTGGTAGGAGTTGATCGTGACGATGCAGTCCAGCAGCGACATGTCGATGTACTGGCCGCGCCCGCTGACGTTGCGGTGCTCCAGCGCCGCCAGGATGGCGGTGGTCGCGTACATGCCGGTCAGGATGTCGCTGATCGCGATGCCGCTCTTCATCGGCTCGTCCCCGGGCGTGCCCTCGGGCTGTCCGGTGATGCTCATGAGGCCGCCCATGCCCTGGAACACGAAGTCGTAGCCGGGCAGCGGTGCGTAGGGCCCGTCCTGGCCGAAGCCGGTGACGGAGCAGTAGACGATGCGGGGATTGATCTTGGCCAGGTCCTCGTACGCCAGGCCGTAGCGCGCCAAGGTGCCGACCTTGTAGTTCTCCACCACCACATCGGCTTCGCGCGCCAGCCGGCGGATGATCTCCTGGCCTTCCGCCGTCGCCAGGTCCACAGTCACCGAACGCTTGCCGCGGTTGGCGCTGAGGAAGTAGGACGAATCGCGGGTCTCGCGACCCTCGGCATCCTTCAGGAAGGGCGGGCCCCAGGTGCGGGTGTCGTCGCCGACGCGCGGCCGCTCGATCTTGATCACCTCGGCGCCGAGGTCGGCGAGGTTCTGGGTGGCCCACGGCCCCGCGAGGATGCGCGTGAGGTCCAGCACCTTGATGTGGCCCAGTGCCGTCAATTTTCCTGTCGTCATGGGGCGCAGGATAGGAGTGGCAGGAACCCTTCGTCCAATACTTCTTCTCGGAATTCCGATATCTGACGTGTATCGGGCGGCGCTTGACCCATGCCGCCCCATGGCAGTGAAAACAGCTTTCGGTCAACTCATCCGCCCAGAAGCTGGGCGATATCAATCGAGTATCGAGATGCCGATAATTCCTATTGGACTTCGGCAGCCCTGCGCCTTACGCTCGGGCCCCGAAAGGACACCCCTATGGCCGACTTCATCCAATACAGCCAGGACGGGCCGGTGGTCACGCTGACCATGAACGAGCCGGAACGCCGCAACCCCCTCACCGGCAACAGCGCCGTCCCCGACTTCCTGTCGGCGATCGACCGCATCCACACCGACCGCAGCGTGCGAGCGGTCATCCTCACCGGCGCCGGCACGGCCTTCTCCTCCGGCGGCGACATCCGCGACATGCAGCGCCAGTCCTCGGGCGAGGTGCCCGGCATGCAGATCCGCCACGAGTACCGCACCGGCATCCAGCGCCTGCCGCTGGCCCTGTTCAACCTGGAAGTGCCGGTGATCGCCGCCATCAACGGCCCCGCGATCGGCGCCGGCCTCGATCTCGCCTGCATGTGCGACATCCGCATTGCCGCGGAGACCGCGAAATTCGCCGAAAGCTTCGTCAAGCTGGGCATCATTCCCGGCGACGGCGGCGCCTGGCTGCTGCCGCGGCTGATCGGCCTCGCACGCGCCAGCGAGCTGTCGTACACCGGCGAGGTGATCGGCGCCGAGCAGGCCGCTGCCTGGGGGCTGGTGTCGCGCGTGGTGCCGGCGGACCGCCTGCTGGATACGGCCAGGGAGATCGCCCAGCGCATCGCCGCGAATCCCCCGCACGCCGTGCGCCTGACAAAGCGCCTGCTGCGCGAGGCCATGCACACGCGCCTCGACACCCTGCTGGAGATGGCCGCCGCATTCCAGGCGCTGTCGCACCAGACCGAGGACCACCGCGAAGCGGTGGCCGCCTTCCTGGAAAAGCGTGCCCCGGTCTTCAAGGGCTGAGGGCCGCGGCGAGCGGCCGGACCCGGGGGTGGGATATCCTCCCCCGATCCTGGCCCTTGCAGCGTCGCCCATGGACCTTCGCCGGATCCGCCACTTCGTCGTCCTTGCCGAGACCCTGAACTACCGCCGCGCGGCGGAGCGCCTGCACATGGCGCAGCCGCCGCTGACCGTGTCCATCCAGAAGCTCGAGGCGGAACTGGGGACCAGGCTGTTCGAACGCAGTTCCACCGGCGTGGCGCTGACGCCCAGCGGCCGCGCGGTGCTGGCCGAGGCGCGCAAGCTGCTGTTCCACGGCGGGCAGCTGCAGGCCGTCGCGCGCGACGTGGTGGAAGGCACCGGCGGCACCCTGCGCGTCGGTTTCGTGGGCACGACCACCTACGGCATGCTGCAGCGGCTGCTGCCGCAATTCCGGACCGAGTACCCGGGCGTGAACCTGGTGCTGCGGGAATCGACTTCCGTGGCCATCCTCGAACAGCTGGAGGACCATGCGCTGGACGTCGGCCTGGTGCGCACGCCCCTGCTGCGGCCGACCAGGGCGGCGCTGGTGCAGCTGGAACACGACCACTTCGTCGTGGCCCTCCCGCGCGGCCATGAGCTGACGCAGCAGGGCCCCTTGCGGCTGTCGGAGCTCGCGGACGAATCGTTCGTCATGTACAGCGCCACCGCCGCCGCCGGCCTGCGCAGCGCGGCGATGCTGGCCTGCCAGGCGGCCGGCTTCGTCCCCAAGGTCTCGCAGGAGGCGGTCCAGGTGCAGACCCTGCTGGCACTGGTCGAGAGCGGCACCGGCGTGGCTCTGGTGCCGTCCGTGATGCAGCGCTATGCCAGCGACAAGCTGCTGTACCGGCCGCTGGAAGATCTGCCGGTTGCCTCCGAAGTCGGACTGGCGCTGGCCTACCTCAAGGGCAGCGAGATTCCCGCCGCGTCGCGCTTCAGGGATGTCGCGGTGCGCGTCTGCAGCGATCGAAGCTGAGCGGCGTTCGAACCTGAACTCGCGCGGCAGCTCCGCGGTCACCCTGTCAATGGCCCCAAGGGACCATAGACGCTCGACCAGCACAGGAAAGAATGGCGCTCGCCATGCCACCGACCCCCGTCTCAAGCGCTTGGACGCGGCGTGCCTTTGGCATCTGCGCCGGGCTGCTTGCGACTGGCGTTATCGGCCTGGGCGGCTGTGCCAGCTCGCCGGCCTCATCCGGCGCCGATGCCCTCCCCTCCTGGAATGACGGCCCGGCCCGGCAGGCCATCGTGAATTTCGTCAACCAGGTGACGCGCGAAGGCCCCGGCTACGTGCCGCCGGTCGAACGCATCGCCGTGTTCGACAACGATGGCACCCTGTGGAGCGAACAGCCGCTGTACTTCCAGTTCGTCTTCATGCTGGATCAGGTGAAGGCGGCCGCGCCGCAGCACCCCGAGTGGCGCAGCCATCCCGCCTTCCAGGCGATGGCCTCCGGCGACCACGCGGCCTTGGCGGGCAACGAAAAGGCGATGCTCGAATTGGTGCTGGCCGCCAACGCCGGCATGACGGCCGAGGACTACGACAGCCGCATCCGCGCCTGGCTGGCCCAGGCGCGCCATCCCAAGACGGGCCGGCTCTACACCGACATGGTCTACCAGCCGCAACTGGAGCTGCTGGCCTACCTGCGGGCGCACGGCTTCAAGACCTACATTGTCTCGGGCGGCACCGTCGACTTCATGCGGACCTGGAGCGAACGGGTCTACGGCATCCCGCCCGAGCAGGTGGTGGGCTCGTTCATTCCGCTCAGGTACGAACTGAAGGACGGCAAGCCCGCGCTGGTGCGCCAACCCGGCATGGACGTCAACGACGGCCCGACCAAGCCTGTGGGCATCGCCCGCCAGATCGGCCGGCGCCCCATCCTCGCCTTCGGCAACTCGGACGGCGACCTGCAGATGCTGGAGTACACCGCCGCGGGCGCCGGACCGCGCCTGGCCCTGTTGCTGCATCACGACGACGCGGATCGCGAATTCGCCTACGACCGGCAAAGCCATGTCGGCAAGCTCGACAAGGCCTGGGACGAGGCCCTGGCGAAACGCTGGACCGTGGTCAGCATGAAGTCCGACTGGAAGCAGGTCTGGCCGGCCACGAAGTAGCGGCAAGCTCGCCACGCGACCTTGCGCTCAGAACAAGGAAAGATTCAGCGAGGCCTGCACCCCGTTGCCCTTGGGGCGGTTGCGCGCTTCGAACTCCGGCACCCATCGCACGCTGAAGGTGCCGGGCATGTTCCACAACTTGCCGGTCCAGTTGGCGATCGGCCCGAGGCCGATCGAGCGGCCGCGAAAGCCGTCGAGCCGGTCGGCCGTTGCCCCCTTGTCGTCGGTCACCTGCTCGATCCAGCCACCGGCCACGCCGAGCTGCCACGCCGCCGCCACCTTGGTGGTCCACAGCGCATCGAGCCGGAACAGGACGCCGCTGTGATAGTCAGTCGCGTGGTTGGGCGTGTAGAACTCGAAGGCCGCCAGGGCCGAGAACTCCGAGGCCTCGCCGAGCCTGGTGTAGCCCACGCTGGGCATGAAGGTCCAGGTGTTCTGTCCGGCATTGGCCAGCCGGTTGACGTCGTATGCACCCGTCGGGGCGTAGATCGGCAGCGACAAGGAGAAGTGTTCGGTCTTGCTGATGTGATAGCCCGCGGAAATGGGCATGAGGTACAGATCTGACAGTTGCGTCGACGAGTCGCTCGTTCCGATGCCCGCGCGCGGCGTGGTGAGGCTGGCGCGGATGTCGGTGTACTGCAGGGGCAGTCCGATGCCGGAGGCGAAGTTCCAGCGGCCGGGACCCGTGTTCCAGACATACGTCAGGTTCGCCAGGTTATACGAGACGCGCGAGTCCATGCCGGAACTGACCGCGCCGATGAGGGGCACCTGCTTCCCGGCCTTGAGCTCACCGTCGTAGTAGATGCTGGCCAGTGTCACAACGAACCCCGGCTCGGGCGGGACCACCCCGGCGCCCTCGGCGATCTGCTGGCCGGTGATCGGCCGGCCGCCCCCGCCTTCAGTGGCCAGCGCCAACGGGGCGAACGAGAAGGTGAGCAGCAAACTCGTCCAAGCCGAATGCCAAGGAAACGTCATGCAGGGCTCCTCACACCAGAGTTCGCGCCAAGCTAGGCCTGTGCCGGGGGAAGTTCCATGGGACCTTGGTCTCATGGGCAGCTCGTCAGGTGATGCCCCAAGGCCCAATGGCGAGGGCGACTGCCAAGTCCTACATTGCGGCCAGCCCCACCGACACATGTCCCGCACGCTTCACCCCATGTTCGTTGCGGCGCTCTTTGCCGCGACCGGCGACGTCCTGCAGGCGCAACCCACGGCGGAGGACATGAATAAGTCCAACAATCCGCTCACGCCCAGCATCGGCCTGAACCTGCAGGACCAGTACGTGGGCCGCAGCTATGGCCTGGACGACAAGGACAGCAATGCGCTGCTGCTGCGCGGGACGGTACCGCACAAGCTGTTCGGCCTTCCGCAGATCCTGCGCGCCACGATGCCGGTGGTCACGACGGCGGACCTCCCGCCCGCAGGCCGCCACACCGGCGCCGGCGACCTCAACCTGTTCGACCTGTTCCTCTTCAAGCAGGGGCACGTCGAGCTGGGCCTGGGACCACAGCTCACCCTCCCCACCGCCAGCCGTGACGAGATGGGGACAGGCAAGTGGCAGGCCGGCCTGGCAGGCGTCGTCATCGCGCCGCAGCCGTGGGGCATGACCGGCGGCCTCGTGACCTGGCAGCATTCGTTCGCGGGCGACGATGACCGTCCGACCACCAACTCGCTGCAGGTGCAGCCCTTCTTCATCTACAACCTGCCGCAGGGCCTTTACCTGCGCAGCACGGCCACGATGAGCTTCAACCTGCGCAATGGCGACTACGCCGTTCCGCTCGGCCTGGGCGCCGGCAAGGTCTGGAAGAGCGGCAACACCACCCTGAACCTGTTCGCCGAGCCGCAGTGGACGGTGGCGCACGAAGGCGACGGGCAGCCGAAGTTCCAGCTGTTCTTCGGCTTGAACCTGCAGTTCCCGCTGTAGCTCGCGGAGGGGGCGGCTGACGCCTGCGTACGATCCGCACCCGCACCCGCACCAAGGAAAAAGCCGCGTGGCCCTGGGGCCACGCGGCTCGAACCTGCTACAGACTCAGCGGACCTTCCCGTCCTTCCACGCCTGCAGCAGCTTTTCGTAGGCGATGGTCTCGCCCTTCGGCTTCTCGTTTGCCAGCTTCGCCCAGGGCGCACCCTTGTCGCTCAGCCACTTGGCGGGGTCGCCCTTGGGATTGAGCTTGGGCGGGCACTTGGCCATGCCGGCGCGCTCCAGGCGGGCCATCACCTGGTCCATCTCGTCGGCCAGCGTGTCCATCGCCGCCTGCGGTGTCTTCTCACCGGTCACGGCCTGTGCCACGTTCTTCCACCACAACTGCGCGAGCTTCGGGTAATCCGGCACGTTGGTGCCGGTGGGCGTCCACGCGACCCGAGCCGGGCTGCGGTAGAACTCGATCAGCCCGCCGTACTTGGCCGCATTCTTGGTGAAGTAGTCATGCTGGATGTCGCTCTCGCGGATGAAGGTCAGGCCGACGATCGACTTCTTGGTCGACACCGTCTTCGAGGTGATGAACTGCGCATACAGCCAGGCGGCCGCCGTCCGGTCTGCGTCATGGTTGGCGAAGAAGGTCCAGGAGCCGACGTCTTGGTAGCCGTTCTGCATGCCCTGCTTCCAGTACGGCCCGTTGGGCCCGGGCGCCATGCGCCACTTGGGCGTCCCGTCGGCATTGACCACAGGCAGGCCGGCCTTGGTCATGTCGGCAGTGAAGGCCGTGTACCAGAAGATCTGCTGCGCGATCTGGCCTTGCGCCGGCACCGGTCCGGCCTCGCCGAAGGTCATGCCGGTGGCCTCCTTGGGCGAGTACTTCTTCATCCAGTCGACATACTTGGTCAGCGCGTACACCGCCGCCGGCGAGTTGGTGGCTCCCCCGCGCGAGACCGATGCGCCCAGCGGCGTGCAGCCGTCGGGCGAGGTGCGGATGCCCCACTCGTCGACCGGCTTGCCGTTCGGGATGCCGATGTCGGCGGTGCCCGCCATCGACAGCCACGCGTCGGTGAAGCGCCAGCCGAGCGACGGGTCCTTCTTGCCGTAGTCCATGTGCCCGTAGATCGGCTTGCCGTCGATCGTCTTGACGTCATTGGTGAAGAAGTCGGCGATGTCCTCGTAGGCGCTCCAGTTCAGCGGCACGCCCAGGTCATAGCCGTACTTGGCCTTGAACTTGTCCTTGAGGTCCTGGCGCGCGAACAGGTCGGCGCGGAACCAGTACAGATTGGCGAACTGCTGGTCCGGCAGCTGGTACAGCTTCTTGTCCGGCGCGGTCGTGAAGCTGGTGCCGATGAAGTCCTTGATGTCGAGGCCCGGATTGGTCCACTCCTTGCCCTTGCCCGCCATGTAATCGGTCAGGTTCATGATCTTGCCGTAGCGGTAGTGCGTGCCGATCAGGTCGCTGTCGGAGATCCAGCCGTCGTAGATCGACTTGCCGGACTGCATCGAGGTCTGCAGCTTTTCGACCACGTCGCCTTCCTGGATCAGGTCGTGCTTGACCCTGATGCCGGTGATCTCCTCGAAGGCCTTGGCCAGCGTCTTCGATTCGTACTCGTGCGTCGTGATCGTCTCGGAGACCACCGAGACCTCCTTCACGCCCTTGGCCTGCAGCTTCCTGGCCGTGTCGATGAACCACTTCATCTCGGCCAGCTGCTGATCCTTGTTCAGCGAGGACGGCTGGAATTCGCTGTCCACCCACTTCCTGGCCGCGGCCTCGTCAGCCCAGGCCTGGCTGCCGACCGCTAGCGCGGCGGCGATTGCAAGCGCGGTGTATTTGATCTTCATATCTTCTCCTTGATGCTCGCTTGGTGGTTGAAATGGAAACGAACTAGCCGCGGCGCATGATCAGCGCCAGGACGGCCATGGACACCACGAAACTGATCCAGATGCTGGGTTCCTGCTCCAGTCCGAACCATGTGGTGAACTTGCCTGCCAACCCAATGAAGGCCAGGTTGATGTAGCCCGCGGTGAGCAGGCCGATGAAAAGCCGGTCGCCCCGGGTGGTGGCGATCGGCAGGAACCCCTTGGTCATCGTGGTGGGAGACTTGAATTCCCACACGGTCATGCCCACCAGCATCAGCACGACGCAGGTGAAGAAGACTGCCACCGGCGTGGTCCAGACCATCCAGTCGAACATGTCAGCCTCCGCCGAGCCGCCTCAAGGAGGCTGAGGCCCCCATGGGGGGCAGTGAGTACACGCAGTGACGAGCGTGGGGGCGCACAATTTCTCCTAGACGCGGCCCATCGCGAAGCCTTTGGCGATGTAGTTGCGAACGAACCAGATCACGATGGCGCCGGGCACGATGGTGAGCACGCCGGCCGCGGCCAGCGTCGCCCAGTCCATGCCGGCGGCCGAGACGGTGCGGGTCATGGTGGCCACGATGGGCTTGGCGTTGACGCTGGTCAGCGTGCGCGCCAGCAGCAGTTCCACCCAGCTGAACATGAAACAGAAGAACGCGGCCACGCCCACGCCGGCCTTGATCAGCGGCAGGAAGATCGTCACGAAGAAGCGCGGGAACGAGTAGCCGTCGATGTAGGCCGTCTCGTCGATCTCGCGCGGAATACCGCTCATGAAGCCTTCAAGGATCCACACGGCCAGCGGCACGTTGAACAACAGGTGCGCCAGCGCCACCGCAATGTGCGTGTCCATCAGCCCCACGGTGGTGTAGAGCTGGAAAAAGGGCAGCAGGAACACCGCCGGCGGCGTCATGCGGTTGGTGAGCAGCCAGAAGAACACATGCTTGTCGCCCAGGAAGCTGTAGCGCGAGAACGCATAGGCCGCGGGCAGGGCCACCGTGAGCGAGATCACGGTATTGATCGCCACGTAGATCAGGCTGTTGATGTAGCCGGAGTACCAGGACGCATCGGTGAAGATGTTCCTGTAGTTCTGCCAGGTGAACTCCTGCGGGATCATCGAGAAACTGGAAAGGATCTCGTTGTTGGTCTTGAAGCTCATGTTGACCATCCAGTAGATGGGCAGGAGCGCCAGCACGATGTAGACGACGAGGAACAGCGATCTCACCCGGAACCGCGGCGCGGCGCCGGAACCTGGCTGGCGTGCAGCCCGCGGCGGGGCCGAGGAAGCCGGCGCATGGGCATCGAAAGCGGTGCGCGCGTTCACGGCGCCGGCTCCTTCCGCTCCTGTGTGCCGACACGCTGCATCCAGTTGTAGAGGATGAAGCACAGAAGCAGGATGATGAGGAAGTAGATCAGCGAGAAGGCGGCGGCCGGCCCCAGGTCGAACTGGCCCACCGCTTTCTGCGTGAGGAACTGCGAGAGGAATGTCGTGGCGTTGCCCGGGCCGCCGCCGGTGAGGACGAAGGGCTCCGTATAGATCATGAAGCTGTCCATGAAGCGCAGCAGCACCGCGATCATCAGCACCCCGCGCAGCTTCGGCAGCTGGATGTAGCGGAACACGGCCAGCCTGCTGGCGCCGTCGATGCGGGCCGCCTGGTAGTAGGCGTCGGGAATCGAGCGCAGGCCGGCAAAGCAGAGCAAGGCGACCAGCGGGGTCCAGTGCCACACGTCCATCGCCAGCACGGTGAGCCAGGCGTCGCGGGCGTTGCCCGTGTAGCTGTAGTCGATACCCAGCCATTCCAGCACCGCGCCCAGGAGGCCGATGTCGGCCCGCCCGTAGATCTGCCAGATGGTGCCCACCACGTTCCACGGAATCAGCAGCGGCAAGGCCACCAGCACCAGCACCAGCGAGGCTTTCCAGCCGTGGGCAGGCATGGACAGGGCCAGCAGGATGCCGAGCGGGATTTGCACGACGAGCACGGCCAGCGAGAACGTCAGCTGGCGCAACAGCGCACCATGCAGGTCTTCGTCACGCATCACCGAGGCGAACCATTCGGTGCCGACGAACACACGCCGCTCAGGCGAGATGATGTCCTGCACCGAGTAGTTGACCACGGTCATCAAGGGCAGGATGGCGGAGAACGCCACGCACAGAAGCACCGGAAGTACCAGCAGCCAGGCCTTCTGGTTCACCGGTTTGGTGAACGTGCTCATGAAGCGGGCCCGCTCATTGCACGAGCTCCTCGTTCTTGTAGAAGCAGGTGTGCTCGCCGAGCATCTGCAGCCAGACGGTGTCGCCCGCCTGCGGCTTCTGCGAGTCGGGTGCGAGCCGGGCCTTGACCGGCTGGCCCGCGATGGCGGCGGTGAGAATCAGGTAGGTGCCGATGTCCTGCAACTGCGTGACCTGGGCCGGGAGGGCGCCGGGGGTCGCGGGCTGCGTGACCTTTACATACTCGGGGCGCAGGCCCAGCTTGATGTCCCCCTCCGGCAGCGTCCGCGTTGCGGGCACCGACAGCGAGGTGCCCGCGATGCGAAGTTCACCTGCGGTGGCCTGCGCCGGCAGGAAGTTCATGCCGGGCGAGCCGATGAAGTGCCCGACGAAGGTGTGCTGCGGCCGCTCGAAGAGCGCATCCGCACTGCCCATCTGCACCGCCCGGCCGCGCGTCATCACCACCACCTGCTCGGCGAAGGTGAGCGCCTCGACCTGGTCGTGCGTGACGTAGATCAGCGTCAGCTTGAGCTCGTGATGGATCTGCTTGAGCTTGCGGCGCAGCTGCCACTTCAGGTGCGGATCGATCACCGTCAGCGGCTCGTCGAACAGCACCGCCGACACGTCGGACCGCACCAGGCCGCGGCCCAGCGATATCTTCTGCTTGGCGTCGGCGGCGAGCCCGGCGGCGCGCTGGTTCAACTGGCCGGACAGCTCCAGCATCTCGGCGATTTCGCCCACGCGCTTGGCGATCTGCTGCGGCGGCAACTTGCGATTGCGCAAGGGAAAGGCCAGGTTCTCGGCCACGGTCATGGTGTCGTAAATCACCGGGAACTGGAACACCTGGGCGATGTTGCGCTCCTGCGGGCTGGCGCGCGTGACGTCCTGGCCGTCGAACTTCACGTGGCCCTGCGAAGGCTCCACCAGGCCCGAGATGATGTTGAGCATGGTGGTCTTGCCGCAGCCCGAGGGGCCGAGTAGCGCATAGGCGCCGCCATCGCTGAACGACATCTTCAAAGGCAGCAGCGCCCAGTCGCTGTCGTCCTGCGGATTGGCCTTGTAGGTGTGGGCCAGGTCGAGGTCGATTCGGGCCATGGTTTCAGCCTTCGCGGCGCAGCGGGTTCATGAAGTCTTCGCCCCACTTCCATCTGGCGCCACCAGCAGCGCGCCGGCCGAATCGAATACATAGACCTGTTCCGGATGAAGGTACAGCGTGATC
This sequence comes from Ramlibacter tataouinensis, assembly GCF_001580455.1. NCBI lineage: Bacteria > Pseudomonadati > Pseudomonadota > Betaproteobacteria > Burkholderiales > Comamonadaceae > Ramlibacter > Ramlibacter tataouinensis. Next base: position 300,940 of record NZ_CP010951.1, read on the forward strand.
GAAGCGCCCAGGGCGAAGTAGTGCACGCCGGTCAGTTGCGCCACCACTTCACCCACGGCCGTCTCCACGTGCACGAAGGTGTCGGAGCCGGAAATCTCGGCCAGTTCCACCGTGCCCGGCAGGGCCACATCGCCGTCGTGCCGTTCCACCCGCAAGGAACCGGCGCGCACCCCGATGGTCAGGGACTTGGACGCGGCGGCCGGCAGCGGGATCGACAGCGCGGGCCCGGAGAGCAGCTTCACCCCCAGGCTGGCGGCCTCGGCGGAAATCAGGTTCATCGGCGGGTCGCTGAAGGCGCGCGCCACGCGCAGCGACCGGGGTGCATGGAACACCTGCGCCGTGGGCCCGTATTGCAGCAGTTCACCGGCATCGAGCACCGCGGTATAGCCGCCCAGCAGCAAGGCCTCGCCCGGCTCGGTGGTGGCATAGATCACGGTGGAATCGCCGGCCGCAAAGAGCAGGCTCAGTTCGTCGCGGAGTTCTTCTCGCAGCTTGTAGTCCAGGTTGACCAGCGGCTCGTCCAGCAGCATCAGCGGCGCCTGCTTGGCCAGTGCACGGGCCAGCGCCACCCGCTGCTGCTGCCCGCCCGAGAGCTCCGCGGGCAGCCGGTCCAGGACCGATTCGATGTGCAGGCGCTGCGCCAGCTCGCGCACACGCTGTTCGATGTTGCTCTCGCCGCGCAGCTTCATCGGTGAGGCGATGTTGTCCGCCACCTTGAGCGAGGGGTAGTTGATGAATTGCTGGTAGACCATGGCCACGTTGCGCTCGCGCACCGGCATGCCGGTCACGTCGCGGCCGTCCACCTGCACCCGGCCGCGGCTGGGTGCGTCCAGCCCCGCCATGATTCGCATCAGGCTGGTCTTGCCGGCCTGCGTGGCACCGAGCAGCACGGTGACCGCGCGGGACCGGGGCGCCAAGCTCATTTCATAGAGCCAGTCCTCGGCGCCAACCTTCTTGCTGATTCCATCCAAGGCCAGCTGCATCACGCAACCTTTCCCGTTTGGCTTTCCTTGTTCGCCATCCAGCCCGTGCTTCGAGTGGAGTGCACCCACCAGGCCTGCCTGCTCGCCGATTAGACGAGAACCTGTGCGGCACCAACATAGTTTGAAACTCTCGTCACCGCTGTAACGTTCACTCCACGGATGAGGGCTCACCCGATCCCGGTGTCTCCATGGCGACAGGGATCGGCATGTCGGTGCATCCCCGAGCGGAACACCGCACGGACCGGGAGCCAGGCGGCGCCGGGGTGGGCTTCCCAGCTCTTCCAGTCAGGCCTACAGCCCGCGAAGTGCCAGAATCTGAACGGCCCTGTCTGAACGACGCTGCCCAACTCGAGGAACTCCGATGAACCTCACTCCCCTCGTCGAGCCTGATCGCGTTCACAAGAGTGTCTATACGAATCCCGCCATCTTCGATGTCGAGATGGAGAAGATCTGGGAGAAGGTCTGGGTCTACTGCGGCCATGAATCGCAAGTCCCTGCGCCGGGCGACTACCACGCGGTCACCATCGGCCGCCAGCCGATGATCATGGTGCGCCAGGCCGATGGCAGCGTCGGGGTGCTGTACAACCGCTGTCCGCACCGTGGTGTGCAGCTGGTTGGCAACCTCAAGGGTCATGCCGGCAACAGCTTCGTGTGCTCGTACCACGCATGGAGCTTCTTCCTCGACGGCAGCGTGCGCGCGATACCGCTCGCCAAAGGCTACGAGGGAACGCGCATGACGAAAGAAAATCCGGACTGCAACGTCAAGCGCGCGGCCCGGGTCGACAGCTACCGCGGCTTCGTGTTCGCCAGCCTCGCCCATGACGGGCCGTCGCTGAGCGAGTTCCTCGGCGAAGCGCGCGTCGCGTTCGACGACATGTGCGATCGCTCGCCGGTCGGCGAAGTCGAGGTCGTGCCCATCTGCCACCGCGTGGTGCAGCACTCGAACTGGAAGTTCTTCATGGAGAACCAGCTCGATGCCTTGCACCCGTCGGTGACGCACCAATCGACCGGGATTGCCGCGGGTCGTGTCGAGAAGCGTTTGAAGGCCGAACGCGGCGCGGCGCCGCTTTACTACCACTACCTGTCCGCCTTCGCCTCCAGCTTCGAGCTGTGGGATAGCGTGCAGACGATCAACTTCCCGCGCGGCCACGGCATCCTCAAGGCCTACATGGGGCTGCGCCCGCAGGACCCGGACACGCTGGAGTACGAAGCGCTGCTCAAGCAAGCGTATGGCGAGCAGAAGACGGAGGAGTATCTCTCGCGCAGCATCCACCACGTGCTCGTGTACCCCTACCTGTCGGTGCAATCGCCGCTGCAGCAGCTGCGCTGCCTGCGGCCGATTTCGGCCGACAAGACGCTCTCCGAAATCTGGCATTTCCGCCTCAAGGGCGCGCCCGAGGCGATCTACCGGCGCAGCCTCTGGTACTACAACCTCGTGAACTCACCGGCGACCATGATCAATGCCGACGACCTGGAAAACTGGACCAAGGGCCAGTGGGGCCTGGCCTCGAACGGTGGCGACTGGGTGAGCTTTCATCGCTATGCCGGCGACGACCGGGTGGAGAACGGCGTCACCTATTCGAACCACGGCACGTCCGAGGCGGTCATGCGCAACCAATTTCGCGCGTGGACCGAATACGTGAGCGCATGAGGAGGAGGCGATGAGCAAACCGAACAACGCGATCCCGACGGCGGGCCCGGACTTCGAACATTTGCTGGCGCCGGGTGCGATCGCCGCCCCCGATGGCGCACCGGCGGTGGGTGAAGGTCAAGCACCGGCCGCCCCGCCGTCGCGTTCAGCAACCGACGCACGCGCGCGGCCCAGGCCCGGCTTGATGGTCGATGGCGCGCTCCAGCACGAAGTGGAACAATTGCTTTTCCTGCAGGCCGAACTGCTCGATGGCAAGCATTGGCAGGCCTTCATCGACCTGTTCGCCGACGACGGTGTGTACTGGATGCCGGTGACTCCCGAGCAGCACGAATGGGAGGGCTCGCCTTCGATCTTCGCGGAAGACAAGCTGATGATGGAGATCCGCAAGGGCCGGGTCTCGCATCCCAATGCGTGGTCGCAGGCGCCGATGTGGGAGACCAATCACGTGGTCAGCCACGTGGCGATCGAGTCGGCGAGCCCGGCCGGGATCCAGGTCCGTTCGCGCTTCCATATGATGGAGCTTCGGCGCGACGACATCCGCCATTTCGGCGGCAGCTACCGGCACACGCTGGTGCGCGACACGGCGGGCTTGCTGCGCATCAAGCTGCAGCGCGTCGATCTGTTCAACAGCCAGGCACCCTTCGAGTACGTGCTGCAGATCTGGGTATGAAGCCCGGCGGGCTGCTGACGGCCAAAGGCAAGAACGCCCCGACGATGCGGGGCGGCTAGGCAGTGATTCCGGGGAGATCTGGAGGCGCGTACCGGAGTCGAACCGATCTAAACGGATTTGCAATCCGCTGCATAACCGCTTTGCTAACGCGCCGATGAAAAAATGGGAAGCCGCAGCTTCCCATTTTTTACTTAACTGGAGCGGGCAAAGAGTCTCGAACTCTCGACCTCAACCTTGGCAAGGTTGCGCTCTACCAACTGAGCTATGCCCGCGCTTTCAAGCTTTGAATTATAGCGTATTTTCCGGCCCTGTTGAGGTGCGCTCGCTCAGTGCTTCACGCGAACCGGCGTCGCACCGGGCTGCGGCGCGCCATCGGCGATCGGCGCCGGTGCCGGCGCGGCATCTTCCTCGGGCAGCGGCGTGGGCGCGCGTTCCAGCGCGATCTCGAGCACCTTGTCGATCCACTTCACCGGCACGATCTCCAGCCCGCTCTTCACGTTGTCCGGGATCTCCTGAAGGTCCTTCACGTTCTCTTCGGGGATCAGCACGGTCTTGATGCCGCCGCGCAGCGCCGCCAGCAGCTTCTCCTTGAGGCCGCCGATGGTCGTGACCTCGCCGCGCAGCGTGATCTCGCCGGTCATGGCCACATCCGCGCGCACGGGGATGCCGGTGAGCGCTGACACCAATGCCGTGGTCATGGCCGCGCCCGCGCTCGGGCCGTCCTTGGGCGTGGCGCCGTCGGGCACGTGGATGTGGATGTCCTTCTTCTCGAACACCTCATCGCGGATGCCCAGCGCCCGCGAGCGGCTGCGCACCACGGTGCGCGCGGCCTCGACCGATTCCTTCATCACGTCGCCGAGCGAGCCGGTGCGCAGGATGTTGCCCTTGCCGGGCATGAGCGCCGACTCGATGGTGAGCAGGTCGCCGCCGACTTCGGTCCAGGCCAGGCCCACCACCTGGCCGACCTGGTTCTGGTTCTCAGCGCGGCCGTAGTTGAACTTGCGCACGCCCAGGAAGTCGTTGAGGTTGGCCGCGGTCACGACCACCTTGGCCTGCATCTTCTTCAGCTGCAGGCCCTTGACCACCTTGCGGCAGATCTTGGACAGGTCGCGCTCGAGCGAACGCACGCCGGCTTCACGCGTGTAGTAGCGGATGATGTCGCGGATCGCGTCCTCGGCGACCTCGAGCTCATCTTCCTTGACGCCGTTGTTCTTCATCTGCTTGGGCAGCAGGTACTTGATGGCGATGTTGGCCTTCTCGTCCTCGGTATAGCCCGACAGCCGGATCACTTCCATCCGGTCCAGCAGGGCCGGCGGGATGTTCATCGAGTTCGAGGTGGCGACGAACATGACGTCCGACAGGTCGAAATCGACCTCGACATAGTGGTCGGCGAAGGTGTGGTTCTGCTCGGGGTCCAGCACCTCGAGCAGCGCGCTCGACGGGTCGCCGCGAAAGTCCGTGCCCAGCTTGTCGATCTCATCGAGCAGGAACAGCGGGTTGCGAGTGCCGACCTTCGACAGCGACTGCAGCACCTTGCCCGGCAGCGCGCCGATGTAGGTGCGGCGGTGGCCGCGGATCTCGGCTTCATCGCGCATGCCGCCCAGGGCCATCCGCACGTACTTGCGGCCGGTGGCCTTGGCGATCGACTGGCCGAGCGAGGTCTTGCCCACGCCGGGCGGGCCGACCAGGCACAGGATGGGCGCCTTGACCTTGTCGACGCGCTGCTGCACCGCGAGGTATTCGAGGATGCGGTCCTTGACCTTCTCCAGGCCGTGGTGGTCCGAGTTGAGCACATCCTCGGCGTGGCCCAGGTCGTGCTTGATCTTGGTCTTCTTGCTCCACGGCAGGCCGGTGAGCACATCGATGTAGTTGCGCACCACGGTGGCCTCGGCCGACATGGGCGACATGAGCTTGAGCTTCTTGAGCTCGCCATCGGCCTTCTTGCGGGCATCCTTGGGCATGCGCGCAGCCTTGATCTTCTTCTCGATCTCCTCGATGTCGGCGCCTTCTTCGCCTTCGCCGAGCTCCTTCTGGATGGCCTTGACCTGCTCGTTGAGATAGAAGTCGCGCTGGTTCTTTTCCATCTGCCGCTTCACGCGGCCGCGGATCTTCTTGTCGACGTTGAGGATGTCGACCTCGCGCTCGATCTGCTCGAACAGGTTCTCGAGGCGCTGCTTGACATCCGCCAGGTCCAGCACGACCTGCTTGTTGTCGAGCTTGAGCGGGAGGTGGGCGGCGATGGTGTCGGCCAGCCGGCCCGGGTCGTCGATGCTGGAGATGGAGGTGAGGATCTCCGGCGGGATCTTCTTGTTCAGCTTGACGTACTGGTCGAACTGCTGCATGACCGCCCGCCGCAGCGCCTCGATCTCGCTGGAGCGCAGGTCGTCCGCGGAGCCGGGTTCGACCGGCGTCACGGTGGCGACGAAATGCTGGTCACCCTCGTCGATGTGGTTGACGCGGGCGCGCTGCTGCCCTTCCACCAGCACCTTCACGGTGCCGTCGGGCAATTTGAGCATCTGCAGGATGGTGGAGACGCAGCCGACCTCGAACATGTCGGACACCGAGGGCTCGTCCTTGGCGGCAGCCTTCTGCGCCACGAGCATGATGCGCCGCTCGGCCTCCATCGCCGCCTCGAGCGCCTTGATGCTCTTGGGCCGCCCCACGAACAGCGGGATGACCATGTGGGGGAAGACCACGACGTCCCGTAGCGGCAGCAGCGGCAGCTCGATCGGTTCGGCGGGCAGGGGGGGATGTCCGGACATGCGAATCCTCAGGTTCTGTCAGTCGAATATGGACTGCATTGCGGGAATTTCAACCCGTGGGAAATTCAACCCGGCGGGCAACAGGGTTGCGTTGCCCGGGTGAATCATCAGGCTTTCTTGGCCGCTTCGCGGTAGACCAGCAGCGGCGCCTTGTTCTCTTCGATGGTGGACTCGTCGACCACCACCTTGTCCACGTTGGCTGTGTTCGGCAGCTCGAACATGGTGTCGATCAGGGACTGCTCCAGGATGGAGCGCAGGCCGCGGGCCCCGGTCTTGCGCGCCAGCGCCTTGCGCGCGATGGCCCGCAGGGCGTTGGGACGGATCTCGAGGTCGACACCCTCCATCGACAGCAGCTTGGCGTACTGCTTGACCAGGGCGTTCTTGGGTTCGGTGAGGATCTGCACCAGCGCGTCCTCGGACAGTTCGGCCAGGGTCGCCACCACGGGCATGCGGCCCACCAGTTCGGGGATCAGGCCGAACTTGATCAGGTCTTCCGGCTCGACTTCGCGGAACACGTCGGTGAGGCTGCGTTCCTTCTTGCTCTTGACGGAAGCGCCGAAGCCGATGCCCGAGGCCTCGGTGCGCTGCTCGATGACCTTTTCCAGCCCGGCGAAGGCGCCGCCGCAGATGAACAGGATATTGGTCGTGTCGATCTGCAGGAAGTCCTGGTTCGGGTGCTTGCGCCCGCCCTGCGGCGGCACGCTGGCCATGGTGCCTTCGATCAGCTTCAACAGGGCCTGCTGCACGCCCTCGCCCGAGACGTCGCGGGTGATCGAGGGGTTGTCCGACTTGCGCGAGATCTTGTCGATCTCGTCGATGTAGACGATGCCGCGCTGCGCGCGCTCGACCTCGTAGTTGCAGCTTTGCAGCAGCTTCTGGATGATGTTCTCGACGTCTTCGCCCACATAACCGGCTTCGGTCAGCGTGGTCGCGTCGGCCATCACGAAGGGCACGTCCAGCATGCGCGCCAGCGTCTGCGCCAGCAGGGTCTTGCCCGAGCCCGTCGGCCCGATGAGCAGGATGTTGCTCTTGGCGAGTTCGACCTCGTCCTTCTTGGCCTTGTCCTTGTGGCGCAGGCGCTTGTAGTGGTTGTAGACCGCCACCGACAGGCTGCGCTTGGCGACCTCCTGGCCGATCACGTAGTTGTCGAGGTTGGACTTGATCTCGGTGGGGGTGGGCAGGTCGCCGCGCGCCTCGCGCCCATCCTCGCCCGTGGGCAATTCGTCACGGATGATCTCGTTGCACAGGTCGATGCATTCGTCGCAGATGAACACCGACGGGCCGGCAATCAGTTTCTTGACCTCGTGCTGGCTCTTGCCGCAGAACGAGCAGTAAAGCGTTTTCTCGCTGGACGAGCCTTTTTTGTCGGCCATGAATTTCTCAGGTGTCTCTGGGTCAATGATAGCGAAAAGGCAAAAGCGCCCCCGTTGTTACAGGGGGCGACAGTCGGCGGGCCGTTGCAGGGCTGCAACCGCGGCCCGGTCGCATAAGGGGAAACGCGGCCTGCCCGTCCGGCGCAGCAGCCTCAGGGGCGCTTGGCAATGACCTGGTCAACGATGCCGTAGGACTGGGCTTCCTGGGCGTCCAGGAAGTAGTCGCGCTCGGTGTCGCGCTCGACCTTTTCCAGCGGCTGGCCGGTGCGCTCGGCCAGGATGCGGTTCATCGTGGCCTTGGTCTTGAGGATGTCGCGCGCGTGGATCTCGATGTCCGTGGCCTGGCCCTGGGCGCCGCCCAGCACCTGGTGGATCATGATCTTGGAGTTCGGCAGGGCAAAGCGCTTGCCCTTCTCGCCCGCGGCCAGCAGGAAGGCGCCCATGCTGGCGGCCATGCCGGTGCACAGCGTGGAGACCGCCGGCTTGATGAAGTTCATCGTGTCGTAGATCGCCATGCCGGCGCTGACGCTGCCGCCCGGGCTGTTGATGTAGAAGTGGATGTCCTTGTCGGGGTTCTCGCTCTCCAGGAAGAGCAGCTGCGCCACCACCAGGTTGGCGGTCTGGTCATTGACCGGGCCCACCAGGAACACCACACGCTCGCGCAGCAGCCGCGAATAGATGTCGTAGGACCGCTCGCCGCGGCCGGATTGCTCGATGACGATCGGCACCATGCCGAGTCCCTGGGTTTCTAGTGCGCTCATGGGGGGTGACTCCGGATTCCTGAGGGGATACTTTATTCCAGTAAGCAAATGGGGCCTGCAGCGCCAGCCGCAAGCCCCAGCTGAACTGTACGGCGGGCTCAGGCCTGCTGCATCAGTTCGTCGAAGGAGACCGCCTTGTCCACGGTCTTGGCCTTGGCCAGCACGAAGTCCGTGACATTGTTCTCGATGACGATCGCCTCGACTTCGGCCAGGCGGCGATTGTCGCTGTAGTACCAGCGGACCACTTCGGCCGGCTTCTCGTAGCTGGCGGCCAGCTCTTCCACGTGGGCCTTGATCTGCTCGGGCTTGGCCTGCAGGTCATTGGCGCGCACCAGCTCGGCCACCACCAGGCCCAGGCGGACGCGGCGCTCGGCCTGCGGGCGGAACATTTCCTCGGGGATCGGCGCCTTGTCGGCATCCTTGATGCCGCGCTGCTTCAGGTCGGCGCGCGCGCCTTCGATCATGCGGTCCACCTCGGCCTGCACGCTGGACTTGGGCAGGTCGAGTTCGGCCTTGGCCACCAGCGCGTCCATCACGGCCTGCTTGTTGCGGGCCAGCAGGCGGAACTTCACTTCGCGCTCGAGGTTCTTCTTGATGTCGGCGCGCAGGCCCGCCACCGTCGCGTCGGCGATGCCCAGCGACTTGGCAAAAGCCTCGTTCACCTCGGGCAGGTTGGCGGCCTCGACCTTCTTGACCGTGACCATGAAGTCGGCCTGCTTGCCGGCCACGTCCTTGCCGTGGTAGTCGGCCGGGAAGGCCAGCGGGAAGGTCTTGCTCTCGCCGGTCTTCATGCCGCGCACGGCGTCCTCGAATTCCTTGAGCATCTGGCCTTCGCCGACCAGGAACTGGAAGTCGTCGGCCTTGCCGCCCTGGAAGGGCTCGCCGTCGATCTTGCCCTCGAAATCGACGGTCACGCGGTCGCCATCCTGCGCTGCGGCGTCCTGCGCGCGCTGGGCGAAGGTACGGCGCTGCTTGCGCAGGATGTCCAGCGTCTTGTCGATGGCGGCATCGCTCACCTCGGCGCTGATCTTCTCGACTTCTGCCTCGGCGAGGTCGCCGATCTTGACTTCCGGATACACCTCGAAGACGGCGTCGAAGGCCAGCTGGCCTTCGGGCGCCTCTTCCTTCTCGGTGATGCGCGGCTGGCCCGCCACGCGCAGCTTGGCCTCGTTGGCCGCCTGCGCGAAGGCCTCGCCGACCTTGTCGTTCATCACCTCGTAGTGCACCGAGTAGCCGTAGCGCTGGGCCACGACCGTCATCGGGACCTTGCCCGGACGGAAGCCATCCATGCGCACGGTGCGCGCCAGGCGCTTCAGGCGGGTGTCGACTTCCGACTTGATCGCGTCGGCAGGCAGCGTCAGCGTGATCTTGCGTTCCAGCTTCTCGAGGGTTTCAACGGTCACGGCCATGGTGTTCTCTCTTGTCAATCAATGTGTCCTGGTGCGCGGGGGGGGACTCGAACCCCCACACCATTGCTGGCGTCAGGACCTAAACCTGGTGCGTCTACCAATTTCGCCACCCGCGCTTTGCCTGAAAGGGAAAGCGGGCCCCCGGGGAAACCCGGCGGCCCGCTGGAATCCGGTCAACCCGGTATTTTAGGGCAGATGAGCGTCAGGTCGTTTCGGGGTCATGCCACCGCCGGACCTTCGCGCTTCACGCGGTACCAGGCGGCGTACATCGCGGGCAGCGCCAGCAGCGTCAGCACCGTGGCCACCACCAGGCCGCCCATGATGGCCACCGCCATCGGCCCCCAGAACACCGAGCGCGACAGCGGGATCATTGCCAGCACCGCCGCGGCGGCGGTCAGCACGATGGGGCGCAGGCGCCGCACCGCCGATTCGACGATCGCATCCCAGGCCGGCACGCCGCGCGCGCGGTCCTGTTCGATCTGGTCGATCAGGATCACGGAATTGCGCTGGATCATGCCCATGAGGGCAATCACGCCCAGCAGCGCGACGAAGCCGAAGGGCCGGTCCAGCAGCAGCAGCGCCCCGGCCACCCCGGCAATGCCCAGCGGGCCGGTGACGAAGACCAGCATGGACCGGCTGAAGCTGTGCAGCTGGAGCATCAGCAGCGTGAAGATGATGAACAGCATGGCGGGCACGCCCACCGCGATCGAGCCCTGGCCCTTGGAACTTTCCTCCACGGCGCCGGCCACCTGGATCCGGTAGCCCAGCGGCCACTTCGCCTCCAGTGCCCGCAGCTTGGGCAGCAGCTCGTTGGTGACCGTCGCGCCCTGCAGGCCCTCGACGATGTCGCCCTGCACCGTGATGGCGTAGTCGCGGTTCTCGCGCCACATCACGCCCGGCTCCCAGGCGAACACGGGCTTGGCGATCTGCGTGATCGGGATCGACTTGCCCGAGGCGGTCGGCAGGTAGGCGTTGCCGAGATCGGTGATCGCGTCGCGTTCGTCCAGCGGCTGGCGCAGCACGATCTCGATCAGCTTGTCGCCCTCGCGGTACTGGCCCACGGCCGTGCCGGTCAGGATGGTCTTGGAGGCCTGGGCGATCGACTGGCTGGTCACGCCCAGCGCGCGCGCCTTGGTCTGGTCCACTTCGAGCCGCAGCACCTTGACCGACTCGTTCCAGTTGTCGTTGACGCCACGCGTGTTCGGGCTGGCCCGCATCGCCGCCTTGACCTCGTCGGCGCGCTCGCGCAGCTGCGCCGGGTCCGGCCCGACCACGCGGAACTGCACCGGGTAAGGCACCGGCGGCCCGTTGGGCAGCAGCTTCACGCGGCCGCGCACCTCCGGAAACTCCTCGGCCAGCAGCGCCGGGAACTTGACGCGAAGCTGCTCGCGCACCTTCAGGTCCTGCGGCATCACGATGAACTGCGACACGTTGGACTGCGGGAAGACCTGGTCCAGCGGCAGGTAGAAGCGCGGCACGCCCGAGCCGACCCAGGTGCTCACCATGGTCACGCCCGGCTCGGCGCGCAGGCGCCGTTCGACGCGGCGCGTCGTTTCCTCGTTGGCGGCGAAGGACGTGCCTTCCGGGAACCAGATGTCCACCATGATTTCCGGCCGGCTGGAATCCGGGAAGAACTGCTGCTGCACCTTGCCCATGCCGAAGATGCCCAGCGCGAAGATCATGACCGTGGCGCCAATCGTCATCCAGCGGTGCTCCACGCACCAGTCCACCGCTCGGCGGAAGTGGCGGTAGAACGGCGTGTCGAAATGCTCGTGGTGCTCGGACGACACCGGCTTGGGCTTGAGCAGCAGGGTCCCCAGGTAGGGAACGAAGTACACCGAGACCAGCCAGCTCAGCACCAGCGCGACCACCGTGACGGCGAAGATGGCGAAGGTGTACTCGCCCACCGTCGAGCGCGCCACGCCGATCGGCAGGAAGCCGGCGGCGGTGATCAGCGTGCCGGTGAGCATCGGCATGGCGGTGACCTCGTAGGCGAAGGTGGCGGCGCGCACCTTGTCGTAGCCCTCTTCCAGCTTCCGCACCATCATTTCCACCGCGATGATGGCGTCGTCCACCAGCAGCCCCAGCGCGATGATCAGCGAGCCGAGCGAGATCTTGTGCAGCCCGATGCCCCAGTACTGCATCGCCAGGAAGGTCACCGCCAGCACCAGCGGAATGGTGATCGCCACCACCAGGCCCGGACGCATGTCGATGTACCAGCGCTTCCACACCGGCAGGCTTGCCGCCTCCGGCCGCTTGTGCAGGCCCAGCGCGATGAAGCTCACCGCCAGCACCACGGCCACGGCCTCGAACAGGGTGCGCACGAATTCGTTGACCGAGTTCGCGACAGCGCGCGGCTGGTCCTGCACCTTCACCAGCCGGATGCCCGCGGGCAGGCCGTCCTCGATCCGGTGGGTGGTTTTCTTGAGCGATTCACCGAGCCGGATGATGTCGCCGCCCTTGGCCATGGACACGCCCAGCCCGATCACGTCCTTGCCGTCGTGGCGCACCTTCACCACCGGCGGATCGACGTAGCCGCGCTTGACTTGCGCGATGTCGCCCAGCCGCAGCTGGTTGCCCGAGGCGCCGCGGATCGGCATGGCCCGAAGCTGCTCCACCGCCTCGAACTGGCCGGCCACCCTCACCTGCACCACGTCCAGCGGCGTCTGCACCGCGCCGGCCGACTCGATGGCGTTCTGCTGCCCGAGCTGCTGCAGCACCTGGTTCAGGTCCAGCCCGAGCTGGGCCAGGCGCTTCTGCGAGATCTCGACGTAGAGCTTTTCCTCCTGCACGCCGAACAGCTCGACCTTGGCCACGTCCTGCACGCGCAGGAGCTCCTGGCGCACGTCGTCGGCGAACTGCTTGAGCTCGGCATAGCTGAAGCCATCGGACTCCAGCGCGAAGATCACGCCGTAGACGTCGCCGAAATCGTCGTTGAAGAACGGGCCCTGGATGCCCGGCGGCAGCGTGAAGCGCATGTCGCCGATCTTCTTGCGCACCGTGTACCAGACGTTCGCCACCTCGGACGGCCGGGACGAGTCCTTGATCTGGAAGATGATCTGCGACTCGCCGGGCTTGGAGTAGCTGCGGATCTTGTCGGCGTAGGGCACCTCCTGCAGCGTCCGCTCGATCTTGTCGGTGACCTGCTCGGCCACTTGCTGCGCGGTGGCGCCGGGCCAGTTGGTGCGAATCACCATGGCCCGGAAGGTGAACGGCGGGTCCTCGTCCTGCCCGAGCTGGAAGTAGGCGGCAATGCCCAGCAGCATGAGCACGACCATCAGGTAACGCGTCAGCGCCGGATGGTCGAGGGCCCATTTGGAAAGGTTGAAGCTCTCCTTCGGTTGCGCGGCGTCGCTCATCGCCGGCCTCACTTGGCCGCCGCCGGGGTGGCGGCATGCGCGGCGGCGCCCATGCCGGTCGCCGCCGCGGTCTCCTTGCCCCCGGCACGCGCCTGCGCGGCGGAGCGCTCCTGGTAGATCGCGACCTTCTGCCCGGGCGACAGCACATGGACGCCGGCGGCGACGACCAGCATGCCCGGCTGCAGGCCGGAAGCGATCACCGCCTCGTTGCCGTCGGCGGCAGCGACCTGAACCGGCACCGACTTCACGGTCATGGTGGCCTTGTCGAGCACCCAGACGGCGGTGCCCTGCCCGTCCTTGCGCAGCGCGCTGGTGGGCAGCTTGATCACCGGCGTGCCGGCCAGGCTGAGCGCCTTCGGCGACACCGACACGGTGGCGCCGAGCGGCAGGTCCGCCTTCGCCTCGAGCCCCACCTTGACCATGAAGGTCCGCGTCACCGGATCGGCGCTCGCGGCGACCTCGCGCACCTTGCCCGGCAACTCGCCCTGGTCGGACCAGGTGCGTACCCGCACCTCGGAGCCCGGGCGGATCGCCGCGACCTTGTCCTCCGGGACGGAGAACACCACGTCGCGCGGGCCGTCGCGGGCGATGCGCACGACCGGCGTGCCGGCGCTCACCACCTGGCCCGGCTCGGCCTCGATGGCCGTGATCACGCCGGCGGCATCGGCCACGAGGCTGGCATACGCCGCCTGGTTGCCCTGTGCGGCAAGCTGCGCCTGGGCCTGGTCCAGTTGTGCCTGCGCGGCCTTCAGCGTCGACTCGCGGCGTTCCAGTTCGGCGCCGCTGATGAAATTCTGGTCCCGCAGCGCCGTGTAGCGCTTGAAATCGGCCGCGGCCAGGTCGCGGTTGGTCTGGGCGGCGGCCACTTGCGCGCGGGCGGCATCGGCCGCGAGCTGGTAGTCGCGCGCATCGAGTTGTGCCAGCACCTGGCCGGCCTTCACGCGCTGCCCCATCTCGGCCTGGCGACTCACGATCTTGCCGGCCACGCGGAAGCCCAGGCGCGATTCGACCTGGGCCTTGACCTCGCCGGCGAACTCGTTGTCGGAGTTGAAACTGCCCACGCCGACCGCCATGACCTTCACCGATCGCACCGGTTCAGGCGCGGGCTCGCCTTTGCCGCAGGCGGCGAGCAAGACGGCCGAGGCCAAGGCCAGAGAAAGGGTGATTCGGGCCGCGGGGCGGCCGGGGAAACTTGCGGGCATGATGAACCTGAAAGTGCTCTAGGGGCTCAGCTACTGACTGACTGGTTAGTAATCTAGGTCAGTGCCCAGGGCTTGTCAAGCGCCCCTGCGCCTGCCCGGCACCGCCGGGCTCCGCGCTACCCGCGCGGCTTCAGGACTCGAGCCGGCAATAGCAGTAGACGAACTGCTGGGTCGCACCCCAGGGCGTCGAATGCAGCATGGTCCGATGGTCGAGCAGCCTGAATTCCCCGCCGAACTCGTCGTGCAGACCGTCCGACGAGTAGCGCGCCACGGGCAAGCCGCTGCACTGGGAGGGCCCGTGCGGGCCGAAGGCTCCCACGATGGCGAATCCGCCCGGCTTGAGCGCCTTGCGCACCTGTGAGACGTAGGCCATGCGCTCGCGCGGGTCGGTCAAGAAGTGGAAGACGGCCCGGTCGTGCCAGATGTCGACCGAGCGCGGCTCGAACGGATGCTGGAGCACGTCGGCCGCGATCCAGGACACCTCGCCAGCGCGATGCCCCAGGCGCGCCCGGCAGACCTCGAGGGCCGTTTCCGAGATGTCCAGCACGCTGACCCGGCGATAGCCGGCGTCCAGCAGGTCGTCCACCAGCGTGGCCTCGCCGCCGCCGACGTCGACGATGGCCGCGCCCGCCGGCAAGCCGGTACGGCGGATGTATTCCAGCGACTCGTTCAGGTGCGGGGCATACCAGCTGACGGCATCCGCCGCATTCGTTTCGTAGACGTGTTCCCAATGCGCTTTGGTCATGGCGTCCTGTGTAGCACAGCCCCGGTGTCGAACTCAAGCCAAGCGCCTGCGCGCCCGGGCATCCCCGATCCGGGAAATGCCAAACCGTAAGATGCATCCCCGGCGCGCCCGCCGCCTCCGTGCCATCGACCCGCACGGAGCTTCCATCCAGTTTGCAAGGAATCACAAGACCCCGTCATGGGCCAGCCCGCCTCCTCCGCCGACGACGCCCTGCTCGAGTTGCTGCGCCGGGTGTCGCGCTCCTTCTTCCTCTCGGTCTGGCTGTTGCCTGCCGGCCTGCGGCGCCCGGTCGCCGTCGGCTACCTGCTGGCCCGCGCCAGCGACACGCTAGCCGACGCGCCGGGGATCGAACCCGCCGAGCGGGCCCGTCAGCTGGACGAGTACGCGCAGGCCATCGCCCATGGGCGGCCGTTCGATCCCGGCGGGCCGGCCCATGTCGACGACGAGGGCGAGCGCGCCCTGCTGCTGGCGCTGCCCGGCTGGCGGACCTGGATGGACGCGCTCGGCGCGGCGGACCAGGACGATGTGCGCGCCGTGCTGGCGCACATCACCCGCGGCCAGCGCCTGGATGTCGAGCGTTTCGGCCAGGCCACGGGCGCGCAGCCGGTGGCGCTGGCCTCGGCAGCGCAACTCGAGGAGTACACCTACCTCGTAGCCGGCTGTGTCGGTGAGTTCTGGACCCGGCTGGGCTTTCGCCACCTGCCCCGCTACGCCGAGCGCCCGATGGCGGACATGCTCGCCCTGGGACGCCGCTACGGCATGGCGCTGCAATTGGTGAACATCCTGCGCGACCTCGGCGCCGACCTGGCGGGCGGCCGCTGCTACCTGCCGGCCGACGAGCTCGCAGCGGCTGGCCTGGCGCCCGCAACGCTGCTGGCCGAGCCGCGGCGGCTGCAGCCCGTGTGCGCCCCCTGGCGCGCGCGGGCGCAGTCCGGGCTGGAGGATGGCCTCGCCTACTCGCTCGCCGTGCGCAGCCGGCGCATCCGCGCAGCGTCGGCGCTGCCGGCCCTGCTGGGCACGCGCACCCTGGCGCTGCTGCGCGATGCGGGCGCGCTGTCGCTCGAACGCAAGGTCAAGGTGCCGCGCGCGCAGGTGCGGCGCGTGCTCTGGCAGATGATGCTGTCGCTGGCGGGCCGGTCGGCGCTGCAACGGCAGTTCGAGGGCTTGCGGGGATGAGGTCGGCCTAGTGTCCTGTCCCGCAAATTCCTGGGCTCTCGTTCGGATGCATGCGGGGATGAGCGGTGGTTGGCCAGAGAGGGTCAAGACTGGCGTCTTGACCCTCTCTGGACGACCGCCGGGCGCCCCGCAGGCGCCGAACCCTTCGGGCTGCCTCGTATCGGGCCGCATGCCGCGTTGCGTCCACGGGTCAAGCCGCCCAGGCTTGACCCGCGTCCGCGCCTTGCCTGCGGCCCGATATGAGGCAGCGAGAGCCCAGGAATTTGCGGGACAGGACACTAGCTGATGGGACAATCGGCGCCGATGACCCCGCAGGAATATGTCCAGGACAAGGCTGCCGCTTCCGGCAGCAGCTTCTATTACGCCTTCCTCTTCCTGCCCAAGCCGCGGCGCGACGCCATCACCGCCTTCTACGCGTTCTGCCGCGAGGTGGACGACGTGGTCGACGAGGTGAGTGACCCGGGCGTGGCGCGCACCAAGCTGGCCTGGTGGCAGGCCGAGGTCGTCAAGTCCTTCCAGGGCCGGCCCGAGCACCCGGTGATGATGGCGCTCATGCCCTGCGCCCGGGAGTTCGGCATCGAGGAGCGCCAGCTCCTGGCCGTCATC
This sequence comes from Ramlibacter tataouinensis, assembly GCF_001580455.1. Lineage (NCBI taxonomy): Bacteria > Pseudomonadati > Pseudomonadota > Betaproteobacteria > Burkholderiales > Comamonadaceae > Ramlibacter > Ramlibacter tataouinensis. The sequence continues at coordinate 317,637 of NZ_CP010951.1, forward strand.
GAGGGCTGCGAGATGGACCTGCAGCAGACACGTTACCTCGACTACGCCGGCCTGCAGCGCTACTGCCACCTGGTCGCCGGCATCGTCGGCGAAGTGGCGGCGCGCATCTTCGGGCAGAGCGAGGGCGCCACCACCGCCTACGCGCACAAGCTGGGCCTGGCCTTCCAGCTCACCAACATCATCCGCGACGTCGGCGAAGACGCGGCGCGCGGCCGCATCTACCTCCCGGTCAGCGAACTGCAGCAGTTCGGGGTGAAGGCCAGCGAAATCCTCAATCGCAGCTACTCGGAGCGCTTCAGCGCCTTGATGAAATTCCAGGCCGATCGCGCCCGCGCACTGTACGACGAGGCGCTGGCGCTGCTGCCGCCGGCCGACCGGCGCAGCCAGAAGCCGGGGCTGATGATGGCCAGCATCTACCGCACCCTGCTCGACGAGATCGAGCGTGACGGCTTCCAGGTGCTGCACCAGCGCGTGAGCCTCACGCCCCTGCGCAAGTTCTGGCTGGCCTGGAAGGTGCAGGCGCTCGGCAAGCTCTGACCGCCTGCCAGGCCGCCGCTAGCGAAGCAGGTCACACAGCTGCGTCAGGTCGCCCACCGACAGCTGCGGCTCCACTTCATGCGGCCACATCGCGTCCGAACGGTTCACCCAGGCCGCCTGCATCCCGGCGTTGAGCGCGCCCAGGGCATCCAGGGTGGCATCGTCGCCCACATGCAGCATGTCCTGCGGCAACAGGTCCAGCGCCCCCGCTGCGGCGTGGAAGATGCGCGGATCGGGCTTGCCGACGCCGAACTCGCGCGCGGTAATCGCGGCGCGGAAGAACGGCGCCAGGCCGACACGTTCCAGGTCGGCATTGCCGTTGGACACGGAGACCAGCGGAAAGCGCCCGGCCAGGAATGCGAGCGCCGGCCGCACGTCCTCGAACAGCTCGACGCGCTGGCGTTCGGCGAAGAACACCTCGAAGGCCTTTTCGGCCATCAGCGGGTTCTCGCCCGCCCGGTACAGCGCCAGCCGGATCGATTCGCGCCGCAGGGCGCTGAGGTCGTGCTTGAGGTCGGGCCGGTTGTCGGACATGTAGGCGCGAATCTCGCGCAGCGCCGACGGACTGGAGAACATCGCCGCCGTCATCGGGGCGTTTTCCACCAGCCAGTCATGCAGCACCTTCTCAGCCCGCTCGATGGTCGGCCAGATCGGCCACAAGGTGTCGTCAAGGTCCAGGCTGATGGCCTTGATCCGTGGAATGTCGAGCATTCAGTGAGAATACCGCATGCCTTCGACCCCCCGGTACCGGCCCGAGCCCAAAGCCCGCGATGGGCACGCCCCCGCCGCCATCGCGATTCTGTATTGCAACCTCGGCACGCCGGACGAAGCCACGCCTGCCGCCGTGCGCCGCTACCTGAAGGAGTTCCTCACCGACCCGCGCGTGGTGGAGATCCCGCGTGCCGCCTGGCTGCCGCTGCTGCACGGCGTGATCCTGCCCCTGCGCTCCCCGCGGTCGGCGGCCAAGTACGCCAGCATCTGGACGCCGGAAGGCTCGCCGCTGAAGCTCTGGACCGACAAGCAGGCCAAGCTGCTGCAAGGCTGGCTGGGCGAGCGCGGGCACCGGGTGATGGTGCGCTACGCGATGCGCTACGGCCAGCCTTCGATCGCTTCGCAGCTCGATGCGCTGAAGGCGGCGGGCGCGAGCCGCATCCTGGTGCTGCCGGCCTATCCGCAGTATTCGGGCACCACCACCGCCAGCGTGTCCGATGCCGTGGGCGCCTGGTGCGAGGGCACCCGCGCCCTGCCCGAGCTGCGCTTCGTCAACCGCTTCCATGACGATGCGCCGTACATCCGCGCGCTGGCCGGCCGCATCGAGGCGCACTGGCGCGAACACGGCCGCGGCGGCCACCTGCTCATGAGCTTTCACGGCGTGCCGCAGCGCACGCAGCAGCTGGGCGACCCCTACGCCGCCGAGTGCCAGGAGACCGCACGCCTGCTGGCCGCGCGGCTAGGCCTGCCGGACAAGCAGTTCAGCGTCACCTTCCAGTCGCGCTTCGGCAAGGCGAAGTGGCTGGAGCCGTACACCGAGCCGACCTTGCGGGCGCTCGCCCGTGCCGGCACCGAGCGGGTCGATGTCCTGTGCCCGGGCTTTCCCGGCGACTGCCTGGAAACGCTGGAGGAAATCGCGATCGAAGGCCGGCGCGCCTTCCTCACGGCCGGCGGCAAGACCTTCCACTACATCCCCTGCCTGAACGACGATCCCGCGTGGATTGCCGCCCTGGGCGAACTCGCCCAGCGCCATCTCGCAGGCTGGCCGACGCGCGCCGCGCAGGAAGCAGCGGCCAACGCCGCATAGAGAAACCTCAAGCGGCCAGGGCGGCTTCGTTCTGCTCGATGAAGGCGGTGACCAGGTCCAGTTGCTCGGGCACGTTGAGGGCTGGCGCATGGCCGCAGCCGGGCACTTCCACGATGCGCGCCTGGCCGCGCGCGCCCGGGCCCCGGCGCATCATCTCGGCCGTGGTTTCGGGCAGCACCAGGTCCGATTCCACGCCGCGCAGGCACAGCACCGGTATCTTCAGGACGTCGTAGTGCGCCCAGATTTCGTAGTCATTGGGATGGTCGGTGAACTGGCGCACCATCGCCGGGTCGTAGTGCGGCGTCAGCCGCCCGTCGGGAAGACGCCGCGCTGAAGTCTCCGCCAGGCGCCGCCACTGGGCGTCGCTCAGCCAGCCGAAAGGCTTGTACACCTGCCGGAAGAAGGCCTCGAGTTCGGCCATGGTCGCGAACGCGGGCGGATTGCCCGCATAAGCGCGGATGCGCGCCAGCGCGGGCTCCGCCAATTGCGGCGCGTTGTCATTGAGCACCAGGCTGGCGATGCGGCCCGCCAGGCGGGGCTCGAACAGGCCCGAGGCGCACACCGTCCCGATCGCGCCGCCCATCGAGGTGCCCACCCAGTGCGCCCGCGCGATGCCCAGGCGGTCGAACAGTTCGGCCGCCAGCTTCGCGTAGAAGCGCAAGGTGTACTCGTTGTGCGGATCGGGGCTCCATTGGCTGAAGCCGCGCCCCAGCGTGTCGGGGCAGATCACGCGATAGCGCGCTGACAGATGCGCCGCCAGCTCGTCCATGTCGCGGCCGGTGCGTGCCAAGCCGTGCCACGCGATGATGGTGCGCGCGTTCTGCGCGCCCCACTCGGTGAAGTGGATCTCGCGGCCGGCGCAGGTCGCGTAGTGTGAATTCGATGACATGGCGTGATTCCTTACTGATGCGTGCACGCCGGCGCCGTCGACTTGCGGCGTGTTGCCGGTGCTCTGGATCACCGTGAATGCGTGGCAAGCCCGGGCCGGGGCGCGCCCGGCCCGGAGCTCGCCGGTCAGTCGGCAGTGATGGACTTCGCCGTCGGACTGGCGTTGAACATCACCTTGTGCGGCCAGGTGGCCCAGGTCACGCCCAGCGCGGCGTTGTTCGGGTTGCCGGTCCGCGCGAAGCTGGACACCGTCTGCATCATGGCAGCCGAGAGTTCGGCGCGCCCGCCCTGGTTGGCATCACTGAACCAGACCTTGCCGAACAGCGAAGGCCCGAAGTTGCCGAACAGGAACGGCAGGTCGACCACGTGGACGGCACCGTAGATGTCGTTCCAGGGCGCGGGCTGCTTGTCCCAGTCGAAGCGGTAGTAGTAGACGTTCTCCTGCTGCGTCTTCAGCGCGTTCAGCACGTTGTCGCGGCTGTTCAGGAAGAAGACCCGGTTGAGCGTCTCGGCGCGCGCGGTGAAGCCGGCCACCGGCGCATTCACCGGCAGGTAGGAGGCGGCGATCCACTGCTCCACGGTGGTCTGCGGCGCGGCGTTCGGGTTGTAGCCGAAGTGGTTCGTGAACAGCTGCGCGTCGGTCACGATGCGCGCATTGCCCGTGCCCCCCACCAGCGGCAGGAACGACGGGAACAGCTTGCCTTCGTCGCGCGTGTTGCCGGCGAGCACGGGCACCTTCACGTAGTTGCCGGCGTTGATCGCCCCGATCGGGTCGGCGGCGACCACGGCCCCGTCGGGGATCGGGCCCGAGCCGGCGAGGCCCAGCAAGGCCAGCCGCGTGAGCAGCGTGCTGAACAGCGCCGCCGGCGTCTTGCTGCGCATGTAGTCCGCCAGCTGCGCGTTGGTATGGCTGGCGATGTAGGCATTGGCGGAAGCCGTGTCAGTGGCCAGGCCGTCGGCGATCAGCTGGTTCTGCAGCAAGGCATTGCCCTGCGCCAGGTAGGTGGCTGCGGGGCTCAGCGTCGGGATGCTGCCGGCGGGCAGGTTGCTGGCCATCGAGATGCCGCCGGAGAGCGGCATGACCTTGTGGAACAGCTTCGGATTCGCCGCCGTCATGGCCGGGGACGTCTGCAGCGCCCACACGTTGATGGCGCCGGCGGACTGGCCGACGATGGTGACGTTGTCCGCATTGCCGCCGAAGGCCGCGGCGTTGGCACGCACGAATTGCAGCGCCTTGACGCTGTCGAGCATCGTGAAGTTGCCGGAATCGGTGGCGGCGTCGCCGGTCTTGAGCTGCGGCATGTTCAGGAAACCCAGAATGCCCAGGCGGAAATTCGGGGTGACCACGATCGCGTTGGCTGCCTTGGCGAGCTTTGCGCCGTCGTACATCGGGTCGGCCGTATAGCCCGACACGTTGCTGCCGCCGTGGAAGAACACGATGACCGGCAGGTTTTCCTCGAAGCTGGCCGGGCGCCAGACGTTCAGGTACAGGCAATCCTCGCTGCCGACGGCCTGGTTCAGCGTGGTGCCGATGGTTTCGTCATAACGGTTGTTGGAGCCCGGGCCGTAGATGCGGCCGTACTGCGCGCAGGCGTTGCCGAACGCGGTGGTGTTGCGGGTGCTGGTCCAGGACTCGGCGTCCTGCGGCGGCTGCCAGCGCAGCGCACCGACCGGCGGCTTGGCGAAGGGAATGCCCTTCCAGGCGAAGGTGCCGGAGCTCGCGTCTTCCGCGCCCCGGACTTCGCCGAGGTTGGTCTTGCGCACCAGCGGATCGTTGCCACCGCCGCCGCAGGCGGCCAGGAGCACCGGCAGCGCGAGGGCCGCTGCCCAGGCCGCGACACGCGTTCGCATCTTGCTTGCCGGAGGATGTTTCTTCATGGAGTCTCCTTGGTGGTTGCAGGGGTGGTTGGAATTCATGCGGCCGATCGCGCCGCCCGGAGGCGGCCGACGATGCCGGTGGGGAAGTAGTAGACGGACAGGACGAACAGCAGGCCCAGCCACAGCAGCCAGCGGTCGGGCGACAGCAGCGCGGCCAGCCAGGGCAGGCCCGAGGCGGCATCGCTGCCGTGCTTGAGCAGGTCCTGCAGGTAGCTTTGCGCGACCACGAAGATGCCCGAGCCGATGGCCGCGCCATAGATCGTGCCCATGCCGCCGATCACCACGATCAGCAGCACGTCCAGCATGATCTCGAAGGACAGCGAGGTGTCCGGTCCGTTGTAGCGCAGCCAGATGGCGAGCATGGCCCCGGCCAGGGTCGCGAACAGCGCCGAGAGGATGCTCGACATGGTGCGGAAATAGACGACCCGGTAGCCGATCGCTTCGGCTCGGAACTCGTTCTCGCGAATCGCCTGCAGCACGCGGCCGAAGGGCGAATTGACGATGCGCAGCATCGCCAGGAACAGCACCAGCGCAGCGACGAACAGCAGGTAGTAGGCGACGAAACGGCCGTCGATGGCGACGCCCAGGACCGGCTCCTCGAACAGCTGCCAGCTCGGCGAGAGTATCTCGGGCATCTTGAAGGTCAGGCCGTCCTCGCCGCCGGTGAGGTCGGACAGCTGCGAAGCCAGCGTCTGGAAGGCCGCCGCCACCGCCAGCGTGATCATCGAAAAGAAGATCGCGCGCACGCGCAGCGAGAACAGGCCCACCAGCAGCGCCAGCACGAAGGACAGCGCCAGCGCGACGACCAGGCCCGTGAGGATGGAGGACCAGCCCGGCCCCATGCGGGTCGAGGCGATGGCGACGCCGTAGGCGCCGATGCCGAAGAACATGGTGTGCGCGAAGCTGACGATGCCGGTGTAGCCGAGCAGCAGGTCGAAGCTCGCCACCAGCACGATGAAGACCAGGATCTTCGCGGCGACGTTCAGCGCCTTCACGCCAGGGACGATGAAGGGCGTCAGCGCCAGGGCGACGAAGACGGCCAGCAGCAGCACCGCGAGCACGCGGCTGCGGGGTTGGTCGTTGGAGAGGATCCGTTGCAGCATCAGGTCTTCCTTACTTGCCGAGCGCGTAGACGCCCTGCGGCCGCCACAACAGGATGGCCATCATCAGCGCGATGTTTGAGAACAGCGCCGCCTTTGGCACCAGGAAGCCGGTGTAGTTGGCCATCAGCCCCACCAGCAGCGCGCCGATCAGCGCGCCGGTGGTCGACCCGAGCCCGCCGATGATCAGCACGATGAAGATCAGGACGTTGACCTGGGCGCCCATCTGCGGGATCACGTTCTGCTGGTACAGGCCCCACATCACGCCGCCCAGGCCCGCGAGCGCGGAGCCGACGACGAACACGCCGATGAACAGCACCTTGATGCGGTAGCCGAGCGATTCGACCATCTCGCGGTCCTGCACGCCGGCGCGGATCAGCAGGCCGATCTTGGTGCGCGTGAGCACCAGCCAGAGCACGGCGAACACGACGAGGCCGACGATCACCGCCATGATCCGGTACTTCTCGATGTTGGCGTCGCCGACGAAGATCGAGCCGCGCATCGCTTGCGGCAGCGGCAACGGGATCTGCAGCGGGCCCCAGATGACCTTGATCAGCTCCTCGCCGATGATCATCCCGCCCATGGTGATGAGGATCTGCTTCAGGTGGTTGCCGTAGACCGGCCGCACGATGAAGCGCTCGAACGCCAGGCCCAGGGCGCCGGCCACCAGCATGGCGACCACCATCGCCGGCAGCACCGCCAGCAGGTTCTTCAGCAGGCTTTCCGAGCCGGTGTAGTCGCCCATGCTGCCCAGCACGCTGGTCGCGACGAAGGCGCCGAGCGCTATGAACACGCCGTGGCCGAAGTTCAGCACGTCCATCAGGCCGAACACCAGCGTCAGGCCCGAGGCGATGATGAAGATGATCATGCCCATCGCCAGGCCCGCCACGGTGAGCGTGAGCCAGGTCGCGCCCGAGCCGATGAAGGGCAGCACCAGCAGCGCCAGCAGCGGTACCAGCGCCAGAGGTTTCCAGTCCAGATCTTTGAAATTCATTGCGATTGCGCTGCTCATATCGCCAGCCCCAGCAGCGAGTGCTGCAATTCCTCGTTTTCGGCCATCTCCCTCATCGAGCCGGAATGGACGATCCGGCCGTTGTCCATCACCGCGACGGTGTCGCCGAGGCGCTTGGCGAAGTTGATGTTCTGCTCGACCAGCAGGATCGTCACGCCACTGGCCTTCAGCTGCGCGAAGGCCTCGATCATGTTGTTGATGATCGCGGGCGCCAGCCCCTTGCTGGGCTCGTCGACGATCAGCAGTTCGCGCGGCTCGATGATCGCGCGCGACACGGCGAGCATCTGCTTCTGCCCGCCGGAAAGCTTGCCCGCCGGATGGTTCCAGAACTTCTCGACCGCGGGGAACAGCGAGAAGATCCACTGCAGCCGCGCCTCGTCGATCTGGCCGATGTTGCGCGCCCAGCGCGCGGCCAGCAGCATGTTCTCCTTCACGGTCAGGTCCGCGAAGATGCCCATGTTCTCGGGCACGTAGGCGACGTTCAGTTGCGAGATCTGCGGCGTGGCCATCGCGGTGATGTCCCGGCCGTTGAACTCGATGCGCCCGGCCGAGGCGCGCCACAGGCCCATGATGGTGCGCAGCGTCGTGGTCTTGCCGGCGCCGTTGCGCCCGAGCAGCAGGGTGAGCTGGCCGCGCGGCACCTGCAGGTCGACGCCGTGCAGGATGTGGTAGGCGCCGATGTGGGTGTGCACGCCGGCGAGCGTGAGGATGTTCTCGTTCATTTGCCGCTCCCGTTCACCACGCGCAGCTCGGGCCGCGGCAGCGGCACCTCGCGCTCGCCGGTCCGGTCGGCGCTCACGCCCAGGTAGGCTTCCTGGACGATCGGCGAGGCGATCACCTCCGCCGGCTTGCCGTCGGCCACCAGCGTGCCGTTGTGCAGCACGATGATGCGGTCGGCGAGCTCCCGCACGACGTCCATCTTGTGTTCCACCAGCAGGATGGTCTTGCTCGCGTCTGCCTTGAGCTTGCGGATCAGGTTCAGGATCACCGGCGCCTCGGCGGCGTTCATGCCGGCCGTGGGCTCGTCGAACATGAACACCTGTGCATCCAGCGCCATCAGCAGCGCGACCTCCAGCTTGCGCTGGTCGCCGTGCGGCAGGTTCGCCACCAGTTCGTCTTCCTTGTCGCCCAGGGCGACCGTCTCGAGGATCTCGTCGGCGCGCTCGAGGAGCTGCTTGTGGTCGCTCCAGATGCTCCACAGGTTGAAGCCGCGCCGGTGATCGCCGTCGCGCGCGGCCTGCACCGCCAGGCGCACGTTCTCCAGTACCGTGAGCTTGGGAAACAGGTTGGTGAGCTGGAATGCACGGCCCAGTCCGGCCCGCGTGCGTTGCGCGGCCGACAGCCCGGACAGGTCGCGCCCATCGAGCGTGACCTGTCCGGCGCTCGCCTTGAGCTGCCCGGAGATCAGGTTGAAGTAGGTCGTCTTGCCCGCGCCGTTCGGCCCGACGATGGCGGTCAGCGTTCCTGGCTGGAAGGCGCAGGTGACGCTGTTGACCGCCACGTGGCCGCCGAAGCGGATGGTGAGGTCCTTGGTCGCGAGCAGGCTCATCTCGGAGTGGAGGCGCCGAAGGCGCCTGGGAGGTGGTCAATCATTCTTCAGGGACAGGTGCCGATCACGTAGTAGTTCGGGCTGGTTTGCTTCAGGGTGGTGGTGACGAAGGTGTTGTACAGGCCCATGTTCTGGTTGGACCCGTTGGCCAGCGCGTAGCCGCCGCCGACGTGGGCGCGGCCGGCGGTGACGTGGTTGTAGTTGTTGGCCGTGTAGCAGACCGGCGCGCTGCCCGTGGTGGTGCCGCTGACCGGCGACGAACTCGCGCCCTGGACGCCGCCGGCGTCGACCGCCGCGACGGTCCAGGAATAGGTCGTGGCCGCGGCCAGGCCGCTGTCGGTGTAGCCGGTCGAGGTGACGGGGCTGGCGTTCACCTTGCCGCCGTTGCGGAAGACGTTGTAGCTGGCCGCACCGGTGACGGCATTCCAGATGAGGGTCGCCGAGCTGCTGGTCACGCCGGACACCGCCAGGCCCGTGGGCGCGGGCAGCGATTCGCCGCCGCCGCCACCGCCGGAACCGGTGCCCGAGGCCACCTTGTCGACCATCGCCTTGATCGCGGCCATCTGGGTGCCGGCCTTCTGGGCGAAGTTGGTGCCGTACCAGCCGATCCAGTCCCAGCAGCCATTGGGGTTGCCCAGCGAGCCGCTCGCGGCGGTCTGGCGCGAGGTGCTGTCCACCTTGGTCTGCGGGAACAGCACGATGATGCTGTTGGTGTCCGCCCAGCGCGTGTAGCCGGTGTTCTTGACGAACTTGTCGCCGATGGTGTCGTAGTTCTGTTGGCAACCATGCAGCGCCACGTGCAGCTTGCACTGCGCGCCGCTCGCGCAGTTGGCCGGCACGTAGGCCCAGCCCGTGGTGTCCATGCCGGGATTGCCGGCGCTGAAGGCCGTCTGGTCGAATTCGATGTAGTTGCCGGCCGCCGGTGCGTTGTTGCGCGCGTTCAGCGCCCCGTACAGCTTGGTGAACATCTGCCCGGCGCCGTCATAGCCGCAGTTGCTGATGTAGGGCGAGGCGCTGGAATTGCAGGCGTTGTTGCCGGTCGCGTCGAAGTCCGTCGGGAACACGTGCGCCGTGCTGGCGCGCTGCACGTAGCTCAGGTTCGCGGCGGGCACGCCGTTGTTGGTGTACTGCGTCTGCGCCGCGTTCATCGGGTTCGGACCCACGGTGAAGTCGCTGGTGCCGACGAACATGTAGATCTTCTGGTTGGCGACGTTCGACTTGGCGTCGATCTGGTTGCCGCTCCAGTTGTTGATGTCCGTCTGCATCGTGTTCAGCATCGCGCTGCCGATCGTGGCGTTGTACATGCACGCCGTGTAGTTGTTGTGGCCCGCGCACATGTACGGGCCGGCAGCGAACACGCCCACGCCCATGAAGGTCGAGGAGTAGGCATAGCCGAGCTGGTTGGCCATGAAGCCGCCCGAGGAAAGGCCCGACACGCTGATCCTGGTCTTGTCCACGTTGAGCGCCGGCAGGGGCACGGCGTGGGCGGCCGCGCAGGCGAAGGCCACGGCGCCGACGAAGGCGCGGAGCAGCTTCTTGAATGTCATCGAGATCTCCTGTGGTGTTGATTGGGATGCAACTACCCATCCCCCGTGTTGCCGGGGGTTCCTCGAACAACGAACAAAAAGAGGCGCGGCCGCGCCTTTGGAAAAAGGGACTTACTTCCGGCCGTTGCGGATCGGAACTTCCATCTCGTTCGGCTTGATTTCCTTCACGAGATGCAGGTCGGCCATGGCCCCGGGGCGCGCGCCCGGTGCCACGCGGAAGTGGTACATGGACTGCATGGCCTGGTGGTCTTCCTTGCGGAAGGTCATCATGCCCTTGGGCGTCTCGAAGCTCATGCCCTCCATCGCCGAGATCAGCTTCTCGGTGCCGGTATCGCCATTGGTCTTCTTCAGCGCCGAGACGATCGCCATGGCGGCGGAGAAGCCGCCGGCCGTGAAGAAGTCAGGCGGCGTCTTGAAGCGCGAGTAGTGGTTGGTCACCAGCCACAGGTTCGCCGGGTTCTTCGAGAAGCCGAAGTAGTAGTAGCTCGCGCCTTCCATGCCCGGGAAGTTGTTGTAGGGCACCATCGCCGGCAGGATGTTGCCGCCGGTGGCGACTTCGATGCCGTAGCGCTTCTTCAGGTCCAGGTCGGCCAGCTTGGCGAACGGCGGGTTGGCGCCGGCCCAGATCACGAAGATCACCTTGCGGCCGGGCTTGTCCTTGAGGTTGTCGACGATCCGCTGGAAGCCGGCCGTGAAGTCCGTGGTGGTCGGCGGCAGGTATTCCTCGTGGGAGACCTTGGCCTTCTTGAGCGCATCCTTGAAGGCCCTCACGCCGTCTCGTCCGAAGGCGTAGTCCTGCGCCAGCGTCGCCACCAGCGTGCCCGGTTGGTCCACCGTGACGGCATTGGAGATCGCGTCCTGCGAGCTGCTGCGGCCGGTGCGGAAGATGTAGCGGTTCCACTTCTCGCCGGTGATCGAGTCGGCCACCGCCGGCTCGACCAGCAGTACCTTCTTGTATTCCTCGGCCACCGGCAGCATCGCCAGCGCCACGCCGGAAGACGTCGGGCCCATCGCCAGGTCGACCTTGTCGTCCGCATAGGAAGCGGCCAGCAACGACTTGCCCAGGTCCGGCTTGCCCTGGTCGTCCTTCTCGATGATCACGATCTTGCGGCCATTGACGGCCATGGTGCCGTTGGTCGCGTACTCCAGGCCCAGCAGCAGTCCGGCCTGGGTCTGCTTGCCGTAGGCCTCGAGCGGGCCGGTGCGGCTGTAGATATGCGCGATCTTGATGTCCTTCGCCTGGGCGAAGGCCACCGGGGCCGTGATCGTGGAGGCGGCGAGAGCGGCGAGCGCAAGCCAGGAACGGCGTTTCATGTTGTCTCCTGATAATGAACTGCGGAAAACGGTTGAGCCGAAGCACGGCCCGTGCCAACGCGGAAGAGCTTTGATTTCATTGGAAAATCCTGATCGCCCAGGCGTGCTTGTCTGTTTTTCATACAGTCGAAACTGTTCGCTTTTCGAACAGATGCATGAAATTCAGACAGCCGCTTCCAGCCGCTCGTAGAGCTTGGCGCGCGAGATGCCGAGCAGCTTCGCCGCCGCGACCTTGTTGCCCGAAGTCGCGGCCAGGGCCGCCGCGATCGCCTGGCGCTCCACTTCCGCGACCTGCTCGGCCAGCGGCCGCAGCGCAGTCGGCGAAGCCGCGCCCGGGGCCGCCGCCACGGCAGCGGCCGGCGCCACCTGCTTGATGCCGGACTCGCGCAGCACCTCGCCGACGTCGCGGGCGTCGATGTGCTGCGACTCGCCGCGCATGGCGGCCTGCTCCAGCACGTTGCGCAACTCGCGGATGTTGCCGCGCCACGCCTGCGCGGCCAGCAGGGCGATCGCCTCGGGGCTCAGGTCCGGCGGCGGCGTCGCGTTGCGCAGGCCGATGTCTTCGGCCAGCACCTCGACCAGCGCCGGAATGTCGGCGCGGCGTTCGCGCAGCGACGGCACGCGGATCGGCAGCACGTTGAGCCGGTAGTACAGGTCCTCGCGGAACTTGCCCTCGCGCACCAGCTGCGCCAGGTCGCGCGAGGTGGCCGCGATCACGCGCGCATCGAACGGGACCAGCTTGTTGGACCCGAGCGGCTCGATCTCGCCTTCCTGCAGCGCGCGCAGCAGCTTGGGCTGCAGGCTCGGCGGCATGTCGCCGATTTCGTCGAGGAACAGGGTGCCGCCGTCGGCAAGCTTGAACTTGCCGTCGCGGCCCTTGCGGTCGGCGCCGGTGAAGGCCCCGGGCGCGACGCCGAAGAATTCGGCCTCCAGCAGGGTGTCGGGAATCGCCGCGATGTTCACGCTGACCAGCGGGCCGGAGGCTCGGCCCGAGGCCGCGTGGATCGCGTGCGCCAGCAGTTCCTTGCCGGTGCCGGTTTCGCCCAGCAGCAGCACCGGGCTGGACGACATGGCGGCGCGGCGCGCCTGGCGCTTGACTTCCACCGCCGCCGGGCTGCTGCCGACGAAACTTGCCAGCGTGTACTTGTGGCGGCGCTGCGTCGCCAGTTCGCGCCGGGCGTCGTCCAGGTCGCGCTGCAGGTGCGCGAACTTGCTGATCAGGGGTTGGAGCGTCGTCTCGGGATGGTCGAACAGCACGATGCCGATGGCGCCGATCAATTCGCCCTGGTCGTCGCGCAGCGGCAGCCGGCTGACGACGAAGGTGCCGGCCTTGTTGGTCAGGAGGTCGATCAGGATCGCCTGCCCGGTTTCCAGCACGCGGCGCATCTGCGTGTTCGGCACCACGTCTTCGACCATGTGGCCGACGAACTGGTCGACCGAGGAGAAGCCGAGTGCCGGCAGGAAGCGCTTGTAGCCCTCGTTCACCCAGACGATGCGGCCGGTGCGATCCAGCAGGAACATGCCTTCGCTCGTGCTGGAGAACAGGTGGAACATCGAGCGCGCCGCCAGCTCGAGGATGCTTTGCGCATCGAGCGGCAGCGCCTGGGACTGCAGGGAATTCGCGGGCATTGTGGCAATGCTAACCCGGCCTCCTTCCCGCGAATCCGGGTTTGCCCCGACAGGAGACCGGACGGCTGACAGCGGTTCGACAGCTCATGCCGCCACTCTGTCGTCACCACTCTCAGGAGAGACCTCATGCGCCGTGACCAGTTCCTCAAATCCGCCCTCGCCCTCGCGGCCTGCGGCGCCTTGCCGATGTCCGCGGACGCGGCCGGCGTCCTCAAGATGATGATCCCCGCCAACCCCGGCGGCGGCTGGGACACGACCGGGCGCGCGCTCGGGCGCTCGCTGCTGGACGCCAGGGCGGCTGACAACGTGCAGTACGAGAACAAGGGCGGCGCCGCCGGCGTCATCGGCCTTGCGCAGTTCGTGAACCAGGCCAAGGGTGACCCGAACGCGCTGATGATGATGGGCGCCGTGATGCTGGGCGGCATCATCACGGGCAAGCCGCCGGTGCAACTGAACCAGGCCACGCCGATCGCGCGCCTGACCAGCGAATACAACGTGTTCGTCGTGCCGTCCAGTTCGCCGTTCAGGACCATGAAGGACGTGGTGGCGCAACTCAGGGCCGACCCGGCCAGCGTCAAGTGGGGTGGCGGCTCGCGCGGCTCCACCGAGCACATCGCCGCCTGCATGCTCGCGCGCAACGTCGGCGTCGATCCCCGGAAGGTCAACTACATCGCCTTCCGCGGCGGCGGCGAGGCGACTGCTGCCATCCTCGGCGGCAACGTCACCGTCGGCGGCAGCGGCTACAGCGAATTCGCGGACCATATCGCGTCCGGCAAGATGCGTCCGCTGGCCGTCACCTCGCAGAAACGCCTGTCCGGCATCGCCATCCCGACGATGAAGGAGTTGGGCTACGACGTCATCCTGGGCAACTGGCGCGGTGTCTACGCGGCGCCGGGCATTAGCGCCGACGACCGTTCCAACCTGACGCAAGCGGTCATGGCGGCGACAAAGACCAAAGCCTGGAGCGAGGCGCTTTCCAAAAATGGCTGGACCCCCGCCGTTGCAACCGGCAAGGAGTTCGAGGACTTCGTCGAATACGAGTTCTCGAGTCTGCGAGCAATCATGTACCTGTCCGGCATGGTCTGAGCACCAGCGGCTCGAGTCCACAAACTCAAATTCAACGGGGCCGAAAAGGCCCCGTTTTCCTCCGAGCTGAAGCGACCCTGGCGGTTCAGGCCGCCGCCGCCCGCCGGGCCGACATCAGGCGCACCACGCGCGGCAGGATCAGCACCGCGAGGATGATCACGATCATCACGACCGACATGGGCCGCTGCAGGAAGACCATGCCGCTGCCCTCCCCGATCGACACCGCGTTGCGCAGCTGCGCTTCGGCCAGCGGCCCCAGGATCATGCCCACCACCACCGGCGCCGTCGGGAAGTCGAAGCGCCGCATCAGCACGCCGACGAGGCCGATGCCATAGAGCAGCACCAGGTCGAACGCGCTCTGGCGCATGCCGTAGGCGCCGACCGTCGCGAAGATCAGGATGCCCGCGTACAGCTGCGGCTTCGGGATCTTCAGCAGCTTGACCCACAGGCCCACCAGCGGCAGGTTCAGCACCAGCAGCATCAGGTTGCCGATGTAGAGCGAGGCGATCAGCGCCCACACCAGCGCCGCCGACGTGGTGAACAGCTGCGGCCCGGGCTGCAGGCCGTAGTTCTGGAAGGCGCCCAGCAGGATGGCGGTGGTGTTGGAGGTCGGGATGCCCAGGGTCAGCAGCGGGATCAGTGCCGCGGTCACCGAGGCGTTGTTCGCCGCCTCGGGACCGGCCACGCCTTCGATCGCGCCGGTGGTGCCGAACTCCGCCTGGTTGCTGCCCTTGGCCAGCTTTTTCTCGACGGCATAGCTCAGGAAGGTCGGGATCTCGGTGCCACCGGCGGGGATGCAGCCGAAAGGAGCGCCGATGAAGGTGGCGCGCAGCCATGCCGGGATCGAGCGCTTCCACTCGCGCCGGGTCATGTAGACCTTGGTCAGCTTGTTCTGCGACTCGTCGACCTTGCCTTCGAAGAGCGCGGCGTACAGCACCTCCGACACCGCGAACAGGCCCACGGCCACCAGCACGATCTCGATGCCGTCCAGCAGCTCGGGGACGCCCAGCGTGTAACGCGCCTGGCCCGAGATCTGGTCGAGGCCGATCAGGCCCACCGCCAGGCCGATGAACAGCGAGGTCATGCCGCGCAAGGTGCTCGCCCCCAGCACCGCGCTCACCGTGGTGAAGGCCAGCACCATGAGCAGGAAATACTCCGGCGGCCCGAGCTGCACGGCGAACTCCGCGACATAGGGCGCGAACAGCGTGACCATTACCGTGGCGATGGTGCCGGCCACGAAGGAGCCGATGGCCGCGGTGGCCAGCGCCGCGCCGGCGCGGCCGCTCTTGGCCATCTTGTTGCCTTCCATGGCGGTCACCATGCTGGCGGTCTCGCCCGGCGTGTTCAGCAGGATGGAAGTGGTCGAGCCGCCGTACATCGCGCCGTAGTAGATGCCGGCGAAGAAGATCATGGAGGCGGTGACTTCGACCTTGGCGGTGATCGGCAGCAGCATGGCCACGGCCACGGCCGGCCCGATGCCGGGCAGCACGCCCACCGCTGTGCCCAGCGCGCAGCCGACCAGCGCCCACAACAGGTTGGCCGGCGTGATGGCCAGCGCGAAACCATGCAGCAGCGATTGCAGGATGTCCATGCGAGTGTCCTGGCGCTAGATCCAGCCGGTGCCGGTCAGCCCCGGCAGGTTGATGGCCAGGAATTGGGTGAACATCCAGAACACCGGCGCCGAGATCGCCGCGCCCGTGAACGCATCGATGGCGAAGGTGCGCGGGGTGCCGGCGGCCTGCCCCTGCGCCCGGCGCAGCCCCTGCACCGCGAGCACATAGCACAGGGTGCAGCTGAGGATGAAGCCGATGGTGGTGATCAGCGCCGCGTTGAGCAGCAGCCCGGCCGACACCCAGACGAAAGCCCACCAGTTGCCGCGGTCTTCGCCGCTGGGCGGCGCCATGCTGCGAAAGCCGCCGGTGCGCGCCTCCACGACGATGAGGATGCCGCACACGAAGAGCACACTGGCGACCAGCCAGGGCAGGAAGTTCGGTCCGACGCCGCCATAGCCGGCGCCCGACGGTATCGAGACGGCGCCGGCGGCCAGCGCGATGCCGACCGCGGCCACCCCGGCGCCGACCAGGGTCTGCGCCAGCACCGATTGCGGTTCATGCGTCATGGCTGGCGCGACCGTACTGGGTAGTGGCCTGTAGCCTTGAAATGGGAGTCGAGGGACGCGCGAGACGGGGTGCGATGCAAGGCGCAAAGCACAGCGATGCCCGGTGGCATCGCGAGCATTTGCAACGCCGCAGCGCGCCACGTATCGCGTGGACAGCGACTTCCGATTTCAGGGTTATAGGCCACTAGACCATGCCCGACTTGACCATCGTGGCGCGCAGGCTCGCGAATTCGTCATCAACGAACTTGTCGAACGCCGGGCCGGTCAGCACCGCCGGGGTCCAGTCGTTCTTCTCGAGCGACTCCTGCCACGACTTGGTCTTGAGCGCGGCCAGCACCATGTCGGTCAGCGCCTTGCGCTGCGCGTCGTTGAGGCCGGGCGCGCCGTACACGCCGCGCCAGTTGCCGATCTCGACGTCGATGCCCTGCTCCTTGAGCGTGGGCACGTTGTTCAGGCGCTTGGGCGCCGTGACGGCGATCGGCTTCATCTTGCCGGCCTTGATGTACTCGGCGAACTCCGAGTAGCCGCTGCCGCCCACCGTGACGTTGCCGCCGAGGATGGCCGCGGTGGCCTCGCCGCCGCCGCGGAAAGCCACGTAGTTGATCTTGGAAGGATCGACGCCCACCTTCGACGCGATCATGGCCGCGGCAATGTGCTCGGTGGAGCCGCGCGAGCCGCCGCCCCACTTGACGCTGCCCGGGTCCTTCTTGAGCTGCGCCACCACGTCGGCCATGGTCTTGAACGGCGAGTTGGCGGGCAGCACGAACACGTTGTACTCGCTGGTCAGGCGCGCGATCGGCGTGGCCTGCGACAGATTCACCGGCGGCTTGCCGGTGATGATGCCGCCCAGCATCACGGCGCCCATCACCATCATCGCGTTCGCGTCGCCCTTGCTGCCGTTGACGAACTGCGCCAGGCCCAGCGCGCCGGCCGCGCCGCCCTTGTTCTCGTAGGTCACGCTGTCGGCCGACTTGGCTTCCTGCATGGCCTTGCCCAGCGCGCGGCCGGTGGTGTCCCAGCCGCCGCCGGGGTTGGCCGGAATCATCATCTTCACGTTGGCGGCGGCGCGGGCGTGCAGCGGCAGCGCGCCGGCCGCGGCCAGCGCGGCCAGGCTCTTGAGGAACTCGTCTCTACGCATGGGGTGACTCCTAGTTGTTCGTAACAGGACTCGTGGATGATGCGCCCGGTGCCTGTCAAACGGCTGTCCTGCATGATTGGGGAAACTACTAGTCCGTCCACTGGGCCCGCCCCCTGAGCCGCCTGCACTAAGCTCGCTCTCCAATGAAAGTTTTGCTGGTCGAAGACGATCCCTCCATGCGCAGCACGCTCGAGCGCACGCTGACGCGGCGGGGGTTCCACCTCGATGCCTGCGGCGACGGCCGGCAGGCGCTGTCCCTGTGGAAGTCGGCGCGGCCGGACGTCGTGATGTTGGACCTGAGCCTGCCCGGCCTCGACGGGCTGGACGTGCTGCAGCAGGCGCGCGCCGAGGGGCTCGCCGCGCCGGTCCTGATCCTCACCGCGCGCGGCACGGTGGGTGACCGCATCCTCGGCCTCAATTCCGGCGCGGACGACTACCTGCCCAAGCCCTTCGACCTGGATGAGCTCGAGGCGCGCCTGCGCGCGCTGGCGCGCCGCCGGCCGGGCCCGGCGGCGGCCAAGCCGGCAGACGAGTCGCTGGAGTTCGGCCGCCTGCGCTACGACAAGGCCAGCGGCGCGGTGTACCACGGGGACGACGTGCTGGAGCTCACGCCGCGCGAATCGGCGCTGCTGGCGGCGCTGCTGGCGCGGCAAGGCCAGGCGATGGCCAAGGAGAAGCTGTTCGAACTGGTATTCGCCGGCGAGCCCGAGGTGCAGTACGAGGCCATCGAGGTGGTGGCCTACCGCTTGCGCAAGAAGCTGGCGCCCACCGGTGTCTCGCTGGTCACGCTGCGCGGGCTGGGCTACCTGTTGAAGGCCGGATGAGCCGCACGGCCGCTCCGAAGGCGAATAGCACCGCAGCCCGCCAGGGCGGAGGTTGTCGAATGCTCCGCACGGCCGCTCCGAAGGCGAACAGCACCGCAGCCCGCCGGGCGGAGCTTATCCAATGAGCGGCGCGCTTTCGCTGCGGCGGCGCCTGCTGCTCGGCATCCTCGTGCCGGTGGTGCTGCTGATCGCGCTGAACGGCGCCAGCCTGTATTCACGCGCCCTCGCCGCCGCCAACACCGCCTACGACCGGACCCTGCTGGCCTCGGCCAAGGTCATCGGCGAGCAGCTCGACGTGGAAGGCTACGACGCCGAGGCGCGGCTGCGTGCCACGGTGCCCTATTCCGCGCTGGAAGCCTTCGAGGCCGACAACCGCAGCCGCATGGTCTACCGCGTGTCCGACCTCAGGGGCGAAATGGTGTCCGGCTACGCCGAGCTGCCGTTCTGGCGCGGCAAGCTGCCGGCGCGGCCGCCCTATGCCGCGCTGGTCGACTTCTACGACGACCGCTACAACGACGACGACGTGCGTGTGGCCGTGCTGCTGCAACCGGTGTCCAGCGCCCACGGCCGCGGCATGGCCGTGGTGCAGGTGGCCGAGACGCTCGAGCTGCGGCGCACGCTGGCACGCCAGATCCTCATCGATACCCTGTTGCGCCAGGCCGTGCTGGTGGCGGTCCTCGCGTTGGTGGTGGTCGTGGTGGTGCAACGCACGACCCGGCCGGTTCGGCGGCTGAGCCAGGAACTGCAGGCGCGGCCCGAAGGCGACCTCACCCCCATCGTGGCGAACGACGCGCCGCGCGAGCTGCTGCCCCTGGTGGAGGCCACCAACGACGTGATGACGCGGCTGTCTCACTTGCTCGAACACCAGAAGCGCTTCGTGCGCGACAGCTCGCACCAGCTGCGCACTCCGCTGGCGGTGCTGAAGACGCAGGTCCAGTCGGCGCTGCGCGGCGACGTGGCGCCGGCCCAGGCGCTGGCCGAGATCAACGCCACCGTCGACCGCGCAACGGCGCTGGCCAACCAGATGCTGTCGCTGGCCAAGGTGGAGCAGCTGCGCCAGCAGCCCGGGCCCGAGGTCACGGACCTGTCGGAGACGGTGCGCGCGGTTGCGCTGGAGCTGGCGCCGCTGATCGCCGACCGCGACATCGATTTCGAGATCGCCACCGCGCCGGCACCGGTGCGGGCGCACCCCTGGATGCTGCGCGAACTGGCGCGCAACCTGCTGCACAACGCGATCAAGCACATGCCGGCGGCCGGCAGTCTGTCGGTGCAGGTGGTGGCGGACCGCCGCTTCGCGGCCCTGACCGTGACCGACAGCGGCCCCGGCATCCCGGCGGAATTGCAGGCGCGGCTGTTCCAGGCGTTTTCCGCCGGCGACGTGCGCGCCGGCTCCGGGCTCGGCCTGGCCATCTGCCAGGAGATCGTGCGCGCGCTCGGTGGCGCCATCGTGCTCGAGAACCGCGTGGCCCATGGCCAAGTCAAAGGGCTGGATGCCATCGTGCGTTTGCCGTTGGCGGAAAATCTTCATCCGGATGGACAAGCTTCGAATTGACAAGTGGCTGTGGGCCGCGCGCTTCTACAAGACGAGGTCGCTGGCGGTCGAGGAGATCGGCAAGGGGCGGGTCGAAGTCAACGGCCAGCAGGCCAAGCCGGCGCGCGAGGTGAAGGTCGGCGACACCGTTCTGCTCCGGCAGGGCGCGGTGCAGCGCGAGGTGGTGGTCAAGGGCCTGTCCGGCATGCGCGGCCCGGCGCCCGTGGCCCGGCAGTTGTACGAGGAGACCGCCGCCAGCATCGAGGCCCGCGAGCGCGCGGCCGAGCAGCGCCGCCTGGCGCCCGAACCTGCGCTGTCGATCGAGCAAGGCCGCCCCACCAAGCGCGGCCGGCGCGAGCTCGACGATGCCCGGCGCGGCTGGGGTGACCGCTGGAGCGCTTCGGTGGACGACACGCCGAAGCGCTGAGTCTTGTTTTACTCCTTCCCCCTCCGGGGGAAGGTTGGGATGGGGGCGCTCGGGGGACTGCGCAAGGTCCCGAGCCCCCACCCCTGACCTCCCCCGGTGGGGGAGGGAGTTCAAGGCAAGGGGCAGTGAAACCACTAGCCAGCGGCGCCTAACGGCTGTGGTGTACTGGCCGCTCGTTTGTCCTCACCGGAGTCTCCAATGAATGTCAAACACCTGCTGGGCGCCGTCGTGGCGGCGCTGGCCCTCACCAGCGGCGCGCAGGCGCAGCAATTCTTCCGCATCGGCACCGGCGGCACGGCCGGCACCTACTACCCGGTCGGCGGCATGATCGCCAATGCGGTGTCCCAGCCCGGCAAGATCATCGCGACGGCGCAGGCCAGCAACGGCTCGCTGGCCAACGTGAACGCGATCGCGGGCGGCTCCATGGAAGCGGGCCTTTCGCAGTCCGATGTCGCCACCTGGGCCTACACCGGGACCGGCGCCTTCGAGGGCAAGCCGAAAGTCGCGGACCTGCGCATGATCGCCAACCTGTACCCCGAGAGCATCCACCTGGTGGTGAAGAAGGGTTCGGGCATCAAGTCGGTGGCCGACCTCAAGGGCAAGCGGGTCGCCTTGGACGAGCCGGGTTCCGGCACGCTGATCAACGCCCGCATGGTGCTGGCCGCCTATGGCGTCAAGGAATCGGACATCAAGCCCGACTACATCAAGCCCAACCAGGCCGGCGACAAGCTCAAGGACGGTTCGCTCGACGCCTTCTTCTTCGTCGGCGGGGCGCCCGCCGGCGCGATTGCGGAACTGGCGTCCAGCGGCGTGGGCATCGAACTGGTGCCGCTGAGCGGTGCCCCGTCGGAGTCGCTGCGCAAGCAGAACCCCTATTTCGCCGTCGACACCATCGCCGCCAACACCTACAAGGACGTGGCCGCGGTGCAGACGCTGGCTGTCGGAGCCCAGCTGGTGACCAGCGCCAAGGTCCCTGTCGAGACGGTCTACGAGATCACCAAGGCCATGTACAACGAGCAGACGCAAAAGACGCTGGCCGCCGGCCACGCCAAGGGCAAGTTCATCACCAAGGAGAACGCGGTCCAGGGCGTGGGCATCCCCTTCCATCCCGGCGCGGAGAAGTTCTACAAGGAAGCGGGCCTGCTGAAGTAAGCCGGCCGCACGGACCGCAGCACGCAGGGAGGCAGCGGCAAGCGCCTCCCTGTTTTTGTTTCGAGAGGGATTCGCATGACGACGGACACCGCGCTGGACGAGCGCAAGCTGCAGGAGCTGGAGGAGAAGTTCGATCCGGAGATGCGCTTCCGGACCACGGTGCCGCCGGCCACCTGGCTCGTGATGGCGCTGCTGATCGCGCTGTCGATGTTCCACTACTACACGGCCGGCTTCGGCCTGCTGCGCGAGACCACGCACCGCGGCGTGCACCTGGCCTTCGTGCTGGGCCTGATCTTCCTGGTGTTTCCGCGCAGCAAGCGCGGCTACGAGTCGACCCACCTGGCGTCGAGCTGGCACGCCCCCGGCGGCGTGCCGCTCACCGACTGGCTGCTGGCCATCGGCTGCGCGCTGAGCGTGCTCTACATCCCCTACGTGTTCGACGACCTGGCCTTCCGCGTCGGCAACCCCGGCACGCTGGATGTGGTCATGGGCTCCGTCCTGTTTTTCACGCTGCTGGAGGCGACGCGGCGCTCCATGGGCTGGCCGCTGCCGCTGATCGCCATCGGCTTCACGGCGTATGCGCTCGCGGGACCGTACTTCCCCGGCCTGCTGAAGCACGCCGGCGCCACCTGGAGCCAGATGATCAACCACCAGTACCTCACCAGCCAGGGCATCTACGGCGTGGCGGTGGGCGTGGTGGCGACCTACGTCTTCCACTTCGTGCTGTTCGGCGTGATGGCCACGCGCATCGGGCTGGGACAGTTGTTCCTGGACATCGCCGCCAGCGTGGCGGGACGCTACGCCGGCGGCCCGGCCAAGGTGAGCGTGTTCGGCTCCGCGATGTTCGGCATGCTGTCCGGCTCGTCGGTCGCCAACGCGGTGACGGTGGGCTCGCTCACCATCCCGGCCATGATCCGGGTCGGCTACCGGCGCGAATTCGCCGGCGCGGTGGAAGCCGCCTCCTCCACCGGCGGGCAGATTACGCCGCCGGTGCTCGGCGCGGCGGCCTTCCTGATGGTGGAGTTCCTGAACGTCTCCTACCAGACCATCATCGCCGCAGCCGTGGTGCCGGCCTTCATGCATTTCTTCGGGGTGTTCATGCAGGTGCACTTCGAGGCCAAGCGATACGGCCTGCGCGGCCTGACCGACGAAGAAATGCCGAAGCTGCGCGAGTCGCTGAAGCAGCGCTGGCCGACCCTGATTCCCCTGTTCCTGCTGATCGGCATCCTGGTCTCCGGCCGCACGCCCTACCTGGCGGCCTTCACCGGCATCAGCTCCTGCGCCATCGTCGGCCTGACCACGCGCGTGAGCGGCAACCGGCCGGCCAACTGGGTGCTGTGCGGGGCGCTGCACGCGCTGCTGGCGGTGATCGCCTTCGCCGAACTGGGCGTCAACACCGACGAGATCAAGCTGGCCCTGTTCGCCGCGGGCATCGCGCTGGCGATCGCCGGCTGGAAGCTTGCGGGCATCACGGGCCGCATCGCCCACGGCGTCATGGTGGAAGCCTTCGAAACCGGCGCCAAGTACGCGCTCGCCGTGGGCGCGGCCGCCGCCACCGTCGGCATCGTGATCGGCGTGGTCACGCTGACCGGCGTGGGGTTCAAGATCAGCTTCATCATCACCGGCTGGGCCCAGGTGATCGCGGGCGGCCTGACCAGCGTCATCCCGGCCTTCGTGGCGGACATGAAGGCGCTGACGCTGTTCGCCGCCCTGGTCATGACCGGCGTGGTCTGCATCCTCATGGGCTGCGGCATCCCGACCACCGCCAACTACATCATCATGGTGACGGTGGCGGCGCCCACGCTGGTGCAGCTGGGCGTGCAGCCGCTGGTGGCGCACTTCTTCGTTTTCTACTACGGGGTGCTCGCGGACATCACGCCGCCGGTGGCGCTCGCCGCCTATGCGGCCGCCGGCATGGCCGGCAGCGACCCGTTCAAGACCGGCAACATGGCTTTCCGTCTGGGGCTGGCGAAGGTGCTGGTGCCCTTCGTGTTCGTGTTCTCGCCCTCGCTGCTGCTGGTGGCCAAGGGCTTCACCTGGTACGACTTCTCGATCACCTTCGTCGGCTGCGTACTGGGCATCGTGGTGCTGGCCGCTGCGCTCAGCCGCTTCATGCTGGTCGAGATGAAACGCTGGGAACAGCTGGTCTGCCTGGCGGCCGCGCTGCTGCTGATCGCACCGGGCCTGGTCGTCACGCTGGTGGGCGCGGCGATGGTGGTGCCGGTGCTGCTGCGGCAGCTGGCCGCGCACAGGAAGGCGTCGGCGCCGGCCGCGGCCGGGCTGGACGTGGGATACCGCTGACGGGCGTCGGCGTGTGGGCGGCTACACCGGCCGCAAGCGCTCGCGCAGCCGCTCGCTCAGCCAGATGTTGCCGTCGGCCCCGGCGACCATGGCCTCGGTGCCGGCGGTGCGCCGCAGCAGTTCGCGGCCCTCGCCGGCGCCCAGCACCATGGCGGCTGCGCCGAGGCCGTTGACACCCTCCAGCGTGTCCGCCACCAGCGTGACGCCGCGCACGCCTTGCGTCGGCTGACCGGTGCGGGGATCCAGCACGTGGTGCCAGCGCCGTCCGGCCCGGGTGAAGAAGCGTTCGTAGTCGCCGGAGGACGCGACGATGCCGCTGCCGATGTCGAGCGCGCCCAGCAGGCGCTGCGGCTGGCGCGGATCGCGGATGCCCACGCGCCACGGCGCATCGCCCGGCGCCGACAGCGCCAGCACATCGCCCCCGCCGTTGACGAGCGCGCTGCGCACGCCGTGCGACTTCAGTGCGTCCAGGCCGGCCTGCAGGATGTACAGCTTGGCGATGCCGCCCAGGTCCAGGCGCATGCCGCGCTGCGTGAGGTAGGCGGTCTGGCTGCGTTCGTCGAGCCGCAGGTTGCGCCAATCGACGCTGGGCAGCCGGCGCGTGATCTGCGCGGGCTCGGGCATGCCCGGGTCGGGTCCATCGAAGTGCCAGAGGCCCAGCGAACCCACGGTGGCATCGAAGGCCCCGTGCGTCCTGCCCGAGACGCCCTGCGCCATGCGCAGAACTGCCATCAGCTCGGGTTCGACCGCCACCGGCTGCAGTCCGGAAGCCAATCCGATCGCCGACACGCGGCTGGTCAGCTCGTAGTGGCTCATGAGGGCCGCGAGCGCTTCCATCCGGCCGAAGGCGGCCTGCATGGCGGGGGCCAGCGATGCCGCATCCTCGCCCTGCACGGTCAGGTCGACCCGCGTGCCCATGAAGGCGCGCGATTCGCGCAGGCGCGTGCGTGTGGGCGCGGCGCCCGCCAGCAGGGGCCAGGCGGCCAGGCAGGCGCCCGCGGCAAGCAGCCGGCGCCGGGCGGGATCCCTCATGGTGTTCAACGCGACTGGTCGACCATGAAGTTGACCGCGGCCTTCATGTCATCGTCCGAGGTGCTGGAGCCGCCGCGTGGAGGCATCGAGCCCTTCTGGCCGGTGAAGCCCTCGATCGCGTGCTTGTACAAGGTGTCCATGCCCTGGGCGATGCGAGGCGCCCACTCGGCCTTGTCGCCGGGCTTGGGCGCGCCGGCGACGCCGGCCGCGTGGCACATCGCACAGGTCTTGCCGTAGACGGACTTCCCGGCAGCGTTGTCGGCGGCAGCCGTGGCCGCGGCGGGCGCCGGTGCCGCGGCAGGCGCCGTGGCAGCTGCCGGAGCTGCTGCGGGCGCCGCGGGCGCGGCGGCCTCCTGCTTGCCACAGCCTGCCAGGGCAGCAGCGGCGATGACGACTGCGAGTGCGGTGAATTTCATGGTGACGCTCTTGTGGTTTGGGGAACGAATGCGTCGCCGATTCTAGGGACGCAGGTCTGCACGGTCGCGTTCAATCTGCGCTCGACTTGACGCATCGCAAGTACACCTTCGTCCCGGCGCAGGCGCTCACCAGCGCTTGATGTACCGCAACTGCCCCATCCCTGCGGGCACAGATCATGTCTGCGTGCAAGAAGAAGAGCGTCGCGGCGATCCGCTGCACGCGGAAGGTTTTGTAACTGAGGACCCTACGATGACCCGAGCGAAAGATACTTTGCAACAAGAGCTCACCCCCGCGCGCCGCCGCTTCCTCGGCACCGCCGCAGCTGCCGGCCTGGCCGGCGTCGGCCTCGCCGCCTGCTCCGACAAGCCCGCCAACGCGCCGGCCGCCAAGGCCTCGGCGCCGGCCCTGGGCAACCCGGGCGAGCATGGCAATGCCGCGCACCTCAAGCCGGGCGAGCTCGACAGCTACTACGGCCTCTGGAGCGGCGGCCACACCGGCGACATGCGCGTGCTGGGCCTGCCTTCGGGGCGCGAGATCACCCGCATCCCGGTGTTCGTGCCGGACGCGCTGGTCGGCTGGGGCATCACCAACGAGTCCAAGAAGATCATGGGCACCAAGGCCGACGGCAGCCTGAAGTACACGGTGGCCGACACCCACCACGTGCATGCCTCCTACAAGGACGGCAACTACGACGGCCGCTACGCCTGGATCAACGACAAGATCAACAGCCGCATCGGCCGCATCCGCCTGGACCACTTCGTCTGCGACAAGATCACCGAGTTGCCCAACGTGCAGGGCTTCCACGGCATCTTCCCCGACAAGCGCGACCCGGTGGACCCGAAGATCAACTACACGACGCGTGTGTTCTGCGGCGCCGAGTTCTCGATTCCGCTGCCCAACGCGGCCACCGACGACGGCACCAAGTACCGCTCGATGTTCACCTGCGTGGACGCCGAGACGATGGAAGTGCGCTGGCAGGTGCTGATCGACGGCAACTGCGACCTCACGGCCACGTCCTATGACGGCAAGCTGGCCGCGACCAACCAGTACAACGTCGAGATGGGCGTCAAGTACGAGGACATGATGTCCGCCGAGCGCGACGCCTGCCTGTTCTTCAACATCGCGCGCATCGAGGAAGCCGTCAAGGCCGGCAAGTTCAAGACCGTCGGCACCTCCAAGGTGCCTGTGGTCGACGGAACCCGCGAAGCGAACAAGGACCCGAAGACGGCGCTCACTGCTTACGTGTCGGTGCCGAAGAACCCGCACGGCGTCAACGCCAGCCCCGACGGCAAGTACTTCATCTGCGCCGGCAAGCTGTCGCCCACCGGCACGGTCATCGAGCTGGCCAAGGTGCTGGATTACTTCGACGGCAAGCTGGCCAAGCCCGACGAGGCGATCGTCGCCGAGGTGGAACTGGGCCTGGGCCCGCTGCACACCGCCTTCGACGGCCGTGGCAATGCCTACACCACGCTGTTCCTGGACAGCCAGGTGGTGAAGTGGAACGTCGAAGCGGCCATCAAGTTCCACAAGGGCGACAAGAACGCCAAATACGTGGTGGACCGCATCGACGTGCAGTACCAGCCGGGTCACCTGAACGCCAGCCAGTCCGAGACCGCTGCCGCCGACGGCAAGTACCTCGCGGTGGGCTGCAAGTTCTCGAAGGACCGTTTCCTGCCCGTCGGCCCGCTGCACCCCGAGAACGAACAGCTGATCGACATCTCGGGCGACAAGATGGTGCTGATGGCCGACCACCCGGTGCGCGGCGAGCCGCACGACTTCATCATCTTCAAGCGCGAGCTGCTCAAGCCGAAGCAGGTCTACAGCCTGGACGACTCGCCGATCGCGGTGAAGGACGCCAAGGAAAGCGGCGTGACCCGCAACGGCAAGAAGGTCACCGTGAAGATGACCTCGCTGGCGCCGGCATTCAGCATGCGCGAGTTCAAGGTGAAGAAGGGTGACGAGGTCACGCTGATCCTGACCAACCTGGACAAGGTGGAGGACCTGACGCACGGCTTCGCCATCCCCAACTACAACGTCAACTTCATCGTCAACCCGCAGGAGACGAAGTCGGTGACCTTCGTGGCCGACAAGCCCGGCGTGTTCTGGTGCTACTGCACGCACTTCTGCCACGCACTGCACCTGGAAATGCGCAGCCGCATGATCGTCGAGGCCTGACGCCCCGCCCCGGCCCCGCGCCACGCGCGCGGGGCTTTTTCCGGACACCATGACCCCGTTCCAGTTTTTCTTGCGCCTCTGGGCGCTGGCCGCTGCATTGCTCGTCCCGGGCCTGTCCTGGGCGGACGCCTACGAGGCCAAGCTGCCGGAGGAGATCCAGACCTCGCCCCGGCTGTGCGACTACACACCGTGCGCCCAGGTATTTCCCGGCGCGACGAGCTTCTCCGAGCGCAAGGGCCGGCCGCCGTACGTGGAGGCCTACGGAACCGACGAACGGGGCCAGCCCAAGCTGCTGGGCTACGTGATGCTGTCGACCGACATCACCGACACGCCGGCCTACTCCGGCAAGCCGGTGGTGACGCTGATCGGCATGGACCTCAAGGGCCGCTTCGTCGGCGTGAAGGTCCTGAAGCATTCCGAGCCCATCCTGCTGCTGGGCATTCCCGAATCCGCGCTGACGAAATTCAACGAGCAATATCTCGGGAAGTTCGTCGGCGACAAGGTGGAGATCGGCCGCTCCCGCCCCGACGAGGGCGTGGTGGGCCTCGATGCGATCTCCGGCGCCACCGTGACGGTGATCGCGCAGAACCAGGTGATGATGAGCTCCGGCGGCGCGGTCGCGCGCCAGACCGGCATCCTCGCGCCCACCGTGCGCCCGCCGGCGAAATTCACCGACAGCACCCGCACCCTGGACTGGGCCGCGCTGGCCAAGCAAGGCGCGGTGCAGCGCCTGGTGGTCGCGCCGGAGCAGCTCGGCCTGCCGCGCGCTTCGGAACCTTTCATCGAATTGTGGTTCGGCGCGCTGAACGCGCCCGACATCGGCCGCTCGCTGCTGGGCAAGGACGGCTGGGACAGCCTGATGTCGCGGCTCAAGCCGGGTGAGCAGGCGATCTTCGTCATCCGCACCGCCGGCAAGGAGTCGTTCAAGGGCTCCGGCTTCGTGCGCGGCGGCATCTATGACCGCGTGCAGCTGCGCCAGGGCCTGGACACCTTCACCTTCCGCGACCTCGACTACCTGAACCTGTACGGACTGGAAGCGGCCGGCGCGCCGCAGTTCAGCGAGTCCGCGATCTTCATCGTGCGCTCAGGCGCCTTCTCCGCCGCCTATCCCTGGAAGCTCGTCATGCTGGGCAACCGCGTCGACCGGGCGACCGGGGCGCGCAGCTTCGCCAGCTTCGAGTCTGGCTACTGGCTGCCCGCCTGGGCGCTGGAGGGCGGCCGCCCGCAGGTGGAGGAAGCCGCGGCGCCCTGGGTGAAGGTCTGGAAGGCGCGCGCGGTGGAGATCGTGCTGTTCACGCTGCTGCTGGTGGCGGTGGCCATCGTCTACGCGCTGCGTGACCAGCTGACGCGGCGGTCCAGCCGCAAGAACAAGTGGCCGGTCAACGCCTTCAAGTATTCGGCCTGGGTGTTGAGCATCGCGTTCGTCGGCTTCGGCATGATGGCGCAGCCCTCGGTGACACAGGTGCTCACCTGGTTCCACTCGCTGCTGTTCCACTGGGAGTGGACCCTGTTCCTGAGCGACCCGCTGATTTTCCTGTTCTGGATCTTCATCATCGTCACCGTGTTCATCTGGGGCCGCGGCCTGTTCTGCGGCTGGCTGTGCCCCTTCGGATCGCTCTCCGAGCTGATCTACAAGGTGGCCGGCGCGATCGGGCTGAAGCGCTTCCAGCGCGCGCTGCCCAAGGCTCTGCACGACAAGCTGAAGTGGGTCAAGTACGGCATCTTCTTCGGGCTGCTGGCAGTGTCCATGTTCTCCATGACCACGGCGGAAGTGCTTGCCGAAGTGGAGCCCTTCAAGACCACCTTCCTGGTCGGCTGGTTCCAGCGCTCCTGGCCCTACACGCTGTTCGCGGCCGGCCTGCTGGCGCTGTCCATCTTCGTCGAGCGGCCCTTCTGCAAGTACCTGTGCCCGCTGGGCGCCTCGCTCGCGATGCCGTCCACCTTCCGCTGGTTCGGCCTGCGCCGCAAGCAGGAGTGCAGCAGCTGCAAGGCCTGCGCCCACGGCTGCGGGGCCCAGGCGATCGACGCCGACGGCCGCATCGACCATCGCGAGTGCCTGCACTGCCTGGATTGCATGATCCTCTACACCGACACCCACGCCTGCCCGCCGCTGGTGAAGGAGCGCAAGCGCCGCGAAGCTTCTGGGCTGCAGATGACGCCGATCAATCGCGACGGCTACTTCATCCCCATCATTCCGGTAGAGAAACTCTAAGCCATGGTCGATCCCCGCATGCCCACCGACCCCGCGCAACCCGCGTACGCCGCCGGCGCTCCCGGCGTCTGCGGCTGGCTGTGCGCAGAGATCTGGGACCACGTCTGGCCGTGGCGCCGCGGCGTGGGCGCCCCGCACCGCCTGCTACGCGCCGCCGGCATCGCGCTGGCCGTCGCCGTCACGCTGGCTTGGGTGATGGCCGCGCTCGGCGAACTGCGCGCCGGCGCAGTGATCGGCTGGTGGTTCGGCTGGAGCCTGTACGAAGTGCTGGTCCGCCTGCGCGCCAAGCGCTATGTGAAGGACGGTCCCTGGTGGGGCCGCCGCTACCGGGTCGCCTCCGTGATGGACATGGTCTGCTACGTCTCGTTCAAGAACCTGCTGATCGGCGCGAGCCTGTTCCTCGTGCTGAAGGCCCTGGGCTGGCTGGTGACGTGATGAAGCGCCTGCTCGCCGTCATGGCACTCGCCCTCGGTTGTTCCGCTCAGGCCGCGACCTGGACGGTGCGCCCCGGCGAGGCCATCCAGCCGGTGCTGGATCGCGCGGCGGCGGGCGATGTGGTCGAAGTGCATTCCGGCAAGTTCCCTGGCAACCTGGTGATCGCCAGGCCGGTGACGCTGCGCGGCATCGGCAAGCCCACGATCAGCGGCGGCATGCAGGGCGACACCATCCGGGTGAAGTCGGCGGACGTGACGATCGAAGGCCTGATCGTGCGCGACTCCGGCGACAGCCTGCTGGACCAGAACGCGGGCATCTACATCACGCCCGGCTCGCACCGGGCGGTCATCCGCCGCAACGACCTGGTCTACAACCTATTCGGCCTGTGGATCGAGAAGGCCAACGACGTGCGCGTAGAGGACAACCTCATCGTCGGCAAGCGCGAATACAGCTCCTCGCAGCGCGGCAACGGCATCCAGCTCTACAACACGACCGGGGCGCGCATCGAACGCAACCATATCAGCTTCGTGCGCGATGCCCTCTACGTGGACGTGTCGCACGACGCGATCTTCCGCGGCAACCGCCTGCACCACAGCCGCTACGGCACGCACTACATGAACTCCTACCGGAACCTCTGGGAGGACAACGACAGCTACCTGAATCGCGGCGGCCTGGCCCTGATGGAAGTGCGTGACCAGGTGGTGCGCAACAACCGCGCCTGGGGCAACAGCGACCACGGCATCATGCTGCGCACCCTGCAGGACTCACGCATCGAGAACAACGTGGTGGCGGGCAACGCGCGCGGCTTCTTCATCTACGACGTCGAGTACGCCAGCCTCACCGGCAACCTGATCGTCGACAACCGGGTGGGCGTGCACCTGTCGGCCGGCTCGACCCGCAACCAGGTCGACGGCAACGACTTCATCGGCAACCGCGAGCAGGTGCGCTACGTGGGCTCGAAGGACGAGACCTGGGGCGGCCCCCAAGGCAACTACTGGAGCAACTACCTCGGCTGGGACCGCGACGGCAACGGCCGCGGCGACGTCCGCTACGAAGCCAACGACCTGGTGGACCGGCTGGTCTGGCGCCACCCGGCGGCGCGCCTGCTGCTGGCCAGCCCCGCGGTGCAGGCGCTGCGCCTGGTGAGCCAGCAGTTCCCGGTGCTGCGCGTCCCCAGCGTGGTCGAGCCCGGCCCGCGGATGACGCCTGCGCACAAGACATGGAGCGACTGGAATGAAAGACAGCATGCCCTCCCCCACTGAGGCGGCCGCGATCAGCGTGCGCGGTGCCGTCAAGCACTATGGCGCGGTGCGCGCCGTCGACGGCGTGGACCTCGAGATCGGCAGCGGCGAAGTGTTCGGGCTGATTGGCCACAACGGCGCCGGCAAGAGCACCCTGTTCAAGATGATGCTGGGTCTGGTGCGGGCGACCGCCGGCGACATCCGCATCCACGGCGCGCCGGTGCGCGGCAGCGGCTTCCGCGCGGTGCGTCGCGCGATCGGCTACCTGCCGGAGAACGTCGTGCTGTACGACAACCTGACCGGCCTCGAAACCCTGCGCTACTTCGCGCGCCTGAAGGGCGCCCCGCTGGCTCACTGCCCCGCCGTGCTCGAACGCGTGGGCCTGACCCATGCCGCCGGGCGCGCCGTGCGCGAATACAGCAAGGGCATGCGCCAGCGCCTCGGCTTCGCGCAGGCACTGCTCGGCCGGCCCCAGGTGCTGTTCCTCGACGAACCCACCACCGGCCTGGACCCCGAGGCGATCCGCAACTTCTACGCAACCCTGCGCGAGCTGCGCGCCGACGGCGTGACCATGATCGTCACCTCGCACATCCTGGCCGAGCTGCAGGAGCGCGTGGACCGGTTGGCCATCCTGAGCGGCGGCCGGGTGCAGGCGCTGGGCAGCGTGCAAGGGCTGCGCGAGCAGATGGCCTTGCCCCTGCGCATGGAGCTGGCCACCACTGAGGCCGGCGCCGCCGCCGTGCGCGCCGCGCTGGACACGCTGCCGGTCAGCGGCCACCGCTGGCAGGGCGCCCTGTTCGACGGGCAGTTCCCGCGCGAGGCCAAGATGGCCGTGCTGGCCGCCCTCGCCGGCCTGGGCAGCGCGATCCAGGACTTCCGCATCCACGAGCCTTCGCTCGAGGACGTCTTCTTCGGCTTCGGACACTGATTCGGACACTGAGAGTCACCATGGAATTCCGCCAGATCCTCTTCGTCGCCCTGAAGGAACTGCGCGACCGCCTGCGCAACCGCTGGGTGCTCGCCGTCTCGCTGGTGTTCACCGTGTTCGCGCTGGTCATCGCCTATTTCGGCGGGGCGCAGCAAGGCGTGGTGGGCCTGCGTTCGATCGAATTCACCATCACCAGCCTGGTCAGCCTGGCCATCTACCTGATCCCGCTGATCGCCCTGCTGCTCGGCTTCGACGCCGTCGTCGGCGAACGCGAGCGCGGCTCGCTGGACCTGCTGCTGGCCCTGCCGATCACCCGCCTTGAACTGCTGCTGGGCAAGTACCTGGGCCTGGCCGCAGCGCTGACGCTGTCCACGCTCCTGGGCTTCGGGCTCGTGGCCGTCCTGCTGACATCCCGGACTGGCGCCGCCGGGCTGGAGCCACTGGCCGGCTTCATGTTCAGCTCGGTGCTGCTCGGTCTTTCCTTCCTGAGCCTGGCGGTGATGCTGTCGGTGCTGGCCAGCGACCGCACCCGCGCGTCCGGCCTGGCGATCGCGCTGTGGTTCCTGTTCGTGCTGGTGTTCGACCTGGTGCTGCTCGGCCTGCTGGTGGGGCTGGGCGGCGAAGCCGGCAGCGAATGGTTCCCCTACCTGCTGCTGCTCAATCCCGCGGACGTGTTCCGCATCCTGAACGTCTTTTCGCTCGAGGAGGTGCGCAACCTCTACGGCCTTACCAGCATCGTGCCCGCCGCGCTCGCCAAGCCCTGGCTGCTGGCGCTGGTGATGCTGGGGTGGATCGCCGCGCCCCTTGCCGTCGCCCAATGGAGATTCCGCTAATGACCACCACCGCCCTGTCGCGCCGCCGCCTGCTGTGCGCCGCCTGCGCCCTGCCCCTTGCCTCGCTCGTCGCCTGCGGCCGCGACGAAAACAGCGCCACGCCCAAGCCGGCGGAGATCGAAACAGCCACGGCCTGCGAGCTCGACGGCATGATGCTGGCCGAGTACGCCGGGCCCAAGGCGCAGGTGCACTACGTCGGCGCGGCCGCCCCGGTGTTCTTCTGCGACACGGTGGAGATGTTCGCCGCGCTGCTGCGGCCCGAGCAGGCCCGCAGCGTGCGCGCCGCCTTCGCGCAGGACATGGCGAAGGCCGACTGGGACAAGCCGCGCGGCCACTGGTTCGATGCCAAGACAGGCTTCTACGTGGCCGGCAGCAAGCGCCATGGCTCCATGGGCCCGACGATCGCCAGTTTCGCGGCACAAGCCGATGCGCAGAAGTTCGTCGGCCAATGGGGCGGCAAGGTGCTGCAATTCGCCGAAGTCACGCCCGCCATGGCCGAACTGGGCGGGGGCGCGCTGCACGACGGCAAGATGTAGTCGCGCGCCCGGCCAGGGCCTACCAGGTCTCCATGTAGGGCCGCAGGTCCAGCTCGAAGGTCCAGGCGTCGCGGGGCTGCTGGTGCAGGTACCAGTAGTTCTCGGCGATGTGCTCGGGACTCAGGATGCCCTGCTTGTCCTTGAGCGCATAGCGCTGCGGAAAGTTGGTTCGGATGAACTCGGTGTCGATCGCGCCATCGACGACGACGTGCGCCACATGGATGTTGCGCGGGCCGAGCTCGCGCGCCATGCTCTGGGCCAGGGCCCGCAAAGCGGCCTTCGCACCGGCGAAGGCGGCGAAGTTCGCCGAGCCGCGCAGCGACGCGGTGGCTCCGGTGAAGATGATGGTGCCGCGCTCGCGGCCGACCATCCGCTTGGCCACCTCGCGTGCGTTGAGGAAACCGCTGAAGCAGGCCATCTCCCAGATCTTGAAGTACTTGCGCGCCGACTCCTCCAGGATGCTGGAGGGCACGTTGGCGCCGATGTTGAACACCAGCACCTCGATGGGCCCGAACTCGCTTTCGATGCGCTCGACCAGGGCCGTGACCTCCTCCTCCTTGCGGGCGTCGGACGAGAAGCCATGCGCCCGCCCGCCGGCGGCGCGGATGCTCTCCACCAGGGGCTCGAGCTTGGCCGCGTCGCGCCGGGTCGCGCAGGCAATATAGCCGCCTGCGGCAAAGCGCCTCGCAATGGCGCCGCCGGTCGAGTCGCCCGCGCCGATCACCAGCGCGACCTTGTCCGGGGCCTTCGCGGCCGTGTTCACGCTTTCCATTTCATCCTCCGTTTGCAGGACAAGGACGGCCCGCTTGTCGGACTCGTCTGACACGAATTGCACGGTTGCGCTGGCATCAACGCACCAGCTGAGTGCTCATCATGGGTGCATATACGAACAGGGGACAATCATGCACGAGCGAAAGACGAATTCCATCCTCCGTCGGTTCTCCCTCATCCTTGAGGTGACCGCCACCTACCTGGGCCTGCCCACGGCACAGGCCGCGCGTCTGCCATTGGCCAAGCCGGTTCCGCTGCCATTGAAGAGGGTCTCGCCGCACCCGCATTGATGGGGACCGACAGCGGGCCTGCGTAACAAGCGTTTCCGGCGCCCCGTTCAGTTGACGCGACTCCCGTGCGCGCCCAGCATGATGCCAATGGACGAGCAATCGACAATGGCATGGCGGCCGGCGGAATGGAAGAAGTCGCGGCAGGCTTGAGCGACGGCGCACTTCGATCACTCGTCCAGAACGCACCGGACGGCATCTTCGTGGCCGATCGCGAGGGCCGGTTCACCTACGTGAACGACGCGGGCTGCCGGATGCTGGGCTACGCCCGGACCGAGATCACCGGCCGCAACATCGCCGACTTCCTCGCGCCCGACGATGCCAGGCGCCTGGACGAAGCACGCCGGCGGCTGGCCAGCGGCGGCACCCAGTCGGGCGAGTGGTCGCTGCGGCGCAAGGACGGCAGCTGGTTGCAGGTGGAGGTCAGCGCCAACCTGCTGCCCGACGGGCAATGGCACGGCTTCGGCCGCGACATCTCGCGGCGAAAAACCCTCGAGGCCGAGCGCAACTCCCTGTTCGAAAGCGTCCAGCAGAAAAACCGGTGGCTGCAGACCGTGATGGATACGCTGCCCATGGGCCTGTTGCTGTACGACGCCGAAGGAGCGAGATCCTCCAACAGGTACACGCAGGAGTTGGCCGGAATGGGACTCGCCCCCGACGTGCCGGTGAGCTATCCCATCATGTATCCGGACGGCCGTCCTGTGCCGAAAGAAGGGCGCGTTTCCTCGCGCGTGCTGCGGCGCGGCGAGACGATGCTCGGCGAGGAATACCTGCTGCAAAAGCCCGACGGCAGCACCATCCCCATCCTCGTGAGCGCGGCGCCTATCCGGGACGAGAACGGCGTCGTGATCGGCGCGGTCGGCGTCTTCCAGGACATCAGCGAGCGCATGCGGCTGGAACAGGCGGTTCGCGACAACGAGCGCCTGCTCAAGGCCGTGTTCGAGCTGTTGCCGGTGGGCGTCTGGATCGCTAACCGGGCAGGCCGGGTCATCCGCATCAATCCGGCGGCCGAGCGCATCTGGCATGGCGCGCGCTATGTCGGCCTGTCGGAATACGACCAGTACCGCGGCTGGTGGGCCGACAGCGGCGAGCCGATCGCCGCGCAGGACTGGGCGCTGGCCCGCGCGATCACACGCGGCGAGACCTCGACGGGCGATACCGTGCGCATCCAGTGTTTCGACGGATCGTTCAAGACCATCATCAACTCGGCCGCCCCCATTCCCGAGGAGCACGGCGGCATCGGCGGCGGCGTGACGGTGAGCGAAGACATCACGGCGCTCTATGAAACGCAACGCCAGTTGCGCGCCAACGAGCGCCTGTTCCGCGCCGTGATCGACCTGCTGCCGGTGGGCGTGTGGATCGCGGACAAGGATGGCCGCATCACCATGCAGAACGCCGCGGGCAGGCGCATCTGGGAGGAGACGCCCGAGCGCACCGGCAAGTACAAGGGATGGTGGGTGGATACCGGCCGGCCCGTCGCACCGGACGAATGGGCGCTCACGCGCGCATTGCACAAGGGAAGAACCTCGGTCGGCGAGCTGCTGCACATCCAGTGCTTCGACGGCTCGTCCAAGACCATCATCAACTGGGCCGCCCCAATCCGTAACGAGGCCGGCGAGATCACCGGCGCGGTCGGGGTCAACGAGGACATCACGGCCCTCTATCACACGCAGGAGCAGTTGCGCGCAGCCGTGCGCGAGCGCGAGGAGATCCTCGCCGTGGTCACCCACGACCTGCGCAATCCTCTGAGCGGCCTGATGCTGGCCGCCATGACCCTGGAGCGCAAGGCGGGCCGGCTGCCAGGCGGCCAGGATCTGGGCAGCGCGGCGGGGATGATCGTCGAGAACGCGCGCAGCATGTCGGCGCTGGTCGACGACCTGCTGGCGGTGGCCACGGCGCCCTCCGGGCGTTCCATGCTCCAGGTCGCCCCGGTCAGGGCGGCCGACCTGGTCGCGCGGGCCGCGCGTGCGGCGCAGCCCCTGTTCGCTCGGGCCGACGTCGGGCTCGAAGTGCGCGCGCCGGACGAACTGCCCACGGTGCAGGTGGACGCCAACCGCATCCTGCGCGTGCTGGCCAACCTGCTGGACAACGCCATGAAGTTCACTGAGCGCGGCGGCGCGACCCTGCTGGAGGCGCAACCGGTCTCGGCGGGCGTGCGTTTCAGCGTGGCGAACTCGGGCGCGGCGCTGAGCGAGGAGGAACTCGCCGACATGTTCCAGCCGTTCTGGCAGGCCGCGCGCAGGGACCGCCGCGGCGCCGGCCTGGGGCTGGCCATCTGCCGCTCCATCATCGAGGCGCACGGTGGCAGCATCTGGGCCGAGCCCGCCGACGGCATGCGGGTGCGGGTCTTCTTCGTGCTGCCGCGCATGCAGCCGCAACAGGCCGAGGACGCCAGGCAGGACACCCAGCCACCCCGCAACGGCTAGGGCGGCACGGTCCGATTTCCCTCGAGGAGCATTCGATGAGCCTGAAATCCCTCGGCGTGCTGGTCTGCCTGCTGGCCTGCCAGGCCGGCGCTGCGCTGGCCTCGAACCTGAATTTCCTGCGGGATGATGCCCCGATCACGCGTTTCAACCAGAAGGACATGCAGCTGATGCAGGATGCCCTCGACAAGGCGATGAACGCGGAGCCCGGAACCAAAGTGGAATGGGCCAACGACAAGAGCGGGGCCAGCGGCAGCATCACGCAGCTCGGGCGCTTCGAACGCGCGGGAGCCGAATGCCGCAAGGCCGAGTTCACCACGCGCTACAAGACGATCCGCGGCGGGGGCGAGTACAACTTCTGCAAGACGGCCCAGGGCATCTGGCAGCTGGTGCAATGAAGACGGCGGCCGCCCAATGAAAAAGCCCCGCGCGGTCGCACGGGGCTCTTGTCTTGGCGGAAACGGAGGGATTCGAACCCTCGATGAGGCTCTACACCCCATACTCCCTTAGCAGGGGAGCACCTTCGGCCACTCGGTCACGTTTCCTGTCAGTCGGGATTATATGCCCCAACCCAAGGCTCTTCAGGAGCTTTCCTGGTCGAGGTCGAACGCGCGGTGCAGGGCACGCACGGCCAGTTCCATGTATTTCTCGTCGATGACCACCGAGGTCTTGATCTCGCTGGTGGAGATCATCTGGATGTTGATGCCTTCTTCGGACAGCGCGCGGAACATCTTGGAGGCGATGCCGACGTGGCTGCGCATGCCGATGCCGACGATGCTGACCTTGCAGATGCGGGTATCGCCCTCGAGCTGGTCGGTGCCCAGCGTGGGCAGCACCTTGGACTTGAGCAGGTCGACCGTGCGCGCGTAGTCGTTGCGGTGCACGGTGAAGCTGAAGTCGGTCTTGCCGTCCTTGGAGATGTTCTGGATGATGACGTCGACTTCGATGTTGGCGCCGGCCACCGCACCCAGGATGTTGTAGGCGATGCCGGGCTTGTCGGGAACGCCCAGGATGGAAATCTTGGCTTCGTCGCGGTTGAACGCGATACCCGAAACGACGGCTTGTTCCATTTTCTCGTCTTCCTCAAAAGTGATCAGGGTGCCCGAGCGGGCTTCCTCGTCGAGCGGGATGTCCCAGGGGGTGAAGCTCGACAGCACGCGCAGCGGCACCTGGTACTTGCCGGCGAACTCCACCGAGCGGATCTGCAGCACCTTGGAGCCCATTGACGCCATCTCGAGCATTTCCTCGAAGCTGATGGTGTGCAGGCGGCGCGCCTCGGGCACCACGCGCGGGTCGGTGGTGTAGACGCCGTCCACGTCGGTGTAGATCAGGCATTCGTCGGCCTTGAGCGCCGCCGCCACCGCCACCGCCGAGGTGTCACTGCCGCCGCGCCCGAGGGTGGTGATGTTGCCCTTGTCGTCCACGCCCTGGAAGCCGGTGATGACCACCACCTTGCCCGCGGCCAGGTCGGCGCGCACCTTCTGGTCATCGATCGACTCGATGCGGGCCTTGGTGTAGGCGCTGTTGGTTCGCACCGGCACCTGCCAGCCGGCGTAGCTGACGGCCTCGATGCCTTCGGCCTGCAGGGCGATGGCCAGCAGACCGACCGAGACCTGCTCGCCCGTGGACGCCAGCATGTCCAGCTCGCGCTGCAGCGCATCGGTGCTCTTGGCCGGCGAGAGTTCCTTGGCCAGTCCCAGCAGGCGGTTCGTCTCGCCGCTCATGGCGCTGGGCACGACGACCATCTGGTGGCCCGCCCGGTGCCACTTGGCGACGCGCTTGGCGACGTTGCGAATGCGCTCCGTCGAGCCCATGGACGTGCCGCCGTATTTGTGAACGATCAATGCCATCGGAAACTGGGGAAAGGTGTGAATGTGGACGTCGGCGGGGAGATGCCGCAGCCGCGGGCCGCACCGCGCGAAACCTCGGGATTATACCTAGGGCCTGTTAGCGCTATGGGAGGGCTCGCGTGACCCAGGAAACGGGCGCCATCAAGGCGCAAAGCGCAGTCGGGGCGGGGCCCCGGCGAGCATTTGCAACGCCGAGGGCGCCCGTTTCCTGGATCACCCTTCGGGCCGGTGGCTGGCAGGCCGCATGGCGTCGTTGCGGCCTCGTTGTGTGCACGAGCACACGGCCTCGGCCGCGCCTAGCCCTGCAGCCTGCCAGCCACCGGCGCGAGCCCTCCCATAGCGCTAACAGGCCCTAGGCCTCGAAGGCCAAAGTCTCGCCCCGCCGGCGCACGAAGCCGCTACCCGCCTTCACCTGGATGTCATGCCCGCGGGTGCTGCACGCGGCGAGCTGATCGAGCAGTTCCTCGAGCTGCGCCGCGCTGGGCTGCTGGCCGTGGGCCGACTTGAGCCAGTGCCGAAGCAGGTTGGCCTGGCGCGCGCGCGACATCGCGCGCAGTGCCTGGATCGATGGCGGCACGCCGCACAGCGCCAGGTCCTGCGCGGCCACTTCTTCCAGCAGGGCCTGCGCCTGCGCGGCGTGCCGCGCGCTGCGCGCGAAGGTATCCCGGTACGACGGAAACGCCTCGCCCAGCGCCGGCAACAGCCGCGCGCGGATGCGGTTGCGGGTGAACTGCTCGTCGAGGTTGGTCGGGTCTTCGATCCAGGCGATGCCCTCTGACTTCAGCCAGGCGCGGATGTCCACCGCCGCCACCTGCAGCAGCGGACGGCAATAGCTGATGCCGTCGCGCTCCCAGTGCGCCCGCATGCCGGCGAGCCCCGCGAGCCCGGCCCCGCGCGAGAACGCGAGCAGCACGCTTTCCACCTGGTCGTCGGCGTGATGGGCCAGGGCCACGCAACGCGGTGGGAGCGGTGCCGCGCCGTCCCGGGCGGCCGCGTCGATCGCCTCGTAGCGGGCGATGCGGGCGGCATCCTCAGGGCTCTGGCCGCTGGCGTGGCGCGCCTGCACGCGGCTCACCTGGAGCGGCACGCCCAGCCGCGCGCACAAGGCCGCGCAATGCCGCTCGAAATCGGCGGCAGCCGGCTGCAGGCCGTGGTTGATGTGGATCGCGCTCACGTTGCCCGGCCAGCGGCGCGCGGACGCCACAAGCAGCGCCGTCGAATCCGCGCCCCCGCTCAAGGCCACCGCCAGTGGCAGCGGTGGCTCGAAAGCGGCGATCGCGGCATCGAATGGGAGGGCCATGCGGAATTATCTGGTGCGGCTGCGACACCTCTGCGGTTTCCCCGAGGTTCGGGTCCAGCTCATCAAATCTAGAATGGGTCGAAACAAAAGGTAGTTCACATGCATACACTCGCCTGCGGCGCGGTGACCCACAAGGCACGCCGCGCAGGAGTTGCGATTGCGGGACCGTTGCTGCTATGCGCCTGCGCCGCGCTGGCCCAGAGCCCGCCCCCCGCCCCGGCGGCCGCCGACCAGGCGCCAAGCGAAGCCGCCCGGCGCGCAGCGCTCAGCCCCTACCGATTCATCCTGCAGAACGCGAACGCGCCGGCCCGTAAGCCCGCAACTCCGGCGGCGGCCGCGCCTGCTCCCGCCGCCGAGCCTGCCCGGCGCGCGCCGGCGCCGGCACCAGCGGAGGCGACGGCAGCGGCGAGGCCCGCGCCTAAGGCAGCGCCATCGCCGGCCAGCGCACCGGCCGCACAGCCGCCGCTTCCCGAGCCCGCGGTGGCCGCATTGACTCCCACGCCCGCTGCACCGCCGCCGCGGCGCGAGATCGTCCCGGTGCAGACGGACGAGCCGCGCCTTTCCGCTGCCCTGCTGCGCGAGCGTCCCTCCGGCGTGGTGAAGGTGCAGTTCGACATCCGCCCGGATGGCAGCACCGGCGAGGTGAAGGTGGTGACCAGCACCAACCGAGCGCTCAATCGCGCGACGGTCGACGCGGTGTCGGGCTGGAAGTTCGAACCCGTCGACGAAGTGCTGACGGTGGAGACCGAACTGGTCTACAAACTCCAGTGAACCGCCGGGCGGCACGCCCGGCCGGCCGGATCAGCGCGACTCGGCCTTGGTATCCGAGAAGCGCCCGTAGCTTTGCAGGCGCTCGTAGCGGCGGTCGAGCAGTTCGCGGGTCTTGAGGTCGCCCAGCTGGCGCCAGGCGTCGTTCAGCCCCCGCTTCAGGAAAGCCGCCATCTGCTTGTGGTCGCGGTGCGCACCGCCCACCGGCTCGTTGACGATCTTGTCCACCAGGCCCAGCGCCTTCAGGCGGTGTGCCGTGATGCCCATGGCATCGGCCGCATCCTGGGCCTTCTCGGACGTCTTCCACAGGATGGACGCGCAGCCTTCCGGGCTGATCACCGAGTAGACCGAGTACTGCAGCATCAGCACCTGGTCGGCCACGGCGATGGCCAGCGCCCCGCCTGAGCCACCCTCGCCGATGATGGTGGTGATGATCGGCACTTCCAGCTGCGCCATCTCGTAGATGTTGCGGCCGATCGCCTCGGACTGGCAGCGCTCCTCGGCATCGATGCCGGGATAGGCGCCCGGGGTGTCGACGAAGGTGAACACCGGCAGCTTGAACTTCTCGGCCGTCTTCATGAGCCGCAGCGCCTTGCGATAGCCCTCCGGACGGCTCATGCCGAAGTTGCGCAGGCCGCGCTCCTTGGTGTCGCGCCCCTTCTGGTGGCCGATCAGCAGGCAGGCGTTGCCGTTGAAGCGCGCCAGGCCGCCCACGATCGACTGGTCGTCGGCGAAATGGCGGTCACCGTGCAGTTCGATGAAGTCGGTGAAGATTTCCCGGACGTAGTCCAGCGTGTAGGGACGCTCGGGATGGCGCGCGATCTTGGTGATCTGCCAGGGCGTGAGGTCGCTGTAGATGTCCTTGGTCAGCTGCAGGCTCTTCTTCGAGAGCTGGTCGATCTCCTCGGAGATGTCGACCGCCGACTCCGTCTGGACGTAGCGCAGCTCTTCGATCTTGGTTTCGAGTTCCGCGATCGGCTGCTCGAAATCCAGGAAGGTTTTCTTGGCCAAGGTTGCTCCTTGTCTTGTACTACTACTGCGAACTACACGGACTGCCGGCTCAGTAATCCACCGGCAGGGGATCCAAAGAGCGCCAAATATACCAAGTTGCGACGCTGCAATATGGATCCCAGGCGGCGGCGACCTCGCGCGCATCGCTGCGGCTGACCGGATCGCCGGAAAAATAGTTGCGGCTGATGCCGTTGATGAGGCCGATATCGTCGAGCGGCAGCACGTTGGGCCTCATGAGGTGGAAGATGAGGAACATCTCCGCAGTCCAGCGGCCGATGCCGCGAATGCCCACCAGCTCGGCGATGATTTCCTCGTCGCCCATGCGCTGCCAGGCATCGACGTGGATCGCCCCGGAGTCGAAATGCAGCGCCAGGTCGACCAGGTACTCGATCTTGCGCGCCGACAGGCCGGCCGCCTGCATATCGTCGACCTTGAGCTTGAGCACGTTGGCTGGAGACACCTTGCGCGGCAGCTTGGCGAAGCGCTCCCACACCGTCTGCGCCGCCTTCACCGAGATCTGCTGGCCGACGATGCTGCGCGCCAGCGTGGTGAAGGCGTCGCCGCGCGACTGCAGGCAGGCGTCGCCGAACTGCGGGATCAGGCGCTTGAGCACCCGGTCCTTCTTCGCCAGGTAGCCGCAGGCCTCCTTCCAGTAGGCGGGCGTGGCCAGCACCACCTGGTTGGGGTCGACGCTCAAGAGGCGGCCTCCCAGGTGGTGCCGCTGGGCGAATCCTTGAGCACCACGCCCTGGGCCAGCAGCTCGGCGCGGATGCGGTCGGCTGCGGCGAAGTCGCGGGCCTTCTTGGCCGCGGCGCGCTGCTCGATCAGGTCGCGGATGGTCGCCTCGTCGAGCGTCGCGCCCGCGCGCAGGAAGGCTTTGGGATCGCCCTGCAGCGTGCCCAGGCAGCCGCCGAGCGCCTTGAGCAGGCCGGAGAGCTGCGCGGATTTGGTGCGGTTCACCTCGGCGGCCAGTTCGAACAACACCGCCATCGCTTCCGGCGTGGCGAAATCGTTGTCCATCGCCGCCTTGAAGCGCGCCGCGAAGGGGTCCTGCCAGTCGATGGGGCCCATGGGTGCGGGGGCGACGGCGTCCAGCGTGGTGTACAGGCGCTTGAGGGCGCCGCGCGCATCCTCCAGGGTCACGTCGCTGTAGTTGAGCGGGCTGCGGTAGTGGGAGCGCAGCACGAAGAAACGCACCGTCTCGGCGTCGAACTTCTGCAGCACGTCGCGGATGGTGAAGAAGTTGCCCAGCGACTTGGACATCTTCTCGTTGTCGATGTTCAGGAAGCCGTTGTGCATCCAGTAGCGCGCCAGCGGCGTGCCGAACGCGCCTTCGCTCTGCGCGATCTCGTTCTCGTGGTGCGGGAACTGCAGGTCCATCCCGCCGGCGTGGATGTCGAAGGGCTGGCCGAGCAGCGCGCGCGCCATCGCCGAGCACTCGATGTGCCAGCCGGGGCGGCCCGGGCCGAACTCGCTGTCCCACTTGGCGTCCGCCGGCTCGCTGGGCTTGGCGGTCTTCCAGAGCACGAAGTCCAGCGGGTCCTGCTTGCCCTCCAGCACGGCGACGCGCTCGCCGGCGTGCAGCTCGTCCAGCGACTTGCCCGAAAGCTTGCCGTAGCCGGGCAGCGCCCGCACCGCGAAGTTGACGTCGCCGCCTTCGGCGCGGTAGGCCAGCTTGTTGTCCTCCAGGCGCCTGACGATGTCCAGCATCTGCGGCACGTAGTCGGTGGCGCGCGGGTCGTGCGTGGGCCGCTCCATGCCCAGGGCGTCGAAGTCGCGGTACATCTCGCCGGTCATGCGCTCGGCCAGGCCGCGCACCGTCTCGCCGTTTTCGACGGCGCGGCGG
Organism: Ramlibacter tataouinensis; assembly: GCF_001580455.1. Classification (NCBI taxonomy): domain Bacteria; kingdom Pseudomonadati; phylum Pseudomonadota; class Betaproteobacteria; order Burkholderiales; family Comamonadaceae; genus Ramlibacter; species Ramlibacter tataouinensis. The sequence continues at coordinate 361,532 of NZ_CP010951.1, forward strand.
ATGATCTTGTCATCGATGTCGGTGATGTTGCGAACGAAGGTGACCTGGTAGCCGCTGGCCTTGAACCAGCGCTGCACCACGTCCCAGGCGATGTTGCAGCGCGCATGCCCCATGTGGCACAGGTCGTACACGGTGATGCCGCACAGGTACATGCGGACGTGGCCGGGCTCGATCGGGGAAAAATCTTCCAGTGCACGCGACAGCGTGTTGTAGATGCGCAGGCTCATGAGTGCTTGGTATGGGGCGCAGCGAAATGCCAAATATCCGTGGGACGGGACACGAAGGGCAGCGCGCGCAGGACCGGCGGCTACAATCCCGCGCAGTATAGCCCTGCCCCGGATGTTGCACACCCGCTCCGCCCTCGCCCGCGCCCTGCGCCTGTCGCTGTTCACGGCCGCCGCATGCGCCTGCCTGGCGGCATGGGCCGACGACTATGGCGACGTCAGCCAACTCCTCAAGTCGGGCAAGTTCCAGGAGGCGCTGGCCAAGGCCGACCAGTACCTGGTGGCCAAGCCGCGCGATCCGCAGATGCGCTTTCTCAAGGGCGTGGTGCAGGCCGAATCGGGCAACAAGGCGGAAGCGATCACCACCTACACGCAGCTGACGCAGGACTATCCCGAACTGCCGGAGCCGTACAACAACCTGGCCGTGCTGTATGCGGCGCAGAACGACTTCGACAAGGCGCGTGTCGCGCTCGAGGCCGCGGTGCGCGCCAACCCCGACTACGCGACCGCGCACGAGAACCTGGGCGACGTGTACACGCGGCTGGCCGGCCAGTCCTACGCGCGGGCGCAGCAGCTCGAAGCCGGCAACAAGTCCGTCGCGGCCAAACTCGCCCTCTCGCGGCAGCTGCTGACACAGCCGGCGCGCTAGCCGCCGGGCAGCCGCGGCACGCCCCGGCGGGCTGCGGCTACCATTCGTTCCTTGTCCCCATCACAAGGAAAACAAGCTTGAGCTCGATCACCCGCCGCGCCGCGGCCTTCACCCTTTCCGCCGGCCTCTGGCTGTCCTGCGGCATCGCCGCCGCGCAGGACGCGCCCAAGGTCAAGCTCGAAACCAGCATGGGCGACATCGTGCTCGAGGTCTATCCCGACAAGGCGCCCAAGACCGTGGCGAACTTCCTCCAGTACGTGAAGGACAAGCACTACGACGGCACGATCTTTCACCGCGTGATCAATGGCTTCATGATCCAGGGCGGCGGTTACGACGCCAAATTCGCGCAGCGCCCGACCCGTCCGCCGGTGGCGCACGAAGGCCGCGAAACGCTGGAAAAGGGCGGCCCCAAGAACGCCACCGGCACCATCGCGATGGCGCGCACCAGCGACCCGAATTCCGCGACGGCGCAGTTCTTCATCAACGTCGTCGACAACCGGCGGCTGGATCCCTCACCGCAATCGCCAGGCTATGTGGCGTTCGGCAAGGTGGTGAGCGGCATGGACACTGTCGACAAGATCAAGGCCGTGCCCACCTCGGCGGCGGGCCCCTTCCCGAGCGACGTGCCGCAAACGCCGGTGATCATCAAATCGGCCACACTCGTCAAGTAACCAGGACATCGCCATGAGCAATCCCAAGGTCGAACTTCATATCTCGGACTACGGCGTGATCACGCTGGAACTCGACGCCACGAAGGCGCCCAAATCCACCCAGAACTTCCTCAGCTACGTGAAGAAGGGCCACTACGACGGCACCATCTTCCACCGCGTGATCGACGGCTTCATGATCCAGGGCGGCGGCTTCGAACCCGGCATGACGCAAAAGCCCACCGACGCAGCCATCGAGAACGAAGCCAACAACGGCCTGAAGAACGACAACTACACGGTGGCGATGGCGCGAACGCAGGCGCCGCATTCGGCCACCGCGCAGTTCTTCATCAACGTGGCCAACAACGAATTCCTCAACCACACCGCGCCCAGCGCGCAGGGCTGGGGCTACGCGGTGTTCGGCAAGGTGGTCGACGGCAAGGACGTGGTCGATCGCATCAAGGGCGTGAAGACCGGCCGCAAGGGGTTCCACGACGACGTGCCCAAGGACGACGTCGTGATCCTGAAGGCCGTCCAGGCCTGAAGGCCGGTTGACGCCTGACATCGTGAACATCCCGCCGCCGCCGCGCATGACGGAGCTGCAGGCTCCGCCGCGCTGGCGCAGCGTCGAATTCATTTCCGACCTGCACCTGCAGGCGCAGGAGCTCGAGACTTTCGACGCCTGGCGCGGCTACATGGCCTCGACCGCGGCCGACGCGGTGTTCATCCTCGGCGACCTGTTCGAGGTCTGGGTCGGGGACGACCTGGCGCAGCAGCCGGGCTTCGCCGCGGACTGCGCCGCGGTGCTCCAGGCCACGGTGCAGCGCGTGCCGGTGTTCCTGATGCACGGCAACCGCGACTTCCTGGTCGGCCACGGCCTGCTGCGCAGCTGCGGCGCCGTGCTGCTGCAGGACCCCACGGTGCTTTCCTTCGCCGGCTCGCGCTGGCTGCTCACCCATGGCGACGCGCTGTGCCTGGGCGACACCGACTACCTGCGCTTCCGCGAGCAGGTGCGCTCGCCGCAGTGGCAGCGTGAATTCCTGGCCCGGCCGCTGGAGGAGCGCGTGGCGATCGGGCGGGCGATGCGGGCGGAAAGCGAAGCGCGCAAGGACGGGCAGTACACCGATGTGGACGAAGATGCGGCGCGTGCCTGGCTGGATGCCGCGGATGCGCAGGTCATGATCCACGGGCATACCCACCGGCCCGCCGAACACGAACTCGGCGTCGGGCGGCGCCGCATCGTCCTGACCGATTGGGACCTGCGCGCCCAGCCGCCACGCCAGGAAGTGCTGCGGTTGGGCAGCGCGGGCGCGCAGCGCATCAAGCTGCTCTGATGTTCGGCTGGCTCCGCAGGCGCCCGCCCGCGCGTGACATCCCCGACGCGCTCTGGGTTGCCGTGCTCCAGCGCTACCGCTTCCTGGTGCTGCGCCCCGCCGACGAGCGCGAGCGACTGCGGCAGATGGCCGGCGAATTGCTCGCTGCCAAGGAGTTCCACGGCGCCAAGGGCTTCGTGGTCACCGACGAAGTCGCCCTGTCGATCGCGGTCCAGGCAGTGCTGCCGGTGCTGAACCTGGGCCTGTCCTGGTATGACGACTTCGTGGGCATCGTGGTGCATGCCGACGAAGTGGTCGCGCGCCGCACCGAGATGGACGAATCCGGCGTGGTGCACCAGTGGGACGAGGTCATTGCCGGCGAGGCGATGGACGGCGGCCCGGTGATGCTCAGCTGGAGGGACGCCGCCGGCATGAACGCAGGCACGCACGAGGCCTACAACGTGGTGATCCACGAATTCATCCACAAGATCGACATGCGCGACGGCCGGGCCGACGGCTGTCCGCCGCTGCCGCCGGCGGCGCGCCGCGCCTGGCTGGAGCTCATGGAGCGCGAGTACGAGGCCTTCCGCGAGCAAGCCATCATCGCCGAGCGCTTCGGCGGCGCGCAGACCTGGCTCGATCCCTACGGTGCGGAGTCCATCGACGAGTTCTTCGCCGTGGCGTGCGAAGCCTACTTTGTCGCGCCGGAGCGCTTCGCCGCGGAACACGCGGCGCTCGCTTCGCTCTTCGATGGCTTCTTCGGCGCGCGCCGCCGCGCCTGATCGCCGCCCGCAGGCGCCGCTCAGCGGCGCAGCAGCACCTTCAGCGCCGCCTGCAGCCGGCGTGACTTCGAGCCCTCGTGACCCGAGGCGAACACCTGTGCCGCGTCATCGGCCCAGGTCTGCGCCGGTGACGGGTCGTTGCGCCGCGTCAGCAGCTTGAGCTGCAGGGCACGGCGCGCTTCCAGTTGCTCGGCCGGCGTCGGCGTCTCGGCCGCGATCTCCAGGCGCAGCAGCGCTTCCGAGGCGTCCCCGGCCGGGGCGCCTTGCAGCGACTTCACCCAGGCGGCACGGCCAGCCGGGCCCACCGACTTACCCAGATCGTGCGCGCTGGGCACCTGCTCCGGATTGCGCTGCTCCCAGGCCGTGATCAATTGCGTCAGCGCCTCGCCGTGGGCCTGGGCCGCCAGTTTCTTGAGCGCCGCCTGCGCATGATCCAGCGCGTCGCGCTGCGCGCGGAAGGCCACGTCGCCCAGGCGCGGACCGCGATCCTCGCGCTCGCCGCGGTCACCGCGGTCGCCGAAACGGCCCCGCTCGTCGCGGCGGTCGCCGAACTTGCCGCCGCCCGGGCCACCCTTGCGATCGCCGAACTTGCCGCGCGCCGGCGCAGGCTCGGTCTTCTTCATGCCGGGACGGTCGTCCCCGCGCATGGCGATCACCGGCTTGGGGGTCGGCTTGGGCGTCGGCGCCGGTTCGGCGGCAGCCGCCTCGGTGGCTTCAGTCGCCTCAGCCGGCTCAGTGGTCTCGGTCCCTTCAGCGGCCGCTTCGGCGGTGCCTGCCGGCGCAGCAGATTCGGCCGGCGCCGCTTCCTGTGCGGCGGCCGCGGCCGCTTGCGCCTGGGCCTGGCCGCGCAGCGCGGCTTCGAGCGCCGTCATCGCCGCCTTGATCTTCGGCGCGTCGCCGGTGGCGTTGGCCGCTTCCAGTGCCTTCGAGGCCTCGAGCACGGCGCGGTCGCGCTCGCTCAGCGCCGCGGCCGCCTTCTCGCGTTCCTCGCTCTTGCGGTTGAAGGCCTCGTCGATCGGCTTGCGGAAAGCATCCCACAGCTTCTGCTCGTGCTTGCGGTCCAGCGGGATCGCCTGGGCCTCGCCTTGCCAGCGCTGCTGCAGCGACTTCACTGCGTCGATGCGCATCTGGGGCGCCGCGCCCAGCACCTTGGCCTCCTCGATCATCGCGTGGCGGCGCTCCAGGCTTTGCTTTTGCACGGCCTCCAGCGGATCCCAGGCCGCGGCGATCGCTTCCTTCCAGCGCGGCTGCAGTTCGGCGAAGGTCTTTTCGCTCAGGTGCCCGGCATCGCGCCAGCGGCTCTCGAACTGATGCAGCACGCGGGCGAAGCCCTTCCAGTCGTCATCCTTGGCCGTGGCATTGGCAGCCGCCCAGACCCTGACTTCATCGATCAGAGCCAGGCGCTGCGCCTTGTGCTCGGCCGCTTCGGCCTTGACCTTGTCGAGCCAGGCTTCCACCACCTTGTAGGCTTCGTTGCACGCCTCGTCGAAGCGCTTCCACAGCGCGTGGTTGGGCGCGCCGCCCTGGTCGGTCTGTTTCCACTGCTCGCGCAACGCGCGCAACTGCTCCTGCATCTTGCGCCCGCCATAGCGCGGCTTGGGCGGCTGCGGCTCCTGCCCCTCGACCGGCGCCGGGTGCTCGAACAGCGCCTCGGCCTTGGTCACCAGTTCCTGGCGCAACTGGTCGGCGCGCCAGCGCTGCCAGCCTTCCAGTTCGCCGGCAGCGGCCAGCGCGGCGTGCGCCTGGTTCTCCAGTTTGTCGTCAACCAGCTTGCCGTGTTCCTTCAGCGCGTTGCGCAGCGCATTCGCCGCGCCCGCACTGGCCTTGCCGTGGCCCTGCGCCACTTCCTGTTCGAGCTTGGCCAGCGCATCGCGCACCGCGTGGCTGGCGCGCTCGCGCACTTCGGGATCGACCTTGGGCTTGGCGGCCTTGGCCGGCGCCGCCTCGACGGGCACGCCGCGCGCGGCGCGCAGTTCGTCGGCCCACACCGGCACCGGCGGCAGCGCTGCTGCCGGGTCTTCGGCGGCGGCCCGGGCCTGCGCCACGGCGCTGCGGAAAGACTCCCACACCACCTGCAACTGGGTGCGCGAGGATTCGAGCAAGGGCGGGAAGCGGCCGTCCACGCTGGGCCAGTTCGGATCGGCCAACAGCGCCTCGGCCTGGCCCTGCCAGTCCGGGACATCCTTGCCCAGAGCGTCCAGCGCCGCCTGCGCGTCCTGCCACGATTTGGTCGAAAGCACCTCGATGCGCTGCGCCAGCAGCACCGCCGCCTCGCGTTGCACCTGCACCCGATGCTGCAGGTCCTCGATGCCGCGCACGCGCTCGGCCAGTTGCGTCTTGACCGAGGCCAGCGGTTCGCGGCTCAGGGGCGCGCCGGCCTTGGCGGCGTCGCGCTGCCAGGCCATGGCGTCGGCGATATTCAGTTTGGGCAGCGCCAGCAGGGCGGTGGCCTTCTCTGCCCACTCCGCCGCGATCACTTCCTGTCCGCGGTTGCGCTTGATCTCGTCGAGCTTTTCGCGCAGCAGCCGGGCCGCGCCCTTGTCGCGCGCGCTCAGTTCGCGGAACACCTCCTGCATCTGCTCCACGCTCGGATTGGCGGCGAGCCACTCGCGCACGCGCGCCGTGCGCTCGCCGGAGGTGGGCGCGGAAAAAGCGCCACCGGTCAGGGCATCGAGGGCGCGCGTGTCGTTGGTTTTCAGGGTAGCTGGGGTCACGGGAGAGACTTCTTGTGCAATCGAAAGGGACCGCCTTCGTCGAAGGCAAACCGCTATTCTCGCCTCGATTGCGGCTCAACCGGTTCGGCAGCAGTGCCCATGCCCCCATGAAAAAGCCCGGACAGGCGCTCTGCAAGCTCCTGCCGGGCTCGGCGGCCTGACAAGCTGTCCTTGCCGCCTGGGTTCGCGAACGGGGAGATTGACGTCCCGATCCGCGTCGGAAGCAATGGATTGCTTCCAAAATTGGCCGGGGCTGCCACGAGGTGGCCCTACCGGCCGGCACCCGATCCCTCGGGTCCTCACAAGTTAGGACAGGCGCGCGCCGTTTTCAAGGGCGGCTTTTCAATGATGCGTGGACGAATGATTGCCCGTGGCAAATGTCGCAGCACGCGCGCATGCGCATGCCCGCCCCGTCCATCGATGCAGGTGCGACCCCTTGGTTCTTGGATAAAAAGTCGAGTTCATATTCTTGACCTGTTATTTAAAGCCAACCTAGAATGCGCCCGTGCCACGCTGAGTTCGTGGCAACCCGAATCCGCTGCCGACCCCGGCTACGTCGAACTGCCGTGCCGAGCCCCCGAAAGGCTCCCGCAATTCGACGGCGTACCAATCCAAAACGAGGAGCCTGACGGAGTGATGCTGCCCTGAAGCAGCACCACGAGGCAGGCCCGCGCCAAGAGAGGAAGTGCTATGACAGCGTTAGGAAGGATGGCCCAGGGCCTGCGATGTTTCGCCTCCGACGTCGCCCAGGGCTTCTTCGAAATCACGCACAACGGCTTTGCCCTGGTGGGCCTGGCCACGATTTTCTGCGCCGTGCTGGCCGTGGTGCGCCCCGACCTGCGCGATGCCGGCGAGATCAAGCTCAGAGGCTGGCTGCAGGCGCGGCAGGAGGCCGCCATCGGCATGCCGATCCAGCTCGACGCGATTGACCGCGCGACGGCCGCCGATCCGCGCGAACTGCCCAAACAACAGGCAGCGCTCGCGTATTGGCTAAGCAAAAAGTATCGCGTGGCACCCGAGCCCGTGGGTGCGCTGGTGGCCGAAGCCTACGAAATCGGCGCCCGCAGCAAGCTCGATCCCACCTTGATCCTGGCCGTGATGGCGATCGAGTCCGGCTTCAATCCTTTCGCCCAAAGCGCCGTCGGCGCCCAGGGCCTGATGCAGGTCATGACCGGCGTGCACCAGGACAAGTACCAGAACTTCGGCGGCAAGCTGGCCGCCTTCGATCCGCTGACCAACCTGCGGGTGGGCGTGAAGGTGCTGCAGGAATGCATACAGCGCGCCGGCTCGCTGGAGGCGGGACTGCGCTTCTATGTCGGCGCCGCCAACACCGGCGATGACGGTGGCTATGCCGACAAGGTGATGGCCGAACACGAGCGGCTGAAGCTGGTGGCCGCCGGCCGCAGCGTCCCCCTGCCGGTGATCCGCACCGTCGCGCCTGCCGAGCCGGCGGCGCCGACTCCAGTCGAGGACAAGGTCGCCGCCCTGGATTCCTGATCGGCGCGTCGCTCTCCGCTACACTTGCGGTGTACGCAACTGGCGATAGGCGCGGCGCCCCGGGCGGGTGGCCGTGCTGACGTGGACACCATCGCGCGACCCCGCGCGCAACCACTGGGAAGCGTACCGCCGGCTGGCTCCGGCGTTCAGCCGTTCGCCTGGGCAGCCCTTGTTCCATGAACAGAGTGGCCACCGTCTGGAGGACTGCCGCATGTACCAACGAAACATCCTTGTCGAACAAACCGATCCCGAACTCTGGGCCGCGATCGTCGCGGAGAACCGCCGCCAGGAAGAGCACATCGAGCTGATCGCGAGCGAGAACTACGCCTCGCCCGCCGTGATGGCCGCGCAGGGCACGCAGCTCACGAACAAATACGCCGAAGGCTATCCGGGCAAGCGCTACTACGGCGGCTGCGAGAACGTGGACGTGGCCGAGCAGCTCGCGCTGGCGCGCATCAAGCAGCTGTTCGGCGCCGAAGCGGCCAACGTGCAACCGCACTCCGGCGCGCAGGCCAACGAAGCCGTTTTCCTGGCCTTCCTCAAGCCCGGCGACACCATCATGGGCATGAGCCTGGCCGAAGGCGGCCACCTGACCCATGGCATGCCGCTGAACATGAGCGGCAAGTGGTTCAACGTGGTGAGCTACGGCCTGGACAAGGACGAGGCGATCGACTACGACGCCATGGAGCGCAAAGCCCACGAGCACCGGCCCAAGCTGATCGTGGCCGGCGCCTCCGCCTATGCCCTGCGCATCGACTTCGAGCGTTTCGCCAAGGTGGCCCGGGACATCGGCGCGATCTTCATGGTGGACATGGCCCACTACGCCGGCCTGATCGCCGCCGGCGTCTACCCCAACCCGGTGCCGCACGCCGACGTCGTCACCTCCACCACCCACAAGAGCCTGCGCGGCCCGCGCGGCGGCTTCATCCTGATGAAGCCGGAGCATGAAAAGGCGATCAACAGCGCCGTGTTCCCGGGCCTGCAGGGCGGCCCGCTGATGCACGTGATCGCGGCCAAGGCGGTGGCGTTCAAGGAAGCGCTCGCCCCCGAGTTCAAGACCTACCAGCAGCAGGTCGTGAAGAACGCGCAGGTGGTGGCGCAGACGCTGGTCGAGCGGGGCCTGCGCATCGTGAGCGGCCGCACCGAAAGCCACGTGATGCTGGTGGACCTGCGCGCCAAGGGCATCACCGGCAAGGAAGCCGAAGCGGTGCTGGGCGACGCCCACATGACCATCAACAAGAACGCGATCCCGAACGACCCGGAAAAGCCGATGGTCACCAGCGGCGTGCGCGTCGGCACGCCGGCGATGACCACGCGCGGCTTCAAGGAGAACGAAGCGCGCATGACGGCCAACCTGGTCGCCGACGTGCTCGACAACCCGCGCGACCCGGCGAACATCGCGAAGGTGCGCGAGAAGGTCAACGCGCTGACGCGCGAGTTCCCCGTCTATAAATGATGTCGGCCCCTACGTTCGGCACTTCGTGTCCTCTCTGCCCCCCGAGGGGGCGCTCGCGCGCCTGGAGCGGTCCGGCGCGCGTTCGGGCCTGACGACATGAAATGCCCCTTCTGCGGCCACAACGACACCCAGGTGGTGGAAACGCGCGTGGCCGAGGACGGGGACCGGGTGCGCCGCCGGCGGCAGTGCGCCGCCTGCGAAAAGCGCTTCACCACCTACGAGCGGCCCGACGTCAGCTTTCCGGCGGTGGTCAAGAAGGACGGCCGGCGCATCGACTACGAGCGTGAGAAGCTGCGCGCCTCCATGAACCTGGCGCTGCGCAAGCGCCCGGTGAGCACCGAGCAGATCGACGGCGCGGTCGAACGCATCGAGGAAAAACTGCTGAACCTCGGCGTGCGCGAGCTTCCCTCCAACCGCATCGGCGAACTCGTGATGCGTGAACTCCGGAAGCTCGACAAGGTGGCCTACGTGCGCTTTGCCAGCGTCTATCGCAGCTTCGAGGACGTCGACGAGTTCAAGACGCTGGTGGACGAAGTCCGCCGTTAAAGCGCTTCAGGTACAACCGGCGCTGCCCTGCTCCAGCCGCAGCGCGCCTCGCGACGCCAGCGTCAGCTGCCGCCCGTGCACCGGCCCCGCCGCATCGCTGCAGATCGTCAGGGTGGCCTCGGCCGCCCGGGCGCCCGCCAGCTGAACCCCGCCACCGGCGCCGAAGGAAATGGCGCGCACCGCATTCATGCTGCCGGCGAACCGCAGGCTCCTGGAGAAGGCCGGCACGCGCACGATCAACTCCTCCAGGCCGTCGCGCAGGCCGTTGCCGTTGGCATCCTCGAACACTATCCAGCCTTGCGACCAGGCGCCGGCGTTCGCGCACGATGCGCCATCGACGGACTTGCACAACACCACCGGGCTGTTGCGCCGCATCGCCTCGCCGTGGGCGAACTGCAAGTCCGAGGCGAAGCTGTGGGATGCGGCCGAGACCTTCATGGCCTCGAGCATGGCAGCGGCGGGGGGCGGCGTGGCCGAAGCGAAAGCGGTGAAGGCTGCGGCACACGACAGGACCAGGAGAGCGGGCTTGATCTTCATGGGGGATTCCTTCGTGATCGGGTTCAGGCGCAGTTCGCAAGCCGGGTCTTGAGCACGCGCGGACGGCCGGAGGAGCTCAGCACGATCTGGCGCGCATCGGTGGCGCCCGCCGACGCGTTGCACACGGTGATAGTGCCGGCCTGGAAGGCGCCGCTGGCCAGCCGGGCGGCGCCGTTAGGGGCATAGGAAACGTAGCGCTGGACATTCAGGTTCCCGCTCACGCGCAGCTCACCCGGAAAGGCCTGGGCGCGCGTGACGACCGGCTCACCGGCCTCTCGCATGCCGTTGTTGTTGGCGTCGTGGAACACGATCCAGCCCTGCTCCCAGCCGCCCGAGGCCGCGCATGACACCCCATTGGCCGACTTGCACACGGCCACCCGGCTGTTGCGCTTGATGGCTTCGCTGCGTGCCATCGTGAAGCCGGCGAAAAGGTCTTGGGAGGCCGAAGTAAGCCGGGACCAGCGCATCAAGCCGGTCATGGACGGCACGGCTGCACCCGCGAGCACCGCGGCAACGGCGACGACGGCCATCAGTTCGACCAGCGTGAAGCCACGCGATGTGCCAGGCCTGGAGTGGCTGCGGCTCGGGATCTGCGAAGAGGTTCTCATGGCGCTCGGAGGAAGGACGGGTTGGGGACGGCGCAACCTTATTGCGCATGAGCTCAGCTCAACAGCGAAATTGACCCGGCGGTTTGTGCGACGAAATTCGCATGCACATCCCGCGAGTGACTAAGATCACCAGCGCACCGCTTTCAAGCCCATGCCCGTCGCCCGCCGAGTCCTTCTTGTCGCCACCGCCGCGGCCGCGGCCGCGCCCCATCGCCTGCTGCAGGCGCAGCCCAGGACCCAGTCCTGGCCGCTGCAGGCACCACGGCGCACCGGCATCCACGACGTCGCGCCGGCGCCGGACGGCGGTGTGTGGTTCACGGCGCAGGCCAGCGGGCATCTCGGCTGGTTCGAGCCGAAGAGCGGTCGCACCGAGCTGGTGGCCCTCGGATCGGGTTCGTCGCCGCATGGCGTGATCCAGGGTCCCGACAAGGCGGCCTGGATCACCGACAGCGGACAGAACGCGATCGCCAGGGTCGGCTGGCCCGACCGCAAGGTGCAGACCTTCCCGCTGCCCGCAGGCACGCCTTACGCGAACCTCAACACCTGCGCCTTCGACGGCGACGGCGACCTCTGGTTCACGGGCCAGGGCGGCTTTCTGGGCAAGGTGACCCCGAAGACGGGCGAGGTGAGCGTCAAGCAGGCCCCCCGCGGCCGTGGGCCCTACGGCATCTGCGCCACCCCTGCCGGTGACGTGTGGTGGTGTTCATTGGCGGGATCGTTCATCGCGCGGGTGGACCGCAAGACCGGCGACTCCACGGTCGTCGAGCCGCCGACCCGCAACCAGGGCGCGCGGCGGGTCTGGAGCGACAGCCATGGCCGCATCTGGGTCAGCGAATGGAACAGCGGCCAGCTGGCGGTGCACGATCCCCGGGCCCGCAGCTGGCGGCAGTGGAAACTGCCGGGCAGCAGCCCGCAGGCCTATGCCGTTTACGTCGACGAGCACGACATCGTCTGGGTCAGCGATTTCGGCGGCAATGCGGTCTTCTCCTTCGACCCGCGCAGCGAGAAGTTCGAGCGCTTTGCCTTCCCGCGCGAAGCCATCAACGTGCGGCAGATCCTGGGCCGTCCCGGCGAGGTCTGGCTGCCCGAAAGCGGCACCGAACACATCTCGGTCATCCGTACTTCGTGACAATTGTCACACCAATGGCTTAACCGCCTTGGCTCGGCGGTAAGAAGCCTATACTCCAGCGTGAACTTTTGGCGCAATCTGCGCCGGCTCACCGCTGAGAGATCGACCATGACCCAACCGAAGGCCCGTCTCCTCCTCGCGCTGCTCGGCGCCGCCCTGGCGCTGAGTGCCGCAACCGCCAGCGCGCAGCCGGGACCGCCGGAGAACCGCAGCGGGCATCGCTTCGGGCCTTCGAAGCCGATCGCCGGGCAATACATCGTGGTGTTCAACAACACGGTGGCGGATCCGGACGACGAATCCGACCGCACCGTTCGCGCCCATGGCGGCCGTCGCCATCACAGCTATTCGTCGGTGCTCAAGGGCTTTGCAGCCACGCTGTCGGACAACGCCGTCGAGAAACTGCGCCACGATCCCCGGGTCGCCTTCATCGAACAGGACCAGACGGTGTCGCTGTCCGGTTCGCAGAACGCTGCCACCTGGGGGCTGGACCGGATCGACCAGGCCGACCGGCCGCTGGACACGGTCTACCACTACAGCCGGACGGGCGCGGGCGTCAACGCCTTCATCATCGACACCGGCATCCGCCCGGACCACGTGGAATTCACCGGGCGCCTGCTGCCCGGTTTCAGTTCCGTTTCCGACGCCAACGGCACCAACGACTGCAACGGCCACGGCACGCACGTGGCCGGCACGGTGGGCGGGACGACCTGGGGCGTGGCCAAGCAGGTGTCGCTCATTCCGGTACGGGTGCTCAACTGCCAGGGTTCGGGTACCTGGAGCGGCGTCATCGCCGGCATCGACTGGGTGGCCAAGAGCACGCTCCGGCCGGCGGTCGCCAACATGTCACTTGGCGGCGCCAACTCGGCAGCGGTGAACGCGGCGGTGGCCAATGCGGTCGCCAAGGGCGTGACCATGGTGGTGGCCGCCGGCAACGAGAACGCCAACGCCTGCAACAGCTCGCCGGCGAGCGAGCCGACCGCCATCACCGTGGGCGCGACGACCGATGCGGACGCGCGCGCGTCGTTTTCCAACTACGGCAGCTGCGTGGACGTGTTCGCACCCGGCGTGAACATCACCTCGGCCTGGAACACCGCCGGCAACGCGACCAACACCATCAGCGGCACCTCGATGGCCACGCCGCATGTCACCGGGGTCGCGGCGCTTGCGCTGGCGGCCAACCCGTCGGCGAGCCCGGCCGCCGTCGGCGAATTCATCGCCGTCAACGCGACTGCCGGCCGGCTGACCTCACTCAACACGGGCTCGCCCAACCGCTTGCTGTATTCGATGGCGACCGGCATCCCCACCGAGCCGCCGGTGGCCGCCGTCGCGGTGCGCTCGCTCGCCGGGCAATCCATCAAGGCCGGCTCCGCCTGGCGCGCCCAGGTGACGGCCACGGTGCGCAACGTCAACACCGGCACCGGCGTGGCCGGCGCTGTGGTCACGGGCAGCTTCGCGCCCGGCGGTTCCGCTTCCTGCACCACGGCGAGCAACGGCAGCTGCACGCTCCTGAGCCCGTGGATGGCCGGCATCCTGTCGACGGTCTTCACTGTCGGGAACGTGGCGGGGCCCGGCATGGCCTACGACAGCACCCAGAACAGCGCTTCGCAACTGGTGATCAGGCGCTGAGCTGCCGCGCGCGGTTCATCTCTCGGCGCGCGCAGCCCAGAATCAGCTGCCTGCTGAGCTTGCAACTCGGTGCGCGTGGTCTAAAGTTTTCGGCATCGCCGCGCCCGCGGCGTTTCCTGTCCTCAGACCTGGAGACCAACATGCCAACATTCATCGCGCTGGCGAAGTTCACCGAGCAGGGCCTTCGCAACATCAAGGGCACGGTCGACCGCGCCGACGCGGCGCGCAAGGCCGCCGAGGCCTTCGGGGCGACGATCAAGGACATCTACTGGGTGCAAGGTCAATACGACATCGTCATCCTGCTGGAGGCCAAGGACGACACATCAGCCAACGCTTTCAGCCTGGCGACCGCCGCCCAAGGCAATGTGCAGTTCCAGACCCTGCGCGCGATCACCCGCGACGAGATGAAGCAGGTGCTGGCGAAGCTGCCCTAGTTACAAGAGGATCTGGCCGATCTAGCTGTTGTTGTGATGCGGCGCTGGCGTCACTTCCCAGTGCTGCAGCACGCGGTCGTGGCTGTCGACGCTTTCGAGCCGCACCCGGAAGCCCCACAGCCGCGCCACGTGCTTGACGACCTCCTCCGCGCTGTTGTCCAGCGGGCGGTCGTTGTGGCGCGTGTGGCGCAAGGTCAGTGAACGGTCGCCGCGCAGGTTGACGTTCCAGACCTGGATGTTCGGCTCGCGCCAGTTGAGGTCATGCTGGCGCGACAGTGACTCGCGCACCCGGCGGTAGCCGAACTCGTCGTGGATGGCCGAGACCTCCAGTTCCTTCTGGGTGGCGTCATCGACCACCGCGAACAGGCGCAGTTCGCGCATCAGGTTCGGCGAGAGGTACTGCCCGATGAAACTCTCGTCCTTGAAGTGCCGCATGGCGTAGTCCAGCGTCTTTCGCCAGTCCGAACCGGCCACTTCGGGGAACCACTGCCGGTCCTCCTCCGTCGGGTTCTCGCACATGCGCCGGATGTCGCTGAACATGTTGAAGCCCAGCGCATACGGATTGATGCCGCCGTACGCCGGATGGCCGACCGGAGGCTGGAACACCACGTTGGTGTGCGAGCTCAGGATCTCCATCATGTAGCCCTCGGTCAGGAGGCCCTGGTCGTACATGTCGTTGAGCAGGGTGTAGTGCCAGAAGGTCGCCCAGCCCTCGTTCATCACCTGCGTCTGGCGCTGGGGATAGAAGTACTGCGCGATCTTGCGCACGATGCGCACGATCTCGCGCTGCCATGGGTCCAGCAAGGGCGCATTCTTCTCGATGAAGTACAGAATGTTCTCCTGCGGCTCCTCGGGGAATCGCCGATGCTCCTTCTTGGACTGCTTGCCTGCCGACTTCGGCAACGTGCGCCACATGTCGTTCACCTGCTGCTGCAGGTAGGCCTCGCGCTCCTTGCGGCGCGTCTGCTCCTCCATCATGGAGATCTTCTGCGGCCGGCGGTAGCGGTCCACGCCGTAGTTCATGAGCGCGTGGCAGGCGTCCAGCACCTCCTCGACCGCATCCAGCCCGTGGCGCTCCTCGCATTCGGCGATGTACGACTTGGCATACACCAGGTAGTCGATGATGGAACTGGCGTCCGTCCACATCCGGAACAGGTAGTTCCCCTTGAAAAAGGAGTTGTGGCCGAAGCAGGCGTGCGCCATGACCAGCGCCTGCATCGGCATGGTGTTCTCCTCCATCAGGTAGGCGATGCAGGGATCGGAATTGATCACGATCTCGTAGGCCAGCCCCATGTGGCCGCGACGGTAGCTCTTCTCGCTGGAGATGAATTGCTTGCCGAACGACCAATGGCGGTAGTTCACCGGCATGCCGACGGAGGCATAGGCATCCAGCATCTGCTCCGCGGAAATCAGCTCCAGCTGCACCGGGTAGGTGTCCAGCCCGTACTTGTGGGCAGTGTTCTTGATCGCCTCGAAATATTCCTCGATCAGCTCGAAGGTCCAGTCCGAGGGACTGGGCAGGCGCTTGGCCCTGACCGGGACGTCGTCGCCATTCATCTGAGAACCTCCGCCCTGCGGGCTGCGGTGCCATGAGGACGGCTCATGCCGCGCCCGCCCCCGCCGGGCTCTTCTTGAACAGGTCGCGGAACACCGGGAAGATTTGCGCGGGCGTGACGATCTTCTGCATGGCGAAGTTCGTGTTGGCATCGCGCACCCGCATGTATTCCTCCCACAGGTTCTGGTCCTCGTCGGCCACCTGCACGTACGCGAAGTAGCGGCACAGCGGCAGCAGCTTGCCGTCCAGCAGGTCGCGGCACTTGGACGAATCCTGCTGCCAGTTGTCGCCGTCGGAGGCCTGCGCGCCGTAGATGTTCCATTCGCTGCCCATGTAGCGCTCGCGGATGATCTCGTTCATCAGGACCAGCGCGCTGGACACCACGGTGCCGCCGCTTTCGGTGGCGTGGAAGAACTCGTCCTCCGTCACTTCGGCGGCCTGCGTGTGGTGGCGGATGAAGATGACGTCGGTGCGCTCGTAGTGCCGCGTGAGGAATAGATACAGCAGGATGAAAAAGCGCTTGGCCAGGTCCTTGCGCGCCTCGTCCATCGAGCCGGACACGTCCATCAGGCAGAACATCACGGCCTTGCTGGTGGGCAGCGGTTCGCGCACGCGGTGGCGGAAGCGCAGGTCAAACGGGTCCAGGAAGGGAACCCGCGCCAGCCGGGCGCGCAGCTGTTCGATCTCGGCCTTGATGGCGTCGATCTCGGACGAAGGCGTCTCCGGCCGGCCTTGCAGGAAGGCCAGGTGTTCTTCGGCCTTGCGCAGTTCCGCGCGGGCATCGCTGCCCATCGCGATGCGGCGCCCGAGCGCCACGCGCATCGAGCGGACCACGTGCAGGCTGGTGGGATTGCCTTCCGAGACGAAACCCGCGCGGCGCGTCTTCCACTCCGGCGCATCGGCCAGCAACTGGGTGCGGATCAGCCGGGGCAGCGCCAGGTCGTCGAAGAAGTAGTTCATGAACTCTTCGCGGCTGATGCGGAAGACGAAGTCGTCTTCGCTCTGCCCGTCGGGCGAGGCGCCGCGGCCACCACCGCCGCCGCCGCCCTGCGGCCGCGGGATGTGGTCACCCTTGACGTATTCGCGGTTGCCGGGATGCACCGACTCGCGGATGCCGCCGGAGCCATGGTTGAACACGGGCTCCGATACATCGCGGCGGGGCAAGGTGATGTCCGTGCCCTGTTCGATGTCCCTGATGCTGCGGTCGCCGACCGCCTTGCGCACCGCATCGCGGATCTGGTCGCGATAACGGCGCAGGAATCGCTCGCGGTTGCCGATGGATTTGTTCTTGCCCGACAACCGCCTGTCGATCACCTGATGGAGCATGGATCGCTCCGGCCTGGAAGGGGAAGTCACTGGTGCTCCGTCTCGACCCTTTCGTGTTGGCTCAGGAACTCTTGCGCACCCGCAGGTACCACTCGCACAGCAGCCGGACCTGGCGATGCGTGTAGCCCTTTTCGACCATGCGGTTGACGAAGTCCTCGTGCTTCTTCTGCTCGTCGGCGCTGGCCTTGGCGTTGAAGCTGATGACCGGCAGCAGGTCCTCGGTATTGGAGAACATCTTCTTCTCGATCACCGTGCGCAGCTTCTCGTAGCTTGTCCACACCGGGTTCTTGCCCGCGTTGTTGGCGCGGGCGCGCAGCACGAAGTTCACGATCTCGTTGCGGAAGTCCTTGGGGTTGGAAAGTCCCGCGGGCTTCTCGATCTTTTCCAGTTCGGCGTTAAGCGCGGCGCGGTCGAAGATTTCGCCCGTATCGGTGTCGCGGTACTCCTGGTCCTGGATCCAGAAGTCGGCGTAGGTCACATAGCGGTCGAAGATGTTCTGGCCGTACTCCGAATAGGACTCGAGGTACGCGGTCTGGATCTCCTTGCCGATGAACTCCGCATAGCGGGCCGACAGGTGCTCCTTGATGAAGGCAAGGTACTTCTGCTCGATCTCGGCCGGGAACTGCTCGCGCTCGATCTGCTGTTCGAGCACGTACATCAGATGCACCGGGTTGGCCGCCACCTCGTTGGAGTCGAAGTTGAAAACCTTGGACAGGATCTTGAACGCGAAGCGCGTCGAGATGCCCGTCATGCCTTCATCGACCCCGGCGTAGTCGCGATATTCCTGGTAGCTCTTGGCCTTGGGATCGGTGTCCTTCAGGTTCTCGCCGTCGTAGATCTGCATCTTCGAGAAGATGCTCGAGTTCTCCGGCTCCTTCAGGCGCGTCAATACCGAGAACTGCGCCATCATCTTGAGCGTACCGGGCGCGCACACCGCTTCCTTGAGCGAGGAGTTGCGAATCAGCTTCTCGTAGATCTTGACTTCCTCGTTGACGCGCAGGCAGTACGGCACCTTGACGATGTAGATGCGGTCGAGGAAGGCCTCGTTGTTCTTGTTGTTCTTGAACGCCTTCCACTCGCTCTCGTTGCTGTGGGCCATCACGATGCCGTCGAACGGAATCGCGCCGAAGCCCTCGGTGCCCTTGAAGTTGCCTTCCTGGGTGGCGGTCAGCAGCGGGTGCAGCACCTTAATCGGCGCCTTGAACATCTCGACGAACTCGAGCAGGCCCTGGTTCGCCAGGCACAGGCCGCCGGAGTAGCTGTAGGCATCCGGGTCATCCTGCGCGTAGGTCTCGAGCTTGCGGATGTCGATCTTGCCGGTCAGCGAGGAGATGTCCTGGTTGTTCTCGTCGCCTGGCTCGGTCTTGGAAATGGCGATCTGCCGCAGAATGCTCGGGAAGCGCTTGACCACCCGGAACTTGCGGATGTCCCCGCCAAATTCCTCGAGGCGTTTGACGGCCCAGGGCGACATGATCCGTTGGGTATAACGGCGCGCGATGCCGAACTGCGATTCGAGGATCGGCGCGTCTTCCTCGTTGTTGAACAGGCCCAGCGGCGACTCGTTGACCGGAGAGCCCTTGATCGAGTAGAACGGAATCTGCTCCATCAGTTGCTTGAGCCGTTCCGCGATGGAGGACTTGCCGCCGCCCACCGGCCCGAGCAGGTAGAGGATCTGCTTTTTTTCCTCCAGGCCCTGCGCCGCGTGACGGAAGCACGCGACCACCTGTTCGATCGGCTCTTCGAGACCGTAGAAATCCTTGAACGCGGGATAGATGCGCACCATCTTGTTGCCGAAGATGCGAGACAGGCGCGGATCGTGGCGGGTGTCTATCAGCTCCGGTTCTCCGATGGCGGCGAGCATGCGCTCCGCAGCGGTCGCGTAGGCCATCTTGTCGCGCCGGCAGAGGTCGAGATACTCCTCCAGCGACAATTCTTCCTCGCGCGTCTGTTCGTATCGCGCCAGGAAATTGCGGACTACATCCATGGAACCTCCTTCGGGTCGTGCGCCTGCAGTACAGCAGTGACCAACCCCCGGTCGCCCCACTGTACTCCACGTGCGCGTGTGTCAAACAACATAGGCTGTAAGCGGAAATCTGCGTTCACTGTAGGTGATCGGTAGATAAAAACAAGGGGCTGCAGTTCCCTAGGGAAAGTGCGCATCGTCGCTGTGCGCGATCTGTGCGTCGACCTGCTGCGCCATGTTTCGATCACGCACACGCACCATCAACGAGCATGCATGACTCGAAATGCGTTCTTTGGTGAGCATCAATGGGCGTTCAATGGCGAGAGCTCGCCGCCGGGAGCGACTGCAGCTTTACACAGCCCTGCGCGGCGACATGCCGAATTGCGCGCACATGTCGCTTGCAAAAAACACTTCGCTGATCGTGCGCCTGGCGCGTTGCGCGCCGGCTTCGCGCGCCTCGCCGCAGCAACGCGCAACGGCACGGCCGGAACCGCGGCGGGTCGATGCCGCGGGCCTGACCGATGCCGGCATCGGCGCCGGGCCGGCGGCGACTGCGCAGCGGCCGGGCGCTCAGGCCCGGATGCCGGCCAAGCGCCGTGGCGTGGAGCGCGTCACGCGCCCGCGTTGTCCAGGCCCAGCAGCCTCAGCGCGTTGCCCTTGAGGATGCCGGGCATGACTTCGGGCTTGAATCCTGCCTCTTCGAAGTCCTTCATCCACCGATCAGGCGTGATCAGCGGGTAGTCGCTGCCGAACAGCACGCGGTCCTTCAGCAGGGTGTTGGCGTACTGGATGAGCTGCTTCGGAAAGTACTTCGGGCTCCAGCCGGACAGGTCGATCCAGACGTTGGGCTTGTGCGTTGCCACGGACAGGGCTTCGTCCTGCCAGGGGAAGCTCGGGTGCGCCATGATGATCTGCATGTCCGGGAAGTCGATCGCCACGTCATCCAGGTGCATGGGGTTGCTGTACTCCAGCCGCAGGCCGCCGCCGCAACGCATCCCCGAGCCGATGCCGCTGTGGCCCGTGTGAAAGGTGGCCGGCAACTTGTGGGCATTGATGACTTCGTAGATCGGCCAGGCCATCCGGTCGTAAGGGTGGTAGCCCTGCACGGTGGGATGGAACTTGAAGCCCTTGACGCCCTCCTCCTTGATGAGCCGCTCGGCTTCGCGCGCGCCCATCTTGCCCTTGTGCGGGTCGACGCTGGCGAAGCAGATCATCATGTCGCTGTTTTCGCGCGCGGCCTGCGCGATCTCCTCGTTCGGGATGCGCCTGCGGCCGAGCTGGGCTTCGCTGTCCACCGTGAACATCACCAGGCCGATCCTGCGCTCGCGGTAGTAGGCGATGGTCTCGGCGATGGTCGGCCGCCGGTTGGAGCGGAAGTACTTGTCGGCGGCCCGGTCGTACTCTTCGCCGTAGTTGTCGAAGGGATTCCAGCAGCTGACTTCGGCATGCGTGTGCATGTCGATGGCAATGAGGTTGGCGTGGTCCATCTCGTCTCCCGCGGGCCGTGAAGCTAGGGTAAGTCCTAGCACGTCCGCCTTGAACTGATTATGATCTATAACAAATAATCCCGCCAACCGGCAAATGTGACCCCATGAGTTCCCCCGACATCAAACTTGAGTTGCAGGGCCCGGTCGCGATCGTGCGCCTGGCCCGCCCGTCCAAGCGCAACGCAATCAGCGACGGCCTCATCCTCGGCATCCGCGACCTGTTCGAGAAGCTGCCGGGCAGCGTGCGCGCCGTCGTGCTCGACGGCGAGGGCGAGCACTTCTGCGCCGGCCTGGACCTGTCCGAGCTCAAGGAGCGCGATGCGGGCGGCGGCCTGCACCACTCGCGCATGTGGCATGCGGCGCTGGAAACCGTGCAGTTCGGCCCGGCCCCGGTGATCGCCGCGCTGCACGGTGCGGTGGTCGGCGGCGGCCTCGAACTCGCCGCCGCCTGCCACATCCGCGTGGCCGACGAGACCGCCTTCTACTCCCTGCCAGAAGGCTCGCGCGGCATCTTCGTCGGCGGCGGCGGCGCAGTGCGCATCCCGCGCCTGATCGGCGAGGCGCGCATGGCCGACATGATGTTCACCGGCCGCGTGTACGACGCCCGCGAAGGCGAGCGCGTCGGCTTCGCGCAATACCTGGTGCCGGCCGGCCAGGCCTTCGACAAGGCGCTGGAGCTGGCGCAGCGCGTCGCCGCCAATGCGCCGCTGACCAACTACGCGCTCATGCACGCGCTGCCCCGCATCGCGGAGCAGCCGGCCGACCAGGGCTTCCTCACCGAAGCCCTGATGGCCGCCATCGCGCAGAGCGCCCCCGAAGCCAAGAGCCGCGTGCGCGACTTCCTCGAAGGCCGCGGCGCCAAGGTCAAGAAATCCTGAGAACCCATGAGACGCACGGCCGCTCCGAAGGCGAACAGCACCGCAGCCCGCAGGGCGAAGGTTGTCCAATGACCACCGCGCCCAGGTACCGGCCCCTGAAGTTCGGCGTCACGCGCGCCGTGCTGCGCCAAGGCGATGCAGGCACCGTCTACCTGCGCGCCGAGCAGCCGCTGGACAGTTATGCGCACCGCATGACCGACCGCCTGGCGCACTGGGCGCGCACCGATCCGGGCCGCGTCTTCATGGCGCGCCGGCGGCGGCAGGCTGACGGCAGTACCGGAGATTGGCAGCAGCTCAGCTACGGCGAGGCGCTGGAAGCGGCGCGCCGGATCGGCCAGGCGCTGATCGCCCGCGGGCTGGGCCCGGACCGCCCGGTCGCGATCCTGAGCGAAAACGGCCTCGAGCACGCGCTGCTCGCCCTCGGCTGCCTGTACGCCGGCGTGCCGCATTGCCCGGTGTCGCCTGCCTATTCGACCATCAGCCAGGACTACGACAAGCTGCGGCACGTGCTGGACACGCTCACGCCGGGCCTGGTGTTCGCGGCCGACGCGGCGCCCTACGCCAGGGCCATCCAGGCGGCCGTGCCCACGGACGTCGAAATCGTGATTGGCAGCGGCAGCATCGACGCCCGCCAAACCACGCCCTGGTCTGAACTGACCTCCACCCCGGCCACGCCGGCAGTCGACGCGGCGATGCAGGCCACCGGCCCCGACACCATCGTCAAGTTCCTGTTCACCTCGGGCTCCACCAAGCTGCCCAAGGCCGTGATCAACACGCACGGCATGTGGTGCGCCAACCAGCAGCAGATGCGCCAGTCGATGCCGGTGCTGGCCGAGGAGCCGCCGGTGCTGGTGGACTGGCTGCCGTGGAACCACACCTTCGGCGGCAACCACAACGTGGGCCTGACGATCTACAACGGCGGCACGCTCTACATCGACGATGGCAAGCCCACGCCGGCGCTGATGCAGGAGACCTTGCGCAACCTACGCGAGATCGCGCCGACCGTCTACTTCAACGTGCCCACCGGCTTCGAGGCGATCGCCCATGCCATGAAGGCCGACGCCGCGCTGCGCCGCCAGCTGCTGTCGCGCGTGCGCATGTTCTTCTATGCCGGCGCGGCGCTGGCGCAGCCGGTCTGGGACCTGCTGCACGAAGTGCAGGAAGCCGAAATCGGCGAGCGCATCGTGATGGGTACGGGCCTGGGCATGACCGAGTCCTCGCCCTTCGCGGTGTTCGTCACCAGCCCCGAGGTCAAGTCCGGCCACCTCGGCCTGCCCACCCCGGGCATGGAACTCAAGCTGGTGCCGGTCGAAGGCAAGACCGAGGTCCGCTACAAGGGACCGAACGTCACGCCCGGCTATTGGCGCGCGCCCGCTGAAACGGCCGAGAACTTCGACGAGGAAGGCTTCTTCCGCACCGGCGACGCGGTGCTGTGGATCGACCCGCAGGACCCGCACAAGGGCCTGAAGTTCGACGGCCGCATCGCCGAGGACTTCAAGCTCGCCACAGGCACCTTCGTCAGCGTCGGGCCGCTGCGCGCCAGGATCATCGCGGCCGCCGCGCCTTACGCGCAGGACGCCGTGATCACCGGCCTGAACCGCAAGGAAGTCGGCGCCCTGCTGTTTCCCACCGCGAAGGTCCGCCAGCTGGCCGGCCTGCCGGAGTCCGCCTCCCTGAAGGCGGTGCTGGAAAGCGCCCCGGTGCAGGCGCACTTCCAGAAAGTACTCGACGAGCTGGCGCCGCAGGCCACCGGCAGCGCGAACCGCGTCGCCCGCCTGCACCTGATGCACGAGCCGCCCTCGATCGACAAGGGCGAAGTCACCGACAAGGGTTCCATCAACCAGCGCGCCGTGCTCAAGCACCGCGACGGCCTGGTCCAGGCCTTCCATGACGACGCCCTTCCATTCACCCTGACACCTGCCAAGGAGACTGCATGAAGATCGAAGGACAGGCCGCGCTGGTCACTGGCGGCGCCTCCGGCCTGGGCGAAGCGACTGCCCGCGAGCTCGCGCGCCTCGGGGCCAGGGTCGCCGTGCTGGACGTCAACATCACCCTCGCGCAACAAGTCGCCTCGGAGATCGGCGGCATCCCCATCGCTTGCGATATCACCGACACCGCCAGCGTCACCGCGGCGCTCGCGCAGGCTGCTGGCAAGCACGGCCCGGCCCGCATCCTGATGAACATCGCCGGCATCGGCACCGCCAAGCGTGTGGTGCAGAAAGACGGCAGCGCCGCCCCGCTCGAGGACTTCGCCCGCGTCGTCAACATCAACCTGGTCGGCACCTACAACATGAGCCGGCTGTTCGCCGCCGAGTGCGCCAAGCTCGCGCCGCTGGAGGACGGCGAGCGCGGCGTGATGCTGTTCACCGCCTCGGTGGCCGCCTTCGACGGGCAGGTCGGCCAGCAGGCCTACAGCGCATCCAAGGGCGCGCTGGTGGGCATGACGCTCCCCATGGCGCGCGACCTGGCGCAACACGGCATCCGCGCCTGCACCATCGCGCCGGGCCTGTTCGCCACCCCGCTGATGCGCCAGCTGCCCGAGCCGGTGCAGCAATCGCTGGCGGCATCGATCCCCTTCCCGCCACGCCTGGGCAAACCCGAAGAGTTCGCCCAGCTGGCCTGCCATATCGTCACGAACACGCACCTCAATGGCGAAGTGATCCGCCTGGACGGCGCGTTGCGCATGGCGCCGCGCTGATCCGTATCCGTTTCACACCTGGAGACAAGCATGAGCAACCGTCGCGATTTCGTCAGGCAGGCTGCGAGCCTGGCCGCCCTGGGTTCCCTCGGCTATGCGGGCAGCGCCAGTGCGCAGAACATCGAGTTGGCCAAGATCCTCTGCGGCTTCCCGCCCGGCGGGACCAGCGACGCGATGTCTCGCCGGCTCGCGGACAAGCTGCGCGGCAACTACGCGGCCAATGTGGTGGTGGAGAACAAGCCCGGCGCCGGCGGCCAGATCGCCGTGACCGCATTGAAGGACAGCCCGGCCGACGGCAGTGTGATGCTGCTCACGCCGTCGTCGATGCTGTCGGTCTACCCGTTCGTCTACAAGAGTCTGCCCTACAAGCCCGACACCGACGTGCAGCCGGTGTCCATCGCCTGCTGGTTCGACCATGCGCTGGGCGTGGGCCCGGCGGTTCCGGAGAGCGTGAAGACAGTGAAGGACTTCATTGCGTGGGCGAAGGCGAACCCGGACAAGGCCAACTACGGCTCACCCGGCGCCGGCTCGATGCCGCACCTGATCGCGGGACTGCTGTCCAAGACGACAGGGCAGGACCTCAAACATGTTCCCTATCGCGGTTCGGCGCCCGGCATCCAGGACCTGCTGGGCGGTCAGATCTCCTCGATGTCCTCACCCGTCGGCGACTACCTGCCGCACATCAAGTCGGGCAAGCTGCGCGTGCTGGCCGTCTCGGGTGCCGAGCGCAGCAAGTTCCTGCCGGATGTGCCCACCTACCGACAGCAGGGCTACGACATCAATGTTCGCGAGTGGTACGGCGTTTTCCTGCCGGGCAAGGCTTCGCCGGAAGTCGTGCGGCGCACCGCCGCGTATCTGCAACCCGCGCTTTCTCAGCCCGACATGGCGTCCAGCCTGGCCAACTTCGGCATGGAGGTCGCGTCGTCCACGCCGCAAGTACTGGGCGACCTGCTGCGCGCGGACACGGACCAGTGGCGTGGCATCGTCCGCAAGGTCGGCTTCACGGCAGAGTCCTGAACCCCGCTTCCATCGCAACCCAGGAGATAGATCCCATGACGACCCGACGCCAAATTCTGCAATCGGCCGCCGCGGTCGGCACGCTGGGCGCGTTCCCGCACGCCGCATTTGCGCAGCTCTTCGAGACGGTAAAGATCATCAACGGTTTTCCGGCCGGCGGCACAGCCGATGCGACCTCGCGCCGGGTCGCCGAGCGCATGGGTGGTACCGCATACACGAAGAACGCCGCCGTCGTCGACAACAAGCCGGGCGCAGGCGGCCGTATCGCATGCGAAGTGGTGAAAGCCTCCAAGCCGGACGGCAGCACGCTGTTGTTGACGCCCTATTCGATGATGTCGATCTACCCGCACATCTATCAGAAGCTCAGCTACGACCCGTTCAAAGACTTCGTGCCGGTGTCGATCGCGGCGGTGATGACGCATGCCCTGTCGGTTGGCCCGATGGCCCCCGCCAGCGTGAAGTCGGTGCGCGATTACCTCGCGTGGGCCAAGGCGAACCCCGACAAGGCGAGCTACGGCTCGCCTGCAGCGGGGTCCACGCCGCATTTTTTGGCCGCGCTGCTCGGGCTCAATACCCAAACCGAACTGAAGCACGTGCCCTATCGCGGCTCGGCACCCGCGGTGGCCGATATGATCGGCGGCAACCTGGCGTCTTGCTCCACGCCCACCGGCGACGCGCTCGCCAACCATCGCGCGGGCAAGGTGCGCATCCTCGCCACCTCAGGCGCGCAGCGCACGCCCTTCACGCCCGAAGTGCCCACGTATGCCGAGCAGGGCTTCCCCGACCTCACCACCGAGGAATGGTTCGGCTTCTATGCACCCGCGGGCACGCCGGCCAGCGTGGTCTCCGCCGCCAATGCCTCCATCAACCAGGCGCTCAAGGAGAAGACGGTGATCGATTCGCTCGCGCTCATGGGCCTCGTTGCGCAAGGTTCGACGCCCGCCGAGATGGACAAGAGCCAGCGGGACGAGCACACCCGCTGGGGACCGCTGGTCAAGAAGATCGGCTTCACGGCGGAGTCCTGACCTCCTCAATGCCGCGCCCCGCCGCGAAGACACGCAGCAGACCTGCCCAGGCCGTCGAGGAGGTCGACACGACCTTTCTCGAAACGCTGATCGGCTACAACGCCCGGCGCGCGGCACTGGCGGTGATCGAGGTGTTCCTGGACCGCATGTCGGTCTACGACCTGCGCCCGGTGGACTTCTCCGTGCTGTCGCTGGTCACGCACAACCCCGGCATCACATCGCGCCAGCTATGCGGCGCGCTGGGCATCCTGCCGCCCAACCTGGTCGGCATGATCAACAACCTGGAAAAGCGCGCGCTGGTCCAGCGGCAACCGCATCCGCGCGACGGCCGCGCCATGGGCCTGCACCTGACGGCCGCCGGCCAGAAGCTGATGCGGGATGCGGAGCGCACGGCCACCGAACTGGAAGCGCAGGCCGCGGGGCGGCTGAGCGCCGCCGAGGTCAAGACCTTGATCCGCCTGCTCAAGAAGATCTATCTGTAGCCGTCGCGCCTGCGGCCATTGCGCACTGCTATTGTTTGTGTAGCAGTTAATGCGTACACTGCCCTCCCCGCGCCAGAAAAACCGCGCGGGATGCCGAAGCGGCAAAGAGGAGGTCCAGCCCCGATGAGTTCGAAGGAGAACGCCGCCGTCAGCCAGTTGCTGGGGCTGCTGGAAGCGCGCTACGCGATCCGGGTCCTGTGGGCGCTGCGCGACGGCCACGCCCAGACCTTCCGGCTCCTGCAGGACAGCGTGGGCGGCATCACGCCCAACACCCTCAACACGCGGATCAAGGAATTGCGCGAAGCCGGCCTAGTCCATCACGGCAACGAAGGCTACATGGTCACACCCGCCGGTTCCGACCTGCTCAAGCGCTTGGGCGAATTGCCCGCCTTCGCGGCCAAGTGGTCGGCGCTCCAGGCCAAGAAGAAATCGCAACCGGCGGCGGCCAAGCCATGAAGACCTGGCTGGAATTTTCGGCGGCTTTGCCCGCGGATGCGCAGGACGCGCTGCTGGTTGGCCGCGTGCAGATTGCCGGCTTCGGGCCGCTGCTGGTGCAGGTCACGCCCGAGGGCGTGCACGACATCTCGGGCCTGGCCGCCACCTGTAGCGAGCTGCTGGAGCTGGACGAGCTCGCCGGCAAGCTGCGCGCGCATCGCGGGCCGCGCATCGGCGCCACGCGCGAGGTGCTGGCCAACACCGCCTTCGACGCGCGCGATGCCGCCCGGCCCTGGTTCCTGGCGCCCTGCGACCTGCAGGCGATCAAGGCCGCCGGCGTCACCTTCGTTGCCTCCATGCTGGAACGCGTCATCGAGGAGCAAGCCCGCGGCGATCCGGCCCGGGCCGAGTCGGTGCGGCAGGAAGTGGTGGCCCTCATCGGCGAGGACCTGGGCGCCGTCACGCCCGGCTCGCCGCAGGCGCAGCAGCTCAAGCAGCTGCTGCAGGCGCGCGGCCTGTGGTCGCAGTACCTCGAAGTGGGCATCGGACCGGATGCCGAGATCTTCACCAAGTCGCAGCCCCTGAGCGCCGTGGGCACCGGCGCCGAGATCGGCCTCCATCCGGCCAGCGAATGGAACAACCCCGAACCCGAGATCGTGCTGGCGGTCAACAGCCGCGGCCAGGTGCAGGGCGCCACGCTGGGCAACGACGTGAACCTGCGCGATTTCGAGGGACGCAGCGCCTTGCTGCTGGGCAAGTCCAAGGACGACAACGCCAGCTGCGCCATCGGCCCGTTCATCCGGGTGTTCGACGAGCGCTTCGGCATGGACGACGTGCGCCGCTGCGACCTGGCCCTGCGCGTCGAAGGCAACGAGGGCTTCGTGATGCAGGGCGCGAGTTCGCTGTCGAAGATCAGCCGCGATCCGCTCGACCTGGTGGCGCAGGCGATCGGCCCGGTGCACCAATACCCGGATGGCTTCGTGCTGTTCCTGGGCACCATGTTCGCGCCGATCCAGGACCGGCGCGGACCCGGGCTGGGCTTCACGCACGAGCTGGGCGACCTGGTCACGGTGGCGTCGCCGCTTCTCGGTACACTCGCCAACCGAGTCAACACCAGCGACCGCGTGGCGCCGTGGACCTACGGCGTCACGGCCCTGATGCGCGACCTCGCGCGGCGCTGAAACCAGGAACATCCTCCATGAACACCACCCCCTCCGGATTGCAATACGAAGACGAAGTCGTCGGCAACGGGCCCGAGGCCAAGGCCGGCCAGCACGTGCGCGTGCACTACACCGGCTGGCTGTACAAGGACGGCGCCCAGGGCGCCAAGTTCGACTCCAGCCGCGACCGCAACGATCCCTTCGACTTCGCGCTCGGCGCCGGCATGGTGATCAAGGGCTGGGACGAAGGCGTGGCCGGCATGAAGGTCGGCGGCAAGCGCACCCTCATCATTCCGCCGCAGCTTGGCTATGGCGCGCGCGGCGCCGGCGGCGTGATCCCGCCGAACGCCGTGCTGAAGTTCGACGTCGAATTGCTCGACGTGCGCTAGGAGTCTGCGGGGCAGAAGGCTTCGAGCCAAAACTGGCGAAAACCGAGGAGCGTTTGGTGATACGGACAAGCCAATAGCCGTAGCTATTGGCGCAGGCCGGAGCGCCAAACGATACCGGTTTATCGGCGGTTTGGGCCGAAGTCGTTCTGCCGCGCAGACTACTGGGCCCGGCCGCAGCCGGCTCACATCTGCTGGAACAGGTGCAGGTAGCTGCGGCTCACCGGCAGCCGCTCGGGCCGGCCTTTCAGATGCAGCTCGCCGGCATCGGCCGCATGCATGAAGTGGCTGACGCGGTCCAGCGCGACGATCGCGCCGCGGTGCACCTGCATGAAACGCTGCGGGTCCAGTTCATCGGCGAGCTCGCGGATGGTCTTGCGGATCAGCGCCTCGCCGCCGTCCCACACCACCAGGGTGTACTTGTTGTCTGACCGGAAATAGGCCACCTGTTCCACCGGGATCAGGCGCACCGTCGCGCCCACCGAGGCCTTGATCCACTTGAGCGTGGGCGCCGGCGCGAGCTGCTGCCGCAGCGACTGCGCCAGGCGCTCCAGGGTCTGGTCATAGCCCGCAGGCTGTGCGGGCAGCGCGGCCGGCAGGCGCTGCTGGAGGCGGCGCACCGTGTCTTCGAGCCGCTGCGGCTCCACGGGCTTCATCAGGTAGTCGATCGCCCCATGGCGGAAGGCCTCCACCGCGTACTTGTCGAAGGCCGTGACGAACACCACATGGGCGCGCGTGCCGATGCAGCGCGCCGCCTCGATGCCGTTCATGCCCGGCATGTGCACGTCCAGGAAGGCGATCTGCGGTTGCAGGTCTTCGAACAGCTCCAGGGCTTCGCGGCCGTTTCGCGCCTGCGCCACGACCTGCAGCTGCGGCCACGCCGATTGCAGCAGGCCCGCGAGCCGCTCGCGCAGCAGCGGCTCGTCGTCGGCGATCAGCGCAGTGGCGGCCGTCATTGAACCCCCACGCTTGTCACTTCGTGTACTGCGCTGCTTCCCGAGGGGGCCTTCGCGCCTAGGGGCGGCCCGGCGGCGCTCATACATCCTTCTGCACACGCAGCCGGATATCCGCCCGCACGCCGTGCGGCTGCACCTCGCTCAGCTCGACCTTCGCGCCGGTGCCGAAGGCGGCCTGCAAACGCGCTTCGAGGTTGGCCAGGCCGGTGCCCGGCCCCGCGTGCTCCGACATGCCCACGCCGGTGTCGGACACCCACAGATGGATGGCCGAGCTGCCATCGCGGCGTGCGCCGACTTCGACATGCGCCGGCTCGCAGGCCGGATCGACGCCGTGTTCGATGGCGTTCTCCACCAGGGTGAGCAGCGCCATGGGCGGAAAGCGCAGCGACTTCACTTCGTCCCCGATGCGCACCGAATACGACAGGCGGTCGGGCATGCGCATGTGCATCAGTTCGAGGTAGGCCTGCACCAGCCGGTCCTCGTCGGCCAGCGTCGCATCCTCCTGCTGCAACTGGGGCATGGCGGCGCGGAAGTAGGCGATCAGGCTGCGGAACACCGGCGCCGCGCGCGGCGAGCCGGACTCGACCAGCTCCTGCACATTGGCCAGCGTGTTCAGCAGGAAGTGCGGCTGGATCTGCGCAGTCATCAGCTTCAGGCGGGCATCGGCGGCCTGGCGCTGCAGCGTTTCGCGCTCCAGCTGGAACTGCAGCAGCAGCGCCCGCGCGCTGGCGTTGCGTTCGCGAAAGAGCGCCCCCAGCGCCACCATGATGCCGATCACCATGGCGCCCAGCGTCACCATGACGTAGCCGCGCACATGTCCCTTGGAAGCCACGAAGGCCGAAAAGTCGCCGCCGGCGGTCAGCAGCTGCACGACCAGCGGCCCGATCGGCGCCGCGACCGCCACGGCCAGCAGCTGCACCACCCAGCGCGGCGCCAGGTTCTGTTTCCATGCGCCCGCGCCCGTGTAGGCCGCCAGCAGCAGCACGCCCACGAACAGCGTTTCGCCAAACAGCTCGATGTAGGTGTTGTGCGACATCGGGTAGAAGGCCGCGGCGGCCGCGGCGGCCAGCGCGACGACCAGGGCGATGCGCCGCCATTCGGGCAAGGCAAGGCGGCGCTGCGGCACCTGGGAAGCGGCGAACTCGGGCATCCCGGTCACGATAGGACCGGGCCGCGGTCGCGGTCAAGATGAGCCGCCCGGATATGCGACGAACTGCGGCATGGCGGGTGCGAACGGAGCAGCCGGCCGGCCCAGCCGTCTGGGACGCTTCAGCCCTGTTTACGCGCGGTCACCTCGATCTCGATCTTCATGCGCGGGTCGGCCAGCCCGGCCGAGATCATCATCGCGGCCGGCCGGATCTCGCCGAAATACTGGCGCAGCACCGGCCAGCAGGCCGGGAAGTCCTGCGCGTCGGGCAGGACATAGGTCACGCGAACCACATCGGCCAGGGACGAGCCGGCCTCCTCCAGCGCCTTGGTGATGTTCTTCAGGCACTGCTCGGCCTGGGCCGCGACGTCCCCGGCGATGGTCATGCTGGCGTAGTCGAAGCCGGTGGTGCCGGAGACGAATACCCACTCGCCGTCCACGACGGCGCGGGAATAGCCGATGTCGCGCTCGAAACTGGAGCCTGAACTGATGAGACGGCGGGCCATGGCGGGGTCCTTGGAGGGTTTCCAGCACTCTACAATGCCAGCCGTTCCGCCGCCGCCTCCCCTGATTCGCAAGGATGGGCCGGGCTGCGGCCTTGAAAAGGGTTTCCCGGCCCCAAGCTGGTGGCGAGCCCGTTTTGACCCCGACAAAGAATGACCGAACCCGACCGGATCGAACCCACTCTGGAGCCCCTGGAGCCGGCGACCGCGCCGCAGGCCACGCCCCAGCCTGCCGAGGCACCCGCCCCCCAGGAAATCAGCAATGAAGCCGAATCCCTGAACCTGGCGCAGGCCGAGCTCGCCGACCTGAAGGCCAAGAACGGCCAGCTCGCCGAGCAATACCTGCGCGCGCAGGCCGACGTGCAGAACACGCGCCGCCGCGCCGAGGAAGAGGTCAGCAAGGCCCGCAAGTTCGCGGTGGAAGGATTCGCCGAGGCCATGCTGCCGGTGATCGACAGCCTGGAGGCCGGCCTGGGCGTGAAGGAGGCCACGCCGGAGCAGATCCGCGAGGGTGCCGAGGCGACGCTGCGCCAGCTCATAAGCGCCCTGGAGCGCAACAAGGTCGTCGAGATCAACCCCCAGCCCGGTTCCAAGTTCGACCCCCACCGTCACCAGGCGATCTCCATGGTGCCGGCCGATTCGGGCCAGGAGGCCAACACCATCGTCAGCGTGCTGCAAAAGGGCTACCTGATCGCCGACCGGGTGCTGCGGCCTGCGCTGGTGACCGTGTCAGCCCCGAAATAGCTCGATCGGGCTTGAAACCCCACAGCTTATCCACAAGTAACGAACAATCTGATTTGAATTGGCCCGCCAGGGCCGCCAGTTAGGAGAAAAGACATGGGACGAATCATCGGCATCGACCTGGGCACGACCAACTCGTGCGTCGCCGTGATGGAGGGCAACACGCCCCGGGTGATCGAGAACAGCGAAGGCGCGCGCACCACGCCGTCGATCGTGGCCTACCAGGAAGACGGCGAGATCCTGGTCGGCGCCTCGGCCAAGCGCCAGGCGGTCACCAACGCCAGGAACACCATCTACGCCGTCAAGCGCCTGATCGGCCGCAAGTTCGAGGAGAAGGAAGTCCAGAAGGACATCCACCTCATGCCTTACAAGATCGTGCGCGCCGACAACGGCGACGCCTGGGTGGAAGAGCGCGGCAAGAAGCTCGCGCCGCCGCAGATCTCGGCGGAAGTGCTGCGCAAGATGAAGAAGACGGCAGAGGACTACCTCGGCGAGGCGGTCACCGAAGCGGTGATCACCGTGCCGGCCTATTTCAACGACAGCCAGCGCCAAGCCACCAAGGACGCGGGCCGCATCGCGGGCCTCGAAGTCAAGCGCATCATCAACGAACCGACGGCGGCGGCGCTGGCCTTCGGCCTGGACAAGCAGGAAAAGGGCGACCGCAAGATCGCGGTGTATGACCTGGGCGGCGGCACCTTCGATATCTCGATCATCGAGATCGCGGATGTCGACGGCGAGAAGCAGTTCGAGGTGCTCTCCACCAACGGCGACACCTTCCTCGGCGGCGAAGACTTCGACCAGCGCATCATCGACTACATCATCGGCGAGTTCAAGAAGGAACAGGGCGTGGACCTGTCCAAGGACGTGCTGGCCCTGCAGCGCCTGAAGGAAGCGGCCGAGAAGGCCAAGATCGAGCTGTCCAACAGCGCGCAGACCGACGTCAACCTGCCCTACATCACGGCGGACGCGACCGGCCCGAAGCACCTGAACATCAAGCTCACCCGCGCCAAGCTGGAAGCACTGGTGGACGACCTGATCGAGCGCACCATCGCGCCCTGCCGCACCGCGATCAAGGACGCGGGTGTGTCGATCTCCGACATCCACGACGTGATCCTGGTGGGCGGCCAGACCCGCATGCCCAAGGTGCAGGAAAAGGTCAAGGAGCTGTTCGGCAAGGAGCCGCGCAAGGACGTGAACCCGGATGAAGCCGTCGCCGTGGGCGCCGGCATCCAGGGCCAGGTGCTGGGTGGCGAGCGCAAGGACGTGCTGCTGCTGGACGTGACGCCGCTGTCGCTGGGCATCGAGACCCTGGGCGGTGTCATGACCAAGATGATCACCAAGAACACCACCATCCCGACGAAGTTCGCGCAGACCTTCTCGACGGCCGACGACAACCAGCCGGCCGTGACGATCAAGGTCTTCCAGGGCGAGCGCGAGATGGCCACTGGCAACAAGCTGCTGGGCGAGTTCAACCTGGAAGGCATTCCGCCGGCGCCGCGCGGGCTGCCGCAGATCGAGGTGACCTTCGACATCGACGCCAACGGCATCCTGCACGTGAACGCCAAGGACAAGGGCACCGGCAAGGAGAACAAGATCACCATCAAGGCGAACTCGGGCCTGTCGGAGGCCGAAATCCAGAAGATGGTGAAGGACGCCGAGCTGAACGCCGCCGAGGACAAGAAGAAGCTCGAGCTGGTGCAGGCCCGCAACCAGGGCGAGGCGCTGGTGCACAGCGTGCGCAAGAGCCTCACCGAGTACGGCGACAAGCTCGACGGCGGCGAGAAGGAAAAGATCGAGGCGGCCGTCAAGGACCTGGAAGGCGTTCTCAAGGGCGAGGACAAGGCCGCGATCGACGAGAAGTCCAATGCCCTGATGGCCGTGAGCCAGAAGCTGGGCGAGAAGATGTACGCCGACATGCAGGCGCAGCAGGCCGGGCAAGCGGCCGGCGCCGGCCCTGGCCCCGGCCCGGGTGCGGAATCGGCCTCGAAGCCCGCCGACGACAATGTCGTCGATGCCGAAGTGAAGGAAGTCAAGAAGGGTTGACGGCGGACGCTGCGCGCCGCGTCAACTCGCCGCGTTCGACACTTGCCCACGGGTAAGGTCGACGCGGCGATTCCGCTGAAAGAACACGAGAACCGATGGCCACGAAAAGAGACTATTACGAGATCCTCGGCGTGCCGAAGAACGCTTCGGAAGAGGAGATCAAGAAGGCTTATCGCAAGCTCGCGATGAAGTACCACCCTGACCGCAACGAGGGTGACAAGAACGCGGAATCGAAATTCAAGGAGGGCAAGGAAGCCTACGAGATGCTTTCCAGCGCCGAGAAGCGCGCGGCCTATGACCAGTTCGGCCACGCCGGCGTGGATCCGAACATGCGCGGCGGCATGGGCGCGGGCGCGGAAGGCTTTGGCGGCTTCGCCGAGGCCTTCGGCGACATCTTCGGCGACATCTTCGGCCAGGGCCGCCCCGGCGGCGCCGGCCGCGGCCGGCAGGTCTACCGGGGCAGCGACCTGTCCTACGCGATGGAGGTCACGCTGGAGGAAGCGGCCACCGGCAAGGAAGCGCAGATCCGCATCCCGACCTGGGAAGCCTGCGACACCTGCCACGGCAGCGGCGCCAAGCCCGGCACCCAGCCCAAGACCTGCACGACCTGCAACGGCCAGGGCGTGGTGCAGATGCGCCAGGGCTTCTTCTCGGTGCAGCAGACCTGCCCGCACTGCCGCGGCACCGGCAAGATCATTCCCGACCCCTGCACCGCCTGCCATGGCCAGGGACGCGTCAAGAAGCAGAAGACGCTCGAGGTCAAGATTCCCGCCGGCATCGACGACGGCATGCGCATCCGCAGCGCCGGCAACGGCGAGCCGGGCACCAACGGCGGCCCGCCGGGCGACCTGTTCATCGAGATCCGCCTGAAGAAGCACGCCATCTTCCAGCGCGACGGCGACGACCTGCACTGCGTGGTGCCCATCAGCTTCACGCAGGCCGCCCTGGGCGGCGAGATCGAGGTGCCGACGCTGCAAGGCAAGGCCGCCATCGACATTCCCGAAGGCACCCAGGCCGGCAAGCAGTTCCGCCTGCGCGGCAAGGGCATCAAGGGCGTGCGTTCCAGCTACCCCGGCGACCTGTACTGCCACGTGGCGGTGGAAACTCCGGTCAAGCTGACCGAGCACCAGCGCAAGCTGCTCAAGGAGCTGGACGAGTCGCTGAAGAAAGGCGGCACCAAGCACTCGCCTGCCGAAGAGAGCTGGGCTGACAAGCTGCGCGGCTTCTTCACCTAGGCCCGCAGACGCTCAGAACAGCTGCCCCTGCCCTTCCGGCCCCGGCGGCCGGAATTGCGAGGTATCCAGCCGGATGCGCTCCCGGTTGAAGCCCAGGCGCTGCGCCGCTTTCTCGAAGCGCTGCGCGATCAGCTGGGCCCAGGCGCCACGGCCCTTCAAGCGGGTCGCGAAGTCGCTGTCGTAGTCCTTGCCGCCATGCAGTTCGCGCACGCGCGCCATCACGCGTGCGGCGCGCTGCGGGTAGTGCAATTCCAGCCATTGCTTGAACAGCGGGTTCACCTCCCAGGGCAGGCGCAGCACGTGATAGAAGGCGCTGCGCGCCCCCGCCTCCCGTGCCGCCTCCAGCACCTGTTCCATGTCTTCCGTCAGGAAAGGAATCTGCGGCGCCAGGCTGACCACCGTGGGCACGCCGTGCTCCGACAGCGTCTTCAAGGTGCGCAGGCGCCGGTGCGGCGCGGCGGCGCGCGGCTCCAGCCGGCGCGCGAGTTCGGCATCGAGCGTGGTGAGAGTCACGCAGACCGAGGCGAGCCCGCGTGCCGCCATTGGCGCGATCAGGTCCAGGTCGCGCTCCACGCCGCTGGACTTGGTCACCAGCGAGAACGGATGGTGGGTCTCGTGCATCAGCTCGATCACGGCACGGGTCAGCCGCAGCTCGCGCTCCAGCGGCTGGTAGCAGTCGGTGGCAGTGCCGACGGCGATCAGCTTCGGCTCGTAGGCCTTCTTCGACAGCTCGGCGCGCAGCACCGCCGCGATGTTGCGCTTGGCGACGATCTTCGTTTCGAAGTCGAGGCCGGGCGACAGGTTCAGGTAGCTGTGCGTGGGCCGCGCATAGCAGTAGATGCAGCCGTGCTCGCAGCCGCGGTAGGGATTGAGCGAACGCTCGAAGAAGATGTCCGGGGAGTCGTTGCTGCCGATGATGCTGCGCGCGTCTTCCCAGATCACTTCGGTGGGCAGCTGCTGCGGCGCCTGCGCCAGGTCCTCGGCCAGCGTGCCCCAGCCGTCGTCGAAGGCCTGCCTCGCGTCACGCTCGAAACGGTGCGCCAGCCGGGTCGCGGAGCCGCGCCCCTTCAGCGCTTCGACGGGGATGTGTACTTCGTCCAAGGCTGCGCGCATCGATACTGAATGTCCATACAGTATCGACCGAAACGCCAGCCAATGCAAGCTCCGGCGCGCAAACGGGTGGCGACGCCCAGCCGGGAAGCTCAGGCGAGAGCGACTTCTCGCGTCACCAGCCGCTGCCGGGCTTCCTCGTATTCGCGCTTGAACCGTGCGATGAGCTGGGCCGCGCCCATCACTTCGGTGATGGCGCCAATGCCCTGGCCACTGCCCCAGATGTCCTTCCAGGCCTTGGCCTTGCTGCCCTCGCCGCCACCGAAACTCATCTTGGTGGGGTCGCTCTCGGGCAGGTTGTCGGGGTCGAGTCCGGCCGCCACGATCGAGGGCTTGAGGTAGTTGCCGTGCACGCCGGTGAACAGGCTGGAGTACACGATGTCATCGGAATTGGCGTCGACGATGGCCTGCTTGTAAGCCTCGGACGCGCGCGCCTCATGCGTGGCGATAAAGGCCGAGCCGATGTAGGCGAAGTCCGCGCCCATGGCCTGGGCAGCCAGGATGGCGCCGCCGGTGGCGATGGAGCCCGACAGCGCCAGCGGGCCGTCGAACCACTGGCGGACCTCCTGGACCAGCGCGAACGGGCTCTTGATGCCGGCGTGGCCGCCTGCGCCCGCCGCCACCGCGATCAGGCCATCGGCGCCCTTCTCGATCGCCTTGCGGGCGAAGGTATTGTTGATGATGTCGTGCATCACGACGCCGCCATAGCTGTGGATCGCTTCGTTGACGTCGGTGCGCGCGCCCAGCGAGGTGATGATGACCGGAACCCGGTACTTCACCACCATCTCCATGTCGTGCTCGAGCCGGTCGTTGCTCTTGTGCACGATCTGGTTGATCGCGAACGGCGCGGCCGGCTTGTCCGGGTGCGCCCGGTTATGGGCCGCCAGCGTCTCGGTGATCTCGTGCAGCCACTCGTCCAGCTGCGACGCCGGCCTGGCGTTCAGCGCCGGCATGGCGCCGACGATGCCCGCCTTGCACTGTTCGATCACCAGCTTGGGGTTGCTGATGATGAACAGCGGTGAGCCGATCACGGGGATCTGGAGGTTCTGCAGGACGGGCGGGATCTTCGACATGATGGGATTCTGGGCCAACGCAAAAGTGCTGCGGTCCGCGCGCTGTCAAGGGCGGGACAGCAAAGAAAAAAAGGGCGGGCACCCGGCCCGCCCTCTCAACGATCAGAACGCCTCCAGCGCCAGCGCCGTGACGCTGTCCGCGCCGTCGACGACCGAATCGCGCAGGGCCGGCACCTTCGACAGGATATGGTCGGCGTAGAAACGCGCGGTGGCGATCTTGGCCTCCATGAAAGCCTTGTCTTCCCCCTTGGCCAGCAGGTCCTCGGCCACCAGCAGCGAGCGCGCCATCTGCCAGCCGGCGACGTACATGCCCGCCAGCAACAGGTAGGGCACCGAACCGGCGAAGGCCGCGTTGGGCGATACCTTGGTCTTCCCGGCGATGAAGTCGACCGTCTCGAGGAAGGCCTTTCGCGCGGGCGCCAGGCGCTTGAGCATGGCACGTGCCGCAACGCTGTCGCGCTTGGCGAGTTCGCCCTCGGTCTTCTCGGCCTGGGCGGCGATCGCCTTGGCGACCTGTCCGCCGTCGCGTGCCGTCTTGCGGCCCACCAGGTCGTTCGCCTGGATGGCCGTCGTGCCTTCGTAAATCGTGAGGATCTTGGCGTCGCGCATGTGCTGCGCCGCGCCGGTTTCCTCGATGAAGCCCATGCCGCCGTGCACCTGCACGCCCAGCGAGGCGACGTCCAGGCTCATCTCGGTGCTGAAGCCCTTGACCAGCGGCACCAGGAACTCATAGAAGGCCTGGTTCTGCTGGCGCACCTGCGCATCGGGATGGTTGTGCGCCGCGTCGTAGGCTGCGGCGGCCACGCTGGCCATGGCGCGGCAGCCCTCGATGTGCGCGCGCATGGTCATCAGCATGCGCTTGACGTCCGGGTGATGAATGATGGGCGCGCTGGCATTGATCGAGCCGTCGACAGGGCGCGACTGCACACGCTCGCGCGCATAGGCCACCGCCTGCTGGTAGGCGCGCTCGGCGATCGCGATGCCCTGCATGCCCACGGCGTAGCGGGCCGCGTTCATCATGATGAACATGTACTCCAAGCCGCGGTTTTCCTGGCCCACGAGATAGCCCACCGCGCCGCCATGGTCGCCGTACTGCAGCACCGCGGTCGGCGAGGCCTTGATGCCCAGCTTGTGCTCGATGCTCACGCAATGCACGTCGTTGCGCGCGCCCAGCGAGCCATCCTTGTTGACCATGAACTTGGGCACGACGAACAGGCTGATCCCCTTCACCCCTTCAGGGGCGCCGGCCACGCGGGCCAGCACCAGGTGCACGATGTTCTCCGCCATGTCGTGCTCGCCGTAGGTGATGAAGATCTTGGTGCCGAAGACCTTGTACGAGCCGTCGGGCTGCGGGTCGGCGCGGCTGCGCACCAGCGCCAGGTCGGAGCCGGCCTGGGGCTCGGTGAGGTTCATGGTGCCGGTCCACTGGCCCGACACGAGCTTCTCGAGGTAGGTCGCCTTCAGTTCGTCCGATGCCGCGGTCAGCAGCGCCTCGATCGCGCCGTCGGTGAGCAGCG
Source organism: Ramlibacter tataouinensis (assembly GCF_001580455.1). NCBI lineage: Bacteria > Pseudomonadati > Pseudomonadota > Betaproteobacteria > Burkholderiales > Comamonadaceae > Ramlibacter > Ramlibacter tataouinensis. The sequence continues at coordinate 400,431 of NZ_CP010951.1, forward strand.
GGCACAGCGAGAAGCTCAGGTTCGCGGAATTGATCATCTCGATGCACGCCGCACCGATCGTCTTGGGCAAGCCCTGGCCGCCGAAGTCGGCCGGATGCTGCACGCCCTGCCAGCCACCCTCTGCGAACTGGCGATAGGCTTCCTTGAAGCCGGGCGTCGTGGTCACGACGCCGTCCTTCCAAGACGAGGGATTGCGGTCACCCGTGACATTCAGCGGCGCGACCACGCCCTCGTTGAACTTGGCGCATTCCTCGAGCACTGCCTGCGCCGTGTCGAAGCCGGCATCCTCGAAACCCGGGATCTTCGCGATCTCGTCGATTTGCGCCAGATGGCGGATATCGAACAGCATGTCTTTGACGGGGGCTTTGTAGGTCATGAGAGAACTCCGAGGGACAGGGGCTTGGGTAGGCTGGGGAAACTGCGAGGGCCAGGGCAAGGACATGGAGACTGATTCCCCAGTCCCCGTCCCTGGCCCTCTGGCCCGTGACGGGAAGGCTTAAAGCGCCTTCACCAGCTCGGGGATCGCGGTGAACAGGTCCGCTTCCAGGCCGTAGTCGGCCACCGAGAAGATCGGCGCTTCCGGATCCTTGTTGATCGCCACGATCACCTTGGAGTCCTTCATGCCGGCCAGGTGCTGGATCGCGCCGGAGATGCCGCAGGCCACGTACAGCTGCGGCGCCACGATCTTGCCGGTCTGCCCGACCTGCAGGTCGTTCGGGGCGTAGCCCGCGTCCACCGCCGCGCGGCTGGCGCCAATGGCGGCGCCCAGCTTGTCGGCCAGCGGCGTGATCACTTCCTTGAACTTCTCGGCCGAGCCCAGCGCGCGCCCGCCCGAGACGATGATCTTGGCGGCCGTCAGTTCGGGGCGGTCGTTCTTGGCGATCTCGTTGCCCACGAAGGCGCTCTTGCCGCTGTCGGGGGTGGCGCCCACGGTCTCGACCGCGGCCGAGCCGCCCTCGGCGGCAGCGGCGTCGAAGCCGGTGGTGCGCACGGTGATCACTTTCTTCTCGTCCAGGCTCTGCACCACGGCGATGGCGTTGCCGGCGTAGATCGGGCGCTCGAAGGTGTCGGCGGCGTCGACGCGGGTGATGTCGGAGATCTGGCCGACATCGAGCTTGGCGGCCACGCGCGGGGCGACGTTCTTGCCGGCGGCGGTGGCCGGGAACAGGATGTGGCTGTAGGCGCTGGCCAGCGCCAGCACCTGCGCCGCGACGTTCTCGGCCAGGCCGTGCGCCAGGTGCTCGCCGTCGGCGTGGATCACCTTGGCCACGCCGGCGATCTTGGCGGCAGCGGCCGCGGCAGCGCCGGCGTTGTGGCCGGCCACCAGCACATGCACCTCACCGCCGCACTTGGCGGCCGCCGTGACGGTGTTGAGCGTGGCGCCCTTGATGGAGGCGTTGTCGTGTTCGGCAATAACAAGTGCAGTCATCTCAGATCACCTTCGCTTCGTTCTTCAACTTGGCCACCAGCGTCGCCACGTCCGGCACCTTGATGCCGGCCGAGCGCTTGGGCGGCTCCGTGACCTTCACGATCTTCAGGTGCGGCTTGATGTCCACGCCCAGGTCGGCCGGCTTGAGGGTGTCCAGCTGCTTCTTCTTGGCCTTCATGATGTTGGGCAGCGTCACGTAGCGCGGCTCGTTCAGGCGCAGGTCGGTGGTGACCACCGCCGGCAGCGTGACCGACACGGTCTCCAGGCCGCCGTCGACTTCGCGCGTAACCTTGGCCTTGCCGTCGGCCACTTCGACCTTGGAGGCGAAGGTGGCCTGCGGCGCATCGAGGAGGGCCGCCAGCATCTGGCCGGTCTGGTTGCAGTCGTCGTCGATCGCCTGTTTGCCCAGGATCACCAGCCCGGGCTGCTCCTTGTCGACCACCGCCTTGAGCAGCTTGGCCACCGACAGCGGCTGCAGCTCGTCGGCCGTTTCCACCAGGATGGCGCGGTCGGCGCCGATGGCCATGGCCGTGCGCAGGGTCTCCTGGCACTGCGCCACCCCGCAGGAGACGGCGATCACCTCGGTGGCCACGCCCTTCTCCTTCAGCCGCACGGCCTCCTCGACGGCGATTTCGTCGAACGGGTTCATGCTCATTTTGACGTTGGCGATGTCGACGCCCGTGTTGTCCGACTTGACGCGGACCTTCACGTTGAAGTCGACCACCCGCTTCACGGGTACCAGGACCTTCATGCTGTGGGGCTCCTTGAGGGTAGGGAAATTGACGTTTACGTAAACGGAATCCGGGATTCTATGGGGCGCGGCACCAAGCGAATCTCATCCGCCCGCGCCCCCGGTCAGGGCAGGGCAGCAAAAAGCGAACGGTCGTTCGATTTTTCGAGATTATAGGCGGCGCGCGGCGCGACCCGAAGTCACGCGCGTAACGGTTAGCTTGCCGTGCCGGCCGGATTCGCTGGGTCAGTGTCGCTGCGGTCGCTGCGAACGTGCACCACCCGCTGCGGGTAGGAAATGTTGATTCCGGCGGCCCGCAGGCCGCGAAGCACACCCAGGTGCACTTCCGATTTCATGGGACCCTGGGCGCCGGGATCGATGACCCAGAAGTACAGTGTGAAGTCGAGGCCATCCGGGCCCAGGCGAGTCAGGTGCACGACCGGGCCCGGGTCCTTGAGCACCCGGTCCGGGACCAGGGCGGCGTCGCACAGGATGCGCTGGACTTGGTCCGGGTCACTGTCGTAACCGACGGTGATGTCGGTGCTGATCAATATGCGCGTGTCCGCGAGCGACAGGTTTTCCACGCGCTCGGTGATCAGCTTTTCATTCGGCACGATGGCCTCGCGTCCGTTGCCGGCGCGAATCAGCGTGTAACGGGTTTTGATGTCGGTGACGACACCCTCGAAGTTGTCCACCTTCACCGTGTCGCCGATGCGCAGGCTGCGCTCGAACAGGATCACGAAGCCGCTGACGTAGTTGGACGCGAGTTTCTGCAGGCCGAAGCCCAGCCCCACCCCCAGCGCGCCCCCCAGCACCGACAGCGCCGTGAGATCCACGCCCACCGCCGACAGCGCCAGCAGCAAGCCGATCAGCAGCAGCGTCGCGCGGATTGCGTTGGAAGCGACCTTGCGCAGGGACAGGTCGTGCACCGTCTGCCTCAGCACACGTTTTTCGAGCACCGCCGAAACCCACAGCGCCACCACCATCACAGCGCCGGAAGACAGCACCGCCTGAACGAAGGACAGCAGGCTGATCTTCGTCTTGCCGAAGACAACGTTGATGGCGTCCATCTCCTCCATGACCGCGGGCAGCAGGCCCACGATCCAGAGCACCGCCGCGATCCACGCCAGCCAGGAGAACACGCGCTCCATCAACCGGGCCAGCCCCGAGTTCGGGAACACCACCGTCAGCACCCGGGCCAGGAAGCGTATGCCCGCCAGCGAGATCAACACCGGAATGGCGATGCGCAGCACCGGGGCCGGCTGGTGCTTGGAGAAGTACGCCAGGGCCGCATAGGTCAGGCCCAGCGCCAGCAGCGGAAAGAGCAGCCCATCGATCGTGGCGCGCCCGAACCAGACCGAGTCCGGTCCTTTCTTGCGGCCGATCAGCCAGGTGACGGCGAAGGCCAGGACCAGGCAGCCCAGCAGTACAGCGAATTCCAGCGGCACGCCCGGATGGCCCAGGTCACGGACCAGCTTGTCTATATCGATCATGGGGGCCGATTATTGTTCTTGTTCTTGAGCCAGCCGAATCAGGTCTTCCAGGCGGGCTTGCGCTTTTCGGTGAACGCCTTGAAGCCTTCCTGCGCGCAGGTGTCGATCATGTTCAGCGCCATTGTGTGGCCGGCGAGCTGGTAGGCCGCTTCGATGCCCATTTCGCGCTGGCGGTAGAACAGATCCTTGCCCAGGGCGACCGCCTCGCGCGGCTTGTCCAGGATGCTGGCCACCAGCCTGGCGACTTCCGCGTCCAGCTGCTCGGGCTCCACCGCGCGGTTGATGAGGCCGCGCTCCGCCGCCTGCTGCGCCGTGATGAAGTCGCCGGTCAGCAGCATTTCCATCGCGTGCTTGGGCGAGACGTTGCGCAGCAGCGGGACGCTGGGCGTGGAGCAGAACAGCCCGTAGTTGACGCCGCTGACCGCGAAACTCGCGTTGCCGGAGGCCACCGCCAGGTCGCACTGCGCCACCAGCTGGCACCCCGCCGCCGTGGCAATGCCATGCACGCGCGCGATCACCGGCACCGGCAGCTTCAGGATGGACAGCATCATGCGGCTGCACTGGTCGAACAGCTTCCGGTAGTAGTCCAGCGAGGGCCGCTCCACCATCTCCTTGAGGTTGTGTCCGGGGCAGAAGGCCTTGCCGTTGGCGGCCAGGACGACCACGCGGGCGCCTTCATCGGCGGCGACGCGGTCCAGCGCGGCCTGCAGCGCGCCGAGCATCTCTTCGCTCAGCGAGTTGAAGCTCGCCGGGCGGTTCATGGTGAGCGTGATGACGCCGCGGCTGTCCCGCTCGTACTGGACGGCGTCGGAAGTGGGCGTGTCGTTCATCGTGAAGTCCCGGTCAAACACCCGCCAGCACGCGAACATGGGTTTCGACGCTGCGTCCCAGGGCGCTGAGGTTGTAGCCGCCTTCCAGCGACGAGATGATGCGGCCCTTCGCATGCCGGGCCGCGATGTCCTTGATCCGCATCGTGATCCAGGCGTAGTCCTGCTCGACCAGGCCCAGCTGGCCCAGGTCGTCTTCGCGATGGGCGTCGAAGCCGGCGCTGATGAAGATCATCTCGGGCTTGAACGCTTCCAGCCGGGGCATCCAGGCGTCGTCGATCAGCTCGCGGATGGCCATGCCGCGCGTGTAAGCCGGCACCGGCAGGTTCACCATGTTGGTCGCCGTCGGATGGGTGCCGGAGTACGGATAGAAGGGATGCTGGAAAAAGCTCACCATCAGGATGCGCTCGTCCCCGGACGCGATGTCTTCGGTGCCGTTGCCGTGGTGCACGTCGAAGTCGACGATCGCCACCCGCTGCAGGCCGTGCCGGGCCAGCGCGTACTTGGCGCCGATGGCGATGTTGTTGAAGATGCAAAACCCCATGGCGCGGTCGTGGCAGGCATGGTGCCCGGGCGGGCGCACGGCGCAGAAGGCGTTTTCCAGTTCGCCCGCCATCACCGCGTCCACCGCCCCCAGCACCGCGCCGGAGGCCCGCAGCACCGCGTTCCAGCTGTGGACGTTCATCGCGGTATCGGGATCGATCCGGGCATACGACTGGCCCCCGGCCGAGATCTCCTCCGCCAGTTCCTCGCCCAGCCCGCGCATGGCGGCGACATGCAGCTTGTCGTGCGCCAGTTCGATGTCGCCGGTCGAGGCCAGGGGCGCCTCGCGCCGGTCCAGCGCATCCATCAGTCCGCTGGCCAGCAACCGGTCATCGATCGCGTCCAGCCGCTCGGGACATTCGGGGTGGCCGGCGCCCATTTCATGGCGCCGGCAGTCGGGATGTGTGAAATACCCGGTTTTATTCATTGCGTCCCTGTCTCCTCGGAAAATTCGGATAAGGTTTCACGAATGGAAGCACAACAAAAACTGAAGGCACTGCTGGACCAGCTTAACACGGTGGTTGTCGGAAAGCCGTCCCAGGTGCGCGACTGCGTGGCATGCCTGCTGGCGGGCGGGCACCTGCTGATCGAAGACGTGCCGGGGGTGGGCAAGACGACGCTGGCGCATGCGCTCGCGCGCTCCTTCGGCCTGCACTTCTCGCGCGTCCAGTTCACCGCCGACCTCATGCCCAGCGACCTGTCGGGCGTGTCGGTGTACGAGCGCGGCAAGGAGGCCTTCGTCTTCCATCCCGGCCCGGTGTTTGCGCAGGTGCTGCTGGCCGACGAGATCAACCGGGCCAGCCCCAAGACGCAGAGCGCGTTGCTGGAGGCCATGGAAGAGAAGCAGGTGACGGTCGAAGGCGCAACCCGGGTGCTGCCCTCGCCGTTCTTCGTGATCGCCACGCAGAACCCACACGACCAGCTGGGCACCTTCGCCCTGCCCGAGTCCCAGCTCGATCGCTTCCTGATGCGCATCTCGCTGGGCTACCCCGACCGCGCGGCCGAGCGCGAGCTGCTGGCCGGCGACGACCGCCGCGGCATGGTGGAGGCCATGCGCGGCACGCTCACCCCCCAGGACCTGCAGGCGCTGCAGCAGCAGGTGCTGCAGGTGCATGCCGCCGGTGCGCTGCTGAATTACCTGCAGGACCTGATCGCCGCCACGCGCTCGGGCCGCTGGTTCCTGCAGGGCCTGTCGCCGCGCGCCGGCATCGCGGTGATCCGCGCCGCCAAGGCGCAGGCCATGATCAGCGGCCGCGACTACGTGGCGCCCGACGATGTGCAGGCCATCCTGCCGCAGACCATTGCCCACCGCCTGATCCCGGTCGGCGACGCCGGCCGTGGGCCGACCGAGCAGGTGCGCGCCATGATGGAAGCAGTGCCGCTGCCCTGACCCGCCGCCTCGCCCCAGGATGAGTTCACCCGTGGCTTCCGCGACCAACGCCCCCGACGCCCCCGCGGCCGTTCCCGCCGCCGGACAGGAGCATTACTTCGTGCTCAACCCGGTCGCACACGCGCGCCGCCAGTTCCGCGCGTGGTGGCAGGCGCGGCTGCCCTTGTCGGACAGCATCACACTGACGCAGCGCAACGTCTATATCCTGCCCACCCGCCCCGGCTTCATGATGGGCGCGACCCTGCTGGTGCTGGTGATCGCATCGATCAACTACCAGCTCAATCTCGGCTACCTGCTCACCTTCCTGCTCGCCGGCTGCTGCGTGGTCGGGATGCATGTCTGCCACGCCACCCTGCGCGGGCTCACCATGAACCTGATGGCGCCGGACCCGCAGTTCGCCGGCACCAGCGCCTGCCTGCGCATTGCCCTCTCCAACAACCGCAAGTCGGCGCGCTACGGCATCGGGCTGGCGGTGCTCGACCTCGACCAGGACGACCGCTGGGCCTACACGGACGTCCCCGCGCTGGGCAGCAGTACGGTGCAGGTGGCTTTCAAGCCGGGGCGGCGCGGCCTGCACCGGGTGCCCATGCTCACGGCCGAGACGCGCTTCCCGCTCGGCATCTTCCGGGTGTGGACGGTGTGGCGGCCGGCTGCGCAGGTGTTGGTCTATCCGGCGCCCGAAGCCGTCCCGCCGCCCTTGCCGGCCGGTGAGCCGCGCGCCGGTGGCGGCGCCACCGCGCGGGTGCAGGCCACCGGCGAATTCGAAGGCGTTCGCGCCTACCGGCGCGGTGACCCGCTCAAGCTGGTGGTTTGGAAGAAGGCGGCCAAGAGCGAAGAGCTGGTCAGCCGCGACGCCCAGCAGGCGCAACGCTACGAGCTGTGGCTGGACTTCGCGCAGGCGGGCCTCCAGGACACGGAGCGGCGCCTGTCGCGCTTGGCCGCCTGGGTGCTGCAGGCCGACCGGCTGGGCATGGACTACGGGCTGCGCCTGCCCGGCCAGCAGATCGCGCCCGCCAGCGGCGAGGCGCATAAGCGGCGCTGCCTGGAGGCACTCGCCACATGCTGAGCCGCCTCGCCAAGCTGCCGCGCGACAGCCGGGACACGCTGTTCCTGCTGGGCGTGATCGCCTGGCTGGTGCTGCCGCAGGCGCCGCACCTGCCGGTCTGGTGCGTGGCGATGGCGGCGGGCCTGCTCGCCTGGCGCGCGCTGCTGGCACTGGGCTCGCGCCCCCTGCCCGGCTCGGTCTGGGTGGTCGGCCTGCTGGTGCTGGCTGTCGCGGCGACCTTCGCCACACACCGCACGCTGCTCGGGCGCGACGCCGGCGTCACGCTGATCGTGACGCTGCTGGCGCTGAAGACGCTGGAGATGCGCGCCAGGCGGGACATCTTCGTGGTGTTCTTCCTGGGCTTCTTCACGATGCTCACCAACTTCTTCTTCTCGCAGTCGCTGCTGACGGCTGCGGCGATGCTGCTGGGCCTCCTGGGGCTGCTCACGGCGCTGGTCAACGCGCACATGCCGGTCGGAAAGCCTTCGCTGGCCGAGTCGGCGCGCACCGCCGGCTGGATGGCCCTGCTGGGCGCGCCGGTGATGGCGGTGCTGTTCGTGCTGTTCCCGCGCTTCGGGCCACTGTGGGGCATGCCGGGCGACGCCATGGCGGGGCGCAGCGGGCTGTCGGCCAACATGCAGGTCGGCAGCATCGCCTCCATCGTGCTGGATGAGAGCATCGCCATGCGGGTGCGCTTCCTGGGCCCGGCCCCCGCGCCTGGCGAGCTGTACTTCCGCGGCCCGGTGCTCTCCACCTTCGACGGCCGCGAATGGCGGCCGGTGTCGCCGCGCCTGGGATCGGGAACCACCGCCCTGACCGGGAGCTCGCAGCTGCAGGTGTCGGGCCAGCCCCTGCGCTACGAGGTCACGCTGGAGCCGAGCAACCGGCCGTGGATCCTGGTGCTCGATGCGGCAGCCAAGCCGCCCGAGGCGCCCGGCGTCGACACCATCATGACCAGCGAGCTGCAGTGGCTGGCCAGCCGCCCGGTCACCGACCTGCTGCGCTACCAGGCGGAAAGCCACACCTCGTTCCGGCACGGCCCGCGCAGTTTCGCCGCGGTGCTGCCCGAGTACCTGCAGTTGCCCGCCAACCGCAACCCGCGCACCTTGGCCCTGGCCCAGCAGCTGAAGTCGGATGCCGGCTTGCGCACGGGCGGCCCCGAGGCGCTGGTGCGGGCGGTGCTGGAGCGCCTGCGCACCGGCGGCTACGGCTACACGCTGGATCCTGGGGTGTACGGCGCCGAGACCGCCGACGAATTCTGGTTCGACCGCAAGGAGGGCTTCTGCGAGCACATCGCCTCGGCGTTCGTGGTCCTGATGCGGGCCATGGACATTCCCGCGCGCCTGGTCACCGGCTACCAGGGCGGCGAACTCAACAAGGTGGATGGTTTCTGGGTGGTGCGCCAAAGCGACGCCCACGCCTGGGCCGAGGTCTGGCTGCAGGGCCAAGGCTGGGTCCGGGTGGACCCCACCGGTGCCATCGCGCCCGAACGCGTGGGCTCCCTGCGGCGCCTGCAGCCGCCGCGCAACGCGCTGGCTTCGGCCCTGGGCAACATGACGCCCGGTCTGACGGTGAACCTGCGCGCTGCCTGGGAAGCGATCAACAACGCCTGGAACCAGCGCATCCTGAACTACACGCAAAGCCGGCAGCTGAACCTGCTCAAGGACATCGGCTTTTCCTCGCCGAGCTGGGAAGACCTGAGCCATCTGCTGATCTCGGTGATCGTGCTGGTCGCCCTGGGTGGCGCCGCCTGGACCCTATGGGACCGGCGCGAGCGCGACCCCTGGCTGCGCCTGCTGCGGCGCGTGCGCGGGCGCCTGGCGGCCGCCGGCGTCGTCCTGCCCGCCGCCGCGCCGCCGCGGCAGATCGCCGGCGCCGTCACCGCGCGTTTCGGCGCGGCGGGCGCGCCGTTGGCCGACTGGCTCTTGCAACTCGAGGCGCTGCGCTACGCGCGCGCGCCTTCCACCAGCCTGCCCCTGCTGCAGCGCGATCTGCGCCGGCTCCATTGGCCCGAGGCTCCGACCTGATGCACTGACTCTGAATTGATGCGCCCCGCCTTGAAATCCCTCCTCGTCATCGCCACGATGGCCGCGCTTGCGGCCTTCGCCGGCACCGCCCACGCGCAAAAGCCCGGGCGCAAGAACGTCAACGCCGCTTCCCCCTACCGCGGCGAGCCCTATGCCGCGCGCGAGGAAGCGATGCAGTGGGCCGAAGACATGGCCAGCCGACGCGGCATGGACCCGGGCTGGGTGCGCGCCGCCCTCGGCCGCGCGCAGATGCTGCCCCTGGTCGCGCGGCTGATGCAGCCGGCGCCGAACGGCACGGCCAAGAACTGGCAGGCCTACCGCAGCCGTTTCGTCGAGCCGGTCCGCATCGCCGCCGGGCTGAAGTTCTGGAACGACAACGAAGCCACCCTGGCGCGCGCCGAGCGCGAATTCGGCGTGCCGCCGGAAATCGTCGTCGGCATCATCGGCGTCGAGACGCTGTACGGCCAGCACATGGGCAATTTCCGGGTGATCGACGCGCTGGCCACGCTGTCCTTCGACTTTCCCGCATCGCACCCGCGAGCCGCGGAGCGCGCCAAGTACTTCCGGGGCGAACTCGAGCAGTTCCTGGTCACGCAGCGCGTCACCAACGCCGACCCGCTGCGGCCCCTGGGAAGCTACGCCGGCGCCATGGGCATGCCGCAGTTCATGCCCAGCAGCTGGTCGCGCTGGGCCATCGATTTCGACGGCGACCTGCGCGTCGATCTGGCGGGCAGTCCCGCCGACGTGATAGGCTCCGTTGCAAACTACTTCAAAGGTTACGGCTGGCAGCCTGGCATGCCGACCCACTACCCCGTGAGTTTCAACCCCGAGACCCTGGACAAGGACGCGCTGCTGGCGCCGGACATCCTGCCCACGTTCAGCGTCGAGAGCTTCACCGCCAAGGGCGCCGTGCTCAGCGGACCGGCGCTCGAACATCCCGGCCCGCTGGCCCTGATCGAATTGCAGAACGGCGACAACCCGCCGGAGTACGTGGCCGGCACCGAGAACTTCTACGTGGTGACACGCTACAACTGGTCCAGCTACTACGCCATGGCGGTGATCGAGCTCGGCCGCGCGGTGAAGGCCGCGCGCACCGCGGAGCGCGGCTCGTGATCGATCTCGCGGCCTGGCGCGCCCTCTGGATCGAACTGGGCGCGCGCCAGCCCGACGAGGCCCTGCACCAGCGGCTGGTCGCCTGCTGGAGCGAGAAGCACCGCCGCTACCACACGCTGCAGCACCTGCTGGAGATTTTCGAGCTGTTCGTCCAGGTGCGCACCGACGCCCGGCGTCCGGCCGAGATCGGGCTCGCACTGTGGTTCCACGACGCCTTCTACGACCCGCGGCGCGAGGACAACGAGGAGCGCAGCGCCGAATGGGCGCGCGACAGCGTGCGCCAGGCCGGCCTGCCCGAGGACATCGCCCAGCGCGTGTACGAACTGGTCATGGCCACCCGCCACGAGGCGCTGCCCACCGACCCCGATGCGCAGCTGCTGGTCGACATCGACCTGGCGATCCTGGGTGCCGAACGCGCGCGCTTCGAACAATCCGACGCGCAGGTGCGCGAAGAGTTCGCCCACGTCGCCGAGCCCGAGTACCGGCGGGGGCGCAAGCAGGTGCTGCGCGGTTTCCTCGACCGGCCCCGGCTGTACAGCACCGACCGCTTTCACGCGATGCTGGAATCGCGCGCCCGGGAGAACCTGCAGCGCTCGCTGGACCGGTTGCAAGGCTGAGGCGGGATTCTCTCCTTCCCCCTCCGGGGGAAGGTTGGGATGGGGGCGGCGGGTCCCGCCATGGGATGCATCGCCCCACTACCCCCCGCAATGCACCGCCTATCTATTTCGACCGGCCATCGAACGGCGTCACCGCGATCTCCGCCAAGTCGACGTCTTCCAGCGTACGGATATTGATGGCCGCGATCGCCCGCCCCTGCGGATCCCGCCCCTCGCCATAGGGATGGATGCCACAGCTGGGGCAGAAGTGATGCGCGATCACGTGCTTGTTGAACTTGTAGACGCTGGACGCGTTTTCCGGCGTCAGCAGCGTCAGTGATTCGCGCGGCACGAACCACAGCAGCGAGCCCTTGCGCTGGCACATCGAGCAGTTGCACGAGATCACACCGCTGATCTCGCCCTCGACTTCATAGGCCACCTGGCCGCAGTGGCAGCTTCCACGGTACTTCATCGGGGTCATGATAGGCACTCCCGCCAGGCAAGTGCAACGATGAGCCATCTGGCCCTTTTCCTGGCCGGCGACGTGATGACCGGCCGCGGCATCGATCAGGTGATGCTCCAGTCCAGCCCGCCGCAGCTGCAGGAGCAATGGGTGCGCGACGCCCGCGACTACGTGGGCCTGGCCGAGCGCGCGAACGGGCCCATCCCCGCGCCGGTCGCCGCCGACTACATCTGGGGCGATGCGCTGGCGGAGCTGCGAACCGCGCGGCCCGACCTGCGCATCATCAACCTAGAGACCTCGGTCACCCGCAGCGACCAGGCCTGGCCCGGCAAAGGCATCCACTACCGCATGCACCCGGGCAATCTCGACTGCATCACCGCGGCCGGCATCGATGCCTGCGCGCTCGCCAACAACCACGTGCTGGACTGGGGCCGCGCCGGACTGCAGGAAACGCTGGAGTCGCTGCATGGCGCCGGCCTGCGCACCGCGGGCGCCGGCCCCGACCGCGCTGCCGCCTGGGCGCCCGCTGCCTTCGAGTTGCCGACGGGCGGGCGCCTGCTGCTGTTCTCGCTGGCCACACCGAGCAGCGGCGTGCCGCCGGAATGGGCGGCCACCGCCACCGCATCGGGCGTGGCCTGGCTGCCGGACCTGTCGGATCGCAGCCTGGCGCAGGTCAGCGCCGCGGTGGCGCGGCACCGGCGCAGCGGCGACCGGGTGATCGTCTCCATCCACTGGGGCGGCAACTGGGGCCTCGCGATCCCCGCGGCGCACCGCCGCTTCGCGCATCGCCTGATCGAGGAAGGTGTTTGCGACCTGGTCCACGGCCACTCCTCGCATCATCCGTTGGCGGTCGAAGTCCACAAGGGAAGGCTCATCCTCTACGGCTGCGGCGACCTGATCAACGACTACGAGGGCATAGGCGCGCACGGCGAGCTGCGCAGCGACTGGGGCTGCCTCTACTTTCCCACGCTCGATGCGCGAAGCGGCGCGCTGCTGCGCCTGATGATCGTGCCCATGGAGCTCCGGCGCTTTCGCCTCGTGCGCGCCGGGCCTTCGGCACGCGAGTGGCTGGAGCGCATGTTCAGGGAGCAAGGCAGCGCGCTGGGCAGTTCGGTCGAACGCGAGGCGGGCGGCTGGGCGCTACGTTGGCGCTAACGCATCACTTCACCGGGGCCTTCTTCAGCCTCGCGCCATAGTACTGGGCCCGGGCCTCGTCACCGACCGCACGGTACAACTGTTCCAGCTCTTCGAACACGTAGGGATCGGGTTCGCCGGCGGCGTCCCAGGCCCGCTCGAGTTCGAGCTGCAGGGCAATCGCTTCCGGGTACTTTTTCTGGACGCGCAAGGTCCAGGCAATCATCCAGTCGGCGATTCGCACATCGCGCGCGCGCCCCGCGCGCTCATAGGCCGCGCGCGACAGCCGGAACTGGCCCAGTGCCGCTTCGTACTCGCCCTGCTGGTGCAGGGCGTAGCCCAGGTTGTTGCGCAGCGGGCCTTCCCACGCCTTCGCATCCGGCTGGTCCGTCCGTTCCACCAGGGCCAGCGCCTTCCGGTTCCACGCCAGCTGGCGGTCCGGCTCGGTCTCCACGAAGGGCATCATGTGCAGCGCATCGATGGCCAGGCGGTCGAGGCGGGCGCGCTCGGCCACCTCGTAGGCACGCAGGAAATGCGCGCCTGCCGTGGCCCGGGCTTGCGGCGTCAGCAGCTCCGGCGAGTGTGCCGCCGAAGCATAGGTGCGCCCCAGCTCGAGGAAGTAGCGAACCTGCACTTCCGGCGAGGCCGCCGCTTGCTTGGCCTCGATCGGCGCCAGGATCTCCCGCGCCCGGGCGAAGTCGCGTCGCAAGCCATGCGTCCGCGCGACCTGGGTTTGCAGGATGAGCCGGTCGTCCGCAGAAGCGCCTTGCATCGCGGCGAGGAAGCGCTGCTCGCTCTGTTCGGGTTTGCCGAAGTCCCACAGCGGTTCGAGGTCGATGGCCATGGCGTATTGTGCAAACGCGGCAAGGATGAAGAGGGCAAGCGCACGCATTGCACGCCCTTCAGGAAGGCTCTCCCGTGCCCGGCCAGCGCGCCCGCAAGGCCTCCACCACCCGCTGCACCTGCTGCGCCCTCGCCTCCCTGAAGCCGCGCCGGAACAGCCGCATGCGCGGATACCAGGGCGAGTCTTCGCGGTCCAGCAGCCAGCGCCAGTCGGCATTGGGAGGCAGCATCACCCAGACTTCCTTGCCCATCGCGCCGGCGAGGTGGGCGATGGAAGTGTCGACGGTGATCACCAGATCGAGGTGGGCGATCATGGCCGCACTGTCGGTGAAGTCCTGCCAATGCGGCGTCAGGTCCAGCAGCAGCTCCGGCGACGCCGCGATGTCGGTATGCGCGCCGACGTCGGCCTTCTGCAGGCTGAAGCACTGGAGCTGCGGCAGGCCGATGACCGGCATCAGCTGCGACAGGCGCATCGCCCGGTTGTTGTTGTTCACCTGCTGCAGCGAGCCGGACCAAGCCAGGCCCACGCGCAGGCGCCCTTGCGCGTCGGGCATGCGCGCGGCCCATTCGGCCCGCTTCTGCTCCGGCGCGCGCAGGTAGGGCTGCTGCACGGGGATGTCGTCCAGCGTCGTGCCCAGGTGCATCGGCAGGTCCAGCAGGGCCACGTGATAGTCGGCTTGCAGCGTGCGCTGCGGCGTGAGGCACTGCAGGCCCTCCAGGCTGTGCTCCATCAGCGGCACGAGTTCGGGTTGCACCACGCCCACCACGGTCGCGCCCTCGGCCTGCAGCACGCGCACATAGCGCGCGAACTGGATCACGTCGCCCAGCCCCTGCTCCGCATAGATGGCGATGCGCTTGCCGCGCAGCGGCTGCAGCCCGCGCCCCTTCCATTCGAACTCGGGGTTGAAGAAATCCGGCCGCTTCATGCGCTCCTTGTCGCGCCAGCGCAGCCCGTACAGCGGCCAGCCCTCCTTCAGCCGGCCCGCGAGCAGCAGGGTGAATGCCAGGTCGATCTCGGCCAGCGAAAAGCCGGGCAGCAGCCGCAACGCACGCCGCAACTGCGCCTCGGCTTCATCCAGTCGATTGAGGTTCAGGTAGGCGGTGCCGAGGATGCGAACGGCATAGGGATGCTCGGGCGCCAGTTGCACCGCCCGCTGCGCATGCGCGAGCGCACCCTCGAAGTCCTCCACGCGCCACAGCACGCCGGAGAGGTTGACGTGCGCTTCCATCAGGTCAGGCTTTCTCGCCAGGGCCTGCCGGTAGACCATCACCGCCTTCTCGACGGCCCCGGCCTGCTCCAGGCAAAAGCCGTAATTCAGGAGCGCGGCGGGATCCTGCGGCTGCAGTTCGGCCAGACGCTGCCAGGCGCGCAGTCCCGGGACATGGGCCTTGCGGCGCAGGTAAAGCTCACCCTGCATCTGCAGCAGCGGCACCGAGTCCGGGTTGGCCGCGATGGCGCCGTGCAGCAGCGGCTCGAGTTCGCTCTCACGCTGCTGCGCCACCAGCAGGCGCCCCAGTTCCAGCCACAGTTCGGGCCGATGCGGCGCCGAGCGGCAGGCATCGCTCAGCCACGCGGCCGACGCCCAGCCATCGCCCATGCCCAGCATGGCACGCGCCAGCCCCAGCCGGGGCTCCGCCGAGGCCGGATTGGCACGCAACAGGGCGCCGAAGACCTGCACCGCTTCGTGGAAGCGTCCGCCGTCGAGCAAGGCCACGCCCTGCTCCAGCGCCTGCGCGCCGCTCAATTCAGCACCGGGATCAGGAAGTCCCGGCTGATTCGCGAGCCCAGATCATTCACGCGATCGAGGAACTGGGTGAGGAAGGCGTGCAATCCGTTGGTGAGGATCTCTTCGATGTTGCCGTACTGCAGCTCCGCGCGCAGCTTGCCGGCGCGGCGCTGCGTTTCGGCCGACTCGTCGTTGGCGACGGCCGCCAGGTTGGCCACCACCTCGTTCAAGCTGGCGTGCAGCGAACGCGGCATGTCGGCCCGCAGTATCAGCAGTTCGGCGACGCGCTCGGGCCGGATCACGTCGCGATAGACCTTGCGGTACACCTCGAAGGCCGAGACGCTGCGCAGGATCGCGCTCCAGTGGTAGAAGTCGTACTCCTGGTCCTTCTCGCTGGCGGTGCCGAAGAAGTCGCTCTGCACGGCGTGGAACTTCACGTCCACCAGCCGCGCGGTGTTGTCGGCACGCTCGAGGAAGGTGCCCAGGCGCATGAAATGCAGCGCCTCGTCCATCAGCATGGTGCCCACCGTGACGCCGCGCGAGAGGTGCGAGCGGAACTTCACCCACTCGAAGAACTGCCCGGGATCGCGCTCGAACTCGCCCTCGCGGATCATGCGGTTCACTTCGAGCCAGGTCTGGTTCTGCGTTTCCCAGGCCTCGGTGGTGAGCGAGCCGCGCACGGCCCGCGCGTTCTCGCGCGCGGCCTTCAGGCACGACAGGATCGAGGACGCATTGCTCTCGTCCTTGACCATGAATTCCATCACCTGCCGCGGCCTGATTTCGCCGTGCTTGGCGCTGTAGGCCGGCATCAGCTCGCTGATCGACAGCATGCCCTGCCAGCCCAGTTGCGCCACGGCCGCCGATTGCGGCAGCAGCGAGGTCTGGTAATTCACATCGAGCA
This sequence comes from Ramlibacter tataouinensis, assembly GCF_001580455.1. Lineage (NCBI taxonomy): Bacteria > Pseudomonadati > Pseudomonadota > Betaproteobacteria > Burkholderiales > Comamonadaceae > Ramlibacter > Ramlibacter tataouinensis. The sequence goes on from NZ_CP010951.1 coordinate 416,692, forward strand.
TGCGCGCGGTATTTTCGGCCCGCTCCGTGTACCTGGACATCCAGAAGAGGTGATCGGCGGTTCGTGACAGCATCTAGCGCTCCTGGCGGGCCAAAAACCCCGCCACAATCGCTTCGCGATTGCCGGTGTTTTGGTGAGCACATGACAAGCGCTTCGCGCACTTGTCAGTGCTCCCCGCGAATGCCTTCGGCATGTCGCCCGCCCGCTCCGTGTAGCGCGACATCCAGAACAGGTGGTCGGCGGTGCGTGACAGCATCTCAGACCTCCAGGATCCAGGTGTCCTTGGTGCCGCCGCCCTGCGACGAGTTCACCACCAGCGAGCCCTCCTTGAGCGCCACGCGCGTGAGGCCGCCCGGCACCATCTGCACCTCCTTGCCCGAAAGCACGAAGGGCCGCAGGTCGATGTGGCGCGGCGCGATGCCGCTCTCGACGAAGGTGGGGCAGCTCGACAGTGAGAGCGTGGGCTGGGCGATGTAGCCCTCGGGGCGGGCCTCCAGCGCCCTGCGGAACTCTTCGATCTCCTGCTGGCTGGCGGCGGGGCCGACAAGCATGCCGTAGCCGCCGGCGCCGTGCACTTCCTTGACCACCAGATCCTTCAGGTTGGACAGCACGTATTTCAGCGACTGCGGATCGCGGCACATGTGCGTTGGCACGTTCTTCAGGATCGGCTTCTCGCCCAGGTAGAACTCGATCATCTTGGGCACGTAGGGGTAGATCGACTTGTCGTCCGCCACGCCGGCGCCGACGGCATTGCAGATGGTCACGTTGCCCGAGCGGTACGCATCCAGCAGCCCGTGGCAGCCCAGCGTCGAGGTCGGGCGGAACACCGACGGGTCGAGGTAGTCGTCGTCGATGCGGCGGTAGATCACATCCACCCGGCGCGGGCCGCGCGTGGTGCGCATGTACACGAAGCGGTCCTTGACGAACAGGTCCTGCCCTTCCACCAGTTCCACGCCCATCTGCTGCGCCAGGAAGGCATGCTCGAAGTAGGCGCTGTTGTACATGCCGGGGGTGAGCACCACCACCGTGGGATCGGACGCGCCGGGCTGCGCGCAGGCGCGCAGGGTTTCCAGCAGCAGGTCCGGGTAGTGCATCACCGGCGCCACCTGGTGGGTGCTGAAGAGGTCGGGGAAGAGCCGCATCATCATCTTGCGGTCTTCCAGCATGTAGCTCACCCCGCTGGGCACCCGCAGGTTGTCTTCCAGCACGTAGTACTCGCCCTCGCCCTGCTCATTGGGCGCGCGCACGATGTCGACCCCGGCGATGTGCGAGTACACGCGATGCGGCGTATAGACGCCCTGCATCTCCTTGCGGTACTGCGCGTTGTTCAGCACCTGCTCGGCCGGGATCACGCCGGCCCTCAGGATCTCCTGCTCGTGGTAGACGTCGTGCAGGAAGCGGTTCAGTGCCGTGACGCGCTGCACCAGGCCGCGCTCCATGCTGGCCCATTCGGCCGCGGGAATGATGCGCGGGATCAGGTCGAAGGGGATCAGGCGCTCGGTGCCCGCGCCGTCCTCGTCCTTGGCGCCATACACGGCGAAGGTGATGCCGACGCGGCGGAAGATCATCTCGGCTTCGGCGCGCCGCGACTGCATCACGCCCGGCGGCTGCTGTCCCAGCCAGTCGGCGTAGGCCCGGTAGTGGTCGCGCACGCCCTGCAGCTGGACCTGCGACGGGTCCGGTCCACCCTGGACCTGGCTTTGGAACTGCAGCGGGCCGCCTGCGGGCACGCGCGAGAGCATCTCGTCGAATTTGTGCATGGAGGGCTGGTGTCCTGTCCATGAAGGATAGCAATTTCCGCGCCCTTCAAAGGGGTCCGGAGCCCGCCATGTCGCAGGAAGCCTGCCGATCAAGGGACCGGGTGGCGCCAATACCTCGGCCGCAGTTCGCGCTCGCAGGTGACCTGCCCGGGCTGCCAGGATCGCCAGCCGGCCGCGCCGCAGTGCGGCGAGTCGATCACCGCGATGCCGCGTTCCCGCAGGCGTTCCAGGACCACGGGCGCCGGATGGCCGAAGCGATTGCGCCAGCCGGCCTGCACCAGCGCGAGCGAAGGATGCACCGCGTCCAGGAAATCCGCGCTGGACGAGGTCTTGCTCCCATGGTGCGGCACCAGCAGCAGGTCGGCCGACAGCGGCGCGCCGCTGGCCACGAGCTGGGCCTCCTGCCGCGCCTCCACATCGCCGGGCAGCAGCGCGCTGCGCTGCCCATTGGAGACGCGCAGCACGCAGCTGAGGGCATTGGGCCGGGCCGCCGCGCCGTAGTCGGCGGCCGCGGGATGCAGGAGTTCGAAGTCCACAGCGTCCCAGCGCCAGCGTTGGCCCCCGGTGCAGCGCGTCGAAGCGGGCCATGCCAGCAAGGGATGGCCGTCTTCCAGCGAGCTCACCAGGGCCGCCTGCGGCTGCATGGACAGCACCGCCGCCGCCCCGCCGGTGTGGTCTGTGTCGCGGTGGCTGAGCATCAGGATGTCCACCCGCTCGTCGAAGGCACGCAGCAGCGGCACCAGGACGCGGTGTCCGGCGTCGCTGTCCGGGCCCCAGCGCGGTCCCGCGTCGTAGACCAGCGTGTGACCGGCGGTGCGCACGATGACGGCATTGCCCTGCCCGACATCGGCGGCGAGGAGTTCGAACTCGCCGGCGGGCGGGCGGACGCCCTGCCACAGCAGCACCGGCAGCAGCAGGGGCACGCCAAGCAAGCGCGCATGCCAGGGCAGGCGCATCGCCAGTAGCAGTCCACCGGTCACGCCTGCGACGCCGGCCCACAGCGGCGCCGCGGGCAACGAAACCGTCGCGAATGGCAGCGAGGCCAGCCACTCCAGCCAGACCTGCAAGCCCTGGAGGGCAGCTGCCGCGAGCGCCCACAAGCCATTGAAGGCCACGCCGGCGAGCGCCAGCGGCGTGACCACCAGCGTCACCCAGGGAATGGCCAGCGCATTCGCCGGCAAGCCCACCACCGAGACCTGGCCGAACAGCAGCAGCGCCATCGGCGTCAGCGCGAGGGTCACCACCCACTGTTCGTGCAGGGCCGCGCGCAGGCGGTCGACGGCCTGTCGCAGCCGGCTGCGGGCGGGCGGCGCCTGCGCGCCCGGGTCCGCGGCGAACAACACGCCCACGGCGACAAAGCTCAACCAGAAGCCGGCCTGCAGCATCGCCCAGGGGTCGAGCGCCAGCACCAACGCGCACGCCATCAGCCAGACCTGCGGCCAAGGCCAGCGCCGGCCGGCCAGGCGCAGCGCGCTCACCGCGGCGAGCATCCAGATCGTGCGCTGCGCCGGCACGCCCCAGCCGCTGAAAAGTGCGTAGGCCCAGGCGATGCCCAGCCCGCCCAGCAGCGCCGCATGCTGCGCCGGCACGGCCAGGCACAGGCGCTGGCCGCGCCGCCACAGCGCGCCCACCGCCAGCGCGGCCGCCCACGCGAACATGGTGATGTGCAGGCCCGAGATGCTCATCAAGTGCGCGACGCCGGTCGCGCGGAAGATGTCCCAGTCCGCGCGCTCGATGGCGTTCTGGTCGCCCACGATCAGCGCCGCCAGGATGCCGGCGGTCTTGCGGTCCGCGACCTGCCGCAAGACCGCGTCGCGCACCGACTGCCGCGCCAGTTCCACCGGGTGCCGCCAAGTCTGCGCCAGGCGCTGCGGCGCTGCATTGCGCGGTCCGGCGCGCACGTAGCCCGTGGCCTGCATGCCCTGCTCCCACAGCCACAGTTCGTAGTCGAAGCCGTGCGGGTTCTGATGCCCGTGCGGTGCCTTCAGCCGCACCTGCAGGCGCCAGCGCTCGCCGGCGCGCAGGTCCGGCGGGGCCGCGCCGGCGTCGGCCGGGCCCGCGTACCAGCCCAGATAAAGCTGCGGCGGCAAGCGCACCGCTTCGCGCTCGAGCGTTGCCGACTCCACCTCGAAGCGAAAGCGCACCCCGGTGTCGCCGCGTTGCGGCATCGCGGCGACGACGCCGGTGACCGTCAGCTCGCGCCCTTCCAGTTCGGCTGCCAGTCCGCGGGCCTGGATATCCAGCGCGCGGGCGCCGCACAGGCTGAAGGCGAGCGCCGCGACGCCCGCGAACAGGGCTGCGCCTGCCAAAGGGCGGCTGTGCACCAGTGCGATGCTGCACGCCATCAGCAGGCCCAGCGCGGCCACGGCCGCATACAGCAGGCCGTCATCCAGGGCGGGCTGCTGCAGCTGCAAGGCCGTGCCGGCGACGAATCCCGCCAGGGCCGGCGTCAACAGGGCTGCGGCGGGCGTGTGCGTTCGCATGCACACCGCTCAACGCTGTCGCGTCTGCGGCTGAGGACAGAACGGGAGGAATTTGCGAAATCCTTCGCAAGATCGAAACAAAAACCTGGGCGGTGATATCCACCGCCGCTGTGGATAACCCTGTTGGTTTGTCCCGGCTGCCGTTGGCAAATGCAGCATTCATGCGGGCTGCACTGCCGTGCCTGCGAAACGGGCAGCCCCGTGCCGCGGGTTACGAGTAGTACTTGACAGCCCTGTGACGCCCTGCTTGCCGTTCATCGATTCAACTGGGCCACCAGGAAATCCACCACGCGCTCGAACGGGTCGAAGCCGAACGACTCCGCCACCGAGGGTCGCAGGTTCGAGTTGGCGTTGATGTCGTAGAACACGCGCCGACCATGGGGCGCCTCGAGGTATTCGATGCCGCCGACGTCGAGGCGGGCCGCGCGCACGATGCGCAGCGCCGTCTCCACGGCTTCGCGCGGCACCTCATGGAAGGGAAGGAACTCCACCGGGGGCGCGTCCTGCTGCGGCTCGGGGATCTCGCATGCGGCCTCGCCAACGTCCGGGTTGCACACCGGCGAGGGGCAGAGGTTGAAGCGGCCATGAGTCCTGACGCGCATCGCATACAGCAACTTGCCGCCGAGGAATTCCAGGCGCACGATGCCCTGATCGGGGTCGTGCGGCAGGTACTCCTGCAGCAGGAACAGGTTGTCCGGCAGCCAGATGCCCGGGTCCTGGCGAAAGACCGCTTCCACCGCCTCGATCGACTCGACCACCTGGATGCGGGCCCCGCTGCCACCCTGGTCCGGCTTGAGCACGGCGGGCCAGGCGATCCCGCCGGCATGGCGCCGCAGCGCGGCGGGATCGTTGAAGGTGAGCGAGCGCGGCGTGTCTATGCCCAGCGAATGCAGCAGCGCCGCCTGGGCACTCTTGCTCAACTCGAGCGCGAACACGTCGGCGCCGTTCAGCACGCGCGCGCCGAGGCGCTCCAGCGTGCGCATGTAAGCCAGCGCGAGCGGCACGGCCCGCGTGTTGCCGCGAAGGTAGGCGCTCGGGCTGGCCTGGTTGAAATACAGCTTCGCCGCGGGTGGATCGGTGTTGGTGAACGCCGCATGCGTGACGTGGAACGGGGCGAAGTCGACGCCGCGCTTCTCCAGCGCAGCGAAAAGCGGCTTCTGCCACTCCGGGTGCTCATGCAGGACAACCAGCTCGGGAGAGCGCATCCGGTCAATGTACGACCGACGGCGACGCCCGGTGCCCCGACCGGTGCACCGGTCAGCGCGCGGCTTGCTCTGCCGCGAGCGGTTTCGGCGTGGGACGGTCCGCCAGGTCCACCCAGCCGCCGGCCAGCGCCTTGTACAGCGCGATGTGCTGCAGCAGCACGTCGGCCTGGGTCTGCGAGAGATCCAGCTGGGCGTTGAAGAGGCTGCGGTCCGCATCCAGCACTTCCAGGTAGCTGGTGTAGCCGCCCTCATAGCGCTTGCGCGACTGGATCGAATAGCGCTGCAGCGCCTGCACCTGCCGCAGCTGGGTATCGCGTGCCTGCACGGTCTTCTCCACCCCGACCAGCGCGTCCTCGGTCTCGCGGAACGCCACCTGCACGGCCCGGCGGTACTGCGCGACCGCCTCACGCGTGGCGGCTTCGGCGGACTGGACCTGGCCCGAGATGGCGCCGCCGGTGAAGATCGGCATGGTCGCGGCCGCGCCATAGCTCCAGGCCTGCGACGCCGACGACAGCCCGGACAGCGACGTGCTCGCCACGCCCAGCGCGCCGGTGAGTGAAATGCTGGGGAAGTAAAGCGCCCGCGCCGCGCCGATGCCGGCGTTCGCCGACACCAGCGCCTGTTCGGCCTCGCGCACATCGGGCCGGCGCTCCAGCACGCTGGACGGCAGGCCGGCCGGCACGGCCGGCAGCGCGAGCTGGTCGATCGGCTTGCCGCGCGCGATGGGCCCCGGGTTGCGGCCCACCAGGACCGAGAGAGCGTTCTCCTCTTGCGCGATCGACTGCTGCAGCGTGGGTACCGTGCGCTGCGCGGCAGCCAGTTCCGAGCGCGCCTGCTGCACTTCGACCTCGGAGACGACGCCGCCCCGGAAGCGCCGCTCGAAGACGCGCAGCGCGTCCTCGCGGATCCCGACCGTGTCACGCGCTACTTCGAGCTGCCGGTCCAGGTCACGCAGCCGCACATAGCTGGCGGCCACCGATGACACCACCGACAGCACCACGCCGCGCCGGAACTCCTCGCTGCCGCGCAGGGCCGCGAGTGCAGCCTCGCTCTGCCGTCGCACCCGCCCGAACAGGTCGATCTCCCAGCTCGCGAGCAGGCTGCCGGTCACCGAATTGAAAGGGTTGTCCGCCGGCACCACGGTGCCCGAACGGTCACTCAAGCGCTGTCGGGTGCCGCCCAGCTGGGCCGACACCTGCGGGTACAAGCCCGAACGCGTCACGGTCAGCAGTCCGTTGAATCGATCCACGCGCGCGGCCGCGGCTTCGAGGTCGTAGTTGGCCGCGAGCGCCTCCGCGACCAGCGCGTCGAGCGCCGGGTCGTTGAAGCCCTGCCACCAGGCGCTTTCCGCGGCGCCGGCCACCCCAGGCGTCGTCTCGGCGAACCGGTATTTCTCCGGCACGGCCAGCGAGGGGCGCTGGTAGTTCGGACCCAGCGTGCAGCCGGCCACCAGCAGGCCCACGGCCGCGAAGGCCGCGAAGGCCGCGATGCGTGTCTTAGAAGCCATCGTCGACTTTCGCGGCAGGCGTGCCTTCGGGCAGCACCGACCCGTGGGGCGGCGCGGGCGGCTCCTTCGGATGGGGCGCCTTCTTGCCGGCGAAGCGATCGCTGAGCACGATCAGGCCCCAATAGAACATCGGAATGACAAAGATCGCGATCACCGTCGCGCCCAGCATGCCGCCGATGACGCCAGTCCCCAGCGAATGGCGGCTCGCCGAGGACGCGCCGCTCGCGATCGCCAGCGGGACGCACCCCAGGATGAAGGCCAGCGAGGTCATGATGATCGGCCGCAGGCGCAGCTTCGCCGCTTCGAGCGCCGCATCGAGCGCGCTCATCTTCTCCTTGTGCTGCAGCTCAACGGCAAACTCGAAGATCAGGATCGCGTTCTTGGCCGCCAGAGCAATAAGCACCGTGAGGCCGATCTGGAAGTACACATCGTTCTCCGTGCCCCGCATCCAGATCGCGAGGATGGCGCCGAACAGCGCGAACGGGACCGCCAACAGCACGCCAATGGGCAGCGTCCATTTCTCGTACTGCGCGGCCAGGATCAGGAACACCATCACGAGGGCGAATGCGAACACCAGTCCCGCGGTGGAGCCTGCCGTGCGTTCCTCGAACGCCTGCCCCGACCACGCGAACGAAAAGCCCTGGGGCAAGTCACGCGCCAGTTCTTCCATGACCGCCAGCGCCTGGCCGGAGCTGTAGCCTGGGGCTGGGCCGCCCGTGATCTTGGCGGCCTGGAAGTTGTTGAACCGGGTGACGATGTCCGCGCCCGTCACGTAGCGGGTCGAGCACATCGCCTTCAGCGGGACCATGTCGCCGGCCTTGTTGCGCACGAACATGTTCTGCAGGTCTTCCGGCCGCATCCGGAAGTCGGGCTCGGCCTGCAGGATCACCTGGAACAGGCGGCTGCTCTTGGGGAACTGGCTGACATACAGCGAGCCGAACAGCGTCTGCAGGGTCGAATACACCTCCTGGACCGGCACACCGAGGCTTTCGGCTTTCTCGCGATCGACGTCCACCAGCATTTGGCGCCCGCGCGAGTTGATCGTCGAGCTCACGCCCGCGAGTTCCGGCCGTTGCCGCGCCTTCGCGATCAAGTCGCGCGCCACCCCTTCTATCTGCTGGTAGCTGGCGTCACCCTCGCTTTGCACCCAGAACTCGAAGCCGCCCGTCGTGCCCAGTCCCGGGATCGACGGCGGATTCAGCGGCACCACCACGGCCTCGCGGATGCCTGCGAATTCTTCGGACGCCCGCCGGATCAGGGCGTCGGCCTGGAGTTCGGCGTCCTTGCGCTCGGCAAAGCCCGCCAGCGAGACGAACAGCACGCCCGCATTGGTCTTGTTCTGCGAATCGATGAGGCTGAAACCCGGCGCGGTCGCCACGGCAACGACCCCTGGTTGCTTTGAATACCACTGTTGCACACGATCGGTGATGACCTCGGTGCGGTCCAGGCTCGCCGCATCCGGCATGATGACCGCGGTGTAGATGTAGCCCTGGTCCTCCACCGGCAGGAACGACGACGGCACGCGGCTGAACAGGCCCAGCGTCACGGCCGTCATTGCGACGATCAGCGCGATCGCCAGGAAGGCGCGCCGGATGGCCCACTTCACGCCCGCCGTGTAGCCCGAGGTGAGACGATCGAACTGGCGGTTGAACCAGCCGAAGAAGCCCTTGCGCGGACCAGGCGCATGGGGCTTGAGCAGGATGGCCGACAGCGCGGGCGCCAGGGTCAGGGCCACCACGCCCGACAGCACCACCGACACCGCGATCGTGATCGCAAACTGCTTGTACAACTGGCCGGTGATACCCGAGAGGAAGGCCACGGGGATGAACACCGCGCACAGCACCAGCACGATCGCGATCACCGGCCCGGTCACTTCGTCCATCGCTTTCTTGGCGGCCTCGCGCGGCGGCAGGTGGAATTCGGACATGTTGCGCTCGACGTTCTCCACCACCACGATCGCGTCGTCCACCACGATGCCGATCGCCAGCACCATGCCGAACAGGGTCAGCATGTTCACCGAGAACCCCATGGCCGACATGCCGATGAAGGCGCCGATGATGGACACCGGCACCGCCAGGATGGGAACCAGCGTGGCGCGGAAGCTCTGGAGGAACAGGTACACCACCAGAACGACCAGAATCACCGCCTCGATGAATGTGTGAACCACCTCGTTGATCGATTCCTTCACGAACTCCGTGGTGTCCAGCGAGATGTTGTATTCCAGCCCGTTGGGAAAGGCAGGGCGCAAGCGTTCCAGCGTGGCCCGCACATCCTTGGCCACTTGCAGCGCATTGGCACCGGGCTGCTGGTAAATGGCGATCAGCGTGGCCGTCTTGCCGTTGAACTTGCCCCGGATCGAATAGTCCTTGGAACCGAGCTCGGCGCGGCCGACATCCTTGACCCGCACGATCGCCCCGGTACCGGACTCAGCCCGCAGGATGATGTTGTCGAACTGCTCGGTCTCGATCATGCGGCCCGAGGTCGCCACCGGAATGGTCTGCTGCACCGGACGTGCGGTGGGCGACGCGCCCAGCCGGCCGGCGGCGAATTGCTGGTTCTGCTGCGCGACGGCATTCTGAATGTCGGTCGCGGTCAGTTTCAGGCTCGCCATGCGGTCCGGCCGCAGCCAGATGCGCATGGCGTAGTCGGGGTAGCCCAGGATCGCTGCCTGGTTCGCGCCAGGAATACGCTTGATCGCGTCCAGCACATTGATATTGGCGTAGTTCGCCACATACGTGGTGCCTAGGCTGTCGTCCGGCGAGAAGATCGCGATGATCATCATGAAGGCCGACGACTTCTTCTGCACCGACACGCCCTGCGCGCTCACGGCGGAAGGCAGCTGGGGCAGCGCCAGGTTCACCCGGTTCTGCACGTCCACCTGCGCCAGCTCGGGGTCGGTACCGATCTCGAAGAAGATCGACAGCGACATGTTCCCGGTCGAACTCGAGGTGGAGTTCATGTACATCATCCGGTCCGCGCCGTTGACCTGCTGCTCGATGGGTGCGGCCACGTTCTGTGACACCACCTCGGCACTCGCGCCCGGGTAGGTGGCAGTTACCTGGATCTGCGGCGGCGTGATCTCGGGGAACTGCGCGATCGGCAGGTTCAGCATCGCCACCGTGCCGGCGATGACCAGGATGATCGAGATGACCGACGCGAAGATCGGCCGGTCGATGAAGAAGTGGGCAAATTTCATTGCTTGGTTCCGCTCGCGCCCGCCGCGGCGGCAGCCGCGCTGGCCGGCGCGCTCGCGGGCGACGCCGCTGCCGGGGTTTCCTTCACAGCCACGCCGGGCGCCAGCTTCAGGAAGCCGCCGACGATGACGTGCTCACCATCCTTCAGGCCGGAATCGACCAGCCAGTTGTCGCCCATCCAGACTCCGGCCTCGACGGTGCGCTGCGCCGCCTTGCCGTCGGGACCGACGATCCACACGTAGGTGCCGCGCGGCCCCTCCTGCATCGCCACCTGCGGCACGATGATCGCGTTCAATCGCGAGAAGCCCCGCACCTTGACGCGCACGAATTGCCCCGGCCGCAATGTCCCTTGCGGGTTGGGCAATTCGGCCCGTATCAGGAAGGTGCCGGTCGTTTCGCTGAAGGCGGCATCGGCAAAGGTGATGCGGCCGGCCGTGGGAAAGGTGCTGCCGTCGGCCAGCACCACGTCCACCATGTACTTGTCGTCCTGGCTTGGTTTGAGCCGTCCCTTGGACAGGTCGGAGCGCAGCCGCAGCGTCTCGTTCTCGGACACGCTGAAGTTCACGCGCATCGGATCGAGCTTGGCGACATAGGTCAGCAGGCTGTTCTGCGCGTTCACGTAGGCACCGTCCTGCACCTTGGCGAAGGACGACAGGCCCGCCACCGGCGCCGTGATCGTCGTATAGCCGAGATTGAGCTTGGCGTTGATCACCTTGGCTTGCGCGGACTCCACCGCGGCGGCGGCGGCCTGCTCCTGGCCCTGCGCGTCATCGAGTTCCTTCTTGGCCAGCGCATCCTCCTGCACCAGCGGCCGCACACGGTTGAGATTGGCACGCGCGGTGGTCAGGCGTGCCTTCTGCTGGGCCAGTTCGCCTTCGGCCGCCTGGAGCGCGGCCTGGAACGGCTTCTTGTCCATCACGAACATCACCTGCCCGGGCTTGACCGGCGTGCCTTCTGTGTACATGCGCTTTTCCAGGAAGCCTTCGACCCGGGCCCGGATCTCCACCTGCTGCGAGCTCTCGGTCTGGCCGACGAACTCGTAGAGGTAGGGCACCTCGCGCGATTGCACGGTGACGGTCGTCACCTCAGCGACCATCGGCCCCGCGGCCGGCGCCTTCTTGCCGCCTCCGCAGCCGCCGGCCAGCGCGATGGGCACGAGCGCTGCGACACACATGAGCTGCCGATATGACATCGTCGTTTCCTCCTGAGCTGCCGGCACGGCCATGCCGCTGCATGGACGCAGGTCAGCACAGTCTTTGGTCCGAACCCGCGCACGTCAATTAGGGTGAGGGGCAGTGTTCCCGGCATGGGGTCCTGCACGGACCTGCATTTCCCCTTTCCCGCATTTCCCGCTGGATGGCCTTGACGTACGCTGAACGCGCAGGCCTCTGCAGTCCGCGAGGCCACCACGCACGGAGAGGATCCCCATGTCGAGAGACCGATCGGCTTCACAGTCCAGCGACAACCTCACGCTGGCCGACTTCTTTTCCGCCACCGATGCGCGCCGCGACCGATGGAGCCGGCTGCAGGCGTGCGCGGAAGCCTATGCCGCGGGCCGCGGTGACCGTGCCAAGCTGGCGTCTGAAATCGGCGCGCTGTTCGCGGAAATGGAGCCGCTCGAGAACTACTGGGCCTACCCGGGCACCGGACTGATGCGCGCGCTGCGGGAACTGGCCGAGGGGCGCGACGCCCCCGGCTTCGCCAGTGCCGTGCACCGGATCAAGACGGCGATCTTCTCCAGCGCGTACCGGCGAGACCCGGCCGCCTGGAACCTCGAAGAGGAAAGCGGCGACATGAGCTTTGCCGACCGCCTGCCCCCCGGCATGGCGCCCGATGTAGCGCAGCGGCCCTACTTCGAACTGCTCACCGTGGCGCCGGAAAGCGCGCGAACCAACCAGCCGCAACGCGAGCTGCGCAAGCTCCGGCGACCCGAGGATCCGTTCACCTATGAGACGGTGCCGACCTTCACTTTCGAAGACGCGCTCGTCGCCACCATCGTCAACACCAACATCCAGGCCGTGGTGATCTACGACGGCTTTCAGTTCAAGTCGCGCCATGCGCTGCCCGCGCTGGGCGATCTGCTCCGGCGCCACGGCGAGATCGAGGACGACGGCATGCCGCGCAACTACGGCCTGCGCCTGGCCAGCGGGATCAAGAAGATCCGCCCCGAGCTCGACGTGTACCTTGTGAGCGAGCGCGGCGTCGAGGAAGCCGCCACCAGCGAGTTGAGCCGGCTGGTGCGGCGGGTGTTCTACGAGGTCGAGGAACTGATGGAGATCCACCTGAGCATCCTCGCCGGCGTGATGGAACGCTACGAGACGCCCTATTTCGACAACCTGAAGAAGTACGCGGCCCGGCCCGTTGGCACCTTCCACGCGCTGCCGGTCGCCCGCGGCAAGTCGATCTTCAAGTCGCACTGGATCCGTGACATGGGCCACTTCTATGGCGCCAATCTGTTCCTGGCGGAATCCTCGGCCACCTCCGGCGGCCTGGACAGCCTGCTCGACCCGGTGGGCAACATCAAGGAGGCGCAGGAGAAGGCAGCACGCGCCTTCGGCGCGCACCACGTCTTCTTCGGAACCAACGGCACCTCGACCTCGAACAAGATCGTGGTGCAGGCCCTGTGCCGGCCGGGCGACATCGTGCTGATCGACCGAAACTGCCACAAGTCGCACCACTACGGCCTGGTGCTCGCCGGCTCGCAGCCACTGTACCTGGAAGCCTTCCCGATGGTGCAGTACTCGATGTACGGCGCCGTGCCGCTGCGCACGATCAAGCAGGCGCTGCTCACGTTGAAGGCCGAAGGCAAGCTGGACAAGGCGCGCCTGGTGGACCTGACCAACTGCACCTTCGACGGCCACATGTACAACTGCCGGCGCGTGATGGAGGAGTGCCTGGCGATCAAGCCCGACCTGATCTTCCTGTGGGACGAGGCCTGGTTCGGCTTCGCCCGTTTCTCTGCCTTCCACCGCCGGCGCACGGGCATGGGCGCGGCCCAGGCGATCGAGGAAATGCTGGCCTCGGCCTCCTACCGGGACGCCTACGAGGAATGGAAGTCCAAGATGAAGGGCAAGGTTGGCGACGACCTGGATCCCAACGATCCCGCCCTGCTGGACACGCGGCTCATGCCCGACCCCGACCGCACGCGCCTGCGCGTGTACCAGACCAACTCGACCCACAAGTCGATGTCGGCGCTGCGCCAGGGCTCGATGATCTTCGTGCGCGACCAGGATTTCGTGCACGTCGAGGAGCAGTTCCACGAGGCCTTCTACACGCACACGTCCACCTCGCCCAACCTGCAGATCATCGCCTCGCTCGACCTGGCTCGGCGGCAGATGGAGTTGGAAGGCTACGAACTGGTGCTGTCGTCGATCGACCTGGCGCTGGACCTGCGCAAGCAGGTCAACAACCATCCGCTGATCTCCAAGTACTTCCACATCACCACGCCGGGCGAGATGGTGCCCCGGGAGTTCCGCGAGTCGGGGGTCGAGGACTACGGCCGCCCGAACGCGAGCTGGGACCGGGTGCTGGAGGCCTGGGAAAACGACGAGTTCGCGCTCGACCCCACCCGGCTGACCATCGTCACCGGCCGGGCGGGCTACGACGGCACGCAGTTCAAGGGGCTGCTGGCCTCCAAGTACGACGTCCAGATCAACAAGACCTCGCGCAATTCGATCCTGGTGCAGACCAACATCAACAACTCGCGCAGCGACGTCGCCCACCTGCTGAAGGTGCTGGCTGATGTGTCACGCGATGTGGAGCAGAGGCTGGCCGAGGGCGGCGCCGCGGCACAGGAAGCGTTCAAGGCGCGCGTGAAGGCGCTGATGGAGGACGTCCCCGACCTGCCGAACTTCAGCCGTTTCCACGAGGTGTACCGCGACAACGCCAAGAGCGGCACCTCGGAAGGACACATGCGGGCCGCCTTCTTCTCCGCCTACCGCGAAGAGCAATGCGAACACATGAAGCTGAACCATCCGGACGTGGATGTCCGCATCCAGAAGGGGCCTCCGCTGGTGTCGGCCAACTTCGTGATCCCCTACCCGCCGGGCTTCCCGATCATGGTGCCTGGGCAGGTGATCGAAGCGGACACGATCGAGTTCATGCGCAAGCTCGACGTCAAGGAGATCCATGGCTACAACGCCTCGCTCGGCCTGAAACTGCTCAAGCCCGAGGCCATTAGCCAACGCGCCACCTCGAAAAAGGGGCCGGCACCGGAGCTTTGAAATAGCCGGCGCCGGAGCTATAGCGTTTGTGCCACATCAGCGACGAAACCGACGTAACAACCGAAGTAACAACCAGCTGGGGAGCTGACCATGAAAGACATCTTCGAGTGGCTTGCGAAAAACCCATTCATGCTGCTGTTCGTGACCGTGGGCCTCGCGGTCTGGGTCGGCAAGTTCAGCGTGAAGGGCTACGGGCTGGGCATGGTGGCAGCGGCGATCGTCGTTGGTTGCGCGATGTCCACCTGGGCGTCGCTGTACGGGGTCAAGCTGGAGTTGAACAACTTCGCGAAGAGCCTCTTCTACTACCTGTTCATGTATGGCGTGGGGCTGCGCGTCGGACCCTCGTTTGTTAACAGCTTGAAAGGGGACGGGCTCAAGTTCACTTTCCTGGCGCTACTCTCATCGCTCATGGGATTGGCACTCTGCGTCATCGGTGCACGCTGGCTCGACTTGCCCATGGGCGCGGCCGGCGGCCTGGTGGCCGGTTCGCAGACCATGTCCGCGGCCATCGGCTCGGCTGAACAGGCGGTGGAACAGGGCGCGGTGCAACTGGCTTCGGGCACCACGCCTGAACAGGTGTCCGCGATGATCGCGCTGTCCTACGGCATCAGCTACATCTGGGGCACGGTCGGCATCATCCTGATCTGCAAGTACCTACCCCGCTGGTGGGGCATCGATGCCAGAGCCGCCGCCATCCAGTACGAAAAGGAAAACGGCGTTCGCAACGTCGATGACGCGGGGCTGACCGGCTACCGGCCATTCGCCGCGCGGGCCTACAAGCTCGAAAACCGCGAATGGGCTGGCAAGAGCATCCAGGATTTCCGGAACAAGTATCCGGAATATCGCGTGCTGAACGTGCGGCGTGGCGAGGACCTGCTGGGCGCGGACCCCGACGTCAGGCTCCAAGCGAACGACATCATCGCGCTGGCCGGCACCCGTGGGGACATGACCCAGCACATGGGCGCGCTCGGGCCGGAAATCGACGACGCGAGGACGCTGAACGTCCCGCTGGCGCAGGCCGAGATCCTGATGACCAACAAGGAGGCCGTGGGGCGGGAACTGGGTTCGTTCAGCCGCGGTGAACTGGCGGGTCAGGTTCAGGTCACGCGCATCGAACGCGCAGGGCAGCCGATCCCGGTGGGCACCGGCACGAAGCTGCAGCGCCTGGACGTCATGTTCGTCGCGGGCTTGACTGATGCGGTGAAGCGGGCCGGCGAGATCCTCGGCCGCATCGCCACGCCCAACACCAGCACCGACCTGCTCACGCTGTCGGTGGGCATGATCCTGGGCCTGTTGATCGGCGCGATCTCCTTCCCGGCTTTCGGCGCCAGCGTGGGCCTGGGCAACGCCGGCGGCCTGCTGGTGTCCGGCGTCATCGTGTCCTCGCTGCAGTCGCGGCTGCGCTTCTTCGGCAACACGCCGAACGCCGCGCGCAACATCCTCGAGGACCTGGGCCTGGTGGTGTTCGTGTGCATCGTCGGCATCAATGCCGGCAATTCGCTGCTGTCTCAGCTGACCGGGGCGCTCGCGCTCAAGATCTTCCTGGTTGGCTTCGTCGCCTGCACCATCCCGCCCTTCATCGTGTGGGCGCTGGGCTATCACGTTTTCAAGATCAATCCCGCCGTGCTGATGGGCGGTGTCGCGGGCGCGCGCTCGCACTCCGGCCCCTGCCGCGAGGCGGCCAAGGAAATCAACAGCTCCGTACCGTGGATCGGATTCCCGGTCGGATATGCCGTGTCCGGCATCCTGCTGACGATCTTCGGCTACTTCGCGATGGTGCTTGCCGCTAGATGAAGTTTTTTGACAGGAGCTGATGACCATGACGAAGATGAAGTTGATTTCCCTCGTTCCGCTGTCGATGGCTGGAGCGGCACTAGCGCAGGTGGGTGGCACCGGCGGCGCCGCGGTAACCACCAGCAACGTCAGCCTCTTCGGCGTGGTCGACATCGCAGCGTCCTGGGGCAAGGGCGATGTCGCGGATTCGACCCGTCTGGTGCAAGGCGCCAACACCCAATCACGCGTCGGCTTCCGGGGCGTCGAGGATTTGGGCGGCGGTGTAGGTGCCGGCTTCTGGCTGGAAGCGGGGGTGAACGCCGACAACGGGACAGGCGCGGCCTCCAACACCAACAACCAGTTGCTCCCCGCGGGGGCGACGCCCAACAACGGCGCCGGCGGCCTCACCTTCAACCGCCGGTCGACGGTAAGCCTGCTGAGCCGGTTCGGCGAATTGCGCCTCGGGCGCGACTATGTCGCCACCTACCGCAACCGCGACCAGGTCGACCCCTTCACCACCAACGGCGTCGGCGGCAACGTGGCGGATCAGCTCAACATCACGCCGGTGACGGGCGTGCGCGCCTCGAACATGATCGGCTACTTCCTCCCGGGCAACCTGGGCGGCTTCTTCGGCGAGGCGCAGTACTTCATGGGCGAGAACCCCGACAACACCGTGAACGACAAGGACGGCAGCGGCTACCAGGCCCGGCTGGGATGGGCGAGCGGTCCCTTCGGCATCGCGGCCGCCTACGGGGTCACGCGCTATGCCACGACGGCCACCATTGGCGACGTCACCTCCTGGAACGTGGGCGGCCACTGGGACTTCGGCTTCCTGAGGCTCATGGGCGGCTGGTACGACGACCAGATGGATTCGCTGGTGAAGGTCAACGCCGAAGGCTACCTGGTCGGCGCGGTGATGCCGATCGGCGCCGGCGAGCTCAAGGCCTCGTTCTCGTCGTACGAGACGGATGCCGCCACCAACCCGACGGCACGCAAGATCGCCGTCGGCTACGTGCACAACATGTCCAAGCGCACGGCGGCCTATGTGACCTACGCGCACCTGGAGAACCGCGGCTCGGCGGCCGCCAGCCTGGCCGGCTCGATCACTGCCCCGGGCAAGAACTCCGACGGCATCGACGTCGGCCTGAAGCACAGCTTCTGAACCGACGAGAGGGAGCGTGGCCGGGAGCGCGCCTGGCGTCGTGAACCAGCCCTGAAACATGGGCTGGCTCGCCGGCTATTTCGAGAAGTACCCCGAGATCGCCGTCTTCCTCGCGATCGGCCTGGGGTACTGGATCGGTAGCTGGAAGGTCCGCGGGATCGGCCTGGGTCCCGTGACCGGATCGCTCCTGGCCGGGGTGCTGGTCGGCTACTTCTGGCACGTGCCAGTTTCCGACACCGCGAAGGCGCTCCTGTTCCTGATGTTCATGTACGGCATCGGCTATTCGGCCGGGCCGGGTTTCGTTCGCGGCGTGCGTGAGGGCGGCTGGCGCTGGGTGGTGCTGGGCTGCGTGGTCCCGCTGACCGGCCTGCTGGCCGCTTACGCCATGGCCAAGCTGCTCAAGCTCGAACTCGGTTTCGCGTCCGGCATGATGTCCGGCGGCCTGACCGAGTCGCCGATCATCGGCACGACCAGCGAGGCGATCCGCAGCCTGAACATCCCCGAAGAGGAGAAGCACCGGCTGATCTCCCAGATCCCGGTGGCCGACGCGCTGTGCTACCTGTTCGGCACCATCGGCGTGATCCTGTTCTGCTCACACGTAGGCCCCTGGCTGCTGCGCGTCGACCTGAAGGCGGAGGCACGCAAGCTCGAAGAGGAAATGGGCATCGAGCGTGTCGCGCCGGGCGTGAGTTCGGCCTGGCAGATGTTCGAGTTCCGGGCCTACGAGGTCGTGCCCGGCGGCGAGGCGGATGGCATGAGCATCGGCCAGGCCGAAAGCCACATCGCCAATGAACGCATCTTCATCGAGCGTGTACGGCGCGGCGGTGAGGTCCTGACTGCGTCGAGCGAGTTCGTCCTCCGGGCCGGCGACGTGGTGGCCGCCATGGGGCCCCAGGAGTCGCTGCTGCGCGTCATGGGCGAGCGGCGCGAGGTCGCCGACCGCGAGTTGCTGGACGTGCCCTCGGCCACCTTCGACGTGGTGATCCGCAGCCGCTCGCTGTCCGGACGCACGCTGGCGGACATCGCGAGCGATGCGCAGCAGATGCGCGGCGTGTTCCTGAAATCCATCCGGCGCGGGGGCGAGAAGATTCCCATCGGGCCGGGCACGAAGATCTACCAGGGCGATCTCCTGACCTTGCACGGCCTCGAACCCGCGGTGCGGCGCGTGGCGGCGCTGGCGGGGGACGTGCTGCAGGAACAGGGCACCGACTACCTGGCGCTGGGCCTGGGCATCTTCGCGGGCGCATTGCTCGGCGCGGCAGTCGCGTTCCCGATCGGCGGCATCCATGTCGCCCTCGGCTCCAGCGTCGCGACCCTGCTGCTCGGCCTGGCCATGGGCTGGCGCAATTCCGTGCGGCCCAGCTTCGCCATCCTGGCGCCCGACGCGATCGATTTCATGAAATCCATTGGCCTGGCCGGCTTCGTCGCCATGATCGGCCTGAAAGCTGGGCCGGTGTTCGTCAAGGCCCTGCAGGAAGTCGGGCTCACGGTATTCCTCGGCGGCGTGGTGGTGACACTGGTGCCGCAGATCACCGGCCTGCTCGTCGGCCGTTACGTGCTGCGGCTCAACCCGCTGCTGCTGCTCGGCGGACTCGCCGGCGCGCAGACCATGACGGCGGGACTGGCCGCGGTACAGGAGCGCTCGGACAGCCCGGTCGCCGTCATCGGCTATTCCAGCACCGTGGCGTTCGGGCACGTGCTGCTCTCGATCGGCGGCACCGCCCTGGTGTGGATGCTGCACGCCTGAGGGCACCGGCCTACGAAGCCAACTAGTCCCTCCGGACGATGCGTGCTAGTCCTGGCGGGGGATAGCCGGCTGCATGGGCGCCTCCTACAGTTCCTTTCCAGGAGGGACTCGCCATGAATAGAACCAGCCAAATGGGGATTCGCCGCCGCGCCTTCGTCGGCTGCGGTGCGCTGCTGCTGCTCCCCACCGCCTCGCTCGCGTTGCCCGTGGCGGCACAGGGGCTCCCGCTCAGCGGAGCCATCAACAGGTCGGGCAAGATGCGCGCGCTGTCGCAGCGCCTGTCCAAGGCTTATGTGCAGGCCACGCTGAACGTGTTGCCGGATCGCGCGCGCGACATCCAGGCGGCCAGCCGGCAGCTGCTCACGACCAGCCTGTCCGACCTGGGCGCCGGTTCGCTGGCCGCCGACACGCGCCGCCTGCTGCAGGCGCTGGACAGGGACTGCCAGGGCCTGTTGGAGATCGTGTCCACGCCGCGCCGGGACACGCTGGAGGTCGCTCGCAGCGCCGACGTGGTGCTGGAGGCGGCCGACCGCCTGACCAAGGCCTTCGAAACCCAGAGCCAGCAGGGCAACGCGAAGATCGTCAACGTCGCCGGCCGCCAGCGCATGCTGTCGCAGCGCGCTGCGCGTGCCTACTTCCTGGTGGCGGCCGGCCACGACACGCCCGCCGTGCGCACCCAACTCGCGAACGCGCGCAACGAGTTCAACCAGGGGCTGGCGACCTTGCAGGCTGCGTCGATCTCCACGCCCGCGATCCGCAACGAGCTGGAACTGGCGCGCAGCCAGTGGCTGTTCTACGAGAGCGCGCTGGGCAAGACGGCCAGCGCCGACGCCTTGCAAACGGTCGCCACGACGAGCGAGCGGGTGTTCGAGGTGATGGACAACCTCACCTCGCTGTACGACGCTGCGTTGCGCGATTTGCTCGGGTAGGCGCCAGGCGTTGATCGCCGCAGCGCGCGCCAATCAACGCTGGGTGGCGTTGTCCTCGAGGGCCGCAGGGAAGGTCGAGGGGCTGCCGTGCTGCTGCTGGTGACGCAGCGCGCGTTCGGCTTTCATGCGTTCCAGCGCGCTGGCGGCACCGGTGCCGCTCCGCAGTTCATTCATCAGGCTGGCAGATTGTTCCCACACGGGAGGCTGGAACTGCGTGCTGTCGTTGGCGCTCATGGATCTCTCTTATCTCTCTTGTTTGTTCGACTCGCTCTTGGAACTGCGTGCGCGCAATCTACCAAAATTGTGCCGGCACAGCAGACAATTTTTTCGACTCGAAACCATGGGCTTGGCATGATCCGTGCTGCCCTTCGCCGGGCCGCGATGCGCCATGGATGAGCATACGTTGCTTCGATGGGACAATGCGCCCCGTGGACAAGCCATCCAGCCCGATCGCGCCGGCGTCCGGCCGCGCCAACGGCGAAACGCCGGGCGCGCGCGCGGCCTCGCTCGCCGCGGCCGCCGCAGCCGGTCACTTCGACGAGCTGCTCGGGGGTGAGTCGCCCGCTGCGGCCGCCGGCGCCCTGCCCTGCCCACCCTGGCAGCGCTTCTTCGACACGCTGGGCCGCGAGGGCCTGGGCGACCTGAACCGCCGCACCGCCAACCTGCAACGCCAGGTGCGCGACAACGGCATCACCTACAACGTCTACGCCGATGCGCACGGTCCGCAGCGGCCCTGGTCGCTGGACCTCTTTCCGCTGCTGGTGGCGCCGGAAAGCTGGGAACGGATCGAAGCGGGCGTGCTGCAGCGCGCGGCCTTGCTCGAACGCATCATGGAAGACGCGTACGGCCCGCAGCAGTGCCTCAGTGCCAATCTGCTGCCGCCCGCGCTGGTGCAGGGCCACCCGGGCTTCCTGCGAGCCATGCGAGGGGTCCGGCCCGCAGCGGGCAGCTGGCTGCACGTCGTCGCCTTCGACCTGGCGCGCGACCCGCAGGGCCGCTGGTGGGTGGTGTCGCAGCGCACGCAGGCGCCCTCAGGCCTGGGCTACCTGCTCGAAAACCGGCAGATCGTCGCGCGCCTGTTTCCCGAGGCGTTCCGCGAACTGCGCGTCCAGCGCCTCGCGGACACCTATCACGGCTTCGTCGAGTCCCTGCGCGCGATGTGCCCCTCGTCCGCCGAGCCGCACATCGTGCTGCTCACGCCCGGGCCCTACAACGAAACCTACTTCGAGCACGCCTTTCTCGCCCGTCACCTGGGCCTCACGCTGGTCGAGGGCAGCGACCTCGTGGTGCGCGACGAGCGCCTGTTCCTCAAGACCATCGAGGGCCTGGAGCCGGTGCACGGCATCCTCAAGCGCCTGGACGACGAGTTCCTCGATCCGCTGGAGATGCGCTCCGACTCGCAGCTCGGCGTACCGGGCCTGCTGCAGGTGATCCGCGCCGGCCACGTCCTGATGGCCAACGCGCCGGGCTCCGCCTTCCTCGAATCGCCGGGGCTGCTGGGATTCCTGCCGGCCCTGTCGCGCCGCCTGCTGGGCGAAGAACTCGCCTTGCCGTCGTTGCCGACCTGGTGGTGCGGCGAGCGCGTCGCCATGCAGGACGCGCTGCCGCAGCTGGCCCGCCAGGTCGTCAAGCCCACCTACGTCGGCGCCGGCAGCGCGCATGGCCCTTCGCTCTCGCCCGGCGAGCAGGCAGAACTGGTCCGCCGGATCGAACGCGAGCCCGACGAGCACACGCTGCAGTCCTGGCTGCCGCTGGCGCAGATGCCCACCTGGGCGCACGGCATGGCGGGCGATCGCATCGTCCCGCGCTCGTTCATGCTGCGGGTCTTCGCCGTCTCCAGCGGCCCGGGGGCCTGGCGCGTGCTGCCCGGCGGCCTCACGCGCATCGCCAGCACCAACGCCGACATCGCCTCGATGCAGCGCGGCGGCAGCAGCGCCGATACCTGGGTGCTCTCCCCCGGGCCGGTGGACATCGCCGCGCTCGCGCCGCCCGGCCAGCTGGCCCTCCATCCGGCGCCGCGCCGCGGCGTCACCAGCCGCGCCGCGGAGAACCTGTTCTGGCTGGGTCGCTATACCGAGCGCACGGAGAACGCCGCGCGGCTCGCCGGGCTGCTGCTCGAAAGCCTGGGGGGCGAAGAGCAGGCCTCGCCTCCGCTGCTCGGCTGGCTGGAGCAGCTGGCGCGATTCACCGGACTGGCGCCGGCCGATGCGCCGCCGGTGCAGCAGCGCCGCGCGTTCGAGCGCACGCTGATCGACGCGCTGGCGAAGGCCGGCGCCGCCAGCGTGGGCCACAACCTGCGCGCCCTGCGCCATGCAGCGTCGGCGGTGCGCGAGCGCCTGTCGCAGGAGCACTGGAAGCTGACAGTGCGCGCCGAACAGGAGTTCGTTCGCGGCTGCCTGATCGTCACCCAGGATGGCGACCATTCACCGGTGGAGGCACGGCGCGTGCTGGAGTCGCTGCTGGGCGCCACCGCGGCGATGACCGGCGCGCAGGCCGACCGCATGATGCGCGATGACGGCTGGCGGCTGCTGTGGATCGGCCGGCACATCGAACGGCTCACCTTCCTGGCGTCGGTGCTCGGCCGCGCTTTGGAGGCCGGCGTGGTGGCGGATGAACTCGGTTTCGAGGCGGTGGTCGCACTGTTCGACGGCACCGCCACCTTCCATGCGCGCTACCAGCAGCGGCACGACATGCAGCCCCTGCTCGACCTGCTGGTGCTGGACCACGACAACCCGCGCTCGCTGGCCTCGGTGGCCAATGCCTTGCGCGCCGGCCTGGCCCGCCTGGAGGAAGGGACGAAGGAAACGCGACATGCCCTGACGCGCCAGGTGCCCGAGCCGCAGCTCTGGTCCATGGATGCCCTGTGCGAGCCGGGCGAACTCGAGGCGCTGGCGCAGCGCTGCACGGATGCGGCGTACCGGCTCTCCGACGGCCTGGGCTCGCGCTATTTCACCCACTCCGCCGACCAGGGCCACAGCGTCGGCGTTTGAAGGATATTGGCGTGCTGCTGAACATCGTGCACGAAACGCGCTACGAGTACGCGCCTCCGGTGAAGACCGCGCAGCACATGGCGCACCTGCGGCCGCTGGAAACCGCCCATCAGCAACTGCTGGCGCACGAGCTCGTTATCGCGCCCGCCCCCGCGCAGTCCAGCGACACCCGCGATGCCTTCGGCAACACGCGCACCTTCTTCAGCCTGCCGGTGCATCACGACCGGTTGCGGGTGGTGGCGAGCAGCACCGTGCTGACCTCGTCCGCGCCCGTAGTTGACGGCGCGGTCCGCTGGGATGAAGCGAGCGAGCGCCTGCGCTATCACCGCGAGGCGGCGTTCGACCCCGCGTCCGAGTTCGCCTTTGCCTCACCCTTCGTGCCGCGGCACCCCGAGTTCCTCGACTACGCGCAAGACAGCTTCGCGCCGGGCCGCCCCCTGGTCGAAGCAGCGCGCGAGCTGATGGCGCGCATCCACCGCGATTTCGACTACCGGCCCGAAGCGACCGATGTGGGCACGCCGGCGCTGGATGTCCTGCGCCAGCGCCAGGGCGTGTGCCAGGACTTCGCCCACGTCATGCTGGCCTGCCTGCGCAGCCTGGGCCTGCCCGCGCGCTACGTCAGCGGCTACCTGCTGACCGAGCCGCCGCCGGGACAGGCGCGGCTGGTAGGAGGCGACGCCTCGCATGCCTGGGTTTCGGTGCATGTGCCGCAGGAGCGCGGCCCTGGCCGCTGGCTGGACCTGGACCCCACCAACGGCCGCACGCCCGGCCAGGACTACGTCGTGCTCGCGATCGGCCGCGACTACGGCGACGTGTCGCCGCTGCGCGGCGTGATCCAGGGCGGCGCGGATCACCGCCTGCATGTGGCCGTCACCGTGACGCCCGCTTCTACAATCGCCGCCTGATTTCAAGGAAAGAAGGAGCGCAGATGAGCATCAACGACAAGCTGAAGGAACTCGGCATCACCCTGCCGCCGGTTTCCACGCCCGCCGCCGCCTACGTGCCTTTCGTGCGCACCGGCAACCTGGTGTTCCTCTCGGGCCACATCGCCAGGAAGGACGGCAAGCCCTGGGTCGGCCAGCTGGGCAAGACCATGGGCACCGAGGAAGGCAAGCAGGCCGCGCGCGGCATCGCCATCGAGCTGATGGGCACGCTGCAGGCCGCGGTCGGCAACCTCGACAACGTCAAGCGCATCGTCAAAGTGATGAGCCTGGTGAACTCCGCGCCCGACTTCACCGAGCACCACCTGGTCACCAACGGCGCCAGCGAACTGCTGGGCCAGGTCTTCGGCGACAAGGGCGCGCATGCGCGCAGCGCCTTCGGCGTGGCTCAGATCCCGTTGGGGGCCTGCGTCGAGATCGAGTTGATTGCAGAAGTCTAGGCGGCCCTGCACCTTCCCCCTCCGGGGGAAGGTGGGATGGGGGCGCTTAGTTGCAAGGTTGGAGCGCCCCCACCCCAGCCCTCCCCCGAAGGGGGAGGGAGCAGTTCACCAGCTCTCGCGCAACTGCCGCTTGAGCACCTTGCCGATGTCGCTGCGCGGCAGTTCATCGAGATAGCGCACTCCCGACAGCCGTTGGGTCTTGCCCAGACGCGCATTGGCCCAGGCCTGCAATTCATCCTCGGCGGGCCCGCCGGGGCGCACCACCACGAAGGCCACCGGCGTCTCGCCCCACTCCGCCGACGGCACGCCCACCACGGCGGCATCGCCCACGCCCGGATGCTCGCGCAGCACGGCCTCGATGTCGCTTGGATAGACGTTGAAGCCGCCGGAAATCACCATGTCCTTGCGCCGGTCCATCAACGTGAGGAAACCGGCTTCATCGAAACGGCCCACGTCCCCCGTGCGGATGAAGCGGTGGCCATCGGCGTCGTACCACTCGGCTTCGCGGGTCTTGGCGGGCTGCTGGTGGTAGCGGCTCATCATCGCGGGTGAGCGCCCCACCACCTCGCCGATCTCGCCGGCCGCCAGTTCCTTCTCGTCCTCGTCGATCACGCGGATGTCGTGGCCTTCCGCGGGCCGTCCCACGGTATGCAGCTTGTCCGGGAAGTTGTGCGCCTCCAGGATGCAGGTGCCGCCCCCTTCGGTCATGCCATAAAACTCGACCAGGCCGCCCGGCCAGCGCTTGAGGATGTCGGCCTTCAACTCGGCGTGGAACGGCGCGCTGGTGCAGAACTTGTAGCGGAAGGCCGAGAGGTCGAAATCCTTGAACTCCGGCAGCGCCATGATGCGCTGGTACTGCACCGGCACCAGCATGGTGTGGGTGGCGCGCACCTGCTGCGCCAGCGCCAGGTAGGCGCGGGCGTCGAACCGCGGCGCGCCCAGCACGACGCAGCCGCCCTTGGCCACCGTCGGGAAGTAGCAGGTCAGCGTCGTGTTCGAGCACAGCGAGGTGGCCAGCATGGTCACGGTATCGGTGCCGTAGCCGAAGTTGTTGGCGCGCGCCACGTGCATCCAGCGCATGCCGTGCGGCTGCACGATGCCCTTGGGCGTGCCGGTGGTGCCCGACGAGTAGATGATGTTGAAGGGCCACTCGGGCCGCACCTCGACCGGCCGCGGCCGTGCGCCGTGCGGCAGCAGCCACTGCTCCAGCGAGGGCGAGGCGGAGGCGTCCATGTGGATGCGCTTCGCGCCGGTGTCGAACCCGGGCACGGAGGCATCGACGAAGAAGTGCCGCGCGCCGCAGTCCTGCACCATGGTCGCGATCTGGGCCGGCAAGGCCCCGGCCGGAAGCGGCGCGACCGCCGCGCCCGCGCGCAGGCCGCCGAGGAACAGGGCCGCGTACTCCAGCGAATTGGCGCCGCAGATCGCGATGCTTTCGGTCGGCGCCAGGCCGTCGCGCTGCAGCGACGCGGCGATGCGATCGGCCATCGCGTCCAGCTGAGCCCAGGCGACGCGGCGCCCGCCGTGGATCATGGCAATGGCCGCGGGCTGCGCCTGCGCGTGCTCACGCACGAGGTCGGCGATGGCGCGAAAAGGCGGGGCGGTGGACGGAATCGGCGGGGTGTGTTTGTACGGCATGAGCAGCAGAGGCGGCGGCCGCAGCCCGGCCACGAATACGGGTTCATCTTACGTCCCTGCTGCCCAGCTTTGTCCTAAACTAGCCGCGGCGCTTTCACCAAGGCGACAAACCGGCAGCGCGCGGCTTACCCGTTGCGACGCTGTCATTCGAATGACCACCACCCGACACAATCGGGCTGAAGGAAGGCAGATGAGCCAGCACCAGGCCTTGCGCTTGCACGTGCCGGAGCCCAGCGGGCGTCCCGGCTGCGCAACGGACTTCTCCTATCTCCACATCTCTCCCGCCGGCGCCGTTCGCCGTCCAGAGATCCAGACGACGGCCGCCGACACCAACGACCTTGCCTATGGCTTGATCCGTGTGCTGGACGAAGACGGCCAGGCCGTCGGCCCCTGGGCGCCGACCGACCTGGACGCCATGCGGCTGCGCAAGGGCCTGCGCGCCATGATGAAGACACGCATCTTCGACGCCCGCATGCTGATCGCGCAGCGGCAGAAGAAGCTTTCCTTCTACATGCAGAGCCTCGGCGAGGAGGCCATCGGCAGCGCGCACTCCTTCGCGCTGGAGCCGGGCGACATGTGCTTCCCCACCTATCGCCAGCAGAGCCTGCTGCTCGCGCGCGACGACATCCCGATGTGGGAAATGATGTGCCAGCTCATGAGCAACGAGCGCGATCCGATGCGCGGGCGCCAGTTGCCGGTGATGTACTCGTACAAGCGCGCGGGCTTCTTCAGCATCTCGGGCAACCTCGCGACCCAGTACATCCAGGCGGTGGGCTGGGGCATGGCTTCGGCGATCAAGGGCGACACCAAGATCGCCTCGGCCTGGATCGGCGACGGCGCCACCGCCGAGGCCGACTTCCACACCGCGTTGACCTTCGCGCACGTGTACCGCGCGCCGGTGATCCTCAACGTGGTGAACAACCAGTGGGCGATCTCGACCTTCCAGGCGATCGCCGGCGGCGAGCAGACCACCTTCGCCGCGCGCGGCGTCGGCTGCGGCATCGCCTCGCTGCGGGTGGACGGCAACGACTTCCTCGCGGTGTACGCGGCCTCGCGCTGGGCCGCCGAGCGCGCGCGCAGCAACCTCGGCCCGACGCTGATCGAATGGGTCAGCTACCGGGGCGGTCCGCATTCCACCTCGGACGACCCCTCCAAGTACCGCCCCGCCGACGACTGGCAGCGCTTCCCGCTGGGCGATCCGATCGCGCGACTCAAGCAGCACCTGATCCGGCTCGGCGAATGGTCCGAAGCGCAGCACGAGCAGGCGCAGAAGGAACTCGAGGCCGAAGTGGCCGCGGCCCAGAAGGAGGCCGAGAGCTACGGCACGCTGCTGGACGGCCACATCCCGAGCCCGGCCGGGATGTTCGAGGACGTCTACAAGGACATGCCGGAGCACCTGCGCCGGCAGCGCCAGGAACTGGGAGTCTGAGCCATGCTGACCAAGGTCAAATCTGAAACCGCGGCGCAGGCCGAGATGAAGTCCGTGCCCATGACCATGATCCAGGCGCTGCGCTCGGCGATGGACGTGATGATGGAGCGCGACGACAACGTGGTCGTGTTCGGCCAGGACGTGGGCTACTTCGGCGGCGTGTTCCGCGTCACCGAGGGACTGCAGGCCAAGTACGGCAAGTCGCGCTGCTTCGACGCGCCGATCTCCGAAGGCGGCATCGTCGGCGCCGCCGTCGGCATGGGCGCCTACGGACTGCGGCCGGTGGTGGAGATCCAGTTCGCCGACTACTTCTATCCGGCCTCCGACCAGATCGTGTCGGAAGCGGCGCGGCTGCGCTACCGTTCCGCCGGCGACTTCACCGCGCCCATGACCATCCGCATGCCCTGCGGCGGCGGCATCTACGGCGGCCAGACGCACAGCCAGAGTCCGGAGGCGCTGTTCACGCACGTGTGCGGCATCCGCACCGTGATGCCGAGCAATCCCTATGACGCCAAGGGCCTGCTGATCGCCTCGATCGAGAATGACGACCCGGTCATCTTCCTGGAGCCCAAGCGCCTGTACAACGGCCCGTTCGACGGCCACCACGACCGGCCGGTGGTGCCCTGGTCCAAGCACGAGATGGGCAACGTGCCCGAGGGCTACTACCAGGTGCCGCTGGAGTCGGCGGCGGTGTTCCGCCCGGGCAAGGACCTCACGGTGCTGGCCTACGGCACCATGGTCTGGGTCAGCGAATGCGCCGCGCGCGAAACCGGCATCGACGCCGAGGTCATCGACCTGCGCTCGATCTGGCCGCTCGACCTGGACACCATCGTCAACTCGGTGAAGAAGACCGGACGCTGCGTGGTGGTGCACGAAGCCACGCGCACCAGCGGCTTCGGCGCGGAACTCGTGTCGCTGGTGCAGGAGAACTGCTTCTACCACCTGGAGGCGCCGATCGAGCGCGTCGCCGGTTGGGACACGCCCTATCCGCATGCGCAGGAGTGGGCCTATTTCCCCGGTCCCGAGCGCGTGGGCGCCGCGATGAAGCGCGTGATGGAGGGTTGAGCGATGGGTACTTATGTCATTCGCACGCCCGACATCGGCGAGGGAATTGCCGAAGTGGAACTGGTTGCCTGGCACGTGAAGCCCGGCGACATGGTGAAAGAAGACCAGGTGCTGGCCGATGTCATGACCGACAAGGCCACGGTCGAGATCCCCTCGCCGGTGACCGGCAAAGTGATGGAACTGGTGGGCGAGGTGGGACAGCAGGTCGCGGTGGGCAGTGACCTGATCCGGTTGGAGGTGGAAGGTGCTGGAAACGTGAAGGCGGGGGCGGTGGCTGCTGCCGCGGCCGCACCGGCGGCCCAGCGCCCCCACCCTAACCCTCCCCCGGAAGGGGAGGGAACGGGGACCGCTCCTCCCCGGGAGATGGAGGCAGCAAAGACTGACTCCCTCCCCCACCGGGGGAGGGCCGGGGTGGGGGCGCTCGAGCGTCCACCCACAAGTGCCCCCGTCGCCCAGCGCGCCCCCGGCGAGAAGCCCATCGCTTCCCCCGCCGTGCGCCGCCGCGCCTGGGAACTGGGCATCGAACTGCAGTTCGTCCATGGCAGCGGCCCCGCCGGCAAGATCACGCACGAGGACCTGGACGTCTACCTCGCCTCGCGCGGCCAGCCCATGGCGGGGCGCGCCGCTGCCACCGCTTATGCGCAGCGCAGCGGCGAGAC
Source organism: Ramlibacter tataouinensis (assembly GCF_001580455.1). Taxonomy (NCBI): domain Bacteria; kingdom Pseudomonadati; phylum Pseudomonadota; class Betaproteobacteria; order Burkholderiales; family Comamonadaceae; genus Ramlibacter; species Ramlibacter tataouinensis. The sequence goes on from NZ_CP010951.1 coordinate 445,837, forward strand.
CGAAGTGCCGGTGATCGGCCTGCGCCGCAAGATCGCGCAGAAGATGCAGGAGGCCAAGCGCCGCATCCCGCACTTCAGCTATGTCGAGGAAATCGATGTCACCGAGCTGGAAGCACTGCGCGCGCGGCTGAATGCCAAGTACGCCGCCGAACGCGGCAAGCTGACCGTGCTGCCGCTGCTGGCCCGCGCGGTGGTGCTGGCGGTGCGCGACTTCCCGCAGATGAACGCGCGCTTCGACGACGACGCGGGCGTGGTCACGCGCTACAACCCGGTGCACCTGGGGCTGGCGGCGCAGACGCCCTCGGGCCTGATGGTGCCGGTGATGCGCCATGCCGAGACCCTGGACCTGTGGGACAGCGCCCGCGAGATCGCGCGCCTGGCCGAAGCGGCGCGCACCGGCAAGGCGGCGCGCGACGAACTGAGCGGCTCGACCATCACCATCACCAGCCTGGGTGCGCTGGGCGGCATCGTCACCACGCCTGTGATCAACCATCCTGAGGTCGCGATCATCGGCGTCAACCGCATCGTCGAGCGGCCCATGTTCCGCAACGGCCTGGTGGTGGCTCGGCAGATGATGAACCTGTCGTCCTCGTTCGACCACCGCGTGGTCGACGGCATGGACGCGGCGGAATTCATCCAGGCGATCCGCGCGCTGCTGGAAGCGCCAGCCATGCTGTTCGTGGAGTAGCGCGATGAGGACGCTCACGACAACGCTGCTGGTGATCGGCGGCGGCCCGGCCGGCTATGTGGCCGGCATACGCGCGGCCCAGCTGGGCGTGCAGACCATCGTGGTCGAAGGCGAAAAGCTCGGCGGCACCTGCCTGAACATCGGCTGCATCCCGTCGAAGGCGATGATCCACGCAGCCGACGAGTTCGAGAAGGCCCGCCACTGGGCCAACCATTCGCCGCTGGGCATCCAGGTGCAGTCCGCCGCGATCGACATCGCCCGCACGGTGAAGTGGAAGGACGGCATCGTGCAGCGCCTCACCGGCGGCGTCGGCGTGCTGCTCAAGCGCGCCGGCGCGCAGGTGATCGAGGGCTGGGCGACCGTCCTCGACGGCAAGAGCGTGGAGGTGCGCACTGCGCAGGAGACGCTGCGCATCCAGTGCCAGCATCTCGTGATCGCGACCGGCTCGATCGCGACCGAGCTGCCCAACCTGCCCTTCGGCGGGGCGGTGATCTCCTCGACCGAGGCGCTCGCGCCGGCGGCGCTGCCCAAGCGCCTGGTGGTGGTGGGCGCCGGCTACATCGGCCTCGAACTGGGAATGGCCTACCGCAAGCTCGGATGCGAAGTGACGGTGGTCGAAATGACCGAGCGCGTGCTGCCCACCTACGACGAGGAACTGACGCGTCCGGTGTTGGCCGCTCTGAAGAAACGCGGCGTGGTCCTGCACCTGGATTGCAGCGTCGAGGGCCTCGACGAGGGTGGCAAGGCGCTGCGCGTGCGCAGCAGCAACGCCGATGAATTCGCCCTGCCCGCCGACCAGGTGCTGGTGGCCGCGGGCCGCCGCCCGCGCACCGAGGGCTTCGGCCTGGAGAACCTGCGGCTGGACATGGCGGGCCGGGCGGTCAAGGTCGATGACCAGTGCCGCAGCTCGATGCGCGACGTCTGGGCCATCGGCGACGTGAGCGGCGAGCCCATGCTGGCGCACCGAGGGATGGCCCAGGGCGAGATGGTCGCCGAGATCATCGCCGGCCACCGGCGTCGCTTCGCGCCCGCGGCGATCCCGGCCATTTGCTTCACCGACCCGGAAGTGGTGGTAGCCGGTCTCTCACCCAGCCAGGCCGAAGAAGCCGGGCTGGACTGCATCCAGGCGGCGTTCCCCTTCAGCGCCAACGGGCGCGCCATGACGCTGGAGTCCACCGATGGCTTCGTGCGCGTCGTGGCCCGCCGCGACAACCATCTGATCGTCGGCTGGCAGGCGGTCGGACGTGCCGTGTCGGAACTGGCGGCGGCGTTCTCGCAATCGATCGAGATGGGGGCGCGCCTGGAGGACGTGGGCGGAACGATCCATGCACATCCGACGCTGGGTGAGGCGGTGCAGGAGGCAGCGCTGCGGGCGTTGGGGCAGGCGCTGCATATCTGAGTCGTTGGAACTGCTTCAGGAACTAGCAGTCAAGAGGTCCCCACACCAAAGAGAGCTCGCAATTTGTGAGCTCTCTTTTTTTGACCACGATCAGGATCGATCAAAGCCGCGGACTTGCCATTGCTCGTGAGCCGATGGACGAGCGTGCGGGAAGAGCGTCAGTTCGGTCCGCCAAAGTCACGCGGGTACTTTTCGTAGTACGGATTCGGCGTGTAGCTTTGGACGGCCGAGCAGGCGATCAGTGCCAGCAGCGCGGCTGCAACGGCAACAAGGCGCAGTGTCGAAGACATCACAAGGCGCATGAGCTTTTCCGTTGTGAGGGCGCGCGCATGATAGGCGAGAACCCACGGGCGCGGGCTTGGGAGTCAGCAATGTCAAGCGATGAGCGCAACGAGAGAGCAAGGGCCGGCACAGCGCCGGAGGCCGCGAACCTCGGAATGATGCGGCCGCCTTGGATCTACCTGGGCGCCATCGTCCTGGGCCTGTTGCTTCATTTCGCCTGGCCCGTCCGGCTCTTGACTCCGGCTTTGAGCGTGCCGCTAGGGGTCTTTGCCGTGCTGGTCGCCGTCGCGCTATTCGTCTCTGCGGTGCGCACGTTTCGCAGCGCCGGCACACCCGTTCCTGGCAACCTTCCCACCACCGCGATCGTCCGCACCGGGCCCTATCGCTGGAGCCGCAATCCCATCTACCTGGCCTTCTCGCTGCTCCAGCTCGGGATCGCGGTCTGGGTCAACAGCCTCTGGCTGCTCATCACCCTCGTCCCGGCCGTGGTACTGATGTCCCTGGTGGTCATTCCTCGCGAGGAGCGCTACCTCGAAGCCCGGTTCCCGTCGGATTACCTGGCCTACAAGTCTTCCGTGCGTCGCTGGCTATAGGCGCTGCAAGTCGAGGCAATTGTTACGCGAGTACCTAACTGCTGAGCTCGGGCTGTGCATAGGATGACTTGTCACTTTGTCTGGGAGGTCCCCAATATGAACAAGACAGCCCTTCGCATGTCCCGCGCATTGGCGCTCACCGCGGCGGTGGCGCTCGCAGCGCAGACGCCGCTTGCGCAGGCCGAGATCGTCGACACCGACGCCCTGGCCGTTCCCAGCCAGGTGGAACTGGACCGGGCCAAGGTCCAGTCCTTCCTGGAGCGCGCCAACGTCAAGGAGCGCATGCAGGCCATGGGACTGAGCGGGCTGGTCGCAGCCGACCGCGTCGCGTCCTTGAGCGAGGCCGAAGTGCATGCGCTGGCCGAGCGCATCGACGGGCTGCCGGCAGGCGGCGCCCTCAGCCAGCAGGACTGGATCCTGATCCTGCTGGTGGTGCTCATCATCGTCATCGCGCTCTGATCCTTTCCATGTTCGGATCGCCGGCGCGCTGGCCGAAGCGCGTGCTGGCCAGCATCGCGCTCGCGCTCTCGGGATGCGCCACGGTCCCGGCACCGGATTACGGCCGGGGATTGCCGGCATCGCAGGCCGAACGGGTGGAGCTGTCGGCGGTGCCCTTCTTTCCCCAGGAGGACTACCAGTGCGGCCCCGCCGCCCTGGCCACGGTCCTGCAGAGTGCGGGCATCGCGCGCACCCCGGCGGAACTGACTTCACAGGTCTACCTGCCACAACGACAGGGCAGCCTGCAGGTGGAACTGCTGGGGGCCTCGCGCCGGTCGGGCGCCGTGCCGTACGTCCTGCGCGGCCAGCCCGGCGACCTGCTGCGCGAAGTAGCCGCCGGCCACCCCGTGGTCGTGCTCCAGGACGTTGGCGGTCCGCTGCGGACGCAGTGGCACTACGCGGTCGTGGTGGGCTTCGACCTGGCCGGGAAGACCTTGCTGCTGCGCTCCGGCACCTTCCAGCGCCTGGTGATGAGCGTCGATGAATTCGATCGCAGCTGGGCCAAGGCCGAGCGCTGGGCCTTCGTCGCGCTGCCGCCCGATCGCCTGCCCGCCACCGCCAGCGAGACCGACTACGTGGCCGCCGCCGCGGACTTCGAACGCGTCTCGGCCGCGCTGGGGCCGGACGCCTACCGGACCGCCTTGCGCGCCTGGCCGAAGAACCTGTTCGCCAGACTGGCGCTGGGCAATGCGGCCTACCGCGCGCGGCAACTCGAACAGGCGCAGACGCAATACCGGCAGGCCACGCTGGACCATCCGGACTCCGGCGATGCCTGGAACAACCTCGCGCAGGTCCTGTTCGAGCAGAGCCGTCCCGATGAGGCCGCCGACGCCGCCCGGCGCGCCGTGGCCATCGGCGGCCCGCGCCTGGCCACTTATGCGGCCACGTTGCGCGCGGTCGCCACGCCCGGCCCGGCATTGAAGTAGCCCGCGCCCCACCGGGGGCCGGGGCCGATTCATGCAAGCCCTGCAATAACGCATCAGGAAATTGCCATTTACAGCGGACAAGGGTTGACTGAATACTCGACGGGAGTCGAACACACAAAAGGAGACCTCCATGAAGAGCATCACTCGCCGCGGCGCATTGGCCACCGGCCTGACCGCCGCCGCCGTCACCGCGTCCTGCGGCACCACGGCGATGTCCTCCGCCAGCCGCCGGACACCGTTCCAGGTGGCAGGCGCCACCATCCCGATCGTCAACAGCGACGAGGCCTTTCCGGTCCGCCGCATCTATTGCATCGGCCGCAACTACCGCGCGCACGCCTTGGAGATGGGCTCCAACCCGGACCGCGAGCCGCCCTTCTTCTTCCAGAAGCCCACCGACGCCATCCAGCATGTGCCTGCCGGCACGGTGGGGGACCACCCCTACCCCACGCTGACCAAGAACTACCACTACGAGGCCGAACTGGTGGCGGTCCTGAGCAAGGGCGGCAAGAACATCCCGGTGGCCCAGGCGCTGGAGCATGTCTACGGCTACTCGCTGGGGCTGGACATGACGCGCCGCGACCTGCAGCGCGCAATGGGCGACGAGAAGAAGCCCTGGGAGATCGGCAAGAGCTTCGACCACTCGGCCGTGATCGGCGCGGTGCACCGCGTGGCCCAGACCGGCCACTTCACCAAGGGTGCGATCTGGCTCAAGGTGAACGGGCAGACCAAGCAGAACGCCAACCTGAACCAGATGATCTGGTCGGTGGCCGAGCAGATCAGCAAACTGTCCGAGGCCAACGAACTGTTCCCCGGCGACATCATCTACTCCGGAACGCCGGAGAACGTGGGCCCGGTCGTGCGCGGCGACCTGATCGAGATGCACATCGACGGCTTGCCCAATCTGAGCGTGCGCATTGTCTGAAGACAGGCGCCGGCGCCGGGCCGGCGCGATTCAAAAGCGCGAACCGGGCTGCTTCAGGAACTCGATCTCCTCCGCTGTCGATGCGCGGCCCAGGATCGCGTTCCGGTGCGGATAGCGCCCGAACCGGTCGACGATGGTCTTGTGCCGCAGCTCGTAGTCGTAGTTCGAGCCGGGCGCGAACTCCCGGAAGAGGCGCTCGGCCAGCACATGGATGGCCGGCGATTCGCTGTGCATGAAGGGCATCAACAGGAAGCAGCGTTCATCGGGTGGCAAGAGGCCCAGCACCCCCAGGCGGACAGCCTCCTGCGCCAGCACCAGGGCCATGGGATCCTGCGCAAAGGCCTGCGGCGTGTTCCTGTGGATGTTCCTAGAGAACTGGTCCAGCACGATGATCTCGGCGAGTCGCCCCAGCGGGTCGTCGCGCCACTCGTGCAATTCACCCCGCGCCGCCTGCTGGTGCGTGACGAGGAAGCGCGACCTGATCTGCCCGTCGAATGCCGGATCCGCCGACCACCACATCTTCGGCGCAATTTCCTTGAACCAGAATCCGATCACGTCCTGATGCATCAGCGCTCCCTGGCGGCGGTAATCCGCCAAACCGCGTTCCCCACGTCGTCCGCGACCAGCAAAGCGCCGCGGCCATCCAGGGCCACGCCCACCGGCCGCCCCCAGGCCTTGCCTTCCGGGCTGACGAAACCGGTCAGCACGTCCCGCGGCATGCTCGAGGGACGGCCGTTCGCGAAGGGCACGAACACCACCTTGTAGCCGGACAGCGGGCGCCGGTTCCAGGAGCCGTGCTCGCCGATGAAGGCGCCGCTGTCGAAGGGCGGCGGCATCCTGGCGTCCGAGAACACGAGGCCGAGCGGCGCGACGTGGTTGCCCAGCGCGAAATCAGGCACGACCGCGCGCGCCACCATCTCGGGCCGCGCCGGTTGCACGCGCGTGTCCACATGCTGGCCCCAGTAGCTCCAGGGCCAGCCGTAGAAGGCGCCCTCCTTCACGGCCGTCAGGTAGTCGGGCACCAGGTCGCTGCCCAACTCGTCGCGCTCGTTCACCACGGTCCACAACGCGCCGGTCACGGGCTCCCAGGCCAGGCCATTGGGATTGCGCAGGCCGCTGGCGAACAGGCGCTTGTTGCCGGTGGCAAGATCCACCTCCCAGATCGCGGCGCGGCCCTGTTCGATCTCCATGCCGTGTTCCGCGGCATTGCTGTTGGAACCCACGGTGGCGTACAGGCGGGCGCCGTCGCGCGAGGCCACGATGTTCTTGGTCCAGTGGTGGTTGATGCCGGCCGGCAGCTCGGTCACGGTTTCCGGCTTCGCCGCGATGCGCGTGTCGCCGGGGCGGTAAGGCACCCGCACGATGCCGTTCGCATTCGCGATGTAGAGCCTTTCGCCCACCAGGGCCATGCCGAAGGGCGAGTGCAGTCCCTCCAGCAGCACGCTGCGCGTTTCGGCGATGCCGTCGCCGTCGGTGTCACGCAACAGGGTAATGCGATCGGCGCTGGGCACACCGGCGCCGGCGCGCTTCATGACCAGCTTCGCGGCCCAGGACTTGAAGCCGCCGGGCTCGTCGGGCGTGGCGGGCTTGTTGCTCTCGGCGACCAGCACATCCCCATTGGGCAGCACATGCAGCCAGCGCGGATGCGACAGCTCGCGCGCGAAGGCGGTGACCCGCCAGCCCTGCGGCGACTGGGGCTTGCCGCCCTCGGGCCAGCCCAGCGCCGGCGCGACATGGACGGTGGGCAGCAGCCCGCGGGTGGGCTGCGGCAGCTGCGGATTGGGACCGAAGCTGCGCTCGTCGGGCAGCCTGGAGACGTCACCGCAGGCGGTTAGCGCGAGTGAGACAAGAAGACAGGCGAGCAGCCGATGCATGCCCAAGTGTAGGCAGGCTGGCGGCGCCCTGCATGCGCCGCCTGGCCTGGCTGACGCAAGCCTGGTCTTACTCGACGCGCAAAATGCCGGTCGGCTTGAAGCCCAGGTCGGCGGCCTTGCCCTTGCGGCCGCGGCCGGCCTTGGCGTTGTTGAGCGAGCGGATCTCCAGCACCTCCTCGCGCTCCTTGCCGCCACGCCCCACGCCCTCGATCTGCACGCTGCGCGTGTAGGCGGCGGCCCCGGCCAGCGTGTCCTTGGGATCGAGGTCGATCAGCATCAGGCCGCGGCCGCCGTTGGCCATCGGCTTCAGCTCGCCGATCTCGAAGGTCAGGATGCGGCCGTTGGCCGAGGCGCAGGCCACGTGTGTTGCCGGCACCTGCGGCGCCACATTGGCCGGCGACGGCCGGCACACCGACTCGCCCTCGCCCACGCTGATGAACGCCTTGCCGGCCTTCTGGCGCGAGATCATGTTCTCGACCGTGGCCAGGAAGCCGTAGCCGCCGGTGCCCGACAGCAGCAGCCACGCGCCCGGCGCACCCGCGAAGTAGTGCATCAGGTGTGTGCCGGCCTCCAGTTCGATGAAGGTGGTGAGCGGCTGGCCGTCGCCACGCGCGCCCGGCAGCACCGACACCGGCACCGTGTAGACGCGCCCGTTGCTGCCGAAAGCCAGCAGGATGTCCACCGTGCGGCACTCGAAGGTGCCGTACAGGCCGTCGCCGGCCTTGAAGGCGAAGCTGGCCGCCTCGTGGCCATGGCCCTGGCGCGCGCGCACCCAACCCTTGTTGGAGACCACCACCGTCACCGGCTCGTCGATCACCTTGATCTCGGCGACCGCGCGCTTCTCGGCCTGGATCAGCGTGCGCCGCTCGTCGGCGAACTGCTTGGCGTCCTGCTCGATCTCCTTGACCATCAGACGGCGCAGCGCCGCCGGGCTGCCGAGGATTTCCTCCAGCTTCTTCTGGTCCTCGCGCAGTTCCTTGAGTTCCTGTTCGATCTTGATCGCTTCGAGCCGCGCCAACTGGCGCAGACGGATGTCGAGGATGTCGTCGGCCTGGCGCTCGGAGAGCTTGAAGCGCGCGATCAGCGCCGGCTTGGGCTCGTCGCTGTTGCGGATGATGTGGATCACCTCGTCGATGTTCAACAGCACCAGCTGCCGGCCTTCGAGGATGTGGATGCGGTCCAGCACCTTGTCCAGGCGATGGCGCGAGCGCCGCTCGATGGTCTGGTGGCGGAACTCGATCCATTCGCTGATCATCTGGCGCAGCGACTTCTGCACCGGCTTGCCGTCCAGGCCGATCGAGGTCAGGTTGATCGGCGCGGACGTTTCCAGGCTGGTGTGGGCCAGCAGCGTGCCGATCAGGTCGCCCTGCTCGATGCGGCTGGTCTTGGGCTCGAACACCACGCGCACCGCCGCATCCTTGCTGGATTCATCGCGCACCGCATCGACCACCGCCAGCACGGTCTGCTTCAGCTGCACCTGCTCCTGCGTCAGCGCCTTCTTGCCGGCCTTGACCTTGGGGTTGGTGAGTTCCTCGATCTCCTCCAGCACCTTCTGCGCGCTCACGCCGGGCGGCAGCTCGTTCACCACCAGCTGCCACTGGCCGCGCGCGAGCTCCTCGATCTTCCAGCGCGCGCGCACCTTGAGCGAGCCGCGGCCGGTGCGATAGGCCTCGGCGATGTCGGAGGCGGCGCTGATGATCTGTCCGCCGCCGGGGAAGTCCGGTCCGGGGATCAGCTCCAGCAGTTCTTCGTCAGTAAGCCGCGCGTTCTTGATGAAAGCGATGCAGGCGTCGGCCACTTCTCGCAGGTTGTGGCTGGGGATCTCGGTGGCCAGGCCCACCGCGATGCCGCTGGCGCCATTGAGCAGCGTGAACGGCAGGCGCGCCGGCAGCTGGCGCGGCTCCTGCGTGCTGCCGTCGTAGTTGGCGACGAAATCAACCGTGCCCTCGTCGATCTCGTCGAGCAGCAGGTTGCTGATGCGCGCCAGCCGCGCCTCGGTGTAGCGCATCGCCGCCGCGCCGTCGCCATCGCGGCTGCCGAAGTTGCCGTGGCCGTCGATCAGCGGATAGCGCTGCGAGAAGTCCTGCGCCATGCGCACCAGCGCGTCGTAGGCGGCCTGGTCGCCGTGCGGATGGAAGCGGCCGAGCACGTCACCGACCACGCGCGCGCTCTTGACCGGCCGCGCCCCAGCCGTCCCGCTGTAGCCCAGGCCCATGCGGGCCATCGAGTAGAGGATCCGGCGCTGCACCGGCTTCTGGCCGTCGCACACGTCGGGCAGCGCGCGGCCCTTGACCACCGACAGCGCGTACTCGAGGTAGGCGCGCTGCGCATAGGACGCGAGGTCGGGACTGTCGTCGCCGCCGCCGGCGTTGTCGAAAGAAAGGAGGTCTTGTTCCATGAGATGTCTTGGCAATCACCTGCGCCCGCCGGTCGCGGGCATGGCGCGGTATGGAGGCGCCTTGTCAATCACTGAGGGTGTCGAGTTCCGACGGCGAAGGCGCCGCAGCGAATTCCACGCGCACCCGGCCCGTGGCCAGCGCGGCCGGCGGCTTGAGCATGGCGTAAAGCTGCAGCACGGTCTTCACGTAGTTCTGGGTCTCGCGGTAATTGGGCACCTGCCGGCCGGCGCGCATCACCGCGCCCTCGCCGGCGTTGTAGGCGGCCAGCGCCAGGTCGAGCTGGCCCGGATAGAGGTCGATCAGGTAGCGCAGGTACCGCGTGCCGGTCCGGATGTTGACGGCCGGGTCGGCGAGCTTCTTTTCAACCGGTGTCTTCGCATCGCCGCTCACGCCCCAGCGCTGGGCGGTAGCCGGCATGATCTGCATCAGCCCCACCGCGCCCTTGGGCGACACCGCCTGGGCATCGAAGCCCGATTCGGTGGCGATCAGCGCCTTCAGCAGCTCGTAGTCCACGCCGTGCGCGCGCGAGGCGGCGCGCAAGTGGTGCTGCACCTGCTTGTAGCCGGGCGCCACCTCGAAGTAGGCCAGCAGCTTGGGCGGCGCGGTGGGCACCGCCACGGCACGCGGCGTGCTGGCGCGGCCGGGCGGATCCTCGCCGCCGCGAAAGAACAGCTCGTAGCGCTGGTCGAGCTTCTCGGAGGCGAAATGCGGCACCCCCTTCTCGTCCACATAGCCCCAGACCTCGGCGCGCACCGGAGCTGCCAGCACCAGGGCCAGGCCCGCGGCGACGAGGCACGAAGCCAGTGGATTCACGCTTTCAGCTCCAGCCCCAACTCGCGCCGCCCGCTGAACTCCTGGCGCAGCATCGACATGACGATCAGCGACTCGAATCCGCCGTCGGTCTTCACCGCTTCGCGCAGCTCGCCTTCGAACACGAAGCCTTCGCTGTCGTAGAGCGCCTTGGCGCGGGTGTTGCGCTTCTTCACGTCGAGCCAGAAGCGGTGGGCCTTGAGGTCGTCGAAGGCGATCTTCTTGGCCATGCGCAGGGCCGCGCGGCCGAAGCCCGAGCCCTTGGCCTGGATCACCATGCGCTTGAGCTCGATCGACTGCTGCGGGCTGCGGCAGCCGATCAGGATCAGGAAGCCGACGGCCGACAGGTCGGGGCCGCCTTCGACGATGAAGTGGCGGAAATCCGGGAAGCGGATCGCCGCCTCGTGCTGCGTGCGCTCCCAGGGCGTGATGAAGGCCAGGTTCTCCGCCGACTGCTCGAGCGAGACCACGTAGTCCAGGTCGCTGCTCATGGTCGGGCGCAGGCGCACCCGCGCGTTGGTACGGTCAGGCGTGCTGGCGGCGAAGTTGGCGATGGTCATCTTGAGAAGCGGATATCCCTCTAGATGTCCACTTCCACGGCATCGCCGTGGAGTTCCATCAGCTCGCGGCGGGCCGCCGCTTCGCCTTTGCCCATGAGCTTGGTGATCAGGCTCTCGGTGGCCAGGAAATCGAGCTTGCCCAGCTGCACCGGCAGCAGCCGGCGGGTGTCGGGGTTGAGCGTGGTTTCCCACAGCTGCTCGGCGCTCATCTCGCCCAGGCCCTTGAAGCGGCTGATGCTCCAGGCGCCTTCGCGCACGCCCTCCTTGCGCAGCTTGTCGAGGATGGCGGTGAGCTCGCCTTCGTCCAACGCGTAGGTCTTGGAGGGCGGCTTCTTGCCGCGCGCCGGCGCATCGACCCGGAACAGCGGCGGCCGCGCGATGTACACATTGCCCGCGTCGATGAGCTTGGGGAAATGACGGAAGAACAGCGTGAGCAGCAGCACCTGGATGTGCGAGCCGTCCACGTCGGCATCGGACAGGATGCAGATCTTGCCGTAGCGCAGGTTGGACAAGTCCGGGTTGTCGTTCGGCCCGTGCGGATCGACGCCGATGGCCACCGCGATGTCGTGGATCTCGGTGTTGGCGAACAGGCGGTCGCGCTCCACCTCCCAGGTGTTGAGCACCTTGCCGCGCAGCGGCAGGATCGCCTGGCATTCCTTGTCGCGGCCCATCTTGGCGCTGCCGCCGGCGGAGTCGCCCTCGACCAGGAACACCTCGTTGTGCGAGAGGTCGCGGCTTTCGCAGTCGGTCAGCTTGCCCGGCAGCACGGCCACGCCCGAGCCCTTGCGTTTTTCAACCTTCTGCCCCGCCTTCTGGCGCGACTGCGCGGCCTTGATCGCCAGCTCGGCGAGCTTCTTGCCGTACTCCACGTGCTGGTTGAGCCACAGCTCCAGCGCCGGCCGCACGAAGCTGGACACCAGGCGCACCGCATCGCGCGAATTCAGGCGCTCCTTGATCTGGCCCTGGAACTGCGGGTCCAGCACCTTGGCCGACAGCACGTAGGAGGCGCGCGCGAACACGTCTTCGGGCAGCAGCTTCACCCCCTTGGGCAGCAGCGAGTGCAGGTCCACGAAGCTCTTCACGGCATTGAACAGGCCGTCGCGCAGGCCGCTTTCGTGGGTGCCGCCGGCGCTGGTGGGAATCAGGTTGACGTAGCTCTCGCGCACCGGCTGGCCATCCTCGGTGAAGGCCACGCACCACTGCGCGCCCTCGCCTTCGGCGAAGTTGTCGTTGTTTTGCGCGTATCCCTCGCCCTCGAACAGCGGGATGACGGGGTCGGCCGTCAAAGTCTGCATCAGGTAGTCGCGCAGGCCGCCCTTGTACTGCCAGCTCTGGGTGTCCCTGGCCTTCTCGTTGACCAGCGACACGGTGACGCCGGGCATCAGCACCGCCTTGCTGCGCAGCAGGTGCGCCAGCTCGGTCATGGGCAGGGCGTGGGATTCGAAGTACTTGGGATCGGGCCACACGCGCACGGTGGTGCCCTGGCGGCGCTCGCCCTCCTGCAGCTTGCGCAGGTGCAGCTGCTCGATCACGTCGCCGCCGGAGAACACGATGTGGGCCACCTGCCCTTCGCGATGCGTGCTGACCTCCAGGCGCTTGGCCAGCGCGTTGGTCACCGACACGCCCACGCCGTGCAGGCCGCCGGAGAAGCTGTAGGCACCGCCCTTGCCCTTGTCGAACTTGCCGCCGGCGTGCAGCCGGGTGTAGACCAGTTCGATCACCGGCGCCTTCTCCTCGGGATGCAGCCCGAAGGGAATGCCCCGGCCGTCGTCCTCGATGCTGACGGAACCGTCGCTGTGCAGGGTGGTCTTGATGCGCTTGCCGAAGCCGGCCAGCGCTTCGTCCGCCGCGTTGTCCAGGACTTCCTGGATCACATGCAGCGGGTTGTCGGTGCGGGTGTACATGCCGGGCCGCTGCTTCACGGGCTCCAGGCCCTTGAGCACCCGGATCGAGCCTTCGGAGTAACCGGTGTCGGGTTTGACTGCCATGGGACGGGGATTGTAGTCGCGCTGGAGTTTCCGGCTGTATGTTTATACAGACACGGATCATCCCCGGAGACCCTTCACGAGAGGACGAATTGCCCATCCGGCTAGATTCGCTGCCATGCAGCAAAGACTTTCCATGGCCCAGGTGCTCGCTTGTGGCGCCGCCGTCGTCACGCTTTCCATGGGCATCCGCCACGGTTTCGGGTTGTGGCTGCAGCCCATCACCCAGGCCCAAGGGTGGAGCCGCGAGACCTTCGCCTTCGCCATCGCCATCCAGAACCTGGCCTGGGGCTGCTTCGGCATCTTTGCCGGCATGGCTGCCGACCGTTTCGGCGCCTTCCGCGTACTGGTCACCGGCGGCGTGCTGTACGCCCTCGGGCTGGCGGGCATGGCGCTGTCGCCGACGCCCCAGCTGTTCGCGCTCACCGCCGGCGTGCTGCTGGGCGCGGCCCAGGCCGGCACCACCTATGCCGTGATCTACGGCGTCATCGGGCGGCAGGTCGATGCCAACCGGCGGTCCTGGGCGATGGGCATGGCCGCGGCAGCCGGTTCGTTCGGCCAGTTCCTGATGGTGCCGGTCGAGGGCTTCCTGATCGCCGGCTTCGGCTGGCAGCACGCCCTGCTGATCCTGGCGGTGTTCGCCCTGCTGATCGGACCGCTGGCCTACGGACTGCGCGAGCCCGGCTTCCACGCCAGCGCGCCGCACCGGCACCGCGAGCAGACGATCGGCCAAGCCCTGCGCGAGGCCTTCCGCTACCCGAGCTTCCAGCTGCTGATGGCCGGCTACTTCGTCTGCGGCTTCCAGGTGGTCTTTATCGGCGTGCACATGCCCAGCTACCTCCGGGACAAGGGCCTCTCGCCGCAGGTGGCCAGCTACGCGCTGGCGCTGATCGGCCTGTTCAACATCTTCGGCACCTACCTTGCGGGCACGCTGGGCCAGAAGCTGGCCAAGCGCAAGATCCTGGCCACCATCTATCTCGGCCGCGCGCTGGCGATCGCGCTGTTCCTGTGGGCGCCGCTCACGCCGGCCTCGGTGTACGTGTTCGCCAGCGTCATGGGGCTGCTGTGGCTGTCCACCGTGCCGCCCACCAACGCGACGGTAGCGCAGATCTTCGGCGTGGCGCACCTGTCCATGCTGGGCGGCTTTGTGTTCTTCAGCCACCAGATCGGCTCCTTCCTCGGCGTGTGGCTCGGGGGCCTGCTGTACGACCGCACCGGCAGCTACGACATCGTCTGGTACCTGGCCATCGCGCTGGGCATCTTCGCCGCGCTGGTGAACCTGCCGGTGCGCGAAGCGCCGATCCCGCGCGGCGCGCCGCAACCGGCCTGACCATGGCGGCGAGCGCGAAGAAGTGGCTGGGATGGAGCGCCGCCGCCGCGGCGCTCGCGGCAGTGTTTGCCCTCTACACGCAGCCGCAGCTGATGGTCACACTCAGCGAACTGTTCTGGGCCTGCTTCAACTAGATTCCCAGGGCGAGACATCCGGCTCGTTCACGGTTCGCAGGCGCCGGTCTGCCGCGACAATATCGGCATGAAAGTTTTCGTCATCACCGGCGCGTCGGATGGCATCGGCGCCGAGATCGCCCGCCAGCTCGCGCGCGCCCACGGCAAGGACGCGGCGCTGGTTCTGGCCGCGCGCAACGGCGGCAAGCTGGAGGCGGTCGCCGCGCTGTGCCGGCAGGCCGGCGCCCAGGCCCTGGCCGTCATGACCGACGTGGCGCAGGAGGCGCAGTGCCGGGCGCTGATCGACAAGGCGGTGCAGGCCTACGGCCGCATCGACGTCCTGATCAACAACGCCGGGATGTCGGCGCATGCCCTGTTCGGCGACGTGCGCGCCCAGGACCTGCACTGGTACGAAGACCTGATGAAGGTGAACCTGTGGGGCGCCGTGTGGTGCACGCACGCCGCGCTGCCGCAGCTGAAGGCCAGCCGCGGGCAGGTCGTGGCGGTGTCCTCGCTGGCAGGGCTGGTGGGCGTGCCGGGGCGCACCGCCTACAGCGCCACCAAGTTTGCGCTGGCCGGCTTCTTCGAAGCCTTGCGCATCGAGCTCAAGCCCGCGGGCGTGGCCGTGACCACGGTCTATCCCGGGGTGGTGGCGACAGAGACGCGCCGCCGCGGCTACAACGCGCGCGGTGAGCCGGCCGGCACCAGCGGCCTGAAGGAAGAAGCCGCCATGAGCGCGGAGGAATGCGCGCGCCTGGCGATCGCCGGCATGAACCGCCGGCAGCGCGAGGTGGTCATGACCGCCCGCGGCCGGCTCGGGCGCTTCATGAAGCTGCTGGCGCCGGGGCTGGTCGAGAACATGGCGCTGGCCGCGCTCAAGGACGAGGTCCGGCCCGATTAATGCACGACTCGCAGATCCCCTCGAACTGGGTCCGGCGCTGGGCCCACCTGGTGCCCGCGGGCGGCGCCGTGCTCGACGTGGCCTGCGGCCAGGGTCGGCACCTGCGTCACTTCGCGCAGCGGGGCCACCCGGTCACCGGCGTGGACCGCGACGCCGCTTCACTGGCGCATGCGCAGGGCCTGGGCGAAACGCTGGTGGCCGACATCGAGAACGGCCCCTGGCCGTTTTCCGGCCGCAGTTTTGCGGGCGTCGTGGTGACAAATTACCTCTGGCGTCCGCTTTTGCCTGCCATCCTCGGCTGTATTGGCCCGGGCGGCGTACTGATCTACGAAACTTTCGCTGCCGGCAACGAGACGGTCGGCAAACCGTCTCGACCGGACTTCCTGCTTGCCCCCGGCGAACTGCTGCGCGCCTGCGAAGCGCTGCGTGTGGTCGCCTACGAGGACGGTTTCCTCCAGGGGCCGGATCGCTTCGTCCAGCGCATCGCCGCCGTGCGTGCGCAGCCCACCGCTGCGCCAGCCCGGCATGCGCTCGAGGCAGCTTGACCCAATCGTTAGAATTACTGTTTCCCAACGAAACCCGACATGACACCGATTACAGGCAGCATCGTGGCGCTGGCCACCCCGATGCACGAAGACGGCAGCGTGGACTACCCCACCCTGCGCAAGCTAGTCGATTGGCATATCGCCGAGGGCACGGCTTGCATCGGCGTGGTCGGGACCACGGGCGAGTCGCCCACGGTGGACGTCGAGGAGCACCACGAGATCATCCGCGTGTCGGTCGAACAGGCACGCGGCCGCGTGCCCATCATGGCCGGCACCGGCGCCAATTCCACCGCCGAGGCGATCGAGCTGGCGAAATATGCCAAGGCCGTGGGCGCCGACTGCCAGTTGCAGGTCGTGCCCTATTACAACAAGCCGACGCAGGAAGGCATCTACCGGCACTTCAAGGCCATCGCCGAAGCCGTGCCTGAGCTGCCCACCGTGCTGTACAACGTGCCCGGCCGCACGGTGGCCGATATGCAGCACGAAACCGTGCTGCGCCTGGCCCAGGTGCCCGGCATCGTCGGCATCAAGGAAGCCACCGGCAACATCGAGCGCGCGCAGTGGCTGATCCGCGACCTGCCCCGCGGCTTCGCCGTGTATTCCGGCGACGACCCCACTGCCGTGGCGCTGATGCTGTGCGGCGGCCAGGGCAATGTGAGCGTCACCGCCAACATCGCGCCGCGCCTGATGGCGCAGTTGTGCAAGCTGGCGATCGCCGGCGACGCGCGCGGCGCGATGGAGATCCAGCGCAAGCTGATGCCGGTGCACCGTCACCTGTTCGTCGAGGCCAACCCGATTCCGCTCAAGTGGGCGATGGCGCGCCTGGGCCTGTGCGGACCGGCCCTGCGCCTGCCGATGACGCCACTGTCCGAGCCGAATGAAGGCGTCGTCGAGGCGGCGCTGCGCGCGAGCGGCCTGCTCGCCTGAAAACGAAACATACAAAATCCGAAGGGGATCAAGTGAAGCTCCAAGCAAAATCCGGCGTGCTGGCCCTGGCCGCAGTCCTCATGCTGTCGGCCTGTTCTGTGCTCGATGGCGACAAGATCGACTACAAGAGCGCCGGCAAGGGCGCCCCGCTCGATGTCCCGCCCGACCTGACGCAGCTGTCGAAGGATTCGCGCTACCAGGTGCCCGGCGGCACCGTGACGGCCAGCGCCTTCCAGGTCGGCCAGGCCGCGCCGGACATGCCGACTGCCGCCACGACCCTGGGTGACGTACGCGTCGAGCGCGACGGCCAGAAGCGCTGGCTGGTGGTGACCCGTCCCGCCGACCAGGTGTGGGGCCCGGTGCGCGACTTCTGGCTGGAAAGCGGCTTCCTGCTCACGCTGGACCAGTCCAACCTCGGCATCATGGAGACCGACTGGGCCGAGAACCGCGCCAAGATTCCGCAGGACTTCATCCGCAACACCCTGGGCAAGCTGATCGACTCGGTGTACTCCACGTCCGAGCGCGACAAATTCCGCACCCGGCTGGAGCGCACCGCCAGCGGCGGCACCGAGATCTACCTCAGCCACCGCGGCATGATCGAGGTGTACGCCAATCGCGAAAAGGACCAGACGGTGTGGCAGCCGCGCCCGGCCGATCCCGAACTGGAAGCCGAATTCCTGCGCCGCCTGATGGTCAAGCTGGGCACGCCGCCCGAGCAGGCCAAGTCGCTGGTGGCCGCGGCGCCCGCCAAGCCCAGCTCGCGCGTGGCCGATGTCGCCGGCGCCCCGGTGGTGCAGATCGACGAAGGGTTTGACCGCGCCTGGCGCCGCGTCGGCCTCGCGCTCGACCGCACCGGCTTCACGGTGGAAGACCGCGACCGCACCCAGGGCACGTATTTCGTGCGCTACGTCGAGCCCACCGCCAACAAGGAGCCGGGGATCATCGCCAAGCTCTTCAGCTCCGAGAAGACCAATCCGCCGATCAAGTACCGCATCGCGCTCAAGAGCGAAGGCGAGAAGACCACGGTGTCGGTGCTGAACCAGAGCGGCGCGCCCGAATCCTCCGCCACGGCGCAGCGCATCTGCAAGGTCATCGCCGACGACCTGAAATAAGCAAGGGATAACGAGGGGCGCTGCGGCGCCCCTCGTCCTTTGATGGCTCCATGATTCGATGCAAGAGCCTTGGCAGCGGCAGCACTGGCAACGCCACGGTGGTCCAGGCGCGCGAGGGCGCGCAGGTCACGCACTTGCTGGTCGACTGCGGGCTGGGCATCCGGCAGCTGGACAAGCGCCTGCTCCAGGCGGGCCTGACGGCCGCGCAGGTCGATGCCCTGTTCATCACCCACGAGCACGCCGACCACATCGGCTGCGCGCGCCAGTTTGCCCTGCGCCAGAACATTCCGGTGTACATGAGCCATGGCACTTATGCGGCCATCGGGCAGCCCGACCTGGGCGGCCTGCTGCGGCTGGTGGCCGACGGCGTGCCGCTCGTCGTGGGGGCGATGGAAGTGCGTCCCTTCACCGTGCCGCACGATGCGCGCGAGCCCTTGCAACTGAGTTGCGGCGACGGCGCCACGCGGCTGGGCCTGCTCACCGACCTCGGCCACGCCAGTGCCCATGTGCTGGAGCAGCTCGCCGGCTGCGCCACCCTGCTGCTCGAATGCAACCACGATGGCGGCCTGCTCGCAGCCTCCAGCTACCCGGCCTTCCTCAAGCGCCGCATCGGCGGCGACTGGGGGCACTTGGACAATGAAGCCGCGGCAGACATCGCGCGCGCCCTGCGGACCTCCGGCCTGAAGCAGGTGGTCGCGGCGCACCTGTCCGAACAGAACAACCGCCCCGACCTGGCGCGTGAAGCACTGGCGGCCGCGATGGGCTGCGACCCCGCGGACATCGCCGTGGCCGACGGCCCCAGTGGCTGCGGCTGGCTCGAGGCCTAGGACCAGAGGCCGGGCGAGCTCCGGCGCGCTCCCTCATGGGGTCAGCAGCTGCGCACGCGTTCGCCCGCGCCGGCAGGACTGGAGTGACCCTGCCGTCGACACGGGCTCGACGGGCGGAAATCAGCGTCGCAGCAGCGGGAATGAGGGGCTGAGCGTTGACTGCGCGAGGGCCGGCTTCCCGGACCCGGGACCAGACACAACAGTACACACTTCCCCCTTCGATTGGGTGCAGGTTTGATTGCCCTTCGCGTCCACGGTGCACTTGGTAAACGTGGTGGGGACGCACTTGCAGGTCGCCCCTTGCGGACAATTTGCTTCGGCAGCGGCGGGACCTGCAAGCGAGATGAGCGAGGCCGCGAAGGCCGCAAACGCGAGGGAAGTGCGGGGGGTGGAGCTGGACTTGAAGTTCATGTCGGATCTTCCGGTGAGGTGGCAGATGAGTCGCGGGCTGCAACGCCCGACCCGAACATGGGTTGCAGCCTGGCTGCGAACGGTTCAAGAGATTCGCGCAGGTGCTGCCCCCCTAGACACCCCACCGCAGGCTAGCCCCCGCGGCAAAAACAAAAAGCCGCCCGAAGGCGGCTTTTTGCTGAATCGGAGATCCGATTACTTGGTGGCCGAAGCGGCAGCCGAGGCAGCGGAAGCGGCCGGGGTGGCAGCGCCAGCGGCAGCAGCGGCGGCAGCGGAAGCGGCGCCAGCGGAAGCGTCGGCAGCGGGGGCCGAAGCCGTGGCGGCGGGGGCAGCGGCGGGAGCAGCAGCCGGGGCGGGAGCGGGCGCGGGCGCCGGCTCTTCCTTCTTGCCACAAGCGGCGAGGGCGGCGGCGGCAATCAGGGTCGCCAGGACGAGCGATTTCTTCATTTCGGGTTCCTTTTAGGGAGATGCAAACAATTTCCGGAAACTGTCAAGAGCCGTCGTTTGGCTGCGTTGACCGAGCGCAAGGACTCGAGCTCTTGCGTTCAGCCTGCGATTATATGCAGGAAATCCCCTAGCGCGGCATTGGGACCTGTCCGGTCAAAGCCCCAGCGTCACCGCCGGAAAGGCCGGCGAGCTCTTCAGCAGCCACTCATCCAGCAGCTCGCGCAAGAGCAGGCGCCGCCGCGTTTCGCTGCCGCACACGCCATTGCTGCGCTCCACATCCAGGCGCTGCAGCACCCACTGTGGGCTCCAGATGGCGCTCGGGAACCCCAGCGGATCGGCCGAGCGGCAGCCGCGGGCTTCGATGACGTGCGACCAGGCCTGGCGCCAGGTGACGAAGCGCGCGTGCTGGCGAATCACCTCGTCATAGCGGCAGGCCAGCAGGATGCAGCGACGGCCGGCGCGCGACCAGTCCTGCAGTGACTGCGCCACCTCGCGCTCACCCAGCGGCCAGTCCTGGAAGCTGGCGTCGGACAGGATGAGCTCGGGCCAGCCCTCGCGCGCGGCACAGGCCAGCGCATCGCGCACTCCCTGTCGGAACGCCTCGCGCCCGGCGAAGCGGCCTTCAGGCAGGGCTTCGCCCTGTTGCTGTTGGCTCATGGCCCCACCTCCTCCCGCGGATGCAGCCATCCGGCCTCGCACCATGAGGCCAGGACCTCCAGCGCCTGGTCGCTGGCCTTGGCGACCTGGGCCGCGCTGAGCGCGCGCCGGTCGGCCAGCGCACGCATCAGGGTCGCATCGCGACCCGCCGCGCGCAGGCTCTCGCCGTTGATGAACACATGCCGGCGGTCGTACATCATGCGCGTGCGCCGGTCCAGCACCAGCGCGCCCGCGAGGTCCGGCTCCTCCTCGCGCGGCTCGAACCAGACGTTGGCCTTGGGCTCGGTGATGTACTCGCCCAGCGCGCGGGCCAGCACGTCGCGGTCGGCCAGCGCCGAATGCAGGGCGGCCTGCGCGAACGCCAGCAACGGCGCGGGCACTTCGCCGGGCGCATCGGTGGCCGGCTGGGAAGGGTCCCAGTAGAGCGATTCGCCGGCGATGTCGGGCGCATCGTCGGCAATGCGCTGCAGCAGATCGCGCGCCAGTTCGCCGCGATTGGGCGTGCGAAAGCCGATCGAGTAGGTCTGGCACTCGCCCTCGGCGATGCCGTCGTGCGCCCAGCGCGGCGGCAGGTACAGCATGTCGCCGGGCTCGAGCACATGTTCCTCCTCGGGCTCGAAGTTCGACAGGATCTTGACCGGCACGTCCTCGCGCAGTGTCATGTCCTTGCAGGGACCGATGCGCCAGCGCCGGCGGCCCTGCGCCTGCAGCAGGAACACGTCGTAGGAGTCATAGTGCGGGCCGACGCCGCCGCCGTCGGTGGCGTAGCTCACCATCAGGTCGTCCAGCCGCGCCTGCGGCGCGAAGCTGAAGCGCTGCAGCAGGGCGTGGGCCGCATCGTGGTGCAGGTCCAGCCCCTGTACCAGCAAGGTCCATTTCGCTTGCGACAGGGGCGGCAGCGCGCGCCGCGCGAAGGGACCGCGGCGCATGCGCCACTGGCCGCGCGATTGCGACACCAGCCGCGATTCGACATGGTCGGCGGCGGCCAGCGCGAACAGCTCGCTGCGCGACAGCAGGGGCCGCATGCCGGGCACGGCCCCGCGCACCAGCAGCGGTTTCTTCTGCCAGTGGCGGCGCATGAATTGTTGCGGGGAGAGGCCGCCCAGCAGCGGCGAAGCGTGTGCGATGTCCATGGGAACTGCGACAATTCTCCTATGGAAAACGCGCAAGTCACGCCGCAGTGCGTGGTCGCCCTGACCTGGGTGCTGAAGGACACATTGGGCGAGGTGCTGGACGAGTTGACGGAACCGGTGGAATTCCTGGTCGGCGGCGAGGACCTGCTCGCCAAGATCGAGGAGGCCCTGCAAGGCCACGGGGCCGGCGACCGGCTCGACCTGCACCTGGAGCCGGAGGACGCCTTCGGCGAGTACGACGAGCAGCTCGTGTTCCTCGAGCCGCGCCAGCTGTTCCCGGCGGAACTCGAGGAAGGCATGACCTTCGACGGTCTGCCGGCGGGCGCCAATCCCGCCGCGCCGGCCGACGCTCTCTACACCGTCACGGAAATCTATCCCGAGCACGTGGTGCTGGACGGCAACCACCCGCTGGCGGGCATCGCCATCCGGCTGCACCTGAAGGTCGAGGGCGTGCGCGAGGCGACCGAGGAAGAGGTCGGCCGCGGCTCGGCCGGCACCGGCTTCTTCAAGATCGGCTGACCAGGGCCTGGTGCGCCGCCCTAGCCGGCGAGGTAGATCAGGCCGTTCTCGATCCGCACGCGGTCGCCGGCGCGCAGGTTGCCGGTGGCGCTGACGTCGAAGGTGCGCATCGCGCCGGAATCGGTCTGCACCCAGATCCGGTACACCGGGCCGCCGGTGTTGTAGACGCGGTTGCCGCCGGCCATGTGGCTGCCGACGGCTGCTCCGCCGATGGCGCCCAGCACCGTGGCCGCGCCCTTGCCGCCGCCACTGCCGATCTGGTTGCCCAGGACACCGCCCACGATGCCGCCGATGATGGTGCCGACTGGGTCGTTGCCGGTGACGACCGGCTGCCCGTTGCTGACCATCGCCACGTTGGTGATGCGGCCGAATTCGACGACGGTGGCGGTCGGCGCCGGTGCAGTGCCGTACGCCCCCGCAGGCGGGTTGGTCCCGTAGGGATTGGTCGTCGACAAAGGCGACGCCGGATAGTTGTTCGGCCCGTAGGGGTCGGGCGGCACTGCGCAGGCGGCCAAGCTCGCGGCAAGCGCGGCGGCACAGGCCCGCGGCAGGACGCGAATCTTGGCTGGCATGGTGGCCTCGCTGTCTTAGCTGCGGTAGATCACGCCATTCTCGACCTGCACGCGGTCGCCCACTCGCAGGTCGTTGGTGGCGGGCACGTCATAGTAGCGCACTGCCCCGCTTTGCGTCTGGACAGTCACCCGATACGTGGGCTGGGCCGGCGTGGTGCTGCGCCCGACCTGACTGCCCACGGCAGCGCCGCCGGCCGCGCCCAGCACCGTGGCGGCCGTCTGCCCCTTGCCGGAACCGATCTGGTTGCCGACCACGCCGCCGGCGACCGCGCCAATGATGGCGCCCGGGATGCTGGGTCCGCTGCGGGTGGTGGCGCCGGCGATGGATTCGATGCGGGTCACCTGGCCGTATTCCACGCCGGTGGGCGCCGCCGCAACGCTGGCCGACGGGGCGGGGGCTGTCGATGTCAGCGGAACGCTGGAGCCGCATCCAGCCAGCAAGGCGACAAGCGCGCTGCCGCAGGCGATCGAGGCGAGTCGGTAGTTACGCATGGGAAACTCCTTTGATGGCACGGCGCAGCCGAGACGGCTGGCCTTGTTTCCCAATTACAGGACTGTGTTGCTCGACCTGTACCGCGGCCAATGCCGCGCATTGCTGTAGGAGCTCCCGTTTCAAATGGTAGGAGCGTGCAGACAGCCGCGCTCTTAGCCGCGCTCATCGGCTGATCGGGTCACAGCGAATACAGGCCTGCGTCTGCTGATCCGTGCAGGCCCGTACGCGACGGCATGCAGGCCGCTCGGCGGCACCTGCAAGCCACAGACAGGCTGGACCTTCCCGTCAGCGATAGACCACGCCGTGCTGGACTTGCACCATGTCCCCCACGCGCAAGTCGTTGGTGGCGGCCACATCGTAGTAGCGCGTCGCGCCGCCCTGCGTCTGGACGGTGATGCGATACGCCGGCTGCGGCATCGAGGCTGGCGAGCGGCCCCCCTGACTGCCGGCAGCGGGCCCGCCGAGCACCGAGGTGGGGCTGCTCACCGTGCTCGAGGCGGACTGGCTGCCCACGAAACCGGTGGCCACCGCACCAACAATCTCGCCGGGCGCGATCGGCCCGCTGCGCGATGAGATGTCGGTCACCCGCCCATATTCCCAAATTTGGGGTGCCGTACTGGCTGTCGGCACCGGTGCCGCCGAGGCGACGGGCTTGCTGGGGCTGCTGCAGGCGGCGAGCAGAAGGGCCAGCGCTGTGCCGCCGGCGATGGAGGCGAGTCGGGTGGTACGCATGGGGACACTCCTTGTTCGAGACGGCTCCGCCCGTGGCGGCCGACCGCCCTGAATTACAGGCGCGCGACCTTGACCTGCTCCGAAGCCAAGGCCTCGCATCTCTGTAGGAGCCGCCGTGCGAACCCGTAGGACGCCACAGACGCGTCCGTGGCTTCCCGCAAGCGATGTCAGTGCTTACCGGTCGAGCCGTAACCGCCGTCGCCGCGCTGGGTGGCGGGAAACTCGGCGACCACGTTGAACTGCGCCTGGACCACGGGAACGATCACCAGTTGCGCCAGCCGCTCCATGGGGTGCAGGGTGAACTCGACGTCGCTGCGGTTCCAGCAGCTCACCATCAGCTGGCCCTGGTAGTCGCTGTCGATGAGCCCGACCAGGTTGCCCAGCACGATGCCGTGCTTGTGGCCCAGCCCCGAGCGCGGCAGGATCATCGCCGCATAGCCGGGGTCGCGGATCCAGATCGCGATGCCGGTGCCCACCAGCCTCCAGGCGTTGGGCGCCAGGGTGAGCGGCTCGTCGATGCAGGCGCGCAGGTCGAGGCCGGCGCTGCCGGACGTGGCGTAGCTGGGGAGTTGATCCGTCATGCGCGGATCGAGGACTTTCAAGTCGATTTTCATAGGTGATTGGCGATCTGGGCGACGAGTGCGCGCGCCAGTTGCAGTTTGGGGGCGCGCGGCATCTCGAACGAACCCTGGTCGTCGATCACCAGCAAGGCGTTGTCCTCGGCCCCGAAGGTGGCCGGCCCGATGTTGCCCACCAGCAGCGGCACGCCCTTGCGCAGGCGCTTGGCCTGGGCGTTCGCGGCGAGATCCTGGCTTTCGGCAGCGAAGCCCACGCAGAACAGCGCGCCCGATTTGGCACGCGCCGATTGCGCGACGGTGGCGAGGATGTCCGGGTTCTCAGTGAAGGCCAGTGCCGGCGCCTGGCCGGAGCCGTCCTTCTTGATCTTGTGCTCGCTGGCGGTCGCGGGCCGCCAGTCGGCCACCGCGGCGGTGGCGATGAAGACGTCGGCGCCCTCGGCTTCGGGCTGCGTCGCGGCCATCATGTCGCGCGCCGAGCGCACGTCGATGCGCGTGACGCCGCGCGGCGTGGCCAGGCTCACCGGGCCGGCCACCAGCGTGACCTGCGCGCCGGCCTCGCGCGCGGCACGGGCGATGGCGAATCCCATCTTCCCGCTGGACAGGTTGGTGATGCCGCGCACCGGGTCGATGGCCTCGAAGGTCGGGCCGGCCGTGATCAGCACCCGCTTGCCCGCCAGGCGCTTGGGCTGGAAGAAGGCGACCAGGTCCTCGAGCAGTTCGGGCGGCTCCAGCATGCGGCCGTCGCCGGTCTCCCCGCAGGCCTGGAAGCCGGTGCCCACCCCGAGGATGTGCGCGCCGTCCGCGTCGAGCTGTTTCATGTTGCGCTGCGTCGCCGGATGGGCCCACATCTCCCGGTTCATCGCCGGCGCCAGCAACAGCGGCACCTTGCCGATCGGCCGCGCCAGGCACATGAGGCTCAGAAGGTCGTCGGCGCGCCCGTGCAGGAGCTTGGCCATGAAGTCGGCGCTGCAGGGCGCGATCAGGATGGCGTCGGCTTCGCGCGACAGGTTGATGTGCGGCATGTTGTTCGGCTCGCGGCTGTCCCACTGGGATCCGTACACCGGCCGGTTGGAAAGCGCCTGCATGGTGACGGGCGTGATGAACTGCTCCGCCGCCTCGGTCATCACCACCTGCACGGTGGCGCCCTCCTTGATCAGGGCGCGGCATAACTCCGCGGCCTTGTAGCAGGCGATGCCGCCGGACAGGCCCAGGACAATGTGTTTGCCCGCCAAATCGTTCATGAGGTCGAATTTAGCAGAGCGCCCACCCTCTGGATGAACTGGATACACATGCGTATAGAATCTCGCTTTACCACCTCCCGGAAGCTCAGGTTTCCGGCCATGACATGACCAAATTCGTCTTCGTCACCGGCGGTGTGGTGTCTTCCCTGGGCAAGGGAATCGCCTCTGCCTCTCTCGCCGCGATCCTCGAATCGCGCGGCCTCAAAGTCACCCTCATCAAGCTCGATCCGTACATCAACGTCGACCCGGGCACGATGTCGCCGTTCCAGCACGGCGAGGTGTTCGTGACCGACGACGGCGCGGAGACCGACCTGGACCTGGGGCACTACGAGCGCTTCGTGACCACCCGCATGGGCAAGGTCAATAACTTCACCACCGGCAAGATCTACCAGTCGGTGCTGGAGAAGGAGCGCCGCGGCGACTACCTGGGCAAGACGGTGCAGGTCATTCCGCACGTCACCAACGAGATCCAGGAGTTCATCCAGCGCGGCGCCGGCGTGGGCGGCGCCACGGCGGCCGACGTCGCCATCGTGGAAATCGGCGGCACGGTCGGCGACATCGAGTCCCTGCCCTTCCTGGAGGCAGCGCGGCAAATGAGCCTGCGCCTGGGGCCCAACCAGGCGGCCTTCGTCCACCTGACCTATGTGCCCTGGATCGCGGCCGCCGGCGAGCTCAAGACCAAGCCGACGCAGCACACGGTGCAGAAGCTGCGCGAGATCGGCATTCAGGCCGACGCCCTGCTGTGCCGCGCCGACCGCAAGATTCCCGAGGACGAGCGCGCCAAGATCTCGCTGTTCACCAACGTGCCCGAGTGGGGCGTGATCTCCATGTGGGACGTGGACACCATCTACAAGGTGCCCCGCATGCTGCACGAGCAGGGGCTGGACGGCCTGATCTGCGACAAGCTGCGCCTGAACACGCCGCCCGCCAACCTCAAGCGCTGGGACGACCTGGTGTACGAGACCGAGCATCCGCAGGGCGAGGTGGCCATCGCCATGGTCGGCAAGTACGTGGACCTGTCGGACAGCTACAAGTCGCTGAACGAGGCGCTCAGGCACGCCGGCATGAAGAATCACGTGCGGGTGAAGATCGACTACGTCGACTCCGAAACGATCACGCCGGACACCGTCAACTCGCTGGCCCGCTTCGACGCGGTGCTGGTGCCCGGCGGGTTCGGCAAGCGCGGCATCGAAGGCAAGGTGGCGGCGGCGCGCTTCGCCCGCGAGCATCAGGTTCCCTACCTGGGCATCTGCCTGGGCATGCAGGTGGCCACCATCGAGTACGCCCGCCACGTGGCCGGCATCGCCGAGGCCAACAGCACCGAGTTCGAGCCCCGCACGCCCAACCCCGTGATCGCGCTGATCACCGAATGGGAAGACGCCGACGGCACGATCAAGACCCGCAACGAGAACTCCGACCTGGGCGGCACCATGCGCCTGGGCGCGCAAAGCTCCGACGTCGCCAAGGGCACGCTGGCGCACAAGATCTACGGCGACGTCGTCAACGAGCGGCACCGCCACCGTTACGAAGCCAACGTCAAGTACCTGGACCGCCTGCGCGCGGCGGGGCTGGTGATCTCCGCGCTGACGCAGCGCGAGCACCTGACCGAGATCGTCGAGCTGCCGCAGGACGCGCACCCCTGGTTCATGGGCGTGCAGTTCCACCCGGAATTCAAGTCCACGCCCTGGGATGGCCACCCGCTGTTCAACTCGTACATCAAGGCGGCTTTGGACCACCAGGCCGAGGGCAAGACATCGGGCAAGACACCTCTGAAGGTCGTGGCATGAAACTGTGTGGATTCGATGTGGGCCTCGACAAGCCCTTTTTCCTGATCGCGGGACCCTGCGTCGTCGAGTCCGAGCAACTGCAGATCGACACCGCCGGCCAGTTGAAGGAAATCACCACCGCGCTGGGCATTCCCTTCATCTTCAAGAGCAGCTACGACAAGGCCAACCGGACGTCGGGCACCAGCTTCCGCGGACCGGGCATGGAACTCGGGCTGGAGATCCTGGCCAAGGTGAAGAAGGAGCTGGCCCTGCCGGTCATCACCGACGTGCACACCGAGGCCGAAGTGCCCGAGGTCGCCAAGGTCGTGGACGTGCTGCAGACGCCCGCCTTCCTGTGCCGCCAGACCGACTTCATCCGCGCCGTCGCGCAGTCAGGACGCCCCGTCAACATCAAAAAGGGGCAGTTCCTCGCGCCGCACGAGATGAAGAACGTGATCGACAAGGCGCGCGCGGCCGCCCGCGAGAAGGGCCTGGCGGAAGACAGCTTCATGGCCTGCGAACGCGGCGCGAGCTTTGGCTACAACAACCTTGTGTCGGACATGCGCTCGCTGGCGATCATGCGCGAGACCGGGGCGCCGGTGGTGTTCGACGCCACCCACTCGGTGCAGCTGCCGGGCGGCCAGGGCACCAGCTCGGGCGGCCAGCGCGAGATGGTGCCGGTGCTGGCGCGCGCGGCCGTGGCCGTGGGCGTGGCGGGCCTGTTCATGGAGACGCATCCCGATCCGGCCAAGGCCCTGAGCGACGGGCCGAACGCCGTGCCGCTCAAGCACATGAAGGCGCTGCTGGAAACGCTGGTGGCGCTCGATGCCGTGACCAAGAAAAACGGCTATCTCGAGAGCCGTTTCACCGCCTGACAAGGAAGACCGCATGGCCGCGCCCGCGTACCTGATCGTCACGATGCACATCACGAACCCGGAGCAGTACAAGCAGTACATGGCCAAGGCGCCCGAGGCCGTCAAGGCCGCCGGCGGCGAGTACCTGGTGCGCGGCGGCCGCCATGAAGTGTTGGAAGGCGACTGGCAGCCGCACCGCGTGGCGATGCTGCGCTTTCCGAGCTACGAGCAGGCCAAGGCCTTCTACGACGGCGAGATGTACACGTCCGCGCGCAAGCTGCGCGCCGGCACCACCGACTACTTCAACATGGTGCTGGTCGAAGGCGTGGCCGCCCCCGTCTGACAAAGAATCCCAACCATCCCAAGAGAAACTTGAATGAGCGCAATCGTTGACATCGTCGGCCGCGAAATCCTGGATTCGCGCGGCAACCCCACCGTGGAATGCGACGTGCTGCTGGAGTCCGGCACCATGGGCCGCGCGGCCGTCCCCTCGGGCGCGTCCACCGGCTCGCGCGAGGCGATCGAACTGCGCGACGGCGACAAGAGCCGCTACCTGGGCAAGGGCGTGCTCAAGGCGGTGGAGCACATCAACACCGAGATCTCCGAATCGGTGCTGGGCCTGGACGCCTCCGAGCAGGCCTTCCTGGACAAGACCCTGATCGACCTGGACGGCAGCGACAACAAGGGCCGCCTGGGCGCCAACGCGACGCTGGCCGTGTCGATGGCGGTGGCGCGCGCCGCCGCCGAGGAGTCCGGCCTGCCGCTGTACCGCTATTTCGGCGGCATGGGCGGCATGCAGCTGCCGGTGCCCATGATGAACGTGGTCAACGGCGGCGCGCACGCCAACAACAACCTCGACCTGCAGGAGCTGATGATCATCCCGGTGGGCGCGCCCAGCTTCCGCGAAGCCCTGCGCTACGGCGCCGAGGTGTTCCACGCGCTCAAGAAGATCATCCACGACAAGGGCATGAGCGTGGCCGTCGGCGACGAAGGCGGCTTCGCGCCCAATGTCGCCAACCACGAGGCGGCCATCGGCATGATCCTGCAGGCCATCGAGGCCGCGGGCTACCGTCCCGGCGAGCAGATCGCCCTGGGCCTGGACTGCGCCTCCAGCGAGTTCTTCAAGGAAGGCAAGTACCACGTCGAGGCCGAAGGCCTGACGCTGGATGCCGGCGAGTGGACCAACATCCTGGCCAGCTGGGCCGACAAGTACCCGATCATCAGCATCGAGGACGGCATGGCCGAAGGCGACTGGGACGGCTGGAAGCTGCTGACCGAGCGCCTGGGCAAGAAGGTGCAGCTGGTGGGCGACGACCTGTTCGTCACCAACACCAAG
The DNA here is from genome assembly GCF_001580455.1 of Ramlibacter tataouinensis. Taxonomy (NCBI): domain Bacteria; kingdom Pseudomonadati; phylum Pseudomonadota; class Betaproteobacteria; order Burkholderiales; family Comamonadaceae; genus Ramlibacter; species Ramlibacter tataouinensis. Next base: position 475,267 of record NZ_CP010951.1, read on the forward strand.
ATCCTGAAGGAAGGCATCGACAAGGGCATCGCCAACTCGATCCTCATCAAGATCAACCAGATCGGCACGCTGACCGAGACTTTCGCCGCCATCGAGATGGCCAAGCGCGCCGGCTACACCGCGGTGATCAGCCACCGTTCGGGCGAGACCGAGGACTCCACCATCGCCGACATCGCCGTGGGCACCAACGCCGGCCAGATCAAGACCGGCTCGCTCTCGCGCTCGGACCGCATGGCCAAGTACAACCAGCTGCTGCGCATCGAGGAAGACCTGGGCGACATCGCCTCCTACCCGGGCCGCGCCGCCTTCTACAACCTGCGATAAGTGGCAAACCGACTGGTCCCGGCTTTCCTGATCGCGCTGCTGCTCGTCGTGCACGCGCAGCTGTGGTTCGGCCGTGGCAGTGTCGGCAGCGTGTCCTCGCTGCAGCAGAAACTGCAGGCGCAGAAGGCCGCGAACGTGCAGTCGCAGCAGGCCAACGACCGGCTCGCCTCCGAAGTGCGGGACCTGAAGGAAGGCCTGGAGATGGTCGAGGAAAAGGCACGCGCGGAGCTGGGCATGGTCAAGCCCAACGAGGTCTTCGTCAACATCACGCAGTCCAAGTGATACCTTGGGCGGCGTGATGGATCAGTTCCGTCGGGACGCGTCCTGAAACGGCGGGCCTGGGTGGGCGGTCCCCTGCTCAGCCGCAAACGGAATCAGAGGCTGTGAAGATCGCCCTCCTGGGAGCCGAGAGCACCGGCAAGAGCACCCTCGCCGTGGAATTGGCTGCGCACTTCAATGGCCTGGGCCGGCGCGCGGTGGCGGTGCCGGAGGCGCTGCCGGCATGGAGCGAGCGCCAGCAGCGCGCGCCCCGCCCCGAAGAGCAGATGGCGATCGCGCAGGAGCAGGAGCGGCGCGTGGATGAGGCCGTGGGAACGGCCGAAGTGGTCATCGCGGACACCACGGCGCTGATGGTCGCCATCTACGGCGCGATGCTGGTCGAGGACGGCGGCCTCTACGGCTTTGCGCTCGAGCGCCTGCGCACCTACGAGCATTGCCTGCTCACCGGCCTGGACCTGCCCTGGACCGGCGACGGCCTGCAGCGTGACGGCCCGCAGGTGCGCGAGCCTGTGGATGCGCTGGTGCGCGCGGCGCTGCTCACGGCGCAGGTGCCGTACCGCGTGGTCTACGGGCACGGCGGCGAGCGGCTTCGCAATGCCCTCCTGGCCATCGGCGAACCGAGGGAAACGGGCAGGAGCGAACGCCCCTGGACCTGGCTTTGCGACAAGTGCTCCGATCCCGACTGCGAGCACCGGCTGTTCTCGCGGCTTCGCTCCTGAAGAACAGTCGCCAGCGATGCTGCTGGCAACAGCTTGTTGCAGCAGCGTGAGGCAGGAAGTCAGAGCATATCGGTGCCGCCGGCGGGGTGCGCGGGCAAGCGTTGTGCCGCGGCCGCCGGACCGGCCAGGAGAGCGCAGTGATGAACCAGGTCCCCTTTCGCGCAGCTTGCATCGTAGGCGCCTTCGGCTGCCTGATCGTATCCGGCTGCACCAGCATGCCCCAGGACTATGTTGCCGTTGACGGATCCACCGCCGCCATGGGCGCGCCGGGCATGAGCGCCGCGGACCGCCGGTTCGCATTGGTCGCTGCCGGCACGACCCGTTACGACGTGCGGGCCTCCGAACTGGCGATGAGCGAGGCGGCGGATCCACGCCTGCGAGACTTCGCGCGGATGGTGGCGCAGGACCAGCAGGCGTCGAGCGAGGAACTCCTGTCGCTGCTCCGTGCGCGCGGCATCGAGCCGCGCAGTGGTCTGCCACCGGCCAAGCAGGAGGCCATGAGCAGCCTGGCGGCGCGCGACAACGGCCAGTTCGACAACCAGTACATGCGCACCGTGGGCATGCGGGACAACGTCTCCGACATCGTGCTGCTCGAACAGACCGCGTCCAGCGCCAGCGATCCGGCATTGCGTGCCTGGGCCGAGAAGAATCTGCCGAAGCTGCGCGCGCGCCAGACGGCCGCGCAGGAGCTCTCGAAGACAATGATCGGCTGGGATCCGATCGAGTAAGACCGCTGGCCGCTGCCGGCGGCGGCTACTGGACCCCGCCGCTGACCGGCGGCTGGTCGCCCGGCGCGGCGAACAGCTGCGCCGCATCGACGGCATCGAAGCGGTAGTGCTGGCCGCAGAAGTCGCAGCCGACTTCGATCTCGCCGCGCTCGGCCACGATGCCGTCGGCCTCTTCCCGCCCCAGCCCGCGGATCATGCTGGCCACGCGCTCGCGGCTGCAGGTGCAGGCAAATCGCGGTTGCTGCGCCGGAAAGCGCAGCAGCTTCTCTTCCCAGAACAGGCGCCGCAGCACCGTGTCGACATCCAGCCCCAGCAATTCCTCGCGCGTGAGGCTGCGCGCCAGCGTGGCAATGCGGTTGTAGTCCTCGTTGCGTCCGATCTCGTCCACGTATTCGGGGTCGGATTCCAGATTCCCGCGCCGGCTTGCCAGGTCGCCGGCCAGGTTGGCCTCGCCCGCGGCGGGCAGGCGCTGTATCAGCAGGCCGGCGGCGACCTTGTCGTCCGCCGCTATGACCAGCGTGGTGTCGAGCTGCTCGGACTGCAGCATGTAGTGCTCCAGCACCTCACTCAGGTTCTGGATCTTCTCGCGGTGGTCGCCGTACAGCGGCACCATGCCCTGGTAGGGCTGCTGGCCCGGCATCTTGCCCTGCGGATCGAGCGTGATGGCGCAGCGCCCCTTGTTGCCCACGTTCACCATCTGCGCCAGGCGCGCATCGGCGGCCACCTCACCCACCACCTTGGCGGTGGCGCGCAGGCGCAGGTCATGCTGCACTTCGGCGACCGCCAGCTTGACCGGGCCGTCACCGAAGATCTGCAGGACCAGCGCGCCGTTGAACTTGATGTTGGACTGCATCAGCGCGCCGGCGGCTGCCATCTCGCCCACGAGTTCGGCCACTGCAGAGGGCCATTCGCCCGCGCCGCCCTCCCGGCGCCGCGCCAGGATCTCGGTCCAGGCGTGCGTCAGCCGCACGATGCTGCCGCGCACCGGCAGCCCGTCGAACAGGAATCGATGCAACTCGCTCAAAATACGTCAGCCGATCTTCTTGAGCCCGCGCGCGAAGCGGGGCGCGTTTTCGACGTAGTGCCCGGCACCGGCGGCCGCCATCCGGATCTGCTCTTCGCTCAGCGTGCGCACGACCCGGGCCGGGCTGCCGATGATCAGCGAGTTGTCAGGGAACTCCTTGCCTTCGGTGATGACGCTGCCGGCGCCGACGATGCAATTGCGCCCGATCTTCGCGTCATTCAGGATCACCGCCTGGATCCCGATCAGCGAGCCGTCGCCGATCGTGCAGCCGTGCAGCATCACCTGGTGGCCGACGGTGACGTTGTCGCCGATGGTCAGCGGCTTGCCGAAATCGGCATGCAGCACGGACAGATCCTGCACGTTGCTGTTGCGGCCGATCCGGATGGATTCGCAGTCGCCGCGCACCACCGTGCCGAACCACACGCTGGCGTTCGCACCGAGCTGGACGTCGCCGATCACCTCTGCACTGTCAGCGACCCATGCGCCTTCGCCGAGTTGTGGGGACTTGCCGTCGAGTTCGTAGAGCGCCATGGTGTTCCGGGGTGAAAACTTGGTGTCCTGTGTCAGAAATAACTGGCATTTCGCTGTGCCGTATCGGGGCGCAGGCAAGGCGCGGGCGCGGGTCAAGCCTGAGCGGCTTGACCCGTGACCGCAACGCGGCATGCGCCCCGATACGGCACAGCCCGGAGGGTTCGGCGCCTGCGGGGCCCTCGCCGGGCGCCCCGAAGGGGTCAAGACGCCCAGTCTTGACCCCTTCGGGCCACCCGCCGATCATCCCCGCAGGCATCCGAACGAAATGCCAGCTATTTCTGCCACAGGACACCCGATTGTAGGTATGGAGCTTCGACAGCAGGCGCTGCAGGTCCTTTGCATCGCCAACCCCGACACCAAAGTGGCGCAGGTGCGCGAACTGCAGGGCCGTGCCGCTTCACTTTTGATAGCAGCCGAGGCCCGGCAGCCGACGGCGCCCTTGCCCGGCCGGCCGAGCCGGCCGGAGCTGGTCCACCCCGCCCGGGTGCCGCGGCGCTCGCCGTCCAAGCCCGAAGGCCTGGCCGCGCTGTTGCACGCGATCGCGCACATCGAGTTCAACGCCATCAACCTGGCGCTGGACGCGGCCTGGCGCTTCGACGGCATGCCGCGCGAGTTCCACCTCGACTGGGTGCGCGTCGCCGCCGAAGAGGCCTTGCACTTCAGCCTGCTGCAGGAACACCTGCGCAGCCTGCACCATGAGTATGGCGATTTCGTGGCGCACGACGGCCTGTGGGCCATGTGCGAGAAAACCAGGGACGACATCGTCGCGCGCATGGCACTGGTGCCGCGGACGCTGGAAGCGCGCGGGCTCGATGCCACGCCCCTCATCCAGGACAAGCTGCGCCGGGTCGGCACGCCGCCGGCGCTGCGCGCGGTGGAGATCCTGGACGTCATCCTGCGCGACGAGGTCGGGCATGTGGCGATCGGCAATCACTGGTACAAGTGGCTGTGCGCACGCGACGGGCTGGAGCCGGTGCCGCACTACGGCCGGCTGGTCGAGCGCTACGCCGCGCCGCGGCTGCATCCGCCCTTCAACGAGGACGCCCGCCGGCGCGCGGGCTTCAGCGATGAGGAACTGGCCTGGCTGGAAACGGGTTTCTCCGAAGAGGCGCTGCGCCCTCTCCCCATCCCGGACGATTGCCGCTGATCCGGTGCGGCTGCGAGTCGCGCACCGGCGGTGTGAATCGGGTTCATGCATCCATGAACAGCCGTCGTTTGTCGCCGCGCTCCGCATGCCCCATCATTGGCGCCATTGCATTCCCCTTGGAGGCATCCCATGCTCGACAGGACCCGGCGCGTGTCCGTCTACCAGCCCACCCAGCCCGGGCTGAAATTCCCGGAGATCCCGGAATTCCAGACGCCTGCCGAGACGCGCCGGCATCGCAAGGAGCGCTTGGCCGCCGCCTGCCGGGCGTTCGCCCAGCAGGGTTTCGACTACGGCTTCGCCGGCCACCTCACGGTGCGGGATCCGGAGCACCCGGAGCTCTACTGGACCAACCCGATGTGCGTGCATTTCTCCCAGGTGAAGGTGTCCAACCTGATCCTGGTGGACCATGAGGGCCAGGTGCGCGAGGGCGAGTACGCGGTGAATCGCGCCGGCTTCGTGCTGCACGCCGCAGTGCACGAGGCGCACCCCGACATCCTGGCGATGTGCCATGCGCACACGGTGTACGGCACTGCCTTCGCGTCGCTGGGCAAGAAGCTCGAGCCGATCACGCAGGATGCCGCGGCCTTCTACGAAGATCATGTCGTCATCGGCGAGGAAGCCGGCCAGGTGGCCGTCGAGGTCCAGGGCGGCAACCGGGTCGCGAATGCGTTCAAGGGGGTCAAGGCCGCGATCCACCAGAACCACGGCCTGCTGACCGCCAGCCGCCACAGCATCGATTCAGCGGCATTCTGGTTCATCGCGCTCGAACGCTGCTGCCGGCAGCAGCTGATGATCGACGCCACCGGCATCGCGCCCAAGCTGGTGTCGCCGGAGCGCGCACGCTACAGCCGCGAGCATGTGGGCAGCGACTACATTGGATGGCTGCACTTCCAGACCATCTACGAGCACCTGGCGCAGACCGAGCCCGACCTGTTCGATTGAGCGGGAGCGCGTCTCGCCCGTCTCGTCATCGATGAGGAGCATCATGATGAGCGATGACCCTTTCGACCTGCAGCGCTTCGTCGCCGCGCAGGATCCCCTGTTCGATGGCGTGCAGGACGAACTGCGGCAGGGCCGCAAACGCACGCACTGGATGTGGTTCGTCTTTCCGCAGCTGGCCGCGCTGGGCGCCAGCCCCACCGCCAAGCACTACGGGATCGCCTCGCTGGATGAAGCGCGCGCCTACCTGGCGCATCCGGTGCTGGGGCCGCGTCTGCGCGCCTGCTGCGAACTGCTGTTGCAGCTGGAGGGCCGCACCGCGCACCAGGTGTTCGGCTACCCGGACGAACTGAAGCTGCGCTCCTGCCTCACGCTGTTCGACCGCGCCGCCGGCGGCGCCCCGCTCTTTGCCCGGTGCCTGGACAAGTACTACGCGGGCCAGCCCGATGCGGCCACCCTGCAGCTGGTCCACTGATTCAAGTGGATTTCACCCGCGCGGATGATGCTGCGCGTGCAGCTGCTTGAGCCGTTCGCGGGCCACATGGGTGTAGATGGTGGTGGTGGAAATGTCGGCGTGGCCCAGCAGCATCTGCACCGCCCGCAGGTCGGCCCCGTGATTGAGCAGGTGCGTCGCGAAGGCGTGGCGCAGGGTGTGCGGCGACAGCGGTGAGTGGATGCCGGCCTCGCCCGCATATTTCTTCACCAGCTTCCAGAACATCGCGCGCGTCATGCCCTTGCCGCGCCCGGTGACGAACAGGTCCTCGGTCTGCCGGCCGGCCAGGATCACCGGGCGGCCGGCGGCCAGGTAGCGGCCCAGCCAGTCGCGCGCGACCAGGCCGAAGGGCACCAGCCGCTCCTTGCCGCCCTTGCCCATGACCCGCAGCACGCCTTCGTTCATCCCCAGGTGGAAGGTCTTGAGCGACACCAGCTCGCTCACCCGCAGGCCGCTGGCATAGATCAGCTCCAGCATGGCGCGGTCGCGCAGGCCCAGCGGGGCCTCCTCGTCGGGCGCCGCCAGCAGCGCCTCCACCTGCGTCTCGGTCAGCGTCTTCGGCACGCGCAGGGGCTGCCTGGCCGCCTGCAGGCGCAAGGTCGGATCGGACGCGATCAAACGCTCGCGCAGCGCCCAGCGGAAGTAGCGGCGCAGCACCGTCAGGCGGCGGTTCGCCGTGGTCGACTTGGTCTGGGCGTGACGGGCCGCGAAGTAGCCGTTGATGTCGGCTTCGCTGCTGCTGTCGATCGCCCGGCCCTGCGCGCCCAGCCACTGGCCGTAGAGCGACAGGTCGCGCCGGTAGGCGGACAGGGTGTTGCGGGACAGGCCCTCCTCCAGCCAGAGGGCGTCGATGAAGGTGTCGATGGAGCCGGCACTCGCGCTCATTCGAAAACCTCCGCCCTGCGGGCTGCGGCGCCATGAGCCTCCGGAACGGCCGTTCGGCTCATGGCGCGATTGTGACGCGGCTCAAGCGTGAATCAATCCAGCTTCAGCTTCGCGCTCTCCACCACCTTCTTGTACACAGCGTATTCGGCCTTGATCTGCTCGCCGAACTGCTGCGGCGTGTTGCCGATCACGAGGGAGCCGGTGTCTTCGATGCGCTTGCGCACGGCCGGGTCCTGCAGCGCCTTGGTGATGCCCTCGTGGAGCTTGGCCACCACGTCGGCCGGCATGCCCTTGGGCCCGTAGATGCCGTAGTAGGCCATGCGGTTGACCGGCTCCAGGCCCACTTCCTGGAAGGTGGGAACGTTGGGCAGTTCCTTCAGGCGCTGCGGCGCGGCCACCACGATGGGGATCAGGCGGCCTTCCTTGATGAAAGGCAGCGCCGAGGGCAGGTTGTCGAAGATCATCGGAACCTGTCCGGCGACCGTGTCGTTCAGCGCCGGCCCCGCGCCGCGGTACGGGATGTGGGTGACGAAGGTGCCCGACATGGTCTTGAACAGCTCCATCTGCAGGTGGCCGATGCCGCCCGTGCCGGATGAAGAATAGGAATAGCGGCCCGGCGCACGCTTGAGTTCGGCGATGAAGGCCTTGTAGTCCTTGGCCGGGAAGCTCGGGTGCACCGCGATCACGTTGGGCGTGGCCGCAATGTTGGTGATGGGCGTGAAATCGGTGAGCGGGTTGTACGGGATCTTGGGATTGATCGCCGGGTTGGCCGCCGTCGTCGACACGGTGGCCATCCCCAGCGCGTAGCCGTCCGGCGTGGCACGCGCCGTCTCGGTGGCGCCGATCACGCCGCCCCCGCCGGCCTTGTTCTCGACCACGACGCTCTGCCCCAGCGCCTTGCCCAGCGGCTCGGAAATGACCCGGGCGACGATGTCGGTCGTGCCGCCCGGGGCGAACGGGACCACCAGCTTCACCGGCTTGTTGGGATAGGCGGACTGCGCCAGGACGGGCCCCGAGGCGGCCACCAGAGCCGCGGCACCGGCGGCGAGCCATTGACGGCGTTTCATGCTTTCTCTCCTGAGGTTCGGTTGGAATCTTTCCAAGGATGGTATGGGCGATTCGTTCCGGCTGGATTGCTGGAATCCACATCAGGGATAACCCGGTGACCCTGCGATATGCTCGAGCCGTGAACTTCGCCCAGCTCCTGTTCCCCGATTTTTCATTGATCCTGTGCGGCTACCTGGTGTGCCGCTACACGGCCCTGAATCGCGCGGTGTGGGAGAAGGTCGAAAGCCTCGTCTATTTCTTCCTGTTCCCCGTCCTTCTGTTCCAGTCGATCGTCAGGAATCCGCTAGATCTGGGCGAGGCGTCCAGCCTGATCGTGGCCGGCCTGCTCATGGGGTCTGTCGCGATCGCCTTGTCGTACGGCCTGCCGTACCTGCCGGTGATCGGGCGGCACATCGACCGGCGCGACCACGCCGCCGCCGCGCAGGTCGCCTTTCGCTTCAATTCGTTCATCGCGCTGGCGCTGGCGGAACGGCTGGCGGGCGCGCGCGGCCTGCAGTTGATCGCGGTGCTGATCGGCGTCTGCGTGCCGCTGTTCAACGTCGGCGCCGTCTGGCCGATGGCGCGGCACGGACAGACCGGATTCCTGCGCTCGCTGCTGCGCAATCCGCTGATCGTGGCCACGGCGGCCGGGCTGGCGGCCAACCTGCTGGGCTTCCGGATGCCCGGGTGGCTGGAGCCCACGGTCAATCGGATCGGCGCCGCATCACTCGCCATGGGACTGATGGCCGCCGGCGCCGGCCTGCAACTGGCGAGCCTGGCGAGCAACAAAGTGCTGACCGTCGGTGTGCTCGCCATCCGCCACTTCATCGTGCCGCTGGTCGCGCTCGCGCTGGCTCTGGCGCTGCGGCTGGATGCCGTGCAGACCACCGTGCTGCTGGCGTTCTCGGCCCTGCCCACCGCCTCCAGCGCCTACGTGCTGGCTTCGCGCATGGGCTACAACGGCGCCTACGTGGCCGGCCTGGTCACCTTGTCCACCCTGCTGGGACTGGCGAGCCTGCCCTTCGCGCTAGGCGTGCTGCGATAGCAACGCTGAATGAGTCCTCGCCAGGACGCGCGCCTCGCACTTGTTCAGCCTTGCCCCAGCGCCCAGGCCACGTGCTCGCGCACCAGCGCGCTTGGATGGTCGGCGCGCGCCTGCAGCGCCGCGCGCAGCGACGGGTCGCCGCTCGCGCGCAGGGCGTTGCCCAGGGCCACCGCGATGTTGCGCAGCCAGCGTTCGTGGCCGATGCGGCGGATCGGGCCGCCTTCGGTGCGCCGCAGGAACTCCTCCTCGCTCCAGGCGAAGAGGTCGGCCAGCTGCCCTCCCGCCAGTCCCTCGCGCTCGTCGAAATCGGGCAAGGCGCTGCGCTGCGCGAACTTGTTCCAGGGACAGGCCAGTTGGCAGTCGTCGCAGCCGTAGATGCGATTGCCCATGAGCGGCCGCAGCGCCTCGGGGATCGCGCCCGCGTGCTCGATCGTCAGGTAGGAAATGCATCGCCGCGCGTCCAGCCGCCCGGGGCCGACGATCGCCTGCGTGGGGCAGATGTCAATACAGGCCGAGCAGCTGCCGCAATGCTCGGTGACCGGCAGGCTTTCGGGCAGCGCGATGTCCACATAGATCTCGCCGAGGAAGAACATCGAGCCGGCTTCGCGGCTGAGCACCAGCGTATGCTTGCCGCGCCAGCCCTGCCCGCTGCGGGCCGCCAGCTCGGCTTCGAGCACCGGGGCGGAGTCGGTGAACACGCGGTGGCCGAACGGGCCCACCGCCTGCGCGATGCGCTCGCTCAGCTTCTGCAGGCGTGAGCGCAGCACCTTGTGATAGTCGCGGCCGCGGGCATAGGCCGAGACCACGCCCTCCCCCGGCCGCTTCAGGCGGTCGAACTCGATCGCCTGCCAGCCCTCGGGGGTAGTGCGGGGCAGGTAATCCATGCGGGCGGTGATCACGCTCAGGGTGCCCGGCACGAGCTCGGCGGGACGGGCGCGCTTCAGGCCATGCGCCTGCATGTAGTCCATTTCGCCGTGATAACCGTTGGATAGCCAGGCGAGCAGGCCGGCTTCCGCGGAAGACAGGTCGACGCCGGCCACACCAATTTGGGAGAATCCCAGCCCGTGGGCCCAGCCCCGGATGTCAGTCACCAGTTGAGGACCGTTGACCTGAGCGCTCTTGAACGTCACCCGCCGATTGTAGGAAGCACGGTCCAGGCGCTGGTCTGGCCGGGCGAGGAAGCCACGCGAGCCTACGCGGCCCGGCTCGCGGCGCGTCCGGCGATCGCCAACGCCTTCATCGAGCTGCAGGGCGAGCTCGGGGCGGGCAAGACCACGTTGGTGCGGCACCTGTTGCGCGCCCTGGGCGTGCATGAGCGCATCAAGAGCCCCACCTACACCGTGATGGAGCCCTACGAGACGGCTGGCCTCCGGATCTTCCACTTCGACTTCTACCGCTTCCACGATCCGCGCGAATGGGAAGACGCCGGCTTTCGCGACGTGTTCGGCGGCCCCGGACTGAAGATCGCCGAATGGCCGGAGAAGGCAGCCGCGGTGCTGCCGGTCGCCGACCTCGTGATCCGCCTCGAGGCGCAGGCCGACGAGACGCGCCTGGTCACGCTGCGGGCCCAGTCCCCCACCGGCCAGGAGTTGATCCTGTGAGGCGGCGCGAGCTGTTGCACGGGGGCTCCCTTGCGCTGCTCCTGGGCACGGCGCAGATCGCGCGCGGCGCCACCATCGTGGCGGTCCGCGTCTGGCCCGCGCCCGACTATTCGCGGGTGACCATCGAGTCGGACGCGCGGCTCAGCATCACGTCGACGCAACTGGCGGCGCCGCCGCGGCTGGCGGTGGACATCCAGGGCCTGGACCTGAGCCCGGAACTGCGCGAGCTCGTCGGCAAGGTGCAGACCGACGACCCCTTCATCGCGGGCATTCGCGCGTCGCAGCACCAGCCCGGCGTGGTGCGCATGGTGGTCGACCTGAAGCAGGCGGCCGTGCCGCAGGTGTTCACCCTCCAGCCGGTCGCCGCCTACCAGCATCGCCTGGTGTTTGACTTCCATCCCGTCAAGACCGTCGATCCGCTGGAGGCGCTGATCAACGACCGGCTGCGCGACCGGCCGCTGCCCCCGCCCTCGCCGGCCGCCGACCCCCTGGGCGAACTGATCGCCAGGCAGCTGGAGCGGCCGGCGCCGCCGACGCCCTTCGAGCCGGCGCCCACGGTCCGGCCGCAGAAGACCGACCGGCTGATCATCATCGCGCTCGACGCCGGGCACGGCGGCGAGGACCCCGGCGCCGTCGGCCCCGGCGGCACGCGCGAGAAGGACGTGGTGCTGCAGATCGCGCACCGGCTGAAGGCACGCATCAACGCCAGCGGCGTCAACGGCAACCCCATGCGCGCCTTCCTCACGCGCGACGCCGACTTCTTCGTGCCGCTGCACGTGCGCGTGCAGAAAGCCCGGCGCGTGCAGGCCGACCTGTTCCTGAGCCTGCATGCCGATGCCTTCTTCACGCCGTCCGCCCGCGGCGCCAGCGTGTTCGCCCTCAGCCGCAACGGCGCCTCCAGCAGCGCCGCGCGTTGGATCGCCGACAAGGAGAACAAGTCCGACCTGATCGGCGGCATCAACGTGCGCAGCCACGATGCGCAGGTCGCCCAGGCGATCCTCGACATGAGCACCACCGCGCAGATCAAGGACAGCCTCAAGCTCGGCGGGGCCCTGCTGGGCGAGATCGGCAACGTCGGCCGGCTGCACAAGCCGCAGGTGGAGCAGGCGGGATTCGCCGTGCTCAAGGCGCCCGACATCCCCAGCGTGCTGGTGGAGACCGCCTTCATCAGCAACCCCGAAGAGGAAGCGCGTCTGCGCAGCGAGGCCTACCAGGAGCAGCTGGCCGACGCGATCATGCGCGGCATCTACCGCTATTTCTCGGCCAACCCGCCGCTGGCGCGCAGCCGCAGCGTCTGAAGGCCGTTGGCGGCGCCCGGGTTCAGGCGGCGGGCTTGGCCTTGCGCCGTGCCTTCCACGCGCCCAGCAGGATGATGAAGCCGGGGATCAGGATCATCGCCCAGATGATCTTGTCCAGGTTGCTCTGCACCCAGGGCACGCTGCCGAACAAGTAGCCGGCCGTGATGATGCCGCACACCCACAGCGCGCCACCGGTCACGTCGTAGAAGGTGAACTTGGTGCGGGTCATCAGCGCCACGCCCGCCACGAAGGGCGCGAAGGTACGCAGGAAGGGCATGAAACGCGCCACCACGATGGTGATGCCGCCGTACTTCTCGTAGAAGGCATGCGCCTGGTCGAAGGCATGCCGGTTGAAGAAGCGCGAGTCCTCCCACTGGAATACCTTGGGCCCGAAGTAGCGCCCGATCGTGTAGTTGCTCTGGTTGCCGGCCACCGCGGCGGCCAGCAGCAAGGCCATCGACAGCGGATAGCTCATGAGGCCAACGCCGCACATGGCCCCGACCACGAATAGCAGCGAGTCGCCGGGCAGGAAGGGCATCACCACCACGCCGGTCTCGACGAAGATGATGAGAAACAGCAGCGCGTACACCCAGGTGCCGTAATTCAGGATGAATGTTTCGAGATGCTTGTCGACGTTCAGGATGAAGTCGACAAGGAAGGCAAGCAATTCCATGGCGGGGCATTATCTCAACCTGAAAACCTGCCCCTGGCGAATTTTTTGGCGATCGATTCCTACAATGCCGGCGTGAGTGCCGTTCTTTCACCCGTCCCCCGCCGCCCGATTCGCGAACTTCCGGATGAGCTGATCAGCCAGATCGCGGCCGGCGAAGTGGTGGAGCGCCCGGCGTCGGTGGTGCGCGAGCTGGTGGACAACGCGCTCGATTCCGGGGCTTCGCAGGTCACCGTGCGCCTGCTGGCGGGGGGCGTGCGGCTGATCGCGGTGGAAGACGACGGCTGCGGCATCGCCCGCGAGGAGCTGCCGCTGGCGCTGCGGCGGCATGCCACCAGCAAGATCGCTTCACTGGGCGACCTGGAGTCGGTGGGCACCATGGGTTTCCGCGGCGAGGCACTGGCCGCGATCGCCTCGGTGTCGGAACTCGGCCTGTTGTCGCGCACGGCCAGCCAGCCGAGCGCCTTCCTGCTCGACAGCCGCAGCGGCGAGTTACGCCCGGCTGCCCGCGCCACCGGCACCAGCGTGGAGGTCAAGGAGCTGTTTTTCAGCACGCCGGCACGCCGCAAGTTCCTGAAATCCGACGCGACCGAACTCGCGCATTGCATCGAAGCCGTCCGGCGCCACGCCCTGGCGCGGCCCGACGTGGGCTTTGCCGTGTGGCACGAGGGCAAGCTGCTGGAGCAGTGGCGCGCCGGCACGCCCGAGCAGCGCCTGGCCGACGTGCTGGGCCACGATTTCATCGAGCAAAGCGTCACGCTGGCCTACGCCGCCGGGCCGATCCGCATCACCGGCCGCGCCGGCGTCCCGGATGTGGCCCGGTCGCGCGCCGACCAGCAGTTCGCCTATGTGAACGGCCGTTTCGTGCGCGACAAGGTGCTGGCGCACGCGGTGCGCAGCGCCTACGAGGACGTGCTGCACGGCCAGCGCCAGCCGGTCTATGTGCTGCACATCGAGATCGACCCGGCCCGGGTCGACGTCAACGTGCACCCCACCAAGATCGAAGTCCGGTTCCGCGACAGCCGCGAAGTGCACCAGGCCGTGCGGCGGGCGGTGGAGAACGCCCTGGCGGCACCCCGTGCCGGCGGCCCGGCCGCACCGGCCCTGCCGACCGAGCCCGCCGCGGAAGCGCCCGCGCCCTTCATGGCCTGGACCCAGCCAGGCATGGACCTGTCCGCCGCGGGCCATCGCGTGTCGGACCTGGACGCGCTCTGGCAGCCTGCGGCCCAGGCCCGCGATGGCGACGCCGCCCGGGACGCCGCCGAGCCGCCGCCGCCGGCACTCCCGGCGGGGGACTGGCCGCTGGGCCGCGCGCTCGCGCAGCTGCAGGGCATCTACATCCTCGCGGAGAATGCCGATGGCCTGGTGATCGTGGACATGCATGCGGCGCACGAGCGCATCGTGTATGAGCGGCTCAAGCGCCAGGTGGACGCCAGCGCCGTCGCCAGCCAGCCGTTGCTGATCCCGGCCACCTTCGCGGCCACGCCGCAGGAAATGGCGACCGCCGAAGCATGCCCGGAAGCGCTGGGCATGCTGGGGCTGGAGGTGGCGCCGTTCTCGGCGAAGACGCTGGCGGTGCGCGCCGTGCCGACCACCCTGGCGCAGGGCGACCCGGTGGAACTGACCCGCGCCGTGCTGGCCGAGCTGGCTCAGCACGAGGCGTCCACCGTGATCCAGCGCGCCCGCAACGAGCTGCTCGCCACCATGGCCTGCCACGGCGCGGTGCGCGCCAACCGCAAGCTGACGCTGGAAGAGATGAATGCGCTCTTGCGGCAGATGGAGGAAACGGAGCGCTCCGACCAGTGCAACCACGGCCGGCCCACCTGGCGCCAGCTCGCCGTGCGTGACCTGGACGCGCTTTTCCTGCGCGGACGCTGAACTTTTTTGCCCCGCCTGGACTCAGCGCAATAAGAACAAGCATGAAACGCCGGACAGCCATCGCCGCCCTCGCCCTGACTGCCGTGATCGCCGTGGGCTGCGCCACGCTGGACGAGCGGCAGCGCAGCTGGATCTTCCAGCCCAGCAACGCGAGCTGGGGCAATTCCGCCGCGCAGGCCCAGGACATGCAGGACGTCTGGATCGAGTTCGACTCCAAGGTCACCGGCGACAAGGTGAAGCTGCATGGCCTGTGGATGGCCGCCGAGGGCCGCCCGGATGCCCCGGTGCTGCTCTACCTGCACGGCGCGAAGTGGAACGTGGCGGGCTCCGCGCCGCGTATCCGGCGCGTGCACGGCCTGGGCTTTTCGGTGCTCGCCATCGACTACCGCGGATTCGGCAGGAGCTCCGGCGGGCTGCCTTCGGAGGACACCGCCTACGAGGATGCGCGCGCCGCCTGGGGCTGGCTGGCGGCGCGCTATCCGCAGCACGCGCGCTACATCTTCGGCCATTCGCTGGGCGGCGCGGTCGCCATCGACCTCGCCTCGCAGGTCGATGACGAGCGCGGCACCATCGTCGAAGGCACCTTCACCTCCATCCCGGACGTGGTCAGCAGCATGAAGTGGGGCTGGCTACCGGTCGGCCCGCTGATCACACAGCGCTTCGAGTCGATCAGCAAGGTCGCCAAGGTCGGCTCGCCGCTGCTGGTGGTGCATGGCGAGAACGATCGCCTGATCGACAGCGAGCTCGGCCGCAAGCTCTACGAAGCCGCGGCCGGCCAGAAGCGCTTCCTGCTGGTCGAAGGCGCTTCGCACCACAGCACCATGGCGCTGGGATTGGCCAGGTACCGCGAGGCCCTCGCCGACCTCTACAGCCTGAAGTAGCGCACCGGGCATTGACGCGGGGCAGGCTTGGCGCCGGCAGGGTTCTGCTACCCTCGCCGCACATGCCCGCTGCCTCCTCGTCCGCCGACCGCGCCCTGGCTTCCGCGCCTGCGATGTCGCCAGTTCTGGTGGTGCTGGTGCTCTCGCTGCTGCTGGGCATCCAACCGGTCACCACTGACCTCTATCTGCCGGCGCTGCCGGCGCTCACCGAAAGTTTCGGCGCACCGGTCTCGCAGTCGCAGCTGACGCTCACCACGCTGCTGCTGGCCTTCGGGCTGTCGCAGCTGGCCTGGGGGCCGCTTTCCGATCGCTTCGGGCGCCGCCCGGTCCTGCTGCTGGGCCTGGGCGCCTACACCGTCGCCTCGGTCGGCGCAGCGCTGGCCGGGTCGATGACGCTGCTGGTCGTCTGGCGCACCGTCCAGGGCGCGGCCATCGGCGCCACGGTGATGGGCGCGCGCGCCATCGTGCGCGATCTGTTCGCGCCGGAGGCCGGCGCGCGTGCGCTGTCGAAGGCGCTCACCGGCCTGGGTGTGATCGCCTGCCTGTGCGCGCCCGTCGGCGGCCTGCTGACCGACCTGTTCGGCTGGCGCTATGCGCTGGGCGCCCTGGCGGTGTTCGGCGCGGCAACGCTGGCGCTGGTGGCGACGCGCTTCGAGGAGACCGTGTCGCGCAAGAACCCGGCGGCCCTGCATCCCGGCACGCTGCTGCGGACCTGGCTCACCGTCCTGCGCCACCCGAGCTTCATCGCCTACTCGGCGCTGTCGGTGGCCACCTACGCCGGCCTGTTCACCTTCCTGGGCTCGTCGTCCTTCATATTCATCAAGGTGCTGGGCTACACCCGCACGCAGTACGGCCTGGCGATGTTTGCCACCGCCTTCGTCTACATCCTCGGCACCGTCCTGTGCCGCCGGCTGCTGCCGCGCCTGGGCATCAAGCGCTCGGTGGCGCTCGCCGGCGCGGTGTCGCTGGCGGGCGGCACGCTGCTGGGCGTGCTGGCGCATGCGGGCGTGCAAAGCGGCTGGGCGATCCTGGCGCCCTTCCTGCTGTACATGCTGGGGCACGGGGTGCACCAGCCCTGCGGCAACAGTGGCGCCGTCGGGCCCTTCCCGCACGCGGCCGGCGCCGCCTCGGCCCTGAACGGATTCCTCATGATGCTCACCGCCTTCGCCGTCGGCGGATGGATCGGCCCGCGGCTGGACGGCACGGTGTTTGCGCTCACGGATGGCGTGTGGTTCTGGAGCGTGTGCATCGCGCTGGTGGCATGGACCCTGGTCAGGCGGCATGGCGGGCCTTCGTGAAACGCGCGCGATCGCGCTGGCGGGTCCGACCGCCGCGGGCAAGACGGCCGCGGCCCTGGCGATCGCCCGCGAGCACGACGCCGAGATCATCAGCGTCGATTCGGCGCTGGTGTTCCGCGGCATGGACATCGGCACCGCCAAGCCGACGGCGGCCGAGCGCGACGCCCTGCCGCACCACCTGATCGACATCCGCGATCCGAGCCAGAGCTACAGCGCTGCCGAGTTCACCGCCGATGCGGCGCGGCTGGTGCGCGAGATCAATGCGCGTGGCCGGCTGGCGCTGCTGGTGGGCGGCACCATGCTGTACTTCAAGGCCTTCTTCGAGGGGCTGGACGCCATGCCGGCGGCGCAGCCGGAAATCCGCGCCCGCCTCGAGCAGGACGCCGCCAGCCGGGGCTGGCCGGCGCTGCATGCGGAGCTGGCGCAGTCCGACCCGGTGACCGCCGCGCGCCTCGCGCCCAACGATGCGCAGCGCATCCAGCGTGCGCTGGAGGTGCTGCGCGCCACCGGGCAGCCGATCTCGAGCTTTCACGGCCGCAAGCAGGGCGGCCACGGGCCCATCCCGCTTTTCTCGCTCGAGCCGCAAGAGCGCGCCTGGCTGCATGAACGCATTGCCGGGCGTTTCGATGCGATGCTTGCCGCCGGTTTCCTCGACGAAGTGCGGGCGCTGCGCGCGCGGGGCGACCTGCATGCCGATCTGCCCAGCATGCGCTGCGTCGGTTACCGCCAGGCCTGGGAGGCGCTCGATGGCCTGTGGCCGATGGCGCAGCTGCGCGACAAGGGCATCTTCGCCACCCGCCAGCTCGCCAAGCGGCAGCTGACCTGGCTGCGCGGCATGGCCGAACGCCACGTGATCGCCTGCGACGCGCCGGATGCGCAGCAGCAACTGTTGCGCCAGGTACGGGAGCTGCCATGAGCTGCACGGCCGCTCCCGCTCCGAAGGCTCATAGCACCGCAGCCCGCAGGGCGGAGGCTCTCCAGTGAGCCTGGTGCTGGCAGGCGTGGCCAAACGCTATGGCGAGGTGCCGGTGTTCGAGCATGTGACCCTGCAGGTGGCGCGCGGCGAATTCGTTGCCATCGTGGGCGAATCGGGCGTGGGCAAGTCCACGCTGCTCAATTGCATGGCCGGCCTGGACGACTGGGACGGGGGCAGCATCCACCTGGACGGCGAGGACCTGGGCGCAATGACGGCCGATGAGCGCGCGCTGCTGCGGCGGCGCCGCATCGGCTTCGTGTTCCAGGCCTTCCACGTGCTGCCGCACCTCGACGTGGCGCAGAACGTCGCCCTGCCGCTGATGCTGCTGGGCGTGGATGCGGGCGAGCGCAACGAGCGCGTGGCGGCCATGCTTGACGCGGTCGGCCTGCAGGAGCTGGGCGCGCGCCTGCCGCAGCAGCTGTCCGGGGGCCAGTTGCAGCGCGTGGCCATCGCCCGCGCGCTGGTGCACCGCCCTTCCCTGCTGCTGGCGGATGAGCCCACCGGCAACCTCGATCCGGGCACCGCCGCCAAGGTGATGGAGCTGATGGTGACGCAAACCCGCCGCCAGGGGGCCTCGCTGGTGCTGGTGACCCACTCCGAGGGCGCCGCGGCCCGTGCCGACCGCGTGCTGGTGCTCACCAGCGAGGGGATCCGGCCGCATCCCTGAATTGCTCCCCCTCCCTCTCCCCGGAAGGGAGAGAGGTCAAGCCTGCGAGCCCTGCAGCATCGCGATGGCTTGCCGGATGTCCTTGATCGGCATCTGCCCGGGTGCCGAGCTGGCCTCGCCCACGGCGAAGGTCATGGCGGATCCGAAGGTCCAGCCGCACATGCGCGTGACCGCCCCCAGCGGGCCCATGGACATGCTCACCACCGGGATCGACAGCGACCGGCTGGCCTGCGTAGTGGCAGCCAGCAGCGCCAGCACATCCTCCATGCTCTTGGGCATCACGGCCACCTTCGCCACGTCCGCGCCCAGCGCCTGGGCCTGCGCGAAGCGCGCCACCAGCGCATCGGCCGGGGGCGTCGCCTGGAAGTCATGGAAGGAGAGCACCAGCGGCAGGCCCGCGGCCTTCGAGGCTTCGCGTACCGCCGCCACATGCGCGGGCGCATTGCCCATCTCGAAGTCGACCAGGTCGACCTGGCCGCTGGCGCACACCGCGCGATAGAGATCGACCACCTGCTCCTCGCCGATCGTGATCGGCTGGCCGCCTTCGCGGCTGGAACGGCGGGTGAACAGCAGCGGGATGCCGGCGGCGGCGCGCCTGAGCTGCTCCGCCGCCTCGAGCACGCGGGCCGCATCGCCGATGTGCTCGAAGAAGTCGACGCGCCATTCCAGCAGGTCCGGCCCCTTGGCCGCGACTGCGGCGGCCTCCGCCGCGAGCTGGGTCGTGCTGCGCGCCACCAGCGGTGCGCACACGACCGGGAAGCGCGGCGCGCGGCCCGGCAGGGCAATCGGCCGGGCCTGCATCAGGCCACCAGCTGCGCGTAGCGCGCCAGGTCCACGTTGCCGCCGCTGATGATCACGCCGACCCGCTTGCCGGTGATGTCCAGGCCGCCGTGCAGCGCGCCCGCCAGCCCCAGGCACCCGGTCGGCTCCACCACCATCTTCATGCGCTCGGCAAAAAAGCGCATGGCCTGCACCAGCTGCTCGTCACTGGCCGTGAGCACGTCGTCGACGTTGCGCCGGATCACCCCGAAGGTGAGCTGGCCCACGTGCTGCGTCTGCGCGCCGTCGGCCAGCGTGGTGGGCACCGGGATGTGGACGATCTCGCCCTTGCGGAAAGACTGCTGCGCGTCATTGCCGGCCTCGGGCTCGACGCCGTACACCTTGCAGTGCGGCGCAAGGGCCCGCGCCGACAGCGCGCTGCCCGACAGCAGGCCGCCGCCGCCCAGCGGCACGAACAGCAGGTCGAGCGCGCCCACCTCTTCGATCAGCTCCTTGGCGGCCGTGCCCTGCCCGGCGATCACGTCGGCATGGTCGAAGGGCGGGACCAGGGTCATGCCGCGCTCGTCGGCCACGCGCCGGGTCAGCGCCTCGCGGTCTTCCTTGTAACGGTCGAAGCCGATGACTTCCGCGCCATAGCCGCGCGTGGCGTCTATCTTGGCCTGCGGCGCGTCCAGCGGCATCAGGATCACCGCGGGCATGCCGAGCAGCCGCGCCGCCAGTGCGATCGCCTGCGCATGGTTGCCCGAGGAAAACGCGATCACGCCGCGCTCGCGCTGCGCGGGCGTGAACTTCGACAGCGCGTTGAAGGCGCCGCGGAACTTGAACGCGCCCATGCGCTGCAGGTTCTCGCACTTGAAGAAGAACTCGGCCTGGTGCCGCGCGTTGGCCGTGGCCGAACGCAGCACCGGCGTGCGGTGGGCGTGGCCGGCCAGCCGCTGCGCGGCGGCGGCGACATCATCGAAGGTGGGGAGATCGGACATGGCATGACGGCAGTGGTGCGAGCCCCTAGCTTAGCTCACCGAACTGTCGCGCCCGGGGCGCGCCGGCCGGGCGCGAGGCTTGCGCCTCGGCGCCTAGCGATCCAGGATCTGGTCGAGGAAGCGGCGTGTGCGCTCGGACTTCGGCCGCGAGAAGAATTCGTCCGGCGGGGCCTCCTCGACGATCTCGCCGCGGTCCATGAAGATCACGCGGTCGGCCACCGCGCGGGCGAAGCCCATTTCGTGCGTCACGCACAGCATCGTCATGCCGTCCTTCGCGAGCTCGACCATGGTGTCGAGCACTTCCTTGACCATTTCCGGGTCGAGCGCCGAGGTCGGCTCGTCGAACAGCATGATGTTCGGCGCCATGCACAGCGCGCGGGCGATGGCCACGCGCTGCTGCTGGCCGCCCGAGAGTTGCCCGGGGTACTTGCTGGCCTGGTCGCCGATACGCACGCGTTCGAGGAAGCGCCGTGCCGTGGCCTCGGCCTCGGCGCGTGGGCATTTCCTGGCCCAGATGGGCGCCAGCATGCAGTTCTCCAGCACCGTCAGGTGCGGGAAGAGGTTGAAATGCTGAAACACCATGCCGATGTCCTTGCGCACGGCGCCGATGTTCTTCAGCGAGTCGTTGAGCTCCACGCCGTCCACCACCACCGTGCCCGCCTGGTGGGCCTCCAGGCGGTTCAAGCAGCGAATCAAGGTGGACTTGCCCGAGCCCGAAGGCCCGCAGATCACGATGCGCTCGCCGCGGCGCACGTCCAGCGTGATATCGCGCAGGGCCTGGAACTTGCCGAACCACTTGGACAGGCCGCGGATGCGGATGACGGTGTCCCCGGCCTCGGCGCTGGGGACCGGAGGAACGGCGATTTCGGATGCGTGCAGGGTTGTCATGACCGGAGTTCCCGTGACAGGTGCTTTTCGAGCCATTGGCTGTAGCGGCTCATGGCGAAGCAGAAGACCCAGTAGACCGCCATCGCGAACAGGTAGCCTTCGACGAAAAAGTGCCGCCAGTCCAGGTCGCTCACCACGGCCTGCTTGACGGCATAGAGAAAGTCGAAGATCGAGACGATGATGACCAGCGAGGTGTCCTTGAAGTTGTCGATGAAGCTGTTCACCTGGGCCGGGATGGTGATCTTCAGCGCCTGCGGCAGCACGACGAGCCGGTGCGTCTTCCAGTAGCCCAGGCCCAGCGCCTCGGCGGCTTCGAACTGCCCGCGCGGCACGGCCTGCAGGCCGGCCCGCACCACCTCGGCGATGTAGGCCGCATTGAACAGGATGATCGCCACCTGCGCCCGCAGCAGCTTGTCGAAGCTGATGCCCTCGGGCATGAACAGCGCAAACATGAGGGAGGCCATGAACAGCACGGTGACCAGCGGCACCCCGCGCACCAGCTCGATGTAGACCACCGACACCGCGCGCACGATGGGCAGGCGCGAGCGCCGGCCCATCGCCAGCGCGACGCCCAGCGGGAACGCGAGCAAGGTGCCGTAGACGGCCAGCATCAGGGTGATCGGCAAGCCGCCCCACAGTGAGGTCGGCACGGGGGCCAGCCCCAGCCCGCCAGCCATCAGCCAGGCGCACACCGCGCTGCCGCCGATCCACAGCGCCGCGATCCGGCGGCCGTGCCAGAACCAGCGGAAGGCCGACAGCACGAGCACCGCGCAGAACAGCACCACGGCGAGCATCGGGCGCCACTGTTCGTCCTGCGGATAGATGCCGAACAGCATCTGGCGCCACTTGTCGGCCACCACCGCCCAGCAAGCGCCTTGACCGGCGAGCGCGTTGCAGGCGGCAAGCGGTGCCTTGCCCCAGATGGCATTCAGGATGGCCCAGTTGACGAACTTGCTGCCGAGCCAGACCGTCAGCGCCAGTATGACGATGCTCGTGAAGGCGTTGGCCGGCGTACTGAACAGGTTGGCGCGCAGCCACTGGCCAGCCGAAACCTTGGTGGTGGGTGCATCCATCGGTCAGCGCTCCACCAGCCGCACGCGGTAGTTGTACCAGTTCATCAGCCCGGAAATGGCCAGCGAGATGAGCAGGTAGACGGCCATCATGAGGCCGATCGCCTCGATCGCCTGGCCGGTCTGGTTGAGCGTGGTGGTGGAAACGCTCACGAGGTCGGGATAGCCGATCGCCACCGCCAGCGAGGAGTTCTTGGTGAGGTTCAGGTATTGGCTGGTCAGTGGCGGAATGATCACGCGTAGCGCCTGCGGCAGCACGACAAGGCGCAGCCGCTGCGCGCGCGACAGGCCCAGCGCCTCCGAGGCGTCGATCTGTCCCTTGGGCACGGACTGGATGCCGCCGCGCACGATCTCGGCGATGAAGGCGGCGGTGTAGACCGACAGCCCGACGAACAGGGTGATGAATTCGGGCGACACGGTCCTGCCGCCTTCGAAGTCGAAGCCGGCGAGCTCGGGCCGCGAGAACCCGGTGGGCGCGCCGAGCGCGGCCCATGCAATGGAAGGCAGCAACACGAAGGCCACCAGGCTGGGCCAAGCCACCGGCAGGCGCTTGCCGGTGCGGACCTGCACCGCCTGCGCGCGCCGTGACCACAGCAGCGAGACCACGACGGCGGCCACCACGCCCAACAGCGCGGCCGACCAGCCGGCGTGCGCCTCGGGCCAGGGCATGGTGAGGCCGCGCTGGCTGAGATAGGTGAACCCGAGCCGCCAGGCCTCGCCCACCGGCGGCAGCAGCTCGGTGAGCATGCCGTACCACATCAGCAGCTGCAGGATCAGCGGCACGTTGCGCACGGTTTCGACATAGCCGCCGGCCAGCTGGCGCAGCAGCCAGTTCGGCGAGAGGCGGGCGATGCCGATGGCCAGCCCGAGCAGGGAGGCGACCACGATGGCGCAGGCCGAGACGTAAAGCGTGTTGAGCAAGCCCACCACGAAGGCGCGGCCGTAGCTGTGGGCCGGTTCGTAGGCGATCAGCTTCTCGGAGATGTCGAAGCCGGCCTCATGCTGGAGGTAGGAAAAGCCGATCGTGATGGAGCGGCTTTGCAGGTTGTGCACCAGGTTGGACACGGCGTAGCCCGCCACTGCCGCGATCAGCAGCAGCAGGGCGAACTGGTAGACGAAGCGGCGGAAGCGCTCGGAGGACCACATGACGTTCAAAGCAGGAAGGCTGCGCACGACGCGCCATGCAAATCGGCCCGGCACTCCAGGAGTCTGACTCCTGGCACCGAGCCGATCGATATCCTACCCGGCGGGGGCGATCAGTCCATCGGGACCGGGTACATCAGGCCGCCCTTGTTCCACAGGTTATTGGGCCCGCGCTGCAGGCCGAGCGGCTTGATATTGCGGTCGTAGCTCTCGCCGTAGTTGCCCACCGCCTGGATGGCGCGCACGGCCCAGTCGGCGTCCAGACCCAGGCCCTTGCCCACTTCGCCGGTGCTGCCCAGCAGGCGCTGGACCACGGGATCCTTGCTCTCGCCCTTCATCTTCGCCACGTTGGCCTGGGTCACGTCCGACTCCTCGGCCTGCTGCAGCGCGAAGATCATCCAGCGGGCGATCGAGAAGAACTCCTGGTCATTGCGACGCAGCATGGGGCCGAGCGGCTCCTTGGAGATGATCTCGGGCAACACCGCGTAGTCGGCCTTGGATGGCAGGTTGACCAGCATCGCCGCGATGCCCGAGGCATCGGTGGTGTAGGCGTCGCAGCGGCCGGACTGGAAGGCCTTCTCGGTGGCCTCCTGGCCCTCGAACACGACCGGCTTGAAGGTGAGCTTGTGCGCGCGGGCGTAGTCGGCCATGTTGCGCTCGGTGGTGGTGCCGGTTTCGACGCAGACCGAGGCCTTGTTCAGGTCGGCCAGTTTCTTGACCTTGGGGTTCTTCTTGCTGTTGATCACAAAGGCCTGGCCGTCATAGAACCAGACACCGGCGAACACCGATCCCATGGTGGTATCGCGCTTGGAGTTCCAGGTGGTGTTGCGCGAGAGGAGGTCGACCTCGCCGGACTGCAGCGCGGTGAAGCGCTGCTGCGCCGTCAGCGGCACGTACTTCACCTTGTCGGGGCTGCCGAGGATCGCGGCGGCGAGTGCCTTGCAGTAGTCCACGTCCAGGCCGGCGTACTTGCCGGTCTTGTCGGGGGCAGAGAAACCGACGAGGCCGGTGTGCACGCCGCACACCAGGGTGCCGCGCTGCTTGATCGCATCCAGCGTGGGGCCTGCCGAAGCGGCGCCGGCGGCGCCGACGAGCGCCAGCGCGGTCAGCGCGCGGAGAGTCCATTTGGTCTTGAGCATCTTCTGTGTCTCCAGGGTGGGTGGGGGATGGGAATCAGGCAGGCAGCGCGTCTATTGTGGCCAGTTGGGGCGCGGCGGGATTCTGGAGCCCGGCCAGCGCCTGCGCCATGCGGTCCAGGGCCTCTCCAAGCAGGCGGGCCGGCGTGGCGTAATTCAGCCGGAGGTAGCCCGGACGGCCGAAATCGGCGCCGTCGTTCAGGCCGACACCGTGCCGTTCGAACCAGGCCGCGGGATTGCCGACCTGCGCGGCCAGCGCGCGCGCATCGATCCAGGTGAGGTACGACACCTCGGGGTGCGTGTGCGGCAGTCCCATGCGAGCCAGGGCTGCCGACACCCGGTCGCGGTTGCGGCGCAGCGCCGCCAGCATGGCCAGCCGCCAGGGCTCGCCGTGCTCGAAGGCCGCTTTCAATGCGGTGAACCCGAAGCAGCACGGGTCGGGGACTAGCCTGCCCATCGATGCACGAAAGCGTTGGCGCAAATCGGCGTCCGGAATGATGGCCCAGGCGATGCCGAGGCCAGCGATGTTGTAGGTCTTGCCGGGACCATGGAGCGTGATGGTACGCGCCAGCAGGCGGGGCGCACGCTCCGCCAGGACCTTCGCGAACGGCAGGTGCGGCGTGTCCGGGTCGAGGATGAGGTCGCAGTGCACTTCGTCCGAGCAGACGTACAAGTCGTGCCGCTCGCAGAACTCGGCCAGGCGGCCCAGTTCCTCGCGAGTGTAGAGCCGCCCGATCGGGTTGTGCGGGTGACACAGCAGCAGCAGGCGCGGCGCGGCGGGCGCGTGCATCGCCGCCTCGAGCGCCTCGAAGTCGATGGCGAACCCGGTGCCCGCCGCGTCGGTGGGCCGCAGCGGCACGTCCACCAGGCCGCGACCCTGGATGCCCGGGGCCGTGAGGAAGGGCGGATAGATGGGCGAGAACGACAGCGCCCCCTCGCCGGGTGCGCAGCAGGTCTTCACCGCCAGGTTGAGGCCGAGCACCAGGCCCGGCAGCCAGACGATCCATTCCGGCTGCACCGCCCAGCCGTAGCGAGTTTCATGGTCCTTGACCAGCAGTTGGGCCAACTCGCGCGGCGGCGACATATAACCGTAGTTGCCGTGCGCGGCGTGCGCCGCGACCGCCGCCTGGATGGCGGGCGCCGTGGGGTAGTCCATGTCTGCGATCCACAGGGGAATGACGTCGCGGCCGCGGTATTTTTCCCACTTGGTGGCCGACCACTGGAGGCGGTCGGCGACGTTATCGAATTCAAACACAGGCACGATGGAAACCTTGAATGCCCAAATGTCTCATGGGCGAATCTGACATGTCAATTGGGTTCAGCTAGGATGCGAATATAGCCGAGTCCGCCCCTCCGCCTGTGCCTAAACGTACTCCAGCCGCCCCTGCCGATGAGGCACCCCTCATGACCGACCAGGTCTACGGGGCGATCCGGCGCGACATCCTGAGTTGCGCGCTGGCGCCGGGCGCCGCCATCTCCGAAACCAGCCTGGCCAATCGCTACGGCTACGGCAAGTCGCCGGTGCGGCTGGCGCTGTCGCGCCTGCGCCAGGAGGGCCTGGTCTTCGCCTCGCCGCGCCGCAGCTTCGCGGTCAGCCCGATCACCCTGCGCGACGTCCATGAGCTGTACGGCCTGCGCCTGGTCCTCGAGCCGGCTGCGGCACGCCTCGCTGCCGGGCGGGTCGACGTGCGGGCGCTGAAGAAGGTGGATGCGGTGTGCCGCCGAGGCTACGTGCCGGGCGATCCGTCCAGCACGCTGCGCTTCCTGGACGCCAATCGCGACTTCCACCTGGGCATCGCCGAGGGCAGCGGCAACTTCCGGCTGCTGCGCCTGCTGGGCCAGGTGTTTGACGAGACCACGCGCGTGATGCATATCGGGCTGGCGCTGCGCAATCGCAGCGTCGAGATGCAGCACGAGCATGAATCGCTGCTGTCCGCGCTCGAGGGCGGCGATGCCGGGGCCGCGGCGCGCATCGCCGAGGAGCAGGTGGCCGCTTCGCGCGACATGGTGCTGGCCGCCCTGCTCCAGAGTCCGGGGCTGCTCGACCAGTCCCTGCCGAGCGAGGGGCTGCTCGAAGCGCATCACCGCCCCCCGCGCGGCCGGCGCAAGCCAGCGGCCTGATGGCCGCGGCGGGCACAATGCCCTGGTGCTCACCCTGCTTCGCACATTCTCCTGGCAGGAGTTGCGCCACCATCCCTGGCGCAACGCCACCGCCGTGCTGGCGGTCATGTTGGGCGTCGCGCTGGCCTTCTCGGTCCACCTGATCAACCAGTCGGCGCTCTCGGAATTCGAAAGCGCGGTGCGTTCGGCCGGTGGCCAGCCGGACCTGGAACTGCGGGGCGCCCAGGGCCGGCTCGACGAAGACCTGTATGCCCGGGTGGCGGCCCACCCGCAGGTGGCGCTGGCCAACCCGGTACTCGAGATCTCCACCTTCGCCATCGACGCGCAGGGCCGGCGCAGGCCCTTGCGCGTGGTCGGCCTCGATGTGCTGGTGGCGGCCGCGCTCACGCCGCAACTGGTGCCGGTGGCCGCCGCGGGCGCCGATCGCTTCGCGCCCCTGGCCCCGGCCACCGTGTTCCTCAATCCCTCGGCCCGCCAGGCGTTCGCCGGCCAGGACGAGCTGCGCCTGCAGGAAGGCCTGCGCGCCGTGCCGGTGCGCGTCGCCGGCACCGTGGGCGCCGGCGGCGGGCCGCTCGCGGTGATGGACATCGGCGCGGCGCAGGCGCTGTTCGGTCGGCAGGGTGACCTGACGCGCCTGGATGTGCGGCTGCGCCCCGGCATCGCCCGCGCCGGATTCCTCAAGTCGCTGCAGCTTCCGGACGGGGTCGTGGCCGGGGCGCCGGAAGACGCGGCGCAGCGCGTGGGCAATCTCTCGCGCGCCTACCGCGTCAACCTCACCGTGCTGGCGCTGGTGGCGTTGTTCACGGGCGCCTTCCTCGTGTACTCGGTGCTGGCCCTGAGCGTGGCGCGGCGCGCGCAGCAGTTCGCGCTGCTGGGCGTGCTGGGCCTGACCGCCGGGCAGCGGCGCGCCCTCGTGCTGGCCGAGTCGCTGGCATTGGGCGCCGTCGGCAGCCTGCTCGGCATCGCGCTGGGCGCCGCGCTGGCGGACGCGGGCCTGCGCTGGCTGGGGGGCGACTTGGGCGGCGGCTATTTCCCGGGCGTGGCGCCGCGGCTGCAGTGGAGCACGCCGGCGGCCTGGATGTATGGGGCGCTGGGTTGCGCCGCCGCCGCCGCCGGCGGCTGGCTGCCCTCGCGCGCCGCGCAGCAGCTGCCGCTGGCGCAAACGCTCAAGGGCCTCGGCTGGACCGGCGCCGCTTCGCCCCGGCGGCAGTTGCTCAGCCTGTCGCTGGTCGCCCTCGGCGCCTTGCTCGCGCTGCTACCACCGGTGCGCGGCATCCCGCTGGGCGCCTATCTCTCGGTGGGGCTGCTGCTGGTCGGCGGCATCGGCGCGCTGCCGGGTGCGGTGGCACTGTTGTACGACCGGCTGGTGCCCCTGGCGGGCGCCCACCTGCTGCCGCTGCTGGCGATCGAGCGCGCCCGCCGGGTGCGCGAGAGCGCCGCGATCGCCGTCAGCGGCGTGGTCGCCTCGCTCGCCCTGGCGGTGGCGCTGACGGTGATGGTCGCGAGCTTCCGCGACTCGGTATCGCGCTGGCTGGATGTGGTACTGCCTGCCGACCTGTACGTGCGGACCGCGGTGTCGGCGGCCATGGCCGAGACCGCCTGGTTCTCGCCGGAGCTGGTCGCAGCGGTGGCGCAATCGCCCGGCGTGCGCCGGGTCGCCGTGCAGCGCACGCGCACCCTGCTGTTCGATCCCGCGCTGCCGGGCGTGAGCCTGCTGGCGCGCGACATGGACGATCCCGCGCGCGCCCTGCCAATGGTCGGTGCGCAGGCGGTGCCGCCTCCCGGCGCCGTTCCCGTCTATGTCAGCGAGGCGATGGTCGACCTGTATGGCGCGCGCGTGGGCAGTGAATTCCCGCTGCTGGAGCCGCTCGCAACTGCGGGCCGCGCCGCGCCGTCGTTCTTCGTCGCGGGCGTGTGGCGCGACTATGTGCGCCAGAGCGGCGCCATCGCCATGAAGCGGGACGACTACCAGCGCCTCACCGGCGACCGCCGCGCCAACGACCTGCAGCTGTGGCTGGCCGACGGCGCCGACCCGGCGCAGGCGCGGCAAGCGATCCTGGCGCTGGCCCAGCGCGAAGGCGGCCTGGCCGGGGCACTCGAGTTCGCGTCGGCGCAGGAGTTGCGCCAGGCGTCGCTGCGCATCTTCGACCGCAGCTTCGCCGTCACCTACTGGCTGCAGGCGGTGGCGATCGGCATCGGCCTGTTCGGCGTGGCGGCCAGTTTCAGCGCGCAGGTGCTGGCGCGGCGCAAGGAATTCGGGCTGCTCGCGCACCTGGGCCTGACACGGGCGCAGGTGCTGGGCGTGGTCGCCGGCGAAGGTGCGACCTGGACGGCGATCGGCTCGGCCGCCGGGCTCGCGCTGGGGCTGGCGGTGGCGGTCGTGCTGGTGCACGTGGTCAACCCGCAAAGCTTCCACTGGACCATGGACCTGCTCGTTCCCTGGGGACGGCTGCTCGCGCTGTGCGCCGCGGTGATCGCCGCCGGCACGCTGACGGCGCGGCTGGCCGGAGGGGCGGCGGCCGGCCGCGACGCCGTGCTGGCGGTGAAGGAGGACTGGTGACCACGCGCCGGCACCTGCTGTGGGGGCTGCCGGCCGCCCTGCTCGCGCGCCATGCCGGCGCGCTGGCGCCGGCGCCCCTGGTCTTTCCGCGCGACCATGGCGCGCACCCGGACACCCGCATCGAGTGGTGGTACATCACCGGCCGCCTGGAGGCGGCAGGGCGCGAGTTCGGCTTCCAAGTGACCTTCTTTCGCACCCGCGTGGACCGCACGCAGGACATGCAATCGCGCTTTGCCGCGCGCCAGCTGGTCTTCGCGCACGCCGCCGTCACGGACGTGCAGGGGCGCAGGCTGCTGCACGACCAGCGAATCGCGCGCGAGGGCTTCGAAGTGGCCAGCGCGGCAACCGGGGACACGCGCCTGCGGCTGCGGGACTGGAGCCTGGCGCGGGCGGACTCGGGCGTGTACTGGACGCGCGTCGAGAGCGACGAGTTCTCGCTGGACCTGCGCTTCACGCCGACGCAGCCCATGGTGCTGCAGGGCCGCGCCGGCTGGTCGCGCAAGGGGCCGGCGCCGCAACAGGCCAGCTTCTATTACAGCCAGCCCCAGCTGGCGGCTGCGGGGACCTTGTCGCTGTCGGGCCGCCGGTTCGAAGCCGCCGGCAAGGCATGGCTGGACCACGAATGGAGCGATGAATTGCTCAACCCGAATGCGGTCGGCTGGGACTGGATCGGCATGAACCTGCACGACGGCAGCGCCCTCACCGCCTTTCGCCTGCGCCGGGCCGACGGCAGCGCCTTGTGGGACGGCGGGTCCTTCCGCAGCGCGAACGGCAGGCTCTCCACCTTCGACCCGGGCACGGTCCAATTCACGCCGCAGCGGCGCTGGACCAGCACGCTGTCGCGTGCCGAGTACCCGGTCGAGTGGAGTGTCCGAACGCTTGCCGGCACCTACCGTGTCGCGGCCGTGCTCGACGACCAGGAACTGGATAGCCGGGCCTCCACCGGCGCGATCTACTGGGAGGGCCTGTCGCGCCTGTCCGATGCGCAGGGCAGGACCGTGGGCGCGGGCTATCTTGAAATGACCGGTTACGCCCAGCGCTTGCGCCTCTGAGATGCTGGCCAGTGCCTGGAGCCCGGCGGCATGGCCGCCGGATTGGAGGCCACATGGATGCATCGCATGCCGGATTGCGTTGTCGGCGGCTCGCCTGCTGTGCGGCCTTGTGCGTCTGCGACTGGGCGATTGCCGGCGAACTGCCGGCGGACTGCGATGCCGAAGCGCCCCAGGGGCACTTCATGACCAACCGCAGCGAGACCATCGCCTCATTGGAGCGCCTGCCCGACGCCTGCCTCAAGTGGATGGTGCTCGAATGCTCCGAGGGCGCGAACCGCCAGTTCATGGACCTGGGCAGCGCCGCGATGTGCTCCATGGGCTATGAAGCGCTGCTGAAGAAAAGCTTCGGCGGCAGCTTTCACGCCCTGATGGAGTGGTGGCAGCGCGAGCGGGTGCGCGCGCGCCAGGAGCCGGGTATCTAGGGCCTGTTAACGCTATAGGAGGGCTCGCGCCGGTGGCTATCAGGCTGCAGGGCTAGGCGCGGCCGAGGCCATGTGCTCGTGCACACAACGAGGTCGCAACGACGCCCTGCGGCCTGACAGCCACCGGCCCGAAGGGTGACCCAGGAAACGGGCGCCCTCCGCGTTGCAAATGCTCGCCGGGGCCCCACCCCGGCTGTGCTTTGCGCCTTGATGGCGCCCGTTTCCTGGGTCACGCGAGCCCTCCCATAGCGTTAACAGGCCCTAGTGCGCGCCGGCCGCGGCATCCGCGGCGCCGGCGCCCATGCGCTGGGGCCTGCTCAACCACACCAGCGGGATGAGCAGCAGGAACATCAGCGCCGAGACGTAAAAGATGTCATCGGCGGCCAACGTGAACGCCTGCTGGTTCGCGAGCTGGTTGATCTGCGCCAGCACCTGGTCCGGCGACAGGCCCGCAGCGGACAGGCCGCCCATCGCCGACTGCACCGCGGGGTTGCCGGCATTGACGCTCTCGGCGAGCTGCGCGTGGTGCAGCGACGCGCGGTTCTCCCACAGCGTGGTGGACAGCGAAGTGCCCAAGGCGCCGGCGGTGATGCGGGCGAAGTTGGTCAGGCCCGACGCCGCCGGAATCTGCTCGGGGCGCAGCCCGGACAGCGTGATCGTCGACAGCGGGATGAAGAAGAAGGCCATCGCCACGCCCTGGATGATGGTCGGGATCATGATGGTCGCGTAGTCGGCCTGCGTCGAGAAGTGCGACCGCAGCCAGAGCACCAGGCCGAACACCAGGAAGGCAAAGGTGACATAGCGGCGCGGGTCGACCTTGCCGATGGTGCGGCCCACGACCGGCGACAGCAGGATCGCCATCAGCCCGACCGGCGCCATGATGGTGCCCGCCGCCGTGGCGGTGTAGCCCATGAACTGCTGCAGCCACAGCGGCAACAGCACCACGTTGCCGAAGAACAGCGCGTAGGCCACGGCGGTGGCCACCGTTCCGGTCCAGAAATTGCGCCGGGTGAACAGGCGCAGATCCACCACGGGGTGCTCCTCGGTCAGTTCCCAGGCCAGGAAGAATGCAAAGCCCACGGCAGCGACGACGGCGAGCCCGACCACCAGGCCCGAGTGGAACCAGTCGTACTCCTTGCCGATGTCCAGCATGATCTGCAGCGCCGCGATCCAGGTTACCAGCAGCGCCAGGCCCACCGCATCGATTGGCACCTTGCGCGTCGCGCTCTCGCGCTTGCGGTAGATGGACCAGCACGAGAACGCAGCCACGATCCCGACCGGCACGTTGATGTAGAAGATCCAGGGCCAGCTGATGTTGTCGGTGATCCATCCGCCCAGCAGCGGTCCCATGACCGGCGCCACCAGCGTGGTCATGGCCCACATCGCCATCGCCAGGCCCGCCAGCGCGGGCGGATAGCTCGAAAGCAGCAGCGTTTGCGACAGCGGGATCATGGGCCCGGCCACGAAACCTTGCAGCGCGCGAAAGGCGATCAGCGTCGCCATGTTGGGCGCGAGCCCGCACAGCCAGGAGGCGATCACGAACAGCACGACGCTGGCGACAAACAGGCGCACCTGGCCGAAGCGCTGCGACAGCCAGCCGGTGAGCGGCACCGAGATTGCATTCGCCACCGCGAAGCTGGTGATGACCCAGACGCCCTGGTTGGGGCTCACGCCCAGATCACCCGCAATCGCGGGCAGGGACACGTTGGCGATTGACGAGTCCAGCACGTTCATGAAGGTCGCCGTCGACAGGGCGATCGTGCCCCAGACACGGGCCGATCCCTGCAGCGGCTGCAGCGCGGAAGCCGGAGCCGTCATTTCAATGCGCCGTGGAAGCGGCGGCTTCCGCCACTTGCGGACGCGCTGTCAGGCCCTTGGCTGCGCGCGCCTGGGCGGTCGGGCTGCCCCGGCCCAGGTTGGCGGCGATGACGCGCCTCACTTCGGCGTCGGCGCCCTTGCCCTGCGAATCGAACACCTCGGTCTGCGCCAGCACCGTGGCCCGCGGCGCATCGGCGAGGGTCCGGCCGTCCTGGCGGGTGACGTCCACCTCGGCCGCCATGGACAGGCCCACGCGCAGCGGGTTGGCTGCGATCTCCTTCGGGTCCAGCGCGATGCGCACCGGCACGCGCTGCACGACCTTGATCCAGTTGCCCGTGGCGTTCTGCGCCGGCAGCAGCGCGAATGCCGAGCCGGTGCCCGCACCCAGGCCCGCCACCGTGCCGTGGTATTCGACCTTGCGGCCGTACAGGTCGGCCGTGAGCCTGACCGGCTGGCCCAGGCGGATCTTGCGCAGCTGCACTTCCTTGAAGTTGGCGTCGACCCAGACTTGCTGCAGCGGGATGATGGACATCATCGGCGCGCCGGCCGCCACGCGCTGGCCGAGCTGCACGGTGCGCTTGGCGACGTAGCCATCCATCGGCGCCGGCAGCGCGACGCGCTGGGTGGCCAGCCAGGCCTCACGCACCTTGGCCGCCGCGGCCTGCACGCTGGGGTGCTGCTCCACCGTCGTGCCTTCGGTCTGCGCCTGGTTGCTCGCCAGCTGCTCGCGCGCGGCCGTCACGGCGGCCTGCGCCGCCGCCAGCGTGCTCTTGGCGTTGGCCAGCTGCGACTGGGCATGGTTCAGTTCCTCGGTCGAGACGGCGCCGTTGCCGGCCAGCGACTGCCGGCGGCGATGGTCGTCCTCGGCGCGCGCCACCTCGGCCTGCGCCTTGCCCACGTCCGCCTCGCGCAGGCTCACCTGCGCCGCCAGCGAGCCGTTGTTGGCATACACCATGCGCACCTGGCGCACGGTCTGCGCGAGGTTGGCCTCGGCCTGCTCCAACGCGACCTTCGCATCCGCCGGGTCGAGCTGCACCAGCGGCTGGCCGGCCTTCACGAAATCGGTGTCGTCGGCGTGGATGGCCATCACGGTGCCGCCGATCTGCGGGGTGATCTGCACCACGTTGCCCTGCACGTAGGCGTTGTCGGTTTCTTCGTAGTGGGCGGCCACCAGCCACTCGTAGGACCCCCAGGACAGGCCGGCCAGCGCGACGACGGCGGCGATGGACAGCAGCGCCTTGCGGCGGCGCGGGTTGCCGGCGCGCTGCGCGGGCGCCGGCGTGGTGTTCTCTTGTTGATTGCTCATGATCTGTTCCTGCCTGAGTTCATTTCGTGGCGACGGCCGGTGCGGCGCGCTCGCCCTGCCAGCCCCCGCCAAGCGCGCGGATCAATGCGACCTGCGTGTCAAGCGCACGGGCGGCGAGGTCCACGCCGAGTCGGCGCTGGTTCAGCACCGCGGTCTCGGCAGACAGCACGTTGAGATAGGTGCCCAGGCCCGCCTGGTAGCGTTGCAGCGCGATCTGGTAGGCGGCTTCCGCCCCTGCCTGCGCCTCGCGCTGCTGGGCCTGCTGACGCGTGATGGACTGGAGCGAGGCGACCTGGTCGGCCGTGTCGCGGATCGCGTCGAGGACGGCGCCGTTGTAGCTTTCCACGGCCGCGTCGCGGTCCGCCGCGACGCCGCGCAGGTTGGCGCGCAAGCGGCCGCCTTCGAAGAGGGGCAGGCGGATGGCCGGGCCCACACCCCATTGCCGGCTGCCGGGGTCCAGCAGGGGCCCCAGCCCGAGACTGGACAAGCCGGCGAACGCGACCAGGTTCACGTTGGGATAGAACTGCGCTTTCGCGTTCTGCAGCTCATGGCCGCTGGCTTCGACGCGCAAGCGCGCCGCCGCGATGTCAGGGCGCCGGCCCAGCAGGTCAGCGGGCAGCTCCGCAGGCAGCGCGATGGCTTTCGCCCCCGACAGCGAAGGCGTGGCCTGCACCGGGCGGTTGCCCTGCCCGGTCAGCGCGGCGATCGCGTGGCGCGCAATCTCGGATTGCTCGCGCAACGCCTCGATCTGCTGGCGCGCCTCGGGCAAGGCGCTTTCGCTTTGCCGCAGCTCGAGCTGGCTGTCCAGCCCGGCCCGCACGCGGTCCTGCACCAGGCGCAGCGTCTCGTCGCGTTGCGCCAGCGTGCGCTGGGCGACCTTCAGCTGGTCCTCCACGCGTGCCAGATGAAACCAGGCACGCGCCACGTTGGCGGCCAGCAGCACGCGCGCGGCCTGCGCATCGGCCTGCGCCGCATCCGCGGCCCGCAGCGTGGCGTCGAGCGCCGCGCGGTTCTTGCCGAAGAAATCGAGCTCCCAGCTGGCTTCGATCTGCAAGGTGCCGGTGTCGACGATGGACCCGGCCAACGGCGGCGGGAACAGGCCGTGCTCGGTGAAGCGCTGGCGCTGCAGGTCGATCGCGCCGCCCACCTGCGGCAGCGTCGCCGCTCGGGCGCCTTCGGTCGCCGCCTGGGCGCGCGCCAGGCGCGCCTGCGCGATCTTCAGGTTGGGGTTGCCCTCGAGCGCCTGTGCGATGAGCTGGTCGAGCTGGGGGTCGCCGAAGTCGCGCCACCATTCGGCCGCCGGCACGAAGGCTGGCGCCGCCGCGCCGGGCGCCAGACCCACGGATTCGGCCGTGCGCAGGGTCGATTGCGGTGCGATGCCGGCCATGTCGGCGCAGCCGGCGAGCGCCAAGGCTGCCACCAGCACGCCCGGGCGGGCGCGCTTCATCCAATGTGTCATTGTTGTTGTTCCTGCCTATCGGCCTGGAGTTGCCGCGCGTTGTCGAGGACACGGCGCAGCATGTCTTTCAGCAGTTCCCACTCCTGCACCGAGAAGCCGCGCATGTGATCGTTTTGCACGCGCGACAGCGCGGCGGGGATCTTGCTGGCGGTGGCGCGTCCTTCGTCCGTGAGTTCGAGGTTGACCACGCGACGGTCTTCGCTGGAGCGCACGCGGCGCAGCAGCCCCTTGGTTTCGAGCCGGTCGAGCGTACGGGTCATTGCACCCATGTCGAGGTGGCATTCGCGGGCCACTTCGGCCACCGTCGACGCGTGTCCCATGTAGATCTTGAACAACGGCACCCACTGCGCGCTGGTGAGTCCGGACGGCTGCAGCTGGTGGTCGACGGCATCGGCCAGGATGTCCAGGATGCGGCGCATCAGGTAGCCGACGCTCTCCTCCGGCTTGTAGTTTTCCGGCCGGTAGAGCTCGGGCGCGGATTTGGCCGCAGGCACGCGGCGCGCCTTTGGGGTCGTTGTCATGGGTGGCGATATTAATTGCCTAGGCAGTTATTGTCAAGGCATCCATTGCCCAGGCAATTCAACGGCTTCCCTCCCCAGCCGCTCAGTACACTGCCTCGATGGCTTCCGCATCCGCGCCGCCGGGCACCAAGGCTTCGCCGCGCGCCTTGTCGGGGCTGCTGCCCTTCGTGCGGCCCTACCGCGCCCGGATCGCGCTGGCCGGCCTGTTCCTGGTGCTGGCGGCGACGGCCACCCTGCTCTTCCCCGTGGCCCTGCGCGGCTTGGTCGACAGCGGGATCGACGCCGTGCAGAAAGGTGAGCAGGTGCTGGCGCTGCGCGAGCATTTCCTCGCGCTGTTCGCGGTGGCCGTGGCCCTGGGCCTGTTTTCCGCCGCGCGCTTCTACATGGTGAGCTGGCTGGGCGAGCGCATCACGGCCGACCTGCGCAACGCGGTCTATGCGCACGTGCTGGAGCAGAGCCCCGAATTCTTCGAGACCACGCAAACCGGCGAGGTGCTCTCGCGCCTGACCA
The DNA here is from genome assembly GCF_001580455.1 of Ramlibacter tataouinensis. NCBI lineage: Bacteria > Pseudomonadati > Pseudomonadota > Betaproteobacteria > Burkholderiales > Comamonadaceae > Ramlibacter > Ramlibacter tataouinensis. The sequence continues at coordinate 511,463 of NZ_CP010951.1, forward strand.
CCGACACGACGCTGGTGCAGACCGTCGTGGGCTCGCAACTGAGCCTGGGGCTGCGCAATTCGGTGATGGGCCTGGGGGCGCTGGCGATGCTGGTGTGGACCAATCCCTATGTGATGACGCAGGTGCTGCTCATCCTCGTGCTGGTCGTGCTGCCCACCATGTGGTTCGGCCGGCGCGTGCGGCGCCTGTCGCGCGCCAGCCAGGATCGCGTCGCCGATTCCAGTGCGCTCGCCGCCGAGGTGCTCAACGCGATTCCGGTCGTGCAGAGCCACAACGCCGAGCCGCGCGAAGCGCAGCGCTTCCGCGACGCCACGCAGGGTGCGTTCGAAACCGGCATCCGGCGGACGCGGGCGCGCGCCGCGCTGGTGGCCTTCATCATCATCGGCAACGCGGCGCTGCTGCTCTGGGGCCTGTACCAGGGCACGCAGGCGGTGATCGCCGGGCGCATCACGGCCGGGCACCTGGGCGCCACGGTGGTGTACGTGATCATCCTGGCCGGTGCCGTGGCCGTGCTGGGCGAGGTGTACGGCGACCTGCTGCGCGCCGCCGGGGCGACCGAGCGGCTGATGGAACTGCTGGAGGCGCGTTCACCGGTCACTTCGCCGGCTCGGCCCCAGGCCATGGCCCCCGCACGCGGCGCCAGCGCCGTGCGCTTCGAGCAGGTGACCTTCCACTACCCCTCGCGGCCGGCGACGCCGGCCCTGAAGGACTTCAGCCTGCAGGTCGAGCCGGGCGAAACCGTGGCGCTCGTCGGCGCCAGCGGCGCCGGCAAGAGCACGGTGTTCCAGCTGCTGCTGCGCTTCTACGATCCCGGCGAGGGGCGCATCCTGATCGACGGCGCCTCCACGCGCGAGGTGGACCTGTGTGCGCTGCGCGCGCGCATGGCGATCGTGCCGCAGGAAGCCGTGATCTTTTCGGCCAGCGTCCTGGAGAACATCCGCTACGGCCGGCCCGGCGCCGGCGACGACGAGGTGGTGGATGCCGCCCGGGCGGCCTTCGCGCATGATTTCATCACTGCCCTGCCAGAGGGCTACGGAAGCTTCGTCGGCGAACGCGGCGTGCGGCTGTCAGGCGGGCAGCGCCAGCGCATCGCGATCGCCCGCGCCATTCTCAAGAACCCGCCCCTGCTGCTGCTGGACGAAGCGACCAGCGCGCTGGATGCGGAGAGCGAGCGCATGGTGCAGGCCGCGCTGGAATCGGCGATGCGCAACCGCAGCACGCTGGTGATCGCGCACCGGTTGGCGACGGTGCAGAAAGCCGACCGCATCGTGGTGCTGGACCACGGCCGCATCGTGGAGCAAGGCTCGCACGACCAGTTGCTGGCCCGGCAAGGGATCTACGCGCGCCTGGCGGCGCTGCAATTCATGGTCTGAGCCGGCGGCGCCTGCTGGACTACTGCAGCGGGCCCTTGAGGCCCTTGGGCACCGGCAGGGGCAGCACGCCGATGCCCTCTTCCAGCAGCGCCTCGGTCTCTTCGCGCGAAGCCTGGCCGCGGATGCCACGCTCCTCGGACTCGCCATAGTGGATGCGGCGCGCTTCCTCGGCGAATTGCTCGCCCACATCCTCGGTGTTCGCCATGACGTGCCGCACCAGCTTCAGCCATTCGGCCTGGACGTTCGCATCAGCCGTCATGACGTCGCGCTTGGGTTGCGGCTCAGCTGCGCCCAGATTCAGGCGTGGCGCGCTGGGCATCTTGCTGACGCCGACGTCGCCGCAGATCGGGCATTCCACCAGGCCGCGCGACAGCTGCTCCTGGAAGCCATCCTCGGAGCCGAACCAGCCTTCGAAGGCGTGGTGCAGCGAGCACTGGAGGTTGAGAACCTTCATGGCCGCACCGCCCGGCCGCCCCAAGGTGCGCCAGCCCCCTCGGAGGGCAGTGCGTACACGAAGTGACAAGCGTGGGGGCTCACAGTCATACCAGCTTGAATTATCGCTGCCAGTCGAGTTTCCATGCCCCCGACAGGACATTCTGCAGCCACATCGCGCCGATCAGGGTCTTGGAATCGGTGATCGCCCCATCGCGGCACCCGTTGAGCAGCTCTTGCGGCGTGGCAGTGAACACTTCCAGGAACTCGCCTTCATCCAGTTGCGGCCGGGTCAGCGTGAGGCCGCGGCAGAACCAGATCTCGATGAACTCGGTCGAGTACGAGATCACCGGGTGCAGCACGCCGGCGCGCACCCACTCGCGCGCGCTGTAGCCGGTTTCTTCCAGCAGCTCGCGCTGGGCGCAGGCCAGCGGGGCTTCGCCCGGATCGATCTTGCCGGCCGGGAACTCGATCATGACCCGCCCCATCGGGTAGCGGAACTGCCGCTCCATCACGAGGCGGCCGTCGTCCAGCAGCGGGATCATCATCACCGCGCCGGGATGGACCACGTACTCGCGCGTCGTCTCGCCACCGTTGGGCAGGCGCACCGTGTCGCGGAACGCATGCAGGAAGCGCCCCTTGAGGATCTCCTGGCCCGCGACTTTTTCTTCGATGAGATGGCGGTCTGGCGTCAAGGCGGCGGCCCTTTCAATGCCTGTGGCGCAGAAGATAACGCCAGACGAACCCGGGGAAGGCAAAAGTGACGAACAGCGCCGCCGTGACGGCATAGAACTGCCAGCCCTGCGGCGACACCTGGCCCGCCCGCTGCTCCAGCAGCACGCCCAGGCCGCCGACCAGCAGATACAGCAGCACCAGTTCCGCCAGCCGCACCGCCAGTGACTTGGGGCGCGACAGCGGCACCACGCCCAGCAGGCGCTGGTTGATGAAAGGCAGGTTGGCCGCGACCAGCGCGGCCACGATCACGAGCCAGATCGAGGCGGATTGCGACATGCGGGCGGGCGCGAATCAGCCGCGCATCGTCAGGTCGCGAGCGTCTTGATGATGGCCTGGGCGCACAGCGTCATCAGCCCGCCGGGCAGGATGCCCAGGATCAGCACCAGCGCGCCGTTGAGCGACAGCACCACCCGCACGTCCGCCGGGGCCGAAACGGTCGTCGCCGTGATCGGGGCGTCGAAGTACATGACCTTCACCACGCGCAGGTAGTAGAACGAGCCGATCAGCGACATCACGACGGCGAACACCGCCACACCGATGTACATCGCCTGGCCCGAGGCCACCAGCGCCTGCAGCACCGACAGCTTGGCGTAGAAGCCGACCAGCGGCGGCACACCGGCCAGCGAGAACATGCAGATCGACATGATCGCGGCGTACAGCGGGCTGCGCTCGTTCAGGCCGGCGAGGTCAGAGATCTCCTCGCTCTCGAAACCCTCGCGCGCCAGCAGCAGGATGATGCCGAAGCTGGCCAGCGTGGTGAGCACGTAGGTGACGATGTAGAACATCGCCGAGCTGTAGGCGTTGGCCGCCAGCGCGGTGTCGGCGGTGCCGGCGCCCTTGACCACGCCCGCCAGCAGGCCGAGCAGCACGAAGCCCATCTGGCCGATGGTCGAGTAAGCCAGCATCCGCTTGAGGTTGGTCTGCGCGATCGCGGCCAGGTTGCCGATCAGCAGCGAGCCGATTGCCAGGATCAGCAGCATCTGCTGCCAGTCCACGGCCAGCGGCAGCAGGCCTTCGACCAGCAGGCGGATGGCAATGGCGAAGGCCGCCAGCTCCGGCGCGCTGCCGATGATCACGGTGACCGCGGTGGGCGCGCCCTGGTAGACGTCAGGGATCCACATGTGGAACGGCGCGGCGCCCAGCTTGAAGGCGAGGCCGGCGACGATGAAAACCAGGCCGAACACCAGCACCTGGTGCTTGACCTGCCCGGAGTTGATGATCTTGAAGACGGTGCCGACGTCCAGCGAGCCGGTGGCGCCGTACAGCATCGACAGGCCATACAGCAGGAAGCCGCTGGCCATGGCGCCCAGCACGAAGTACTTCATGGCCGCCTCGGTGGCCACGGCGTTGTCGCGGCGCAGCGCCACCAGCGCGTAGCTGCACAGGGTGAGCAATTCCAGGCCGAGGTAGATCACCAGGAAGTTGCTGCCCGAGATCATCACGAACATGCCCAGCAGCGCGAACATCGACAGCGTGAACATCTCACCGCCGCGCAGCATGTCGCGGTCGCCGGCGTAGGGGCGGCCATAGACCAGGCAGACCATCATGGCCAGCGCGGCGAAGCACTTGAGCCAGTTGCCCATGGGATCGCTCACCACCATGTTGCCAAAGGCGTAGAAGGTCTGGTCGGCCGCGGCCAGCGAGCCGGTGACCCAGGCCACGACGGCCAGCGTGGCCATGGTGAGCCAGTAGGTCAGGTCGCGCAGGCGCGTCTTCACGCCCAGGTCAATCATGGCCACCACGCAGGCCATGGTGAGCAGCAGGATTTCCGGCGTGACGACGGAGAGGCTGGTGTTGTCGAGCATCTAGTTCTTTCAGAGCTTGCTCGTGGCCACGTGCTTCAGCAGGTCCGCCACCGAGGCATTCATGACGTCGGTGAAGGGCTTCGGATGCACGCCCATGTAGAGCACGGCGATGGCCAACAGGCCAAGCATGAGGAATTCGCGCGCGTTGATGTCGGTGAGCTGGCGCACGTCGTCGTTGGCGGGCGCGCCCAGGTACACGCGCTTGAACATCCACAGGGTGTAGGCCGCGCCCCAGACCAGCGCCGAAGCCGCCGCCAGGCCGAGCCAGAAGTTGGCCTTGACGGTGCCCAGGATCACCATCCACTCGCCCACGAAACCCGCCGTGGCCGGCAGGCCGCAGTTGGCCATGGCGAACAGCAGCGAGAAGGCCGCGAAGTTGGGCATGGTGTTGACCACGCCGCCGTAGGCGGCGATCTGGCGCGAGTGCACGCGGTCGTACAGCACGCCGATGCAAAGGAACAAGGCAGCCGAGACGAAGCCGTGGGAGATCATCTGGACCAGCCCGCCGGAGACCCCGAGGTCGCTGAAGATGAAGAAGCCCAGCGTGACGAAGCCCATGTGCGCCACCGAGGAATAGGCCACCAGCTTCTTCATGTCCTGCTGCACCATGGCGACCAGGCCCACGTAGATGACGGCGATGATCGACAGGCCGATCATCAGCCAGGCGTATTCATGCGAGGCGTCGGGCGTGACCGGCAGCGAGAAGCGCAGGAAGCCGTAGGCCCCGAGCTTCAGCATGATGGCCGCCAGCACGGCCGAGCCGCCGGTGGGCGCTTCGACGTGCACGTCCGGCAGCCAGGTGTGCACCGGCCACATCGGCACCTTGACGGCAAACGCCGCGAGGAACGCGAAGAACAGCAGCGTCTGCGCGGGCATGGGCAACGCCAGCTTGTGCCAGGCCAGGATCTCGAAGCTGCCGCCGGCCTTGGTGTACAGGTAGACCAGCGCCACCAGCATCAGCAGCGAGCCCAGCAGCGTGTACAGGAAGAACTTGAAGGCCGCGTAGATCTTGTTCGGGCCGCCCCAGATGCCGATGATCAGGTACATCGGGATCAGCGTGGCTTCGAAGAAAGTGTAGAACAGGATGCCGTCGAGCGCGCAGAACACGCCGATCATCAGCCCCGAGAGGATCAGGAACGCACCCATGTACTGGTTGACGCGCTCGGTGATCACCTCCCAGGCGGAGATCACCACCACCACTGTGATGAAGGCCGTCAGCGGGATGAACCAGAAGGAGATGCCGTCGATGCCCAGGTGGTACCAGACGTTGAAGCGCTCGATCCAGGGCGTCTTCTCCACGAACTGCATGGCGGAGGTGCCGTTGTCGAAGCGCGCGTACAGCGGCAGCGTGACGATGAAGCTCACGATCGACCCGATCAGCGCCAGCCAGCGCACGGCGCGCGCCTGATCGTCCCGTCCGAGCGCGAGCAGCACGACGCCGAAGAAGATCGGCGTCCAGATGGCGAGGCTCAGCAAACCCATTGTTGTAGTTCTCCGCTCTGCTTCACTTGTTGAGCCACACGAACCAGGTCATCAGCACGAACACGCCGATGATCATCGCGAACGCGTAGTGGTAGATATAGCCGGTCTGCACCCAGCGCACCACGCCGGCAAACCAGTTCACGCTGCGCGCGCTGCCGTTGACCATGGCGCCGTCGATCACGGCCTGGTCGCCGCCCTTCCACAGGCCCACGCCCAGGCCACGCGCCGCGCGCGCGAGCACGTTCTCGTTGAACCAGTCGAAGTAGTACTTGTTCTCCAGCAGCGTGTAGACCGGCTGGAACATCCTGCGGATCGCCGCCGGCACCGCCGGGTTGACCAGGTACATGTACCAGGCCGCGACGACGCCGGCCAGCGCCAGCCAGAACGGCAGGGTCGTGACGCCATGCAGCGCCATCTGCAGCGGGCCGTGGAACTCCTGGCGCAGCACCGACATCGCCGGGTGCTTGTCGCCGTCGACCACGATCGCGTCCTTCAGCAGGTTGCCGAACAGCATCGGGTCGATCGTCAGGAAGCCGATCACCACCGACGGGAAGGCCAGCAGCAGCAGCGGTGCCGTCACCACCCAGGGCGACTCGTGCGGCGTGTAGTGCTCGTCCTGGTGGTGATGCGGGTCGGGCTCTTCGGACGGATCATGCTCGTGCGCCGGGATCTGGTCGAAGCGCTCCTTGCCGTGGAACACCAGGAAATACATGCGGAAGGAGTAGAAGGCGGTGATGAAGACGCCGGCGGTCACCGCCAGGTAGGCGAAGCCGGCGCCCGGCACGTGGCTCGCGTGCACCGCCTCGATGATGCTGTCCTTCGAGTAGAAGCCTGCGAACAGGGGCGTGCCGATCAGCGCCAGCGATCCCAGCAGCGAGGTGATCCAGGTGATCGGCATGTACTTGCGCACGCCGCCCATCCAGCGGATGTCCTGATTGTGGTGCATGCCCATGATGACCGAGCCGGCCGCGAGGAACAGCAGCGCCTTGAAGAAGGCGTGCGTCATCAGGTGGAACACCGCCACCGAATAGGCCGAGGCCCCGAGGGCCACGGTCATGTAGCCCAGCTGCGACAGCGTGGAGTACGCCACCACGCGCTTGATGTCGTTCTGGATGATGCCCAGGAAGCCCATGAACAGCGCCGTGATCGCGCCGATGGTGATGACGAAGGACAGCGCCACGTCGGACAGCTCGAACAGCGGCGACATGCGCGCCACCATGAAGATGCCGGCCGTCACCATGGTGGCGGCGTGGATCAGCGCCGAGATCGGCGTCGGGCCTTCCATCGAGTCGGGCAGCCACACGTGCAGCGGGAACTGCGCGCTCTTGCCCATCGCGCCGATGAACAGGCAGATGCAGATCACGGTGACCAGCATCCAGTTCGTGCCCGGGAAGCCGAGCTTGGCCAGCTCGCCGGCCTTGGCGAAGGTCTCGGCATAGCTCAGGGTCCCGGCGAAGGCCGCGATCAGGCCGATGCCCAAAATGAAGCCGAAGTCGCCGACGCGGTTGACCAGGAAGGCCTTGAGGTTGGCGAAAATGGCACTCGGCTTGTTGTACCAGAAGCCGATCAGCAGGTAGGACACCAGGCCCACCGCTTCCCAGCCGAAGAACAGCTGCAGGAAGTTGTTGCTCATCACCAGCATCAGCATCGAGAAGGTGAAGAGCGAGATGTAGGCGAAGAAGCGGTTGTAGCCCTCGTCCTCCTCCATGTAGCCGATGGTGTAGATGTGCACCATCAGCGACACGAAGGTCACCACGCACATCATCATGGCGGTGAGGCCGTCGATCAGGAAGCCGATCTCCATCTTCAGGCCGCCGACCACCATCCACTCATAGATGGTCTGGTTGAAGCGCGCGCCGTCGTGGCCGACACTCCACATGGTCATGGCCGAGATGACGAAGGCCACGGCGACACCGAGGATGGTGAAGGTGTGCGACAGGCCACGGCCGATGCGGTTGCCGCCGAAGGTCGTGCCCAGGACGCCGGCGAGCAGCGAGCCCGCCAGCGGCGCCAGCGGGACCGCCAGCAGCGTGGATGCGTTCAGGGTCTGGCTCATTATTGGACCGTCCGCCGGGCCGCCCCAAGGACGGGATGCACCCCCCCGGGGGGCAGCGAGTACACGAAGTGACGAGCGTGGGGGTACATGTTCCCTAACCCTTGAGAGCGTTGAGTTCGTCGACGCTGATGCTGTTCTTGTTACGGAACAGCAGCACCAGGATCGCGAGGCCGATCGCCGACTCGGCGGCGGCGACGGTGAGGATGAAGAACACGAACACCTGGCCGTGCATGTCGCCCAGGTAGTAGGAGAACGCGACGAAGTTCATGTTCACCGCCAGCAGCATCAGCTCGATGGCCATCAGCAGCACGATCAGGTTGCGGCGGTTCAGGAAGATGCCGATCACGGACAGCGCGAACAGCATCGCGCCCAGCGACAGGAAGTGTCCGAGGGTGAGGGTCATGCCTTGTTCTCCACGGCCGCGGTCACGGGCTCGGCCGGCGGCGCCGCGACGGTGGGCGGCAGCTTCACGATCTGCAGGCGGTCGCGCGCCTTCACGCGCACCTGGTCCGACGCATCCACATGGCGCGTGTCCTTGCGCTGGCGCAGGGTCAGCGCGATGGCGGCGACGATGGCCACCAGCAGGATCACGGCCGCGACTTCCAGCGGATACAGGTAGTTGGTGTAGAGCAGCTTGCCCAGTTCCTTGGTGTTGGAATACTGAACGCCCTGCGCCGCCGCCTGCACCGCAGCCGACATCGGCCGCGGCTCCTCGGGGCGGAAGCCGCCCATCAGCACGGCCGCCATTTCGAGGGCGATCAGCGCGCCCACGCTGGCCGCGACGGGGAAATGCTTCCAGAAGCCGGCGCGCAGGCTGGACACGTCGATGTCCAGCATCATCACGACGAACAGGAACAGCACCATCACGGCGCCGACGTAGACCAGCACCAGGGAGATGGCGAGGAACTCGGCGCGCAGCAGCAGCCAGACCGCGGAGGCCTGGAAAAAGGCGAGCACGAGGAACAGTGCCGCGTGCACGGGGTTGCGCGCGGTGATCACGCGGAACGCCGCGAACAGCAGCACCGCGGAGAACAGGTAGAAGAATCCGGTTCGGATGTCCATGGTTGTGGTGGTCCTTGTCTTCCCGGAATCAGCGGTATTTCGCGTCGGCCGCCTTGGCTCGCGCGATTTCCTGTTCGTAGCGGTCGCCCACGGCCAGCAGCATGTCCTTGGTGAAGTACAGGTCGCCGCGCTTTTCGCCGTGGTATTCGAGGACGTGCGTCTCCACGATGGAGTCGACCGGGCAGCTTTCCTCGCAAAAGCCGCAGAAGATGCACTTGGTCAGGTCGATGTCGTAGCGGGTGGTGCGGCGTGTGCCGTCAGCGCGCTGGTCCGACTCGATCGTGATCGCCAGCGCCGGGCACACCGCCTCGCACAGCTTGCAGGCGATACAGCGTTCTTCGCCGTTCTCATAGCGGCGCAGCGCGTGCAGTCCGCGAAAGCGCGGCGACAGCGGCGTCTTCTCTTCCGGGAACTGTATGGTGATCTTCCGGGAAAACATGTACTTCCCGGTGATCCTCATGCCCTTGAACAGCTCCCACAGCGCGAAGCTGGAGATGAAGTCCTTGAGCGAGAACGCCGAGGGACGCGGCAGGGTTTGAGCGTTCGAGCTCATGTTCATTTCCAGATGTTGTAGGGCGTTTGCATCCACGCGCCGACCACCACCAGCCACACCAGCGTGACGGGGATGAAGATCTTCCAGCCCAGGCGCATGATCTGGTCGTAGCGGTAGCGCGGGAAGGTGGAACGCACCCACAGGAACACCGTCACGACCATGAAGGTCTTGATGCCCAGCCAGATCCAGCCGGGGATGAAGTCCAGCGCGCCGATCGGCGACAGCCAGCCGCCTAGGAACATGATGACGGCCAGGATGGAGACCAGCCACATGTTGGCGTACTCCGCCAGGAAGAACATGGCGAAGCTCATGCCCGAGTACTCGATCATGTGGCCGGCGACGATTTCCGATTCGCCTTCCACCACGTCGAAGGGGTGGCGATTGGTTTCGGCCAGGCCGGAGATGAAGTACACGAGGAAGATCGGCAGCAGCGGCAGCCAGTTCCAGGACAGGAAGGACAGGCCCATGGAAGCGAACTGGCCCTTGCCCTGCCCCATCACCACGTCGGTCATGTTCAGGCTGCCCGTGACCATCAGCACCACCACCAGCGCGAAGCCCATGGCGATTTCGTAGCTGACCATCTGGGCCGAGGCGCGCAGCGCGCCCAGGAAGGCGTACTTGGAGTTGGAGGCCCAGCCCGCGATGATCACGCCGTACACCTCCAGCGAGGTGATGGCCATGATGAACAGCAGGCCGGCGTTGATGTTGGCCAGCGCCACGTCCGGGCCGAAGGGGATCACGGCCCAGGCCGCCAGCGCCGGCATGATGGTCATGATCGGGCCCAGGTAGAACAGGCCCTTGTTAGCCACCGTGGGCAGGATGATTTCCTTGGTCAGGAGCTTCAGCGCGTCGGCGATCGGCTGCAGCAGGCCGAGCGGCCCGATGCGGTTCGGGCCGATGCGGATCTGGGTGAAGCCGATGGCCTTGCGTTCCCACAGCGTGAGGTAGGCCACCGCGCCCATCAGCGGCAGCACCACGACGATGATCTTGATCAGCGCCCAGATGACGGGCCAGCCGGCCGCGGTCCACCAGGGGGCGGCGATCAGCCCGTTGCCGAAGCTGTAGATGCCGTCGATCATGCCAGCGCTCCTTCCTTCGGCGCGCGCGTGGCCAGCGCGTCGGCCGTGAGCTGCAGCGCCGGCGCCCGGCGCACGATGCCGTCGAGCTGGTAGATCGCGGCGCTGACGGGCGCCTTGCCATCGCCGGACAGCTCGATCGCAGCGGAAGTGGCGTTGTTCAGGCGGCTGCCCTGCACGAAGGCTTCCTTGGCATCCTGTGCGCCGCGGGCAGCGGCGAGCACGTCCTGGGCCGATTCGTAGTCGAAGCCGGAAAGGCCCAGCATGTTGCCCAGCACCCGCAGCACCTTCCATCCGGGACGGGTTTCGCCCAGCGGCTTGACCACGGCGTGGAAGCCTTGCACCCGGCCTTCGGCATTGACGAAGCTGCCGGGCGTCTCAGTCCACGGAGAGATCGGCAGCAGCACGTCGCTGAAGGCCATGTTGGCCTTGAATGGGCTGAGCGTGATGACCATCTCGGACCGGTCCAGCGCGGCGGCGGCCTGGCTGCCGGCGGCGGAATCGAACTCGGGTTCGTTGTTCAGCAGGATCAAGGCCTTGAGGCCGCCGGCCAGCATCTGGCTGGCGTTCAGGCCGCCTGCGCCCGGGACGGCGCCGACCAGCTGCGCGCCGACGGTGTTGGCGGCCTCGGTCAGGTAGCCGACGGTGGCGCCGGTCTGCGCGCCGATCCAGTTCGCCAGCGCCAGCAGCGCCGAGGCACTCGCGTGGTGCGCGGCCGCGTTGCCCAACAGGATCGCCTTGCGCTCACCGGAGAGCAGCGCGGCGGCCAGCGCCTTGGCCGCATCCGTCGCCGTGCCCTGGGCCGGAGCCTGCACGCCCTTGGCCGCGCCCACGGCCGCGGCCACGTCAGCCAGCGCCTGCGCCCATTGCGCAGGCGGCACGATGGCCTGGGCGGCGATGGGCATCGCCCAGTCGTTGTCCTTGTCGTGGATCACCGCCACCCGCGCGCCGCGGCGCACCGCCGCGCGCACCCGCAGCGCGAACAGCGGATGGTCCTTGCGCAGGTTGGAGCCCACCACCAGCGCGCCCTGCAGGCGCGACAGCGAGGCGATTGGGGTGCCGAGCCAGCGCACGCCTTCGGCCGGCGCGAACTGCGCGTGGCGCAGGCGATGGTCGATGTTCTCGCTGCCCAGCGCATTCACCAGCTGCTTGGCGAGGAACAGCTCCTCCACCGTGCTGTGCGGACTGACCAGCGCGCCGATGCTCTTGGCGCCGTGCTCGGCGCGGACGTTCTTCAGGCCGTTGGCGACGTATTCGAGCGCCGTCTGCCAGTCCACCGACTTCCATTCGCCGCCCTGCTTGAGCATGGGCGTGGTCAAGCGGCTGTCCTCGTTGAGCGCTTCGTAGGAGAAGCGGTCGCGGTCGGCCAGCCAGCACTCGTTGACGTCCTCGTTCTCCAGCGGCAGCACGCGCAGGACCTTGTTGTTCTTGACCTGCACGATCAGGTTGGCGCCGGTGGAATCGTGCGGGCTGACCGACTTGCGCCGCGACAGCTCCCACGGGCGGGCGCTGTAGCGGAACGGCTTGCTGGTCAGCGCGCCCACCGGGCACAGGTCGATCATGTTGCCCGAGACCTCGGAGTCCACCGTGTCGCCCAGCACCGTGGTGATCTCGCTGTGTTCGCCGCGATGGATCATTCCCAGTTCCATCACGCCGCCCACTTCCTGGCCGAAGCGCACGCAGCGGGTGCAGTGGATGCAGCGGCTCATCTCCTCCATGGAGATCAGCGGGCCGACATCCTTGTGCAACACCACGCGCTTTTCTTCCTCGTAGCGCGAGGCCGACGCGCCGTATCCGACGGCCAGGTCCTGCAGCTGGCACTCGCCGCCCTGGTCGCAGATCGGGCAGTCCAGCGGGTGGTTGATCAGCAGGAACTCCATCACCGACTTCTGTGCCTTGATCGCCTTGTCGCTGCGCGTGCGCACGATCATCCCGTTGGTCACCGGGGTGGCGCAGGCAGGCATCGGCTTGGGCGCCTTTTCGACGTCCACCAGGCACATGCGGCAGTTCGCCGCGATGGAAAGCTTCTTGTGGTAGCAGAAATGCGGGATATAGGTGCCGGCCTTGTCGGCCGCATGCATCACCATGCTGCCCTCGGCGACCTGTACCTTCTTTCCGTCGAGTTCGATTTCAATCATGGCTTAAGCGCTCCGCGCTTCCGTGCTCACCCTCTTCTCCTGGGAAGAGGCCGCGGTCGGGGTGGAGGCACCGGCTGTCCTGGAGGCGGCCGCGATCTTCGCCTCGAACTCGTGCCTGAAATGCTTGAGCATGGCGCGCACCGGCATCGCGGCGGCATCGCCCAGCGCGCAGATGGTGCGGCCCTGGATGTTGTCGGCCACCGAATCCAGCAGGGCCAGGTCGCCGGCCTTGCCATGCCCGTTGTGGATGCGGTCGACCACGCGCCACATCCAGCCCGTGCCCTCGCGGCAGGGCGTGCACTGGCCGCAGGACTCGTGCATGTAGAAGTAGGACAGGCGCAGCAGCGACTCCACCATGTCGCGCGTCTCGTCCATCACGATGACGGCGCCCGAGCCCAGCATGGAGCCGGCCTTGGCGATGGAGTCGTAGTCCATCGTGCAGTTCATCATGATGTCGGCCGGCAGGACCGGCGCCGACGACCCGCCGGGGATCACCCCCTTGAGCTTGCGCCCGCCGCGCACGCCGCCGCACAGCTCGAGCAGCTTGGAGAAGGGCGTGCCCAGCGGGATTTCGTAGTTGCCGGGCATCTCGACGTCGCCCGAGACCGAGAAGATCTTGGTGCCGCCGTTGTTCGGCTTGCCGCAATCGAGGTAGGCCTGGCCGCCGTTGCGGATGATCCAGGGCACCGCCGCGAACGTCTCGGTGTTGTTGATCGTGGTCGGCTTGCCGTACAGGCCGAAGCTCGCCGGGAACGGCGGCTTGAAGCGCGGCTGGCCCTTCTTGCCTTCCAGCGATTCGAGCAGCGCGGTTTCCTCGCCGCAGATGTAGGCGCCGAAGCCATGGAAGGCGTGCAGCTGGAAGCTGAAGCTGCTGCCCAGGATGTTGTTGCCCAGGTAGCCGGCGGCACGCGCCTCTTCCAACGCTTCCTCGAAGCGGTCGTAAGTCTGGAAGATCTCGCCGTGGATGTAGTTGTAGCCCACCGAGATGCCCATCGCGTAGGCCGCGATGATCATCCCCTCGATGACGATGTGCGGGTTGAACTGCAGGATGTCGCGGTCCTTGCAGGTGCCGGGCTCGCCCTCGTCGGAATTGCACACCAGGTACTTCTGCCCGGGGAACTGGCGCGGCATGAAGCTCCACTTCAGGCCGGTGGGAAAGCCGGCGCCGCCGCGGCCGCGCAGGGCCGATTCCTTGACGGTGGCGATCACCTGGTCGGAGGTGAGGCCCTCCGACAGGATCTTGCGCAAGGCCTTGTAGCCGTCGCGCGCCTCGTAGTCCTTCAGGCGCCAGTTGGTGCCGTTCAGTCCGGTGTAGATCTGCGGGTCGATGTGGCGGTCGTGAAAGCAGGTCTGGACGCCGGTGGCCTGGAACTGCGAGAGAACTTGCTGCGGCGTCATCACGATTGACCCTCCGCGGCACGCAAGCCATCGACCAGCTGGTCGAGCTTTTCGTTGCTCATGAAGCTGCACATGGTGCGGTCGTTGACCAGCATCACCGGCGAGTCGGCGCAGGCACCCAGGCACTCGCATTGCTGCAGCGTGAACAGGCCGTCGGCCGTGGTCTCGCCCATGGCGATGCCCAGCTTCTTCTCCAGGTGGTGCAGCGCCTTGGCGCCGTCGCGCAACTGGCACGGCAGGTTGGTGCACACGTTGAGCTTGTACTTGCCCACCGGGTGCTGGTTGTACATGTTGTAGAAGGTGGTGACCTCGTGCACCGCGATCGGCGCCATCCCGAGGTAGTCGGCCACTTCCTTTTCCGCTTCCCGGCTGACGTGCCCGAGCTCCTGCTGCACGATCGCCAGGCAAGCCATCACGGCGGACTGCTTCTGGTCGGCCGGGTACTTGGCCACTTCCCTGGCGAAGCGGGCCTTGGTGGTTTCAGAAATCATCGATCGATCTCCCCGAACACGATGTCCATCGTGCCGATGACCGCGACGGCGTCGGCGATCATGTGGCCGCGCGACATTTCGTCCATCGCGGCGAGGTGGGCAAAACCAGGGGCACGGATCTTCAGGCGGTACGGCTTGTTGGCGCCGTCGCTCACGATGTAGATGCCGAATTCGCCCTTGGGATGTTCGACGGCGGCGTAGGACTCGCCCTCGGGAACGCGCATGCCTTCCGAGAAGAGCTTGAAATGGTGGATCAACTCCTCCATGTTGGCCTTCATGGACTCGCGGTCCGGCGGCGCCACCTTGTGGTTGTCGGTGATCACCGGGCCGGGATTGGCACGCAGCCAGGCCACGCACTGCTGGATGATCTTGTTGGCCTCGCGCAGCTCCTGCACGCGCACCAGGTAGCGGTCGTAGCTGTCGCCGGTCTTGCCGAGCGGGATGTCGAAGTCCATCTTGTCGTAGACCTCGTAGGGCTGCTTCTTGCGCAGGTCCCAGGCCACCCCCGAGCCGCGCAGCATCGGGCCGGTGAAGCCCAGGTTCAGCGCCCGCTCCGGCGACACAACGCCGATGCCCACCGTGCGCTGCTTCCAGATGCGGTTTTCGGTCAGCAGCGTCTCGTACTCGTCGACGTACTTGGGGAAGCGCTTGGTGAAGGCCTCGATGAAGTCCAGCAGGCTGCCTTGCCTGTCTTCATTGAGCCTGTCGATGGCGCGCTGGTTCTTGACCTTGCTGGCCTGGTACTGCGGCATGCTGTCCGGCAGGTCGCGGTAGACGCCGCCCGGACGGAAATAGGCCGCGTGCATGCGCGCGCCCGACACCGCCTCGTACATGTCGAACAGGTCTTCCCGCTCGCGGAAGCAGTAGATCAGCATGTTCATCGCGCCGCAGTCCAGGCCATGCGCGCCGAGCCACAGCAGGTGGTTCAGCAGGCGCGTGATCTCGGAGAACATGACGCGGATGTACTTTGCGCGGACCGGCACCTCCAGGCCCAGGAGCTTCTCGATCGCCAGGCAGTACGCGTGCTCGTTGCACATCATCGAGACGTAGTCCAGGCGGTCCATGTAGGGCAGCGTCTGGATGTAGGTGCGGGTCTCGGCGAGTTTTTCGGTGGCGCGGTGCAGCAGGCCGATGTGCGGGTCGGCGCGCTGGATCACTTCACCGTCCAGCTCGAGCACCAGGCGCAGCACGCCGTGCGCCGCCGGGTGCTGCGGGCCGAAGTTGAGGGTGTAGTTCTTGATTTCTGCCATGGCGTTGCCCAGAGCGCTAGGCGCTCACTGCAGCTCCCCGTAGTTGTCCTCGCGGATGATCCGCGGCGTGATCTCGCGCGGCTCGATGGTCACGGGCTGGTAGATGACGCGCTGGCGCTCCGCGTCGTAGCGCATCTCCGTGTAGCCGGAGACGGGGAAATCCTTGCGGAACGGGTGGCCGATGAAGCCGTAGTCGGTCAGGATGCGGCGCAGGTCGCTGTGCCCCTCGAACACGATCCCGTACAGGTCGAAGGCCTCGCGCTCGAACCAGTTGGCCGAGTTCCACAGCGGCGTCACCGAGTCGACCACCGGCAGGTCGTCGTCGGCCAGGAACACCTTCAGGCGCACGCGCTGGTTCAGGCTCACGGACAGCAGGTGCGAGACCACGGCATAGCGCGGGCCGTCCCACTCGCCGTTGCCATAGCCGGAGTAGTCCACGCCGCACAGGTCGAGCAGCTGCTCGAAGCGGCAGCCGGGCGCGTCGCGCAATGCCTTGGCGGCGGCCAGGTAGTTGTCCGGCGCGACCGTGACGGTCACCTCGCCGACGCTCAGGTCGACGCGCTTGGCCAGGGGGCCCAGGACGGTGGTGACGGTTTGCTGGAGAGCAGCCGGGTCGACGGCGAAAGCGGTGGTCGTCATCGCGTCAGGCCCTCGCGATCGTCTGGGTGCGGCGGATCTTCTGCTGCAGCTGGATGATCCCGTAGAGCAGGGCTTCGGCGGTCGGCGGGCAGCCGGGCACGTAGACGTCCACCGGCACGATGCGGTCGCAGCCGCGCACCACCGAATAGCTGTAGTGGTAGTAGCCGCCGCCGTTGGCGCACGAGCCCATGGACAGCACCCAGCGCGGCTCGGGCATCTGGTCGTAGACCTTGCGCAGCGCCGGCGCCATCTTGTTGCACAGCGTGCCGGCCACGATCATCAGGTCGGACTGGCGCGGGCTGGGCCGGAACAGCATGCCGAAGCGGTCGATGTCGTAGCGCGCGGCGCCCGCGTGCATCATCTCCACCGCGCAGCATGCAAGGCCGAAAGTCATGGGCCAGAGCGAGCCGGTCTTGGCCCAGTTGATGACGGAGTCCACGGTCGTCGTGACCAGGCCCTTGTCGAGAATGCCTTCAGTTGCCATGGCGGTTGTCCTGCGCGGCACGTGCCGGGATGTCACTCCCAGTCGAGCGCGCCCTTCTTCCATTCGTAAATGAACCCCACCACGAGAATGGCGAGGAAGATCATCATCGACCAGAAGCCGACCGCGCCGATGTCCTTGAGCGCCACGGCCCAGGGGAAGAGAAACGCGATTTCGAGGTCGAACAGGATGAACAGGATGGCCACGAGGTAGTAGCGCACGTCGAATTTCATGCGCGCGTCCTCGAAGGCTTCAAAGCCGCATTCGTAGGGAGAGTTCTTTGCGGCGTCGGGCTTCTGGAAGCCCAGGAACCGGGCTGCGCCCCAGCCAATCAGCTGCGGGGCAACCCCGACGCCAACCCCGACCAGGATGAACAGAAGGACAGGCAGGTACTGGTCAAGGTTCATCTAGGGGCTCTCGTCACCGCTGGGGCCCGCGGGCATGGCCGCGAGACCGCTTTTTTGTTTGGTGCCGTCGGCGAGACTCGAACTCGCACAGCTTTCGCCACTACCCCCTCAAGATAGCGTGTCTACCAATTTCACCACGACGGCGGTTTGCTAACTCGCCCGGACCGACGCGAGGATTTTTGTGATTTTTGTTGCCGTCCGGACAGCCTAGGAGTTTACCCTGAAACGAAGCTGTTTCGAAGCTGTTGCTTACGAAGCCCCGTCACTTTAGTCACTTCATTTCGTCGGGATCTGCGCAGCCCCTGATGCCGCAGGTGCAGCCGGCGTCGCCGTGGCTCCGGACTGTGCGGGCGCCGCGGTGCCGGGGATCTGCGCTGCCCCGGAGGCCGCGGGTGCGGGCGGCGGCGCAACGACGGCGCGTTCAAGCACGCTGCCCGATTCGGGGGCCCGCAGGTTGCCGAAATACGCCAGCGCCAGCGTGCAGATGAAGAACACGGCGGCAAGCACAGCCGTGGTGCGCGAGAGGAAGTTGGCGCTGCCCGAGGCGCCGAAGAGGCTGCCCGAGGCGCCGCTGCCGAAGGCCGCGCCCATGTCCGCGCCCTTGCCGTGCTGGATGAGGATGAGCCCGATCATGGCCAGCGCGGTCAGCATCTGGGCCGCGAGGATGATGGTGAGCAATACGTTCATTTGTCCTGTCACTCCTAGGTTTTTTTGTCCGCGCGCCCTGAAAGCTCAGACGGCGGCGATGATCTGCAGAAAGTCCGCGGCCTTCAGCGAGGCGCCGCCGACCAGTCCGCCGTCGATATCCGGCTGAGCCAGCAGCTGCGCGGCATTGCCCGCGTTCATGCTGCCGCCGTAGAGGATGTGCACGCGCTCGGCATGCCCGGTGGCGGCCTTCAGTTGCGCGCGCAGCAGCGCGTGCACTTCCTGCGCCTGCTCCGGCGTGGCCGTCCTGCCCGTGCCGATCGCCCACATCGGCTCATACGCGACCACGATCTCGCTGATGCAGTGGCCGTTGACGTGGATCACGGCCGCCAATTGGCGCTTGACCACGTCCTGGGTCTGGCCGGCTTCGCGCTCGGCGAGGGTTTCGCCCACGCACACGATGGGCGTGACGCCGCCGGCCAGCGCCGCCTTGACCTTTTCGGCCACCAGCGCATCGGTCTCCCCGTGGTACTGGCGGCGCTCGGAGTGCCCCACGATCGCGTAGCGCACGCCGAATTCCCTCAGCATGGCCGCGCAGACCTCGCCGGTGTAGGCGCCCTGCGCGTGCTGCGACACGTCCTGGGCGCCGAGCTCGAGCCGGGTGCCGGCGCGCAGCGCGTTGACCTGCGCCAGGTAGGGCGCCGGCACGCAGACTGCGACCTCGCAGCGCGCCTCGCCCATCCCCGCGGCCACGGCGCGCACCAGGGCCTCGTTGGCCGCCAGGTTGCCGTTCATCTTCCAGTTGCCGGCGATCAGCTTGTTTTGAGGCATGTTCTTCCGTCTCTACCAGGTCAGGACGATCTTGCCGACGTGCTGGTTGGATTCCATCAGCTCGTGGGCTTTGGATGCATCGGCGGCGGGGAAGGTGCTGTGGATCACGGGCTTGATCTTGCCGCCCTCGATCAGCGGCCACACGTTCTTCTTCAGCGCGGCGGCGATGGCTGCCTTGAAGGCGACTGGACGCGGGCGCAGCGTGGAGCCGGTGATCGTCAGGCGGCGGCGCAGCACCAGGCCGGCATTGACTTCACTCTTGGTCCCGCCCTGCACGGCGATGATCACCACGCGACCATCCTCGGCCAGGCATTCGAGCTCGCGCGCGACGTAGCCGCCGGCGACCATGTCGAGGATGACGTCCACGCCCTTGCCGCCGGTGACTTGCTTCGCCTCCTGGGCGAAATCCTGGGTCTTGTAGTTGATCGCGGCGTCGGCGCCGAGTTTCAGGCAGGCCTGGCACTTGTCGTCGCTGCCCGCGGTGGCGATCACCTTGCCGGCCCCCAGGGCCTTGGTCATCTGGATGGCAGTCACGCCGATGCCGCTGGTGCCGCCCTGGACCAGGAAGGTCTCGCCCGGCTGCAGGCGCCCGCGGTCGAACACGTTGCTCCAGACGGTGAAGAAGGTCTCCGGCAAGGAGGCCGCCTCGATGTCCGACAGGCCCTTCGGGACCGGCAGGCACTGGCCGATGGGCGCGACGCACAGCTCGGCGTAGCCGCCGCCGGCCACCAGCGCGCACACGCGGTCACCCTTCTTGAAGCCGGCCGCGGCCAGTTCCGGGTCGTCACCACCAACGATCTCGCCCGCCACCTCCAGCCCGGGGATGTCGGAAGCGCCTGGCGGCACCGGATAGTTGCCGGTGCGCTGCAGAACGTCGGGACGGTTGATCCCGCTGGCCGTGACGCGAATCAACAGCTCACCCGCGGCCGGCACGGGCGCAGGCCGGTCGCCCAGGCGCAGCACGCCGGGCGGGCCGAAGGCGCTGATCTCGACCGCTTTCACTCTTGCGGCGGCGTGTCGACGGTGGTTTCCTGCGCACGCGGCTCACGCGGCTCACGCGGCTCGCGGGCCTCACGCGGTTCGCGGGGCTCGCGCGGCGGACGGTCGCCACGCGGCTCGCGCGGCGGACGCTCGTCGCCCATGCCGGCCGGACGCTCGAGCAGCGCCTTCATGGACAGCTTGACGCGGCCCTTCTCGTCGGTCTCCAGCACCTTCACGCGCACAACCTGGCCTTCGCTCAGGTAGTCGGTGACCTTCTCCACGCGCTCGTGCGCAATCTGGCTGATGTGCAGCAGGCCGTCCTTGCCCGGCAGCAGGTTCACCAGCGCGCCGAAGTCCAGCAGCTTGGTGATCGGGCCTTCGTAGATCTTGCCCACCTCGACCTCGGCCGTGATCTCCTCGATGCGCTTCTTCGCGAATTCGGCCTTGTCGGCGTCGGTCGAGGCGATGGTGATGGTGCCGTCCTCGGCGATGTCGATCGTGCAGCCGGTCTCTTCGGTGAGCGCGCGGATGGTGGCGCCGCCCTTGCCGATCACGTCGCGGATCTTCTCCGGGTTGATCTTCATCGTGTACAGGCGCGGCGCGAAGGTGCTGACCTCGGTCTTGGCCTCGCCCAGCGCGTCCTGCATCTTGCCCAGGATGTGCATGCGCGCTTCCTTGGCCTGCGCCAGGGCGACCTGCATGATCTCCTTGGTGATGCCCTGGATCTTGATGTCCATCTGGAGGGCGGTGATGCCGTTGGTCGTGCCGGCCACCTTGAAGTCCATGTCGCCGAGGTGATCCTCGTCGCCCAGGATGTCGGTCAGCACCGCGAAGCGGTTGCCTTCCTTGATCAGGCCCATGGCGATGCCAGCGACGTGCGCCTTCATCGGCACGCCGGCGTCCATCAGCGACAGGCAGCCGCCGCAGACCGAGGCCATCGACGAGGAGCCGTTGGATTCCAGGATCTCGGACACCACGCGCATGGTGTAGGGGAACTCTTCCTTGGACGGCAGGCAGGCGACGAGCGCGCGCTTGGCCAGGCGGCCGTGGCCGATCTCGCGGCGCTTGGTCGAGCCCATGCGGCCCACTTCGCCGGTGGCGAAGGGGGGCATGTTGTAGTGGAACATGAAGCGGTCTTCGTACTCGCCCATCAGCGCGTCGATGCGCTGCGCGTCGCGCTCGGTGCCCAGCGTGGTGACCACCAGGGCTTGCGTCTCGCCGCGGGTGAACAGCGCCGAGCCGTGGGTGCGCGGCAGCGCGCCGGTGCGGATCTCGATCGGGCGCACGGTGCGGGTGTCGCGCCCGTCGATGCGCGGCTCGCCAGCCAGGATCTGGCTGCGCACGATGTTGGACTCGATGCCGAACAGCAGGTCGTCGACCTTCACGGCGTCGAACTCGACGCCGTCGGCCTTCAGCGCCGCGTGCACGGAGGCGCTGGCCTCGCGCAGGGCCTGGGTGCGGGCCTGCTTGCTGCGGATCTGGTAGGCCGCACGGAACTTCTCTTCGGCGATGCCCTTCACCTTGGCGATGAAGGATTCATCCCTGGCCGGCGCTTGCCAGTCCCACACCGGCTTGCCGGCGTCGCGCACCAGCTCGTGGATCGCGTTGATGGCGATCTTGGCCTGCTCGTGGCCGTAGACCACGCCGCCCAGCATGACTTCCTCGGACAGCTGCAGGGCCTCGGATTCGACCATCAGCACCGCCGATTCGGTGCCGGCGACGACCAGGTCCATGTCGGACATCTTGCGCGCCGTCTGGCCCGGGTTCAGGACGTATTCACCGTTGACGTAGCCCACGCGCGCAGCGCCGATCGGGCCGGCGAAGGGGATGCCGGAGACGGCCAGCGCGGCGCTGGTGCCGATCATGGCGGCGATGTCGGCGTCGACTTCGGGGTTCAGCGACAGCGTGTGGATGACCACGTGCACTTCGTTGAAGAAGCCTTCCGGGAACAGCGGGCGGATCGGGCGGTCGATCAGGCGCGAGGTCAGCGTCTCATGCTCGCTCGGCTTGGCTTCGCGCTTGAAGAAGCTGCCCGGGATCTTGCCGGCGGCGTAGGTCTTCTCGATGTAGTCGACCGTCAGCGGGAAGAAGTCCTGGCCGGGCTTGGCAGCCTTGGAAGCGGCGACCGTGGCGAGGATGACGGTGTCGTCGATGTTGACGATGACGGCACCCGAAGCCTGGCGGGCGATCTCGCCCGTTTCCAGCGTGACGGTGTGCGAGCCCCATTGGAAGCTCTTGGTGACCTTGTTGAACATGCTCATGTTCGACTCTCCTTGTTGTGGTTGGGAGTCGGAGCGACTTGGCCGAACACGATGCCATTCCAGCAGTGGCCCTTGCGGGGCCGCTCTTGGAATGACACAGCGCGTGGTCGGTTTGGGTCTCTCCGGATGCGAAAAACGCCTGAGCCAGCCTCTTGCTTGCTCAGGCGCCCTTCATTCAGGCTTGCGCTTACTTGCGCAGGCCCAGCTTGCCGATCAGCGCCGTGTAGCGGTCGGCATCCGTGTCCTTCAGGTACGCCAGCAGGCTCTTGCGGCGGTTCACCATGCGCAGGAGGCCGCGGCGGCCATGGTGGTCCTTGGCGTGGGTCTTGAAGTGCGGGGTGAGTTCGTTGATGCGGGCAGTCAGCAGCGCGACTTGCACTTCGGGGCTGCCCGTGTCGTTCGCGCCGCGCGCGTTGGCCTTGACGATCTCGGCCTTATTGATGCTCATGCGGTTTCCTTGAGTGGTTTTAACTTGCGTTGGGGGCTGGAACTGCCGCCCAACGTGCGCTCCGCAGGATGCGGAACCGCCCATTATAGCCCGCCTCCCGTTTCACCGCCCCGGAGCTCATGCGCGACAACCCCGGAGGGTGGGCCTGCGCCGCTTCGCCAAAGGGTAACTCTGCAGTTGCATTCCGCAGGCGGTGCGGGCGATGCCTCATACTAGCCGTCAACGTAAGGGGACTTGATATGAATGATCGGGCGCAAGAGCTTGCCCTCATGGAAGCTGCAGCGGTAGAGATCGAATCGCTGGAAGCCGCTGCCGAACGACGCTTCGACCAGGTTTTCGCGAATGCCGAGGCTGCGGGCGAGCCCGAGGCCGCGCTGAAAAGCGAAGAATTCACCAGGTGGCTGGCGGCGCGCCGCGACACCGACGCGGCCTGGGGCCGCTGGTCACTCGTGATGTCGCCCGGGCGTCCGGCCTGATGACGCAGGGGCCTTCGAAACAGGCGTGATTGCGCACGCTGTCCAACTCATCTGCAGGGTGTTTCGGACCGCCGCGGCGGTTTGACCGATAATACGGGTTGCAGCGCGCGCAGGCGCCTGCGACTCTCGCGGTGATCGGTCAGTTTTGCCTTTTCGAATGAATCCCATGAATTTGTGATTGCATCCGGGCTCTTTATCGCACCCTAGCTTTCTACTTTCATGGAGTCCCTCATGGGCAATCGAATCTACGTGGGCAACCTGCCCTACACTTTCCGCGACAGCGACATGGAACAGGCCTTCAGCCAGTTCGGCACCGTCAACAGCGTCAAGGTCATGATGGACCGCGACACCGGCCGCTCGAAGGGCTTCGGCTTCGTCGAGATGTCGAGTGACGCGGAGGCCGAGGCCGCAATCCGCGGCATGAATGGCCAAGAGTACGGCGGCCGCGGTCTCGTGGTGAACGAAGCCCGCCCGATGGAACAGCGCGCGCCCCGCACGGGTGGCGGTGGTTTCGGCGGCGGCGGTGGTTACGGCGGCGGCGGTCGTCGCTCCTACTAAGCCCGTCCAGCGGCTCCAGCAGCGCGGGTGGATTCCCGCGCTCAGTGCGGACACCTTCCGCCCTGCTCCTGGAACTCTCCCCCTGCGCCCTGACCAAGGGGCACATCATGTTCAGGCACCTGCCCGAACGCCGGGCTGCGGCCGCGGCTGGCATGCGCCGATGACGAGCGGCGCCGGCGGCGCCCGCTGATTTCAGTCGCCCCCCGCCTCGAGGGCCGCGCTCAGCCGCCCGATCGCAGCCAGCCCGCCAGGCGCCGCACGCCCTTTTCCAATCGCCCCGGATCCCGGGAGGCGAAGCACCAGCGCAGCCAGCCCTGGGCCTCGGGCGCGAAGGCATTGCCCGGCGCCAGGCCGATCCCCGCCTCGGCCACCAAGCGCTTGGCCAGCACCAGCGAATCGTCGAAACCGTCGAGCTTGAAGAAGGCGTACATGCCGCCCTTCGCAGGGCTGAGCTCCACGCCCGGCAGCGCTTGCAACAGGGGCACCAGGGTGTCGCGGCAGGCCTTGAGGTGCGCCACCACCCGCGGCGTCACATCGTCGGTGTGCGTGATTGCAGCCAGGGCGGCGCGCTGCGTGAAGACGCTGGCGCAGGAGGTGTTGAACTCGATGAGCTTGCCCATGTGGTGCGTCATGGCCGGCGGCATCACCAGCCAGCCCAGGCGCCAGCCGGTCATCAGGAAACTCTTGGAGAAGCTATGGGCGATGACCAGCCGGTCGTCGGGCTGCGCGATGTCCAGGAAGCTCGGCGCGCAGCCGTTGGGCGTGGGGTCGAAGTACAGGCGCTCGTAGACCTCGTCCGCCAGGATCCAGGTCCCGGTCCGGCGGCAGTGCTCCAGGATGGCCCGCTGCTCGTCCCGGGTCAGGGTCCAGCCGGTGGGGTTGTTCGGCGCATTGACGATCAGCAGCCGGGTGGCCGGCGTGATGGCCGCCAACAGGGCCTGCAGGTCCAGCTGCCAGGCGCCGCCTTGCGGCCGCAGCGGCACGGTCCGCAGCTTCGCTCCCATGATCAGGGCCTGCGCCGTCAGGTTGGGCCAGACCGGCGTGACAGCCACCACCTCGTCGCCGGCGTCCACCAGCGCCTGGCAGGCCAGCATCAGGGCGTTGACGCCACCGGAGGTGACCGCGATGCGCCCGGCGCCGACCGGCCCGTGCAGCTTCGAGGTGTAGGCGCCGATCGCTTCGCGCAGTTCCGGCAGGCCCAGGTTGTGGGCATAGAAGGTCTCGCCCTGCCTGAGCGACGCGATGGCGGCCTCGCGGATGAAGTCCGGCGTGACTTCGTCGCTCTCGCCGAACCAGAACGCCAGCACGTCGCTGCGCCCCATGCCGGCATTGGCGACTTCGCGGATCTTGGATTCTTCGAGGTTCTGGACAGTACTGCGCATCGCCCGAGTATCAAGCAGGGCGCACCATCTTGCAGCTGTGGGGCATTTCGGCCTTGGGCGGCGGGATCTGCCGCACCACCCGGAAGCCATAGCCCGAGCCCTCGACGTCGAACTTGACGCCCGGCGTGCCCAGCCGGTCCATCACGCCGACGACCAGCGGCTGCTGGAACTGGTGGTCGGCCGCGCGCATGCGCCCGGTCCAGCCGGAGAAGGAGACCGAGGTCTGCTCCAGCGCAGTCGCCAGCGGCAGCGCATCGGCCGTGCCGGCCTTCTCGATGGCTTGCGCCAGTGCCTCGATCATCAGTTGCAGGCGCATGTGCACGTAGTCGTCGGCCGGGTTCGGGTAGCGCTTGCGGAAGGCCTGGTAGAACGCATCGCTTTGCGGCGCCGGCACGTTGGGCAGCCAGTCGGCCACGGCCAGCACCTTGCCGATGCCGGCGTCGCCGATCGCCGCCGGCGCGCCCAGCGCGTTGCCGTAGAAAGTGTAGAAGCGTCCGTCGAACCCGACTTCGCGCGCGGCCTTCACCAGCAGCGTGAGGTCGTTGCTGAAGTTGCCGGTGATCACGGCGTCGGCCCCGCTCGCCTTGATCTTGGTGGCGTAGGGCGCGAAGTCCTTGACCCGCAACAGCGGGTGCAGTTCCTCGGCGGCGATGCGCACGTCGGGCCGCTGCTCGGCCAGCTGGCGCTTGGCCTCGCGTTGCACTGCGTGCCCGAAGCTGTAGTCGGGATTGATGAGGTACACCGACTTCACGGCCTTGTCCTCGCGCAGCACCGACATCAGTGCCGTCAGGCGCATGTCGGCGTGGGCGTCGAAGCGGAAATGCCAGAAACTGCACTTGTCGTTGGTGAGCGCCGGGTCCACCGCCGAATAGTTGAGGAACACCACGCGGCGCTGCGGCTCGCGCTCGTTGTGGCGGTTGATCGCCTCGATCAGGGCCGCCGCGACCGCGGATGAGTTGCCCTGCAGGATCACCCGCGCGCCGTCGTCGATCGCCGAACGCAGCGTCGACAGCGCCTCTTCGATCTGCCCCTTGCTGTCGTAGCGCGTGAGCTCGAGCGTGCGTGCGCCCTCGCGCGTCCTGACGCCCCCGCGCTCGTTGACGCGCTCGACCGCCCACACCAGGTTGCGGAACACGGCCTCGCCGCCATTGGCATTGCCGCCCGAGAGGCCCTCCACCAGCGCCAGCTTGATCGGTGCGCCGGCCGTCTGCGCGTGGGCCAGGGCCGGCATACATAGCGTTGCGGCCAGCGTTTTCAAGAGCCTGCGGCGTTGAATTTTCATGAGTGCGATCTCCTCTGGAACCCTTGAAAAGAAAGTCGCTGCATACAGATGCATGGCATGCGGCGATCAAGGTGAAAGCCGCGCAGTGTAAGGGACCTGGTGGAACGATTTCGTTCCCGGTCCGCCCGTCTGTCAAGGAGAGCCCACATGTTTTTCGCACCCGTCGTTCGCACCCGCGCCGTCGCCCCGTCACTGCGCTCCTTCGACCGCAACTTCGAGCGCTTCGTCAACGATGCCTTCTTCGGCAACGGCAAGCCGGGCCTCCAGCTCGAGCAGGACGAGAAGGCCTGGAACCTGAGCATCGACATGCCCGGCGTCGCCCGCGAGGACCTGGCCATCTCGATCGAAGGCCCGGTCGTGCGCATCGAAACCCGTGCCGAAGCCAAGCGCCCCTACAAGGCGGCCTACGAGCTGGCCGAAGACATCGATGCGGAGGCGTCCGTCGCCAAGCTCGAGAATGGCGTGCTCGCGCTGTCGCTGGCGAAGAAAAAGCCGGTCAGCACCGCACGCACGATCGAGGTGAAGTAACCCGTCCGAAGGCGCGCCGCCCGGCGCGTCAAGGTCAGCTGATCTCGGACAGGGGCCAGCGCGGTTTCACGTCGAACGCGTAGACCTCGCTGGCCTTTTCTATGCCCGATTGCAGCCTCATCGCCCCAGCCAGGGCGATCATCGCGCCGTTGTCGGTGCACAGGTGCAGTTCCGGGTAGTGCACCCGCACGCCGCGCTTCCGGCACGCGGCGCTCAACTCGGCGCGCAGCGACTTGTTCGCGCCCACCCCGCCGGCCACCACCAGCCGGTTCATGCCGTTGCGTTCGAGCGCATCGATCGACTTCCTGACCAGCACGTCCACGATCGCGGCCTGCGTGGCCGCGGCGAGGTCGGCCTTGCGCGCCTCGAGATCATCGCCGAGCTTCTTGGCCTGCGTGAGCACGGCCGTCTTCAGGCCGGCAAAGGAGAAGTCGAGGTCGCCGCTGTGCAGCAGGGGCCGCGGCAGCTTGAACGCACGGGCATCGCCCTGCTCGGCCAGGCGCGACAGCGCCGGCCCGCCCGGGTAGCCCAGGCCCAGCAGCTTGGCGCTCTTGTCGAAGGCCTCGCCCGCCGCGTCGTCGATGGATTCGCCCAGCAGTTCGTAGCGCCCCACGCCGTCGACGCGCATCAACTGCGTATGGCCGCCCGACACCAGCAGCGCGATGAAGGGAAACTGCGGCGGATCGCTGCTGAGGAATGGGGACAGCAAGTGCCCCTCCAGGTGGTGCACGCCCAGCACCGGCCTTGAAAGGGCCGCGCCCAGCGCGCAGGCGACGCCGGCGCCCACCAGCAGCGCCCCGGCCAGCCCCGGTCCGCGGGTGTACGCGACCACGTCGATGTCGGCGAGCGCGCAGCCGGCATCGGACAGCACCTGTTCGGTGAGCGGCAGCACGCGCTGGATGTGGTCGCGGCTGGCCAGTTCGGGCACCACGCCGCCGTAGGCCTGGTGCATGTCGATCTGGCTGTGCAGCGCGTGCGCGCGCAGCACCGGAACCTGCGTCCCGGCGGCAGCCTCGACCAGCGCGACGCCGGTCTCGTCGCAGGACGACTCGATCCCCAGCACGATCATGCGGGGAGTTTAACGGCCCGACTCTTTCCTCTGCCGCTGCGCGGGCTTCTACCCATCGCGGCATGCTTGTTGCTGGGGTCTAGGGCCAGTTAACGCTTAACAGGCCCTATCAATGACCTCCGGATCCGACTTCCTGCTCGCCGCCCGGCAATGCGAAATTGCCGAGCTGGAGGAACTCGCCCGCACCAGCGAACTGGTGGCCGCGATTGGCCGCTTCATCCATGGCCTGCAGCGCGAGCGCGGCATGTCGAACGTGTTCCTCAGCTCGCAGGGAAAGCAGTTCGGCCCGCTGCGCCTGCTGCAGGTGGCCGAATGCGCCGGCATGGAGCAGCAGGTGCGCGCGCAGTTCGACCGGCTGGACATCCACTCCAGCCAGGTCCGCCATGGCGCACGGCTGTTCAGCCGGGTGGCCGTGGGCTTGCACGGGCTGGACGGCCTGCCCGCCCTGCGCCAGCGGGTGGCGCGCCAGGAGTTGCCCGCCCGTGAATCGAGCGCGGCGTACACCCGGCTGGTGGCGGGCCTGCTGGCGGTGGTGTTCGAAGCCGCCGACAGCGCCATGGATCCGGAGATCTCGCGCGCGCTGGTGGCCATGTTCAACTTCATGCAGGGCAAGGAGTTCGCCGGCCAGGAGCGAGCGCTGGGCGCCAGCCTGTTCGGCTCGGGCGCGATCGACCTCGCGGGCCAGCAGCAGTGGCGCCACCTGATCGATTCGCAGCAGGGCTGCTTCCAGGCCTTCGCCGATTTCTCCGACCCCGAGGTGCTGCGCGCCGACCAGGCGAGCCGCGACCCGGCGGTGATCGCCGAGGTGGAGCGGCTGCGCCGCATCGGCTGCGCGGGCCGGCCCGTTGCCCTGGACAGCAGCTTGAGCCAGCACTGGTACGAGTGGGCCACCCGTCGCATCGACGCGATGCGCGGCGTCGAGGACGTGCTGACGGTGAACCTGCGCCAGTTGTGCGAGGCGCGCATCGCGCAGGCCCGCACGGAACTGCGCGACCAGAAGGCCTTGCTGGAAGCGCTCGCCAGCGAAGCCCCCTACCCCGGCGCCGAGCACGCCGCGCCCTTCGGCCCGCAACTGGACCGCTCGGTGCTGGCCATGGTGCAGGAGCAGTCGCGCCGCCTGCAGGCCATGAGCGACGAACTCGACGCGGTGCGCGCCTCGCTCACCGAACGCAAGGTCGTCGAGCGTGCCAAGGGCCTGCTGATGGCACACCGGCACATGACCGAGGACGAGGCCTACAAGGCGCTGCGCCAGATGGCGATGAACCAGAACCGCCGCCTGGTGGATGTGGCCGAAGCGGTGCTCTCGCTGGCCGACGTGCTGCCGGGCGGGCGCTGAGCGCCGGCACTGTTGCGGCGCACAAATCCGGTGCGCCATGCCCCCAAAGCGCGCCATGACGGCGCCGATCCCAGGCCGAATCAGCCCCAGCAGGCTGGCACGGTCCGTGCATTGCTCTGCCTGAACGGGCGCTAACGGCGGCGCGCGAACAACCCGACACCAGGACAACGGCGTCCATCCCTGTGTGCATAGGCACGCAGTGCGATGGGCGCCGTTTCGTTTTTCTCTTTCGCAACCAGGAGCACACGATGCAAGACATCACCCCCAAGGCCACGGTCACCCGCCGATCCGTGCTGCAGGGCGCCGCGGCGCTCGGCGCCGCCGGCGCCTTTCCCGGCATCGTCATGGCGCAGGGCACGGCGCTGGAGACCAAGGCCGCCAAGCTGGGATTCATTGCCTTGACCGACGCGGCGCCGCTGTTCGTCGCCGACGAGAAGGGCTTCTTCAAGAAGCACGGCATGACCGAAGTGGAAGTGCTCAAGCAGTCGTCCTGGGGCACCACACGCGACAACCTGGTGCTGGGTTCGAAGAGCAATGGCATCGACGGCGCCCACATCCTGACGCCCATGCCCTACCTGATCACCACCGGCGCGGTGACGACCAACAACGTGCAGGTGCCGATCAACATCGTGGCGCGCCTCAACCTCGGCGGCCAGTGCATCTCGGTGGCCAACGAGTACAAGGACCTCAAGGTCGGCCTGGACAACAAGGATTTCGGCAAGGCTCTCCTCGCCAAGCGGGTGAAGACCGGCAAGCCGGTGAACGCCGCCATGACCTTCCCCGGCGGCACGCACGACATGTGGATCCGCTACTGGATGGCCGCGGGCGGCGTGGACCCGAACCGCGACATTACGACCATCACGGTGCCGCCGCCGCAGATGGTGGCCAACATGAAAGTGGGCAGCATGGACACCTTCTGCGTCTGCGAGCCCTGGAACCGCCAGCTGATCAACCAGAAGATCGGCTACACGGCGCTCACCACCAGCGAGCTGTGGATGAACCATCCCGAGAAGTCGCTCGCGCTGCGCGCCGACTACGTGCAGGCGAACCCGAACGCCACCAAGGCGCTGGTCAAGGCGGTGATGGAAGCGCAGGTGTGGTGCGAGGACCCGAAGAACCGCGCCGAGGTGGCCGAGATCTGTTCGCGCCGCCGCTGGATCAACGCGCCGATCGAAGACGTCATCGACCGCGTCAAGGGCGACTTCGACTACGGCACCGGCCGCGTGGAAGCGAACAGCAAGTTCCAGATGCGCTACTGGAAGGACCACGCAAGCTATCCCTTCCAGAGCCACGACCTGTGGTTCCTGACCGAGAACATCCGCTGGGGCTACCTGCCCCCGGGCATCGACACCAAGGCGTTGATCGCCAAGGTGAACCGCGAGGACATCTGGCGGCAGGCCGCAGCCGAACTGGGCGTGGACAAGAAGGACATCCCGGCGTCCACCTCGCGCGGCATCGAGAAGTTCTTCGACGGCAAGGTGTTCGACCCGGCCAACCCGAAGAAGTACCTCGACAGCCTGAGCATCAAGTACATCAAGTCCGCCTGAGGCCCGCATCATGAGCACCACCGAAACCGTGGGAACCCTCCGCATCGCCGCGCCGGCGGCGCCGAACGCCGCGCTGGCCTGGGCGCGCCTGGCCGCGCGCGGCTTCCTGACCTACGTGCTGCCGCCGCTGGTGATCATCGGCTTCCTGCTGATGATCTGGCAGGTGCTGGGATCGCGTCCCGGCGCGAGCCTGCCCGCCCCCACCAAGGTGGTGCAGGACACCTGGGAGCTGATCGCGCATCCCTTCTACGACCGCGGCGGCAACGACGTGGGCATCGCCTGGCAACTGCTGGCAAGCCTCAAGCGCGTGGCCTACGGCTATTCGCTGGCGGTGCTGGCCGGCGTGAGCCTGGGCGTGCTGGTGGGCCAGTCGACCTGGGCGCTGCGCGGGCTCGACCCGCTGTTCCAGGTGCTGCGCACCGTGCCGCCGCTGGCCTGGCTGCCGATCTCGCTGGCGGGCTTCCGCGACGGCCATCCCTCGGCGATCTTCGTCATCTTCATCACCTCGATCTGGCCGATCATCATCAACACCTCGATCGGCATCCGCAACATCCCCGAGGACTACCGCAACGTCGCCAAGGTGGTCCGCCTGAACGGCGTCGAGTACTTCGGAAAGATCATGCTGCCGGCGGCGGCGCCCTTCATCTTCTCGGGGCTGCGCATCGGCGTGGGCCTGTCCTGGCTGGCGATCATCGCCGCCGAAATGCTGATCGGCGGCGTCGGCATCGGCTTCTTCATCTGGGATGCGTGGAACTCCTCGCGCATCAGCGACATCATCCTGGCGCTCGTCTACGTCGGCCTCGTGGGCTTCGCCCTGGACCGCATCGTCGCCTTCATCGGCCGCAAGGTCACCCGCGGCACCAGCGCCAGCTGAAGGAACCGACATGACCCACGCCTATCTCTCCCTGTCGCGCGTCGACATGACCTTCCCCGGCCCGAACGGCGGGAACCCCGTCCTCAAGCACATCGACCTCGACGTGAAGCGCGGCGAGTTCGTCTCGCTGATCGGTCACTCGGGCTGCGGCAAGTCCACCGTGCTGAACATCGTGGCCGGCCTGCTCAAGGCCAGCTCGGGCGGCGTACTCGTGGACAACCGCGAAGTGAACGCGCCCGGACCCGACCGCGCGGTGGTGTTCCAGAACCACTCGTTGCTGCCCTGGCTCACGGTCTACCAGAACGTGCAGATCGCGGTCGACAAGATCTTCAAGGGCACTCGCAGCGCCGCCGAGCGCCGCGACTGGATCCTGCACAACCTGGCGATGGTCAACATGTCGCATGCGCTGGACCGCCTGCCCTCGCAGATCTCCGGCGGCATGAAGCAGCGCGTGGGCATCGCCCGGGCGCTCGCCATGGAGCCCAAGGTGCTGCTGCTGGACGAGCCCTTCGGGGCGCTGGACGCGCTCACCCGCGCCCACCTGCAGGACGAGGTGATCCGCATCCAGTCGGAGCTGGGCAACACCGTGATGATGATCACCCACGACGTCGACGAGGCGGTGCTGATGTCCGACCGCGTGGTGATGATGACCAACGGTCCCGCCGCCACCATCGGCCAGGTGATGGACGTGCCGCTGGCGCGGCCGCGCAACCGCATCGCGCTGGCCGAGGACAAGGTCTACAACCACTGCCGGCAGGAGATCCTGTCCTTCCTGTACGAAAAGCAGCGCAAGGTCGAGGCGATCGCCCCGCGCAGCGCCCCCGCCCGCAGGGAAAGGGCCGTGGCCTAGCCCCCATCCGGCCCCCAATCCAACCCGCAACGAGAGAGGAGCGTCCATGACCCCCCAGCAAGTCACCCTGGTGCAATCCAGCTTCGCCAAGGTCGTCCCCATCGCGCCGGAAGCAGCCGACCTTTTCTATGCCCGCCTGTTCGAGCTGGCGCCGCAGGTGCGGCCGCTCTTCAAGGGCGATATGAAGGAGCAGGGCCGCAAGCTCATGGCCATGCTGGCGACCGTCGTCAACGGGCTCACGCGGCTCGAGGCGCTGGTGCCGGCGGCGCAGCAGCTCGCCCGCCGCCATGTCGGCTATGGCGCGCTGCCCGCGCACTACCCGGTGGTGGGCGCCGCCCTGCTCGACACCCTGGAAAACGGCCTGGGCAGGGACTTCACGCCCGAGGTGCGCGAGGCCTGGTCGACCGCCTTCTCGCTGCTCTCGGGCGTGATGATCGAAGCGCAGCAGCAGCAACAACAACAGCAATAAGAGCGACAAGGGAGAACCCATGGCTGCCGTCCTGCCCCTCGACCCCTCCACCGCCCACGCCCGGTCCGCCTCCGCGGCCAAGCCGCGCGGGCGCGGATTCAGCTTCGGGAAGTACCGCGAGATCATCATCGCGGTGGCCTTCTTCCTGCTGTTCGACCTGGGCGTCCTGGTCCTGAACTTCTACACCTCGTTCAAGATCGACCAGGACACCGTCGCGATCAACCTCGCCGGCCGCCAGCGCTACGTGTCGCAGCGCATCGCTCGCACGCTGCTGGAGCTGGATGCGGCCCGCGCCGCGGGACAGCCTTACCGTCCCGAGACGCTGGCGGAACTGCGTGCCGGCGCGAAGATCTTCGAGCTGTCGCGCGCCGCCTTCAAGAGCGGCGCCACCCTCCCCGGCGGCGACGGCAAGCCGGTGTTCCTCGATGCCGTGACCTCCGAGCGCGGCCGCCGGCTCGAGGCCGAGGTGGACGAGATCTGGACGCCCTACCACCGCAGGCTGCAGCCGCTGATGGCCGACGGCTTCAGCCCGCAGGACCTGTCCGCGGCGCTCGCCTACAGCCAGGCGAACAACATCCGCCTGCTGAACATCGCCAACGACTTCGTCACCGAGACGCAGGCCATCGGTGCTTCGCGCGCCAGCACCCTGCGCATGGTGCAGACTGGCGGCATCCTGCTGGCGCTGCTGAACTTCGCCTTCATCCTGTTCAAGTTCCTGCGCCGCCTGCAGACCTCGGACGCGGCGATCGACGCGGCCAACGAGGAGAACCGCGAAATCCTGCAGTCGGTGCGCGAGGGCCTGTTCCTGATCACCCCGGACTTCAGGCTCGGCTCGCAGCTGTCGCGCTCGGCGCACGCCCTGTTCGGCCGCGGCCTCGCGCCGGGCCAGGACTTCTTCGCCCTGCTGGCGCCGCTGCTGACGGAAAAGGACCTGTCCGACGCCCGCGAGTACGTGCAGCTGCTGTTCGCGCCGCACGTCAAGGAAGCGCTGGTGCAGGGCATCAACCCCTTGTCGGAAGTGGAAGTGGCCGTGAAGAACCGGCTGGGACAGGAGCAGGCGCGGCACCTGTCCTTCCACTTCAACCGGGTGGCCGAGAACGGCGCGGTGCGGCACCTGCTGGTGACGGTGCAGGACATCTCGGCGCGCATCGAGCTGGAGCACAAGCTGCAGGCGGAGCGCCAGCGTTCGCAGAAGGAGTTCGCGATGCTGCTGAAGGCGATCGACGCCGACCCCGCGACGCTGCGGCAGTTCGTATCCCGGGCCGAGTCGGACCTGCTGGAAGTCAACGGGATGCTGCGCAACACCTCCGCCGCGCAGGGCGAGGCGGCCATCCTCCGGCACATCGACGAGGCGCGCCGCCGCGTCCACGCGCTCAAGGGCGACGCCGCGACGCTGGGCCTGGAGACGCTGGCCGGCCAGGCGCATGCCTTCGAAACCGCGCTGGACCAGATCCGGCAAGGCGGCCATCCCGCCGACCTCGGCTCGGCCCTGCTGGCCTTGCCGCTGCCGCTGGAAGACCTGCTGGGCAAGGTGGCCGCGCTGAAGTCGCTGGCCGGCCAGCAGCGCCCCGCGCAGGAAGCCCCTTCCAGCTCGATCAACACCATGCTGGCCAGCCTGGCCGAGGAGGTGGCGCGCGACTGCGGCAAGAAGGTCAAGCCGGCGATCGCCATGGGCGCCTTGCTGGACCTGCCGCCGCCGCAAGCGGCCCTGGCGCGCGAGATCGCGGTGCAGATGCTGCGCAACGCGGTCACCCACGGCCTGGAGGCGCCGGCTGCGCGCAGCGCGCATGGCAAGGACGAGGCCGGCCGCGTCAGCGTGCAGCTGTCCCGCAGCGAGGACGAGTGGCTGCTGACCGTGCGCGACGACGGCGCCGGGCTGTCGGCGGCGCGGGTGCGGCGCAAGCTGCTGGACCTGGGCTGGTACAGCGCCGGACAGCTCGAGGCCTTCGACGAGCGGCAGATCGTCGCTCACATCTTCAGGCCCGGCTTCTCCACCGCCGATGGCGTGTCGCTGCACGCAGGACGCGGCGTGGGCCTGGACCTGGTACACGCCAACGTGCAAAAGCTGGGCGGGCGGCTGACCCTGGCCTCGACGCCCGGCGCGTACACCGAGTTCAGGATCCGGTTCGCAGCCTGAAGAGGACCACCCATGAGACTGCTCATCGTCGACGACTCCAACATGATCCGCTCGCGCATCTCGCGGGTGGTGCAAAGCGGCGGCCTGTCCAACGTCTCGCTGGTCGGGCTGGCGCGCAACGGCGCCGAGGCGCTGCGCGTGGCCCGCGCCACCCAGCCCGACGTCGTGACCATGGACCTCACCATGCCGGAGATGGACGGCATCGAATGCATCAAGGAAATGCTGCGCATGCTGCCGCGGACCAACATCCTCGTGCTGAGCGCGCTGTCCGACAAATCGACCGCGATCCAGGCCCTGCGGCTGGGTGCGCGCGGCTTCGTCGCCAAGCCGTTCAGCGACGACGAGCTGAAGATCGCCCTGCTGGACGTCGCGGAAGGGAAGTAGGAGCCACCATGGAATCGCTCAGCGCCGAAGATCTCAAGCTGTTCGTGGAATCGGTACGCCAGTACTTCCGCGTGGTCACCCGCCAGGAGCCGCAGATCACCTCCGCCTACCTCGCCACCGGCGAGCTGCAGGGCCACGACTACAACGGCATCGTTTCCTTCTCGGGTGCTTTCAACGGCCACGTGATCGTCTCCATGCCCGGCCAGCTGCTCAAGGAGCTCTTGCTGCTGCAGGGCGAAACCGACCTGTCGCAGGGCAACCTGCTGGACGCGGTCGGCGAGATCGCCAACACGCTGGCCGGCAATGCGCGCAAGACGCTGGGCCCGGCGCTGCAGATCTCGGTGCCGGTCCGGCTGCATGGCAGCGCGGGCATCCAGGCCCGGGTCCGCAAGCACCCCTATGCGATCACGCTGCGCTGGAACCACCAGCCGGCGGTGGTCTGCATCGACATCGAAAGACGCTAGGGCCTGTTAACGCTATGGGAGGGCTCGCGCCGGTGGCTGTCAGGCTGCAGGGCTAGGCGCGGCCGAGGCCGTGTGCTCGTGCACACAACGAGGTCGCAACGACGCCCTGCGGCCTGACAGCCACCGGCCCGAAGGGTGGCCCAGGAAACGGGCGCCCTCCGCGTTGCAAATGCTCGCCGGGGCCCCGCCCCGGCTGTGCTTTGCGCCTTGATGGCACCCGTTTTCTGGGTCACGCGAGCCCTTCCATAGCGATAACAGGCCCTACGCGCCGATCAGCACCTGGATGCTGTGCTGGTAGGCCGCGGTCAGCCGGTCGAACGAGTCCAGCAAATCCTCGCTGGCCGCGGCCAGCTTCATGCGCCCGGCCGGCTGGGCAGCGCCGGGCACCGCGGCGCGCAACTCGCGCCAGGCAGCTTCGCCTTGTTCCAGCATGGCGCGGATCTCGGGCGTGGACAGCGGCGCCTGCGACAGCGCGGCCAGGCCGCGTTCGAACTCGCCCGCCGTCTCCGCCAGCGCAGCGGGCGGCCCCTCCAGCAGCGCCAGCTTGGCCATGCGCTGCGACAGCATGCGCTGTCGCCCCGCGACGTTGATCACGTGCACCTGGGCGGCCAGCCCCGAGGCTTCGAGGGCCAGCACCAGCGCGTCGGCCTGCGCCAGCACGGTCTCGGCGGCTTCGTCGAGCTGACCCAGGTCCGCCGTCCGGCCCGAGGTCTCGAGCAGCTTGCGCATACCGGTCCAGCCGGCGCGTGCCGCCGCGATCAGGTCGCCATAGGTGGCGGCCGACAGCTTGGCCTCCAGCGTCTTGAGGTTGTCCTCCACCCGCTGCACCGATTCCTTCATCAGCAGCGCGGCCGCCGCCCCGTCGGTGCGGCTGCGGGCCAGGGCATAGAGCTTGACCAGGCGCTGCGACAGCATGCGCTGCTGGCCGGCGCGGTTGATGGCCTCCGCCACGTGGGCGGCGTCAATCACCTGGCGCGACACCTGGCCCACCTTGCGGTTGGCTTGCATGGAGGCGGTGCGCAGCAGCTGGAAGGCCTCTTCCTCGCTCACATGGCGGGCATGCATCAGGATGCCCTTGGCCTTGTCCACCCACTTGCGCTCTTCCAGCTGCTCGCCCAGTTCCGCGAGCCGGGAGCGCAGCGCGCGCTCCTGCCGCTCGCGCAGCTGGGCCAGGTGCACCAGTGGCCGCAGGCGCTCGCGTGCATAGCCCTGCACCACCCAGGCGTGCACGCCCGCAGACAGTGCGCGCTCCATCGCCTCCACGCTGGCGTCCTGCGTGAAGAAAAGCACGGGCAAGGACTGCTGGGCTTGCAGCGTGGCCAGGGCATCGAACAGTTCCGCACCAGGGCGCGGCGCCCAGCAAACGAGCACGTCGGGGGCGGCGCGCAGGCCTTCACGCACCAGGTGGGCGCAATCGCTTTCACCGCACACAACGAAACCGGCCGCAGCGAACTCTGCAGCCAGTGGCGGTGCACCGGAATCGGGCATGGACAGGATCAAGACAGAAGTCATGCGAAGCGCTCAAGCACAGAGCGGGCCTGCGCAGTTGGCACGCTCTGTGCAAGTGAGGGTCATCGGGTGTGATGACGCACCCGGGCCGTGCACCGTACCGCCGGCCGTGCGCACGACGC
Organism: Ramlibacter tataouinensis; assembly: GCF_001580455.1. Classification (NCBI taxonomy): domain Bacteria; kingdom Pseudomonadati; phylum Pseudomonadota; class Betaproteobacteria; order Burkholderiales; family Comamonadaceae; genus Ramlibacter; species Ramlibacter tataouinensis. Next base: position 548,994 of record NZ_CP010951.1, read on the forward strand.
TGTGTGCTGACCTGTACTCGAATTCTTTGGCGCGCCCGTGCGCGCCGGGGTCCAGACACACACGATGAGCGCGTTCCAGAACTTCCTCAGATCCGGCCATTCACCCACGCTGTTCGCGGCCTTCCTCTATTTTTCCTTCTCCTGCGCGATCTGGGTGCTGAACGGCGCGATGGCGCCCTTCATCAAGGAGTCGCTGCAGCTGACGGCCGCGCAGATGGGGCTGATGCTGTCCATCCCCATCGTGGCCGGCGCCCTGATGCGCTTCCCGCTGGGCCTGCTGGCGCAGTACATCGGCCGCAAGAACGCCACCCTGGTGGAGATGGCGCTGGTCGGCGTGGCCATGCTGTTCGGCCTGTTCTTCGTCCATACCTTCAACGACCTGCTGGCCATGGGCGTGCTGCTCGGCATCGCCGGCGCCAGCTTCGGCGTCGCGCTGTCGCTGGGCTCCGGTTCCTTCCCGGCGCGGCACAAGGGACTGGCCATGGGCCTGGTGGGCGCCGGCAATGTCGGCACCGCGGTCTCGGTGCTGGTCGCCCCGCCGCTGGCGCAGTGGCTGGGCTGGCAGGCGGTGTACGGCGTGGCCGCCCTGTTCCTGCTCTTGCCGGTCGTCGTGATGGTGGTCTGGGCGCGCGAACCGGGTGACGTCAACAAGCATGGCACCCTGCGCGACCACATGGCCTGCCTGTTCGAGCACGACGGCTGGGTCTTCAGCGTGATCTACGCGGTCACCTTCGGCGGTTTCATCGGCCTCACCAGCTTCCTGCCCTCCTACTACTTTGAGCAGTTCGGCGTCAGCAAGGTGCAGGCGGGGCAGCTGACCATGCTGGCCGCCTTCATGGGCGCGGCGCTGCGCGTGGTGGGCGGCTGGCTGTCCGACCGCTGGGGCGGCGTCAATACGCTGACCGTGGTGCTGGCGGTCGTCACCGGCTGCCTCACGCTGATCGGCTTCGCGGGCGGCTCGCTCGTGCTGACGACGCTCCTCATGATCCTGTGCTTCGCCGCGCTGGGCGCCGGCAACGGCGCGCTGTTCCAGTTGGTGCCCCTGCGCTGGCCCACCTCCACCGCGGTGGCCGGCTCGATGATCGGCGAGGTCGGCGCGCTGGGCGGCGGGCTGGTGCCCAGCACCATGGGCCTGACCAAGCAATACCTCGGCAGCTACGCCGGCGGTTTCCTGATCTTCGCGGGCCTCGCCCTGCTGGTGCTCGCCGTCCTGCGCGTGATGCAGGCGCGCTGGACTCGCACCTGGGCCGGCGCCGGCGGCCGCGCCCGGCCGCAACCCGCTCTCGAATCCACTGTCCTGGGAGTCCAGCCATGAAGAAGATGAAGCTCGTGATGGTCGGCAACGGCATGGCCGGCGTGCGCACCATCGAGGAACTGCTCAAGCTGCAGCCGGAGCTGTACGAGATCGCGGTGTTCGGCGCCGAGCCGCACCCGAACTACAACCGGATCCTGCTGTCGCCGGTGCTGGCCGGCGAGCAGACGCTGGACGAGATCGTCCTCAACTCCTGGGAGTGGTACCAGGAGAACGACATCCGCCTGCACGCCGGCCGCAAGGTGGTGGAGATCGACCGCGTGCGCCGCGTCGTGCGCGCCGACGACGGCACGGAAGAAGAATACGACCGGCTGCTGCTGTGCACCGGCTCCAACCCCTTCATGCTGCCGGTGCCCGGCGGTGACCTGAAGGGCGTGATCGCCTACCGCGACATCGCCGACACCAACGCCATGATCGACGCCGCCAAGACCTACCGCAAGGCGGTGGTCATCGGCGGCGGGCTGCTCGGACTGGAAGCGGCGAACGGCCTCATGAAGCGCGGCATGGACGTCACCGTGGTGCACGTCATGCCCTGGCTGATGGAGCGCCAGCTCGACGACACCGCCGGCAAGCTGCTGCAGAAGTCGCTGGAAGAGCGTGGCCTGAAGTTCCTGATCGGCGCGCACACCAAGGAATTGCGCGGCAACGAGGACGGCCGCGTCTCGCAGGTGGTGTTCAAGGACGGCACGGCCGTCGACGCCGACCTGGTGGTGATGGCGGTGGGCATCCGCCCCAACACCGAGCTGGCCGAGAAGGCGCGCCTGCACTGCAACCGCGGCATCGTCGTCACCGACACCCTGCAGACGGTCACCGACGCGCGCATCTACGCGGTGGGCGAATGCGCCGCGCACCGCGGCATCGCCTACGGGCTGGTGGCGCCCCTGTTCGAGCAGGCCAAGGTGGCGGCCAACCACCTGGCGCAGTTCGGCATCGGCCGCTACACCGGCTCGCTCACCTCCACCAAGCTGAAGGTGACCGGCATCGACCTGTTCTCGGCCGGCGAGTTCATGGGCGGCGAAGGCACCGAGGAGATCGTGATGAGCGACCCCTTCGGCGGTGTCTACAAGAAGCTGGTGCTCAAGGACGACAAGCTGGTGGGCGCCTGCCTGTACGGCGACACCGTGGATGGCAGCTGGTACTTCAAGCTGCTGCGCGAGGGCCGCAAGATCGGCGAACTGCGCGACAAGCTGATGTTCGGCGAATCCAACCTGGGCGACGCCGGCCACCAGGGCCAGAACAAGGCCGCGGCCCTGGCCGACGCCGACGAGGTCTGCGGCTGCAACGGCGTCAGCAAGGGCACGATCTGCAAGGCGATCAAGGAGAAGGGCCTGTTCACGCTGGACGAGGTGCGCAAGCACACCAAGGCCAGCGCCTCCTGCGGCTCCTGCACCGGACTGGTCGAGCAGATCATCATGTTCACCGCCGGTGGCGACTACTCGGCCGCCCCCAAGAAGAAGGCCATGTGCGGCTGCACCGACCACAGCCACCAGGACGTGCGCGACGCGATCCGGGCCAACCGCCTGCTGACCATCGCCGACACCATGAGCTTCATGGAATGGCGCACGCCCAACGGTTGCTCATCCTGCCGCCCGGCCCTGAACTACTACCTGATCTCCACCTGGCCCAAGGAGGCCAGGGACGACCCGCAGTCGCGCTACATCAACGAGCGCAGCCACGCCAACATCCAGAAGGACGGCACCTATTCGGTGATCCCGCGGATGTGGGGCGGCGAGACCACGGCGGCGGAGTTGCGGCGCATCGCCGACGTGGTGGACAAATACCAGATCCCCACCGTCAAGGTCACGGGCGGCCAGCGCATCGACCTGCTGGGCGTGAAGAAGGAAGACCTGCAAGACGTCTGGCGCGACATCGGCATGCCCTCCGGCCACGCCTACGCCAAGGCGCTGCGCACCGTGAAGACCTGCGTCGGCTCGGAGTGGTGCCGCTTCGGCACCCAGGACTCGACCCAGATGGGCAAGGACCTGGAGCGCGCCCTGTGGCGCATGTACGCCCCGCACAAGGTCAAGCTCGCGGTCTCCGGCTGTCCGCGCAACTGCGCCGAGTCCGGCATCAAGGACGTGGGCGTCATCGGCGTGGACTCCGGCTGGGAGATCTACGTCGGCGGCAACGGCGGCATCAAGACCGAGGCCGGCCAGTTCTTCTGCAAGGTGAAGACCGCCGGCGAGGTGCTGGAGTACAGCGGCGCCTTCCTGCAGCTGTACCGCGAGGAAGGCTGGTACCTGGAGCGCACCGTGCACTACATCCAGCGCGTCGGCCTGGACCACATCAAGAAAAAGGTGCTCGAGGACCACGAAGGCCGCAAGGCCCTGTGGGAGCGGCTGCAGTTCGCCCTGGACGGCGAGCCCGATCCCTGGTTCGAGCAGGACAAGGCGCAGGTCGACACGCGCCAGTTCGGCAAGCTGCAAGTGGAGGGACAGACGGCATGAAGAGCAACGAATGGCAGGTGATCTGCCGGGTGGAGGACATCCCGGTGCTGGGCGCGCGGCGCGTGGCGCGCGAGCGCGGCATGGACGTGGCGGTATTTCGCAACGACCAGGACCAGGTGTTCGCCCTGCTCGATCGCTGCCCGCACAAGGGCGGGCCGCTGTCGCAGGGCATCGTGTTCGGCACGAGCGTGGCCTGCCCGCTGCACAACTGGACCATCGCCCTCGAGGACGGGCGCGCCAAGGCGCCGGATGAAGGCTGCACCCAGCGCTTCTCGTGCCGCGTCGAAGGCGGCGAGGTGTTGCTCGATCCGGTGGAACTGGCGACGCTGGCGATCGACGCCGATCCGCCGAAGGCAGGACCCTGCCGATGACGGAAACGAAGTAGTGACGGAAACAAGATCAACCTGCCCCTATTGCGGCGTAGGCTGCGGTGTCATCATCCAGTCCGAAGCTGGCCAGATCACCGGCGTGCGCGGCGACCCGCAGCACCCGGCCAACTTCGGGCGGCTGTGCACCAAGGGCTCGACGCTGCACCTCACCGCCGCCGCGCCGGTGACCCGCCAGACCCGCCTGCTGCAGCCGATGCTGCGCGAGCGCCGCAACGGGGCGCCGCTGCCGGTGGAATGGGGCCGGGCGCTGGATCTGGCTGCCGCGCGCTTCGCACAGGCGGTCACCGACCACGGCCCGGATGCGGTCGGCTTCTATATCTCCGGCCAGCTGCTCACCGAGGACTACTACGTTTTCAACAAGCTGGCCAAGGGCCTGATCGGCACCAACAACGTCGACACCAACTCGCGCCTGTGCATGAGCAGCGCGGTGGCCGGCTACAAGATGACGCTGGGCGCGGACGCGCCGCCGGCCTGCTACGAGGACGTGGACCACGCCGATTGCCTGTTCATCGCCGGCAGCAACACCGCCTTCGCCCACCCGGTGCTGTTCCGCCGCATCGAGGAAGCCAGGGCCGCGAAGCCGCAGATGAAGGTGATCGTCTGCGACCCGCGCCGCACCGACACCGCCGAATTCGCCGATCTCTTCCTGCCGATCCAGCCGGGCACCGACGTCATGCTGTTCCACGGCCTGCTGCACATCATGCTGTGGGAAGGCTGGACCCAGCCGGAGTACATCGCGCAGCACACCTCGGGCTTCGATGCGCTCAAGACGGTGGTGCGCGAATGCACGCCAGAACAGGTGGCCCAGACCTGTGGCATTCCCAAGGAAGACCTGTTCACCGCGGCGCAGTGGTTCGCCACTTCGAACTCGACCCTGAGCCTGTACTGCCAGGGCCTGAACCAGTCGTCCAGCGGCACCGCCAAGAACGCCGCGCTGGTCAACCTGCACCTGGCCACCGCGCAGATCGGCCGCCCCGGCGCCGGACCGTTCTCGCTGACCGGCCAGCCCAACGCCATGGGCGGACGCGAGGTCGGCGGGCTGGCCAACCTGCTGTCGGCCCACCGCGACCTGGCCAACCCGCAGCACCGCGCCGAGGTTGCGGCGCTGTGGGGTGTGCCTTCCGTGCCGGACAAGCCCGGCAAGACCGCGGTGGAGATGTTCCAGGCCGCGGCCGACGGCGAGATCAAGGCCCTGTGGATCGCCTGCACCAACCCGGCCCAGTCCATGCCCGACCAGGCGACGGTGCGGCGCGCCTTGCAGCGCGCCGAGTTCGTCGTGGTGCAGGAAGCCTTCGCCACCACCACCACCTGCGAGTTCGCCGACCTGCTGCTGCCGGCCACCACCTGGGGCGAGAAGGACGGCACCGTCACCAACAGTGAGCGGCGCATCAGCCGGGTGCGGCCCGCGGTGGGCAAGCCGGGGGGCGCGCGGCATGACTGGGAGATCGTGGTGGAGTTTGGTCGGCGGTTGGAGGCCAGGCTGCCCTCACCCCCGCCCTCTCCCGCAAGCGGGAGAGGGAGCCCGGAGGATCCTGAAACTCCGGGGCAGCGGCGCACGCTCTTTCCCTACGCCACCCCCGAGTCCATCTGGCTCGAACACCGCGAGTCCACCCGCGGCCGCGACCTGGACATCACCGGTCTCAGCTACGGGCTGCTGGAGCGGTCGCCGCAGCAATGGCCGTTTGCCGAAGGCGCGGCGCAGGGCCGCGCGCGCCTGTACGAGGACGGCGTTTTTCCCACGGCCGACGGCAAGGCCCGCTTTGCCGCCGTGCAGTACCGGCCGCTGGCCGAAGCGCGCGAGTCGCGCTATCCCTTCTCGCTGACCACCGGGCGCCTGCGCGACCAGTGGCACGGCATGAGCCGCACCGGCACCCTCGGCCGCCTGTTCGGCCATGTGCCGGAGCCGGTGGTGGAGATGCATCCGCAAGACATCGCGCGCCGCCTGCTGCGCGAGGGCGACTTGGTGCACGTCACCTCCAAGCGTGGCTCGATCGTGCTGCCGGTGCAGGCGAGCGCTGCGCTCGGCGTGAACCAGGCCTTCATCGCCATGCACTGGGGGCCCGAGTTCCTGGCCGGCGTGTCCAGCACGGGCGAGCGCCTGGCCGGCGTCAATGCGCTCACGACCTCCGCCTACTGCCCCACCTCCAAGCAGCCCGAGCTGAAACACGCGGCCGTGAAGATCCTCAAGGCGGAACTGCCCTGGACCCTGCTGGCCGCGGCCTGGCTGCCCGGCGGCGACGCCTTGCGCGCGCGCGAGCAGCTCAAGGGCCTGATGGGCCTGTTTCCCTTCGCCTCCTGCGTGCCCTTCTCCAACAACGCGCCGCTGGCGCAGGCCGCCACGCGCGAGCGCACCGGCGTGCTGCTGCGCGCCGCGGCCTACGAGGCGCCGCCGGACGAGGTGCTGCAGCGCCTGGAAGTCCTGTTCGGCCTGACCGGCGTCGAGACGCTGCGCTATGCCGACCGCCGCCGCGGCCAGCGGCGCAGCGTGCGGGTGCGCCGCGAGGGCGCCGACATGCGGCTGGAAGGCTTGCTGCTGGCGGGCGACACCAGCGCCGAAGCCTGGATCAAGGCCCTGCTGCTGCAGGAAGCGCCGGCACAGGCCTACGGACGCCTGCTGCTGTCGCCGGGCGCCAAGGCGCCGGTGGCGGTGCAGTCCAAGGGCAAGCAGGTGTGCAGCTGCTTCGGCGTGGCGGCCCCGGCGATCGAGGACCACCTGGCGCGTTGCGAGGGCTCGACCGAGCAGCGCCTGGCGTCGGTGCAGGACAAGCTGCGCTGCGGCACCAATTGCGGCTCGTGCGTGCCCGAGTTGAAGCGTATGGTGCGCGCGATCGTCCCGCTGGCCCGGGTGGCTTAGTTTTTTGCTTATAGCCATAGGTCATCAGGCCTCTGGGACAATGAACCGTGGCAATCAATCACTACATCCGGGAAATCGGCCGCGGCAAGCAAGGCGCCCGCCCGCTCACGCGCGAGCAGGCGGCTGACCTGTTCGCGCAGGTGCTCGACGGCGCCGTGACCGACCTCGAGGTGGGCGCCTTCTGCCTGGCGATGCGCATCAAGGGCGAATCGGCCGACGAGATGGCCGGCTTTCTAGATGCCACCTCGGCGCGCCTGGCGCGCATCCCGGCCGCCGCGCGGCCCCTGGTCGTGCTGCCGAGCTACAACGGCGCGCGCAAGCTGCCTTTGCTCACGCCCTTGCTGGCCCTGCTGGTGGCCCGCGCCGGGCTGCCGGTGCTGATCCACGGCACGCGCACCGAAGCCAGCCGCCTGTCGGTGTCACAGGTACTGGAGCCGCTGGACATCCTGCCGCTGGCCCAGGCCCGGGGCATCGCCGAAGGCGAAGTGGCCTACGTGTCCACCGAACTGCTCTGCCCGGGCCTCAAGCGCCTGCTGGACGTGCGCAAGGTGGTGGGGGTGCGCAATTCCGCTCACAGCCTGGTGAAGCTGATGAACCCCTGCGAGGGCCCGGCCGTGATCGTCGGCAGCTACACGCATGCGGAGTACGCCGAGTCGATGGCCGCCGTGTTCGAACGTATGGGCTCGACGGCCATGCTGCTGCGCGGCACGGAAGGCGAAGCGGTGGCCGACGCTCGCAAGCTGCCGCGCATGGATGGCTTCATCCAGGGCCGGCCCACGGTGCTGGAAGAGGGCCAGAAGGGCGTGACCGAGGTGCCCGGCCTGCCCAAGGACACCGATCCCCTGGTCACCGCCGCCTACATCCGCGAGGTCATGTCGGGTACCCAGCCGGTGCCGGCATCGATCGCGCTGCAGGTGGAACATATCTTGCGTCTCGCCGATGCAGCAGCATCAGGAGAAAAGCAGTGACCTCCCATCGAATCGACAGCCTCGCCATCGCCCCCCGTTGCTCGCTGGTGGGTGCCGGCCCCGGCGACCCGGAACTGCTGACCTTGAAGGCCGTGAAGGCCATCCAGGCGGCCACGGTCCTGCTGGTCGACGACCTGGTCAGCCCCGAGGTGGTGGCGCTGGCGCCGAAGACGGCGCGCGTCATCCACGTCGGCAAGCGTGGCGGCTGCAAGAGCACGCCCCAGGCCTTCATCGAGCGGCTGATGGTGATGGCCGCGCGCGAAGGCGAGAACGTGGTGCGCCTCAAGGGCGGCGATCCCTTCATCTTCGGCCGCGGCGGCGAAGAGGTGGAACACCTGCGCGCCGCGGGCGTGCAGGTGGAGGTGATCAACGGCATCACCTCCGGCCTGGCCGCGGTCACCTCGCTGGGCGTGCCGCTGACGCACCGCGACCATGCGCATGGCGTGGTGTTCGTCACCGGCCACAATCATCCGGACGCGCCCGGCGGCGACTGGCATGCGCTGGCGGTGGCGGCGCGCGATGCGAAGCTGACGCTGGTGATCTACATGGGCGTGAGCGGCGCCACCCGCATCCAGCAGGAACTGCTCACGGCCCTGCCCGCGCAGACGCCGGTGGCGATCGTGCAGAAGGCGACCTTGCCGGACCAGCGCGAAGCCGTGACCACCTTGGGCGAGCTGTCCGCCACCATCGAGCGCGAGGGGCTGGCCAGCCCGGCCGTGATCGTGGTCGGCGACGTGGTGCGCGGCGTGGCGGTGGCGGGTGAAGCGTTGCCGAAAGTGCGCGCGGCTTAGGGCCGGATAATCCGCGTCCATGCCGGACGCGTCTTCCTCTCCTTTTTCCACATTCGATGCGGTCGTGATCGGCGCCGGCGCCGCCGGCCTGTTCTGCGCCGGTATCGCCGGCCAACGCGGCCTCAGGGTCCTGCTGCTCGACCATGGCGAGAAGGTGGCCGAGAAGGTCCGGATTTCCGGCGGCGGCCGCTGCAACTTCACCAACCGCGAGCTCGACCCGCGCGCGCCGCACAAGCACTTCCTGAGCGACAACCCGCACTTCTGCCGCTCCGCATTGGCGCGTCACACCCCGGCCGACTTCATCGGATTGGTACAGAAGCACCGCATCCCCTTCCACGAAAAGCACAAGGGCCAGCTGTTCGGCGACCACTCCTCGGACGATTTCATCCGCATGCTGCTGGCCGAGTGCGCGGCCGGCGGAGTGACGCACTGGCAGCCGTGCACCGTCGGCGGCATCGCCGCGAACGGCGCGGGCTACGAACTGCAGACCAGCCGCGGCCCGGTGCGTGCCGGGTCGGTGGTGGTCGCCACCGGCGGGCTGTCCATCCCCAAGATCGGCGCGACCGACTTCGGCTACCGCGTGGCCCAGCAGTTCGGCCTGCGGGTGGTGCCGCCGCGGCCGGCCCTGGTGCCGCTGACCTTCGACGGCGAAGCCTGGGCGCCGTTCGCGCAGCTGGCCGGCCTGTCCCTGCCGGTGCGCATCGCCACCGGCGAGAAGAAGGAGCGGGTCGCCTTCGACGAGGACCTGCTCTTCACCCACCGCGGCCTGAGTGGCCCGGCGGTGCTGCAGATCTCCAGCTACTGGCGCGAAGGCACGCCGATCCGGATCGACCTGGCGCCCGGCATCGACCTGGCCGCCGAGCTGATGCAGGCCAAGGCCCGCTCGCGCCGGCTGCTGGCCAACGAGCTGGCGCAATGGGTGCCGGCCCGCCTGGCCGAGGCCTGGGTGCAGCAGGATGCGGCATGGCAGCGGCCGGTCAACGAGGCCGGCGACAAGGCGCTGCAGCAGCTGGCGCAGCGGCTGTCGAACTGGGAACTCGTGCCCACCGGCAGCGAGGGCTGGCGCAAGGCCGAAGTCACCGCCGGCGGCGTGGACACCCGGGAGCTGTCCTCGCAGACCATGGAGTCGCGGCAACCGGGCCTGTACTTCGTCGGCGAGGTGGTGGACGTGACCGGCTGGCTGGGAGGCTACAACTTCCAGTGGGCCTGGGCCAGCGCCCATGCCTGCGCGCAGGCCCTCGCCCCGGCACGGACGGGCTAGCCGGCCGGCGCGGGCCGGATCAGCCGCCCGCCACGTTTTTCTTGACGCGCGTTCCACCGCGGCGATGATGGTGCCGCCGCCGAAGGAGACCGGTATGCACACGAACATCATGGAGCACGCCGCGCCGCGCGGCCGCCGCAACAAGATCGTCACCGCGGCCGAAGCGGTTCGCCTGATCCACGACGGCGACACGGTCGCCACAGGCGGCTTTGTCGGCATCGGCTTTGCTGAAGAAATCGCGATCGCACTGGAGCGCCGCTTCCTGGCGACGCATTCGGAAACCGGCAGCGGCGCCCCGCGCGACCTGACACTGGTCTACGCGGCGGGCCAGGGCGATGGCAAGCATCGCGGGCTGAACCACCTGGGGCACCAGGGCATGGTCAAGCGTGTCGTCGGCGGCCATTGGGGCCTGGTGCCGGCGCTGCAGAAGCTGGCGGTCGCCAACGAGATCGAGGCGTACAACCTGCCGCAAGGCGTCATCGCCCACCTCTTCCGGGACATTGCCGCCGGCAAGCCCGGCACCCTCACCCGCGTCGGCCTGGATACCTTCGTCGATCCCCGCCATGGCGGCGGCCGCATCAACGAGCGCACCACGGAGGAGCTGGTGCGGCTCATGCAGATCGACGGGCAGGACTACCTCTTCTACAAGGCTTTTCCGATCTCGGTGGGGATCATTCGTGCGACCACCGCCGATCCGGACGGCAACCTGACCATGGAGCGCGAAGCGCTGACGCTGGAGGCGCTGGCGATCGCGATGGCCGCGCGCAACAGCGGCGGCATCGTGATCGCGCAGGTCGAGCGTGTGGCCGACCGCGGCACGCTCAATCCGCGCCAGGTCAAGGTGCCGGGCGTCCTGGTGGACGCCGTGGTCGTGGCGAGCGACCCGGCGCACCACATGCAGACGTTCATCGAGCCCTACAACGCGGCCTTCGCGGGCGAAATCCGCGTGCCGATGGACAGCATCGCCGCCATGCCGATGAGCGAGCGCAAGGTGATCGCGCGGCGCGCCGCGCTCGAGCTCAAGGCCAACAGCGTGATCAACCTCGGCATCGGCATGCCCGAAGGCGTCGCCGCGGTCGCGGCGGAGGAGCGGGTGATCGACCTCCTTACCCTCACCGCGGAGCCGGGCGTGGTGGGCGGCATCCCTGCCAGCGGGCTCAATTTCGGCGCGGCCGTGAACGCGCAGGCCATCATCGACCAGCCCAACCAGTTCGACTTCTATGACGGCGGGGGCCTGGACCTGGCCGTCCTCGGCCTCGCGCAAGCCGATGCCGAAGGCAACCTGAACGTCAGCAAGTTCGGCCCGCGGCTTGCCGGCGCAGGCGGCTTCATCAACATCAGCCAGAACGCCAAGACCGTCGTCTTCGTCGGCACCTTCACCGCCGGCGACCTCGCGGTCAGCATCGAGGGCGGCAGGCTGCGCATCGAGGGCGAGGGAAGCTCGCAGAAGTTCGTGCGCCAGGTCGAGCACCGCACCTTCAGCGGGCGCGAGGCGCTTCGGCGCGGGCAACGGGTGCTTTACGTGACCGAACGCTGCGTTTTCCGGCTGGCCGACCAGGGCGGCCTCGAACTGATCGAGATCGCGCCCGGCGTCGACCTGGAAAAGGACATCCTCGAGCGCATGGAATTCAAGCCTGCGATCAGTCCGAACCTGAAGCCGATGGACGCCGCGATCTTTTCGAACGATCGGCTCGGCCTGCGCGACCGGCTGCTCGCCAAGCCCCTGCACGAGCGCTTCGAGCTCGATCGCGACCAGCAGCTGCTCTTCATCAACTTCGAGGGCCTGGGCATCGACAGCGAAGCCGACATCGAGGAGCTCGAGCAGATCGTGCACCGAATCCTCGAACCCGTGGTCACGAGCAGCGACCGGAAGGTAGCGGTTGTCGTCAACTACGACAATTTCAGCATCCTGCCGTCCCTGGTCGACGCGTACTCGGCCATGGTGCGGCGCCTGACGGAGCGCTTCTACACGGGCGTGACGCGCTACGGGACGGTCGGCTTCCTGAAGGCCAAGCTGGAAAGCTGAGGACCAAGGCCTGCCGTCCGGTTGCCCATGCTGCCAAAAAGGCTATAATCTGCGGCTTTGCTGGCAAACCCCCACCGGCCTGATCGAACCTACAGGTGGGGAAACTCGGTGGATGTCCTCGATCTTCATCCGCCACACTGAATATTCAGGATTGCATGACGACCATTCGTGTGAAGGAAAACGAGCCGTTTGACGTGGCGCTTCGCCGCTTCAAGCGCACCATTGAAAAGCTGGGCCTTTTGACCGAGCTGCGCGCCCGGGAGTTCTACGAGAAGCCCACCGCCGAGCGCAAGCGCAAGAAGGCCGCGGCCGTGAAGCGCCATTACAAGCGCGTGCGCAGCATGCAGCTGCCCAAGAAGCTGTACTGATCGCGCCCGCGTGCCGCCCTGACGGCACACACGCAAGGCCTGCCCGGGGACGCTCTGGCGGGCCTTTTTGTTTCCGCAAACCGAGGAAAACCATGAGCCTGAAGGAACGCATCACCGAAGATATGAAGGCCGCCATGCGGGCCAAGGACACGGCGCGCCTGGGCACCATCCGCCTGCTCACCGCGGCGATGAAGCAGAAGGAAGTGGACGAGCGCATCGAACTGGACGATGCGGCCGTGATCGGCATCGTCGACAAGATGCTCAAGCAGCGCAAGGACAGCATCGAGGCCTTCGAGAAGGCGGGCCGCCAGGACCTCGCCGACCAGGAGAAGTCCGAGGTGACGGTGCTGCAGGCCTACCTGCCCGCCCGCCTGTCCGCCGAGGAGATCGCGGCGCAGGTCAAGGCCATCGTCGCCGAACTCGGCGCCGCCGGCCCCGGTGACATGGGCAAGGTGATGGGCGCCGCCAAGCAGCGCCTGGCGGGCAAGGCCGACATGGGGCAGGTGTCGGCGGCGGTGAAGGCGGCGTTGGCGGGTTGACTTGTCTTGCCCCTTCCCCCTCCGGGGGAAGGTTGGGATGGGGGCGCCTTCGGCACCGCACAGGCTCAAGCGCCCCCACCCCTGCCCTCCCCCGGAGGGGGAGGGAGTTGTTCTCCCTCAGTCGCCCTGCAGCGCTTCGGGCCGCACCCCGATATACAGCGGCGACGCCTGGCCCGGCCGCAGGACCTTGAGCAGGCATTCGCGGCCCGGCGAGTCGGCGTCCAGCGCCTGGTGGAGCTCATCCACCGACGCCACCGCCACGCCGTTCCACCCGATGATCAGGTCGCCCGGCCGCAGGCCGCTTCGCGCCGCGGGACTGTCCGGCTCCACGCCGGTGATCCGTACCGCGCGCGCCTGCGAAATGCCGGCGCCGACCACGATGCGCCGGTCGAGGTCAACCGTCGCGCCCGACACGCCGAGGTAGCCGCGCCGCACCTTGCCCGTGCGCATCAGGTGCGGGATCAGGCGCGAAGCGGTGTCTATGGCCACCGCGAAGCAGATGGCCTGGGCCCGCGGGATGATCGCGGTGTTCACGCCGATGACCTCGCCGCGGGAGTCGAGCAGCGGCCCGCCGGAGTTCCCCGGATTGAGCGCTGCGTCGGTCTGGATCACGTCGGGAATCAGCCGGCCGGTGCTCGCCCGCATGCTGCGCCCGAGCGCGCTGACGATGCCGGAGGTGACCGTCTGCTCGAAGCCCAGCGGGTTGCCGATCGCGATGGCGATCTCGCCGCGCCGTACCGTGGCCGAGCGCCCGAGCGGCACCGCCGCGAGGCTGCCCTGCGACACCGCATCCACCTGCAGCAGTGCCAGGTCGGTGTGCGGGTCGTCGCCCACCCAGCGCGCCAGGAAGTGGCGCCCGTCGCTGAAGGACGCTTCGAAGCGCGTCGACGCCGCAGGCGCCTCGCGGCGGCCCGCGCGCACCACATGCGAATTCGTCAGCAGGTAGCCGTCGGCCGTGAACACGAAGCCGGAACCCTGGCCGGCCGTCCTGCCGCCCGCGCCGACCACGGCGATCGCGGCCACGCTGGGCCCCGCCGCTTCGGCCACGCCTACCACCGTGCGGGAATAGGCGTCCAGCAGATCAAGATCACGCGCACCCATCGAGCTTCGCAGATGCAGGCGGCGCGCCCGATTGCAAGGGAACTCTTGCTCCTTCCCCCTCCGGGGGAAGGTGGGGATGGGGGCGCCCGGGGTTGAATTGACGGCGCAGCGCCCCCACCCCTGCCCTCCCCCGGAGGGGGAGGGAGTCAGCGTCAGGAGCCGGCCACCTTCATGCGATTGACCAGCACCGAACCCACGCTCTTGGCGCCGTAGTTGTAGACATCGGCGCCGATCGCGGCGATGCCCGCGAACATGTCGCGCAGGTTGCCGGCGATGGTGATCTCGTGCACCGGATAGGCGATCTTGCCGTTTTCCACCCAGAAGCCGCTCGCACCGCGCGAATAGTCGCCGGTCACGTAGTTCACGCCCTGCCCCATGAGCTCGATCACGAACAGGCCCCGGTCCAGCTTGCGCAGCATCTCGTCGAGGTTGTCGCCAGGCTGCGTCTGGCGCGAACTGAGCCACAGGTTGTGCGAGCCGCCGGCGTTGCCCGTGGTGCGCATGCCCAGCTTGCGCGCCGAATAGCTCGACAGGAAATAGCCCTCCACGCGCCCGCCCTCGACCACCTTGCGCGCCTTGGTCCGCACGCCTTCCTCGTCGAAGGCGGCGCTGCCCTTGCCGCGCTTGAGGTGCGGGTTCTCGAGGACGTCCACATGCTCGGGAAACACCTTCTTGCCCAGCGAATCGAGCAGGAAGCTGCTGCGCCGGTACAGCGCGCCGCCGCTGGTGGCCTGCACATAGGCGCCGAGCAGGCCGGCCGCCAGCGGCGACTCGAACAGCACCGGGCATTCACGCGTGGCGATCTTGCGGGATTTCAGGCGCGACAGCGCCCGCTCCGCCGCATAGCGGCCGATCGCCGCCGCGTCGGCCAGTTCCGCGGCATCGCGCATCGAGCTGTACCAGGCGTCGCGCTGCATGCCGTCGCCCTTGCCGGCGATGGGCGCCGCCGAGATCGAATGGCGCGAACTCGCGTAGCCGCCCCGGAAGCCCCGGGTGTGGGCGCTGAAGAAGTGGCTCTGCTGCGCCGACACGCCGGCGCCTTCGCTGTTGGTGATGCGCTTGTCGGTGGCGAAAGCCGCGCCTTCGCAAACCAGTGCCAGCCGCGCGGCTTCTTCGCTGTCGATGTCCCAGGGATGGAACAGGTCCAGGTCGGGCTGCTCTTCCGGCGCCGCGATGTCCTCGGCCTCCGGCAGTCCGGCGACCGGGTCTTCGGCGGTGAAGCGCGCGATGTCGTAGGCCGCCTGCACGGTCTGTTCGATCGCGGCCCGGGAGAAGTCCGAGGTGCTCGCGTTGCCGCGGCGCTTGCCGATGTAGACCGTCACGCCCAGCGACTTGTCGCGGTTGCGCTCGACGTTCTCCAGTTCGCCCTTGCGCACCGACACGCTCAGGCCACAGCCTTCGGAGGCCTCGGCCCCCGCATCGGTGGCGCCCAACCGGGCGGCATGCGCCAGCGCGGCATCCACCAGGTCTTCGAATTGGGAGCGGCTGTAGGAAAAGCCGGTTTCGGCGCGTTCTAGGGTTGTTGTCATGGCGGCGACTATGATACTTGCGCAGTTATTCGGTCCCTTTCCGGGCCCTGTTTCCTTCCCCCTCATGTCACGCAAACCAAAGAAAGGCTATTGGGTCAAGGGCACGTTCGTCGCCGAAGGCAGCGAACTCGACCTGGAGCTCAAGGCCGAGCAAAAAGGCGAGGTCAGCAAGACCGACCTCAAACGCGAGAGCGAACAGCTGCAAAAGCTTGGCGAGGCGCTGCTCACGCTGCGGCAGGACCTGATGGACGGGCTGGCGCTGCCGGACAAGCTCAGCGATGCCCTCGAGGAAACGAAGCGCATCACCAACTTCGAAGGCCGGCGCCGGCAGCTCCAGTTCGTCGGCAAGCTGATGCGGGGGCTGGACGAGGAAACCCTGCAGGCCGTCCGGGACGCCCTCGAAGTGCAGCAGAAAGGCTCGGCAGCCGACGCCATTGCGCTGCACGAGGCCGAGAAGTGGCGCGACGAGCTGATCACCGACGAAGACGCGCTGCAGCGCTGGCTGGCGGCCCACCCCGGCACCGACACGCAGCAGCTGCGCGCCCTGATCCGCCAGGCGCGCAAGGACGTGCCCGACCAGGATGCGATCTCGCGCGGGCTGGCGCCGCGCCGCGGCCGCGCCTACCGGGAGATCTTCCAGCTGGTCAAGGACCAACTTTCAGCGAGCACGGACCATGCAGAGTGAATTCGATCCCGTGAAGATCGGCATCGTGTCGGTCAGCGACCGCGCCTCCAGCGGTGTGTACGAAGACAAGGGCCTGCCCGCGCTCAAGGACTGGCTCACGCGCGCGCTCAAGAACCCGATCGCGTTCGAGGCCAGGCTGATCCCCGACGAGAAGGAGGTGATCAGCGCCGCCCTGACCGAGCTGGTCGACGTCATCGGCTGCTCGCTCGTGCTCACCACGGGCGGCACCGGCCCGGCGCTGCGCGACGTCACACCCGAAGCGACGCTGGCCGTGGCCGACAAGGAAATGCCCGGCTTCGGCGAGCAGATGCGCCAGATCAGCCTGCGCTTCGTGCCCACGGCCATCCTCTCGCGCCAGTGCGCCGTGGTCCGCGGCCAGAGCCTGGTCATCAACCTGCCCGGCCAGCCCAAGTCGATTCAGGAAACGCTGGAGGGGCTGAAGGAAGACGGCAAGCAGGTGGTGCCGGGCATCTTCGCCGCCGTGCCCTACTGCGTGGACCTGATCGGCGGGCCCTACCTCGAGACCCACGACGAGGTCTGCAAGGCCTTCCGCCCGAAGTCGGCGATCCGGCAGAAATAAGGGATTTGCCCCTTCCCCCTCCGGGGGAAGGTTGGGATGGGGGCGCTCGGGGCTTTGCTTTGCTACAGGCAGCAGCGCCCCCACCCCTGCCCTGGGGGAGGGAGAAAAAACAAGGGGCTACTTCCCGACCAGCTGCGTGAGCTTGTCGGCCTCGAAGTGTTCCCGGATCGCGGCGTCGTCGGGCACGCAGCTGCCCTGCCGATCTGCCATGGAAAGCTTCTCGATGGCTTGCCACAGCAGGGCGATCTGGTGCTCCTGCCCCGAGGCGTTGTCGATCAGGCCTTTCATCGCCTGCGACAGCGGGTCGTCGCTTTCGGTGATTCCGTAGGCCGAGAAGCCCATCTTGGCCGCGGCGGCCTCGCGCCGCATGCTGTCGTCGGCCTGGATGATGCGCGCGGGGATTCCCACCGCGGTGGCGCCCGCGGGCACCGGCTTGGTGACCACCGCGTTGGAGCCCACGGCGGCGTTGTCGCCCACGAGGAAACCGCCGAGGATCTTGGCACCCGCGCCCACCACCACGTTGCGGCCCAGCGTCGGATGGCGCTTGGAGCCCTTGGCCAACGAGGTGCCGCCCAGTGTCACCCCCTGGTAGATGGTGCAGCCGTCGCCGATTTCGGCCGTTTCGCCCACCACTACGCCCATGCCGTGGTCGATAAACACGCCGTCACCGATCTTCGCGCCCGGGTGGATCTCGATGCCGGTGAACCAGCGCGACAACTGCGAGACGAACCGCCCGAGCCAGCGCAGGCCGTTCAGCCAGAACCAATGGGCCAGCCGGTGCAGCACCAGCGCGTGCAGCCCCGGATAACAGGTGACCACCTCCCACGTGCTGCGCGCGGCAGGATCGCGGTCGAGGATGCACTGGATATCGGAACGCAGTCGGGTGAACATTTCAGCAACAAGCCGTATGAGCTTATGCGCCTCAGTCTATCGTCTTAAGCCGCTGGCCGCTTGGGACATGGCCTTGGCGACACCTCGCAGTATGTGGATTTCCTCGGGGGTGAGCTGGGCACGGTTGAAAAGCTGGTTGAGCCGCGGCATGAGCTTTTTCGGGGCCTTCGGGTCGAGAAACCCCACGTCCACCAGTGCCTGCTCCCAGTGCGCCAGCATTCCAGCCACCGCTTGGGCATCGGCCAGCGGCGCGCCGCCGGGCTCCTTCGGCGGCCCGAACCCCCCCAGCGCCAGCCGCCACTCGTAGGCGACCAACTGCAGCGCGGCCGCGAGGTTGAGCGAGCCGTAGTCCGGGTGGGTCGGGATCGAAATCGCGGCATGGCAGCGGTACACGTCCTCGTTGCTCATGCCGAACCGTTCGGAGCCGAAGAGGAAGGCGACCCCCTGCCCCGATTGCGCCAGCGCCGGGAGATGCTCGCGCGGCGTGAAGGTCGGCGGCCCGAAATCCCGCGGCGTCATGGCCGTGGCGCACAGGTAGCTCACGCCGTCCAGCGCCTCGTCCAGCGTGCCCACGATGCGCGCCTTGTCCAGCACCTCGGTCGCGCCGCTGGCCCGCTGGATGGTTTCGTCGCGCCGCAGGACGTCGTCCCAGCGCGGCGCGACCAGCACCAGGTCGTCGAAACCCATCACCTTCATGGCGCGCGCGGCGGCGCCCACGTTGCCGGCGTGGCTGGTGCGGATCAGGATGAAACGGGTCGTCATGGCGGCTTACAGGGGCTGCCCGGGGAGCTTCGGTAAAATCATGCCCATTGTCGCCGCCCCGCATCGCCGGGGCGTTTTAGCCGCCCCGCACACCACCGGGGCGTTCTTCGGCCCGCTCTTCCCAAAATCGATGTCGTCCCCGAACCTGCACCCCATGCTCAATGTGGCCGTCAAGGCCGCCCGCGCCGCTGGCGCCATCATCAATCGCGCCGCGCTCGATGTCGAAGCCGTGCGCGTGTCGCAAAAGCAGGTCAACGACTTCGTCACCGAGGTGGACCATGCCAGCGAGGCGGCCGTCATCGAGACGCTGCTGGGCGCCTACCCGCAGCACGCGATCTGGGCCGAGGAGTCCGGCCGCCAGCACGGCACGCAGGGTTCGGACCACGTGTGGATCATCGATCCGCTGGACGGCACGACCAACTTCATCCACGGCTTCCCGGTCTATTGCGTGAGCATCGCGCTGGCGGTGAAAGGCCGGGTCGAGCAGGCCGTGATCTACGACCCCACGCGCAACGACCTGTTCACCGCCACCCGCGGGCGCGGCGCCTTCCTCAATGAGCGGCGCATCCGCGTGTCGAAGCGGACCGACCTGCGCAACTGCCTGATTTCCACCGGCTTTCCCTTCCGTCCCGGCGACAACTTCAACAACTACCTGCGCATGATGGCCGAGGTCATGCAACGCACCGCCGGCCTGCGCCGCCCCGGCGCGGCCGCGCTCGACCTGGCCTATGTGGCCGCCGGATTCACGGACGGCTTCTTCGAAACCGGCCTGTCGCCCTGGGACGTGGCGGCGGGCTCGCTGCTGGTGACCGAGGCCGGCGGCCTGATCGGCAACTTCACCGGCGAATCGGAATTTCTGGAGCAGAAGGAATGCGTGGCCGGCAACCCCCGGGTCTATGGCCAGCTGGTGGGCATCCTCGGCAAGTACAGCAAGTTCGCCAGCGCCGGCGAGAAGGCGGCCCTGCGCCAGGATGTGCCCGAGCTGGTGCCGCCGCGCACCCGGCCCAGCGCGCAACTGGACGGGGATCCGGAAGGCGGCGAATAGAGCCGGCCAACAGGCTCCAGAGGACCGGCCATGCTCAGGGAGCTGCTGTACCAGGATCCCTGGACGGCAGCGATCATCCTCGCGCTGATCGCGGTGGTCAGCGCGCTCATCGTGCACTACGTGGGAGGCGGCCTGCTGCGCCGCACCTTCACTTTTGCTCCCGTCATCCACTCGGTCCTGGTGGCCACCGAGGCCTCTGCCGGCTTCGCCATGCCGCTGATCGCGCTGCAGGCCGTCTGGGAGGCTTTGCCGTCTTCGCTGTTCCCGCGCATGCCGGCGGTGCGCCATGCCAACGCGGTGCTGATGATCGCCGCGCTCACCTGGCTGGCAATGGCGGCGGTCTCGGGCCTGGCCCAGGGCCTGATCAAGCGGCATTCCACCGAGTCGCGCGACAACCTGCGTGCGCGGCGCATCGAAACGCAGGCGCGCGTGCTCTCGCGCAGCGCCATGGTGCTGATCGGCATCGCGGGCGCGGCCATCGCGCTCATGACCTTTCCGGCCGCCCGGGCCGTCGGCACCAGCCTGCTGGCCTCGGCGGGCGTGCTCGGCGTCGTGGCCGGCCTGGCAGCGCGGCCGATCTTCAGCAACCTGTTCGCCGGCATGCAGATCGCCGTGACGCAGCCGATCCGCATGGGCGACGTGCTGATCATCAAGGGCGAATGGGGCACCGTGGAGGAAATCACCGGCACCTACGTGGTGCTGCGCATCTGGGACGAGCGGCGCCTCATCATCCCGTTGAACTGGTTCATCGAGAACCCGTTCGAGAACTGGACCCGGACCGGCTCGGACCTGTACGGCACGGTGATCCTGCATGTGGATCACGCCACGCCCATCGACGTGCTGCGGGCGCAGGCGCGGAAGATCGTGGAAGCCTCGCCCCACTGGGACCGCAAGGGCTTCGCGGTGCAGGTTCAGAACATGACCGAGCGTTCGCTGGAAGTCCGCGTCCTGATGTCGGCCACCGACTCCGGCCAGCTGTGGGACCTGCGCTGCCAAATGCGCGAGCAAATGCTCGCCTTCCTGGCCCGCGAGTTGCCGCATTGCCTGCCGCGCGTGCGGGTGGATGACCGCCGCCAAGGCGACGCGAGTTCGCCCCCGCCCTAGCCGGCGCGTCGTCGATCAGCCTGCGGGGCGGCGAGGACCCGCAGGCTTCTTCGCCGGCACGCTGAGCTTGCCCGCTCCGGCCGCGCGCAGCAGGCGCTTGAAGGTCGGGCATTCGGAGTGATTGGGCGCCGGACACACGGCGGCATGGCGCAAGCCGCTGCTCAGCGCCTGCAGCCGCCTGATCGTTGCGTCAATATCGTCCGCCTTGCCTGCCAGGGCGCGGCGGTCGATGTTGGCGCGGCCGTCCGCCGCGAACATGCCCTTGATCTCATCGAGCGAGAAGCCGGCGGCCCGGCCGAGCGCGATCAGCGACAGCCGGTCCAGCACGCCGGCGGCGAAAGTCCTGCGCAAGCCGGCTCGCCCCGTCGAGGCGATCAGTCCCTTCTCCTCGTAGAACCGCAAGGCTGAGGCGGGAACGCCCGACCGTTTGGCGACTTCCGCGATGTCCATCGAAAAAACCCCTTGACCTCAAGTCAACTTGAACTTGCATAGTGACGCCCCTACCGTCCCTCGTCAATAGGAAGCCCATGAACCTCGATCCCGAAGACATCGCTCGCGTCTGCGCCATCGGCGTCGGCGCAACGGCGACCATGGACCTTTGGCTGCTGCTGCTCCACCGCCTGGGCGTGCCGACGCTCAACTTCGCCATGATCGGCCGCTGGGCGGGCCACTGGCGCCGGGGCGTCTTCGCGCACGAGGCGATCGCCAAGGCGGCCCCCGTGAAGGGCGAGCTCGCGCTCGGTTGGCTGTTCCACTACGCCACCGGCGTGGCCTTCGCCGCCCTGCTGGTCGCCATCGAGGGCTCCGAGTGGGCCCGCGGCCCCTCCCTGTTGCCCGCGCTCAGCGTGGGCGTGGCCACGGTCGCCGTCCCCTGGCTCGTGATGCAGCCCGCCATGGGCGCCGGCATCGCCTCCGCCAAAACGCCGTCGCCCGCCAGGAACCGCGCCAGAAGCCTCGCCAACCACGCCGTCTTCGGCCTTGGCCTCTATCTAACAGCGCTCCTCGTCGCCTGGATCTCGCGATGAGGACGCCCATGAACGAGATCCATCGTCAAAAAAAGGACCCCGCAGTGAAGAACCTCGCAGTCATCTACCACAGCGCCCACGGCAACACCGAGCGTATCGCTGAGCTCATCGTCGAAGGCGCCCGCTGCGTGCCGGGCGTGCACGCGCAACTGCTGAAGGCCGAAGACCTGAGCCCGGCGCCCGAACGGCTCCTGGCCTTCGACGGTTTCGTCTTCGGATCACCGACCTACCTGGGAGGCGTCTCCGGCACGTTCAAGTCCTTCATGGACGCGACGGGCCGGCTCTGGAAGACCCACTCGCTCAAAGGCAAGCTGGCGTCGGGATTCACGGTTTCCGCGCTTCCCGCAGGCGACAAGCAATCGACGCTCACCGCCTTGTTCGTCTTCGCCATGCAACATGGCATGTTCTGGGTCGGCAACGCGATCCTGCCCGAGCAGCACGCAGGCGTGCCCTACGACGAGGCGGCCAACCGGCTGGGCTCCTGGTCGGGCTTGATGGCGCAAGCCGGCCACTCCGCGCCTGGCGGCAGCGCGTTCGCGCCTGGCGACCTCAAGACGGCGCGCATGTTCGGGGTCAACGTCGCGAAAGCCCTGGTGTGCATGTCCTGCGTGGAAGAAGCGGAGGTGGCGCGATGATTCCCTTCCGGCGCCCGAATGGCGACGCGGGAGACCGGATAATCGCTCGGTGCCGAATCCAGCCGCAGCTGCCAAACCCGACCTGAGCGCCCATACACCCATGATGGCGCAGTACCTCGCCATCAAGTCGCAGCACCCCGACACGCTCGTGTTCTACCGCATGGGCGACTTCTACGAACTGTTCTACAGCGACGCCGAGAAGGCCGCGCGCCTGCTGGACATCACCCTGACGAAGCGGGGCAACTCGGCCGGCGAGCCGGTGGTGATGGCCGGCGTGCCCTTCCACTCGGTCGAGGGCTACCTCGCCCGCCTGATCAAGCAGGGCGAGTCGGTGGCGATCTGCGAGCAGGTGGGCGAGGTCGCGGCCTCCAAGGGCCCGGTGGAGCGCAAGGTGGTGCGCGTGGTCACGCCCGGCACCCTGACCGACACCGAGCTGATGAACGACAAGGCCGAGGCGATGCTGCTGGCCGTGCACCAGGGCTCGCGGCATCGGCTGGGGCTGGCCTGGCTCAGCGTCACGCAGGGCGCGCTCCATTTGGCCGAATGCGCGGGGGACGAGCTCGAATCCTGGGTCGCCCGCATTGGCCCGAGCGAGCTTCTCTTCAGCGCCGAGGTCACCCCGGCCTTCGAGCAGCGGCTCAAGGCGCTGCGGATGGCAGCCTCGCTGTCGCTGACGCAGCGGCCGCAGTTCCAGTTCGATGCCGGCCTGGGCCTGCGCAAGCTGCTGGAGCAATTGGGCAGCGCCACGTTGGCGGCCTGGCGCGCCGACGACCTGGCGCAGGCGCATGCGGCCGCCGCCGCCCTGCTGGCGTACGCCGAGCACACACAGGGCCGGGCGCTTTCTCACGTGCAGGACCTCCAGGTCCAGCGCGACGACGAGCTGATCGACCTGCCCGTCACCACCCGGCGCAACCTGGAGCTGGTGCAGACGCTGCGCGGCGAAGATTCGCCCACGCTGTTTTCGCTGCTGGACACCTGCATGACCGGGATGGGCAGCCGGCAGCTCAAGGGGTGGCTGCTGGAGCCGCGCCGCGATCGCTCGCAGGCTGTGCGCCGGCATGAGGCGATTGGGGTGTTGCGGGGGGAGCGCCCCTCACTCCAACCCTCTCCCCGGGGGGGAGAGGGAGTGGACCGCCTGCTTGAAACGCTACGCGGCGAACTCAAGGGGTGCAGCGACGTCGAGCGCATCACGGCGCGGATCGCCCTGCGGCAGGTGCGCCCGCGCGAGCTGGTGGGGCTGCGCCAGTCGCTGGCGAAGGCGGCGGCGCTGTCGCAGCGGCTGCAAGGCCTCGAAGGCCTGCTGGCCGAAGTCCGGGAGCAGCTTGCGCCTCCCGCCGGCTGTGCCGGCCTGCTCGCCCAGACCCTGCTGGAGGAACCGGCCGCGCTGGTGCGCGACGGCGGCGTGATCGCCACCGGGCACGACGCCGAACTGGACGAGCTGCGCGAGATCCAGGACAACTGCGACGGCTTCCTGCTGGAGCTGGAAACGCGGGAGAAGGCGCGCACCGGCATCGCCAACTTGCGCGTGCAGTACAACAAGGTGCACGGCTTCTACATCGAGGTCACGCAGGGCCAGCTGGACAAGGTGCCGGCAGACTACCGCCGCCGCCAGACCCTCAAGAACGCCGAGCGCTTCATCACGCCCGAGCTCAAGGCGTTCGAGGACAAGGCGTTGTCGGCGCAGGACCGGGCACTTGCGCGCGAGAAGTGGCTGTTCGAGCGCCTGCTGGACGAGTTGCAGGCGCACGTGCCCGCGCTCACCCGGCTGGCGCGCGCCCTGTCCGCGCTCGACGCGCTGGGCGCGCTGGCCGAACGCTCGCTCACCCTGAACTGGTGCCGCCCCGAATTCATCAAGGAGCCAGCCATCGAGATCGCCCAGGGCCGGCATCCGGTGGTGGAGGCACGCCTGGCCGAGACCTCCGGCAGCGCCTTCATCGCCAACGACACGCGCCTGGGACCGAAGCAGCGCATGCAGGTGATCACCGGCCCTAACATGGGCGGCAAGTCCACCTACATGCGCCAGGTGGCACTGATCTGCCTGCTGGCGGCCATGGGCGCCTATGTGCCGGCGCAGGCCTGCCGGCTCGGGCCCATGGATGCCATCCACACACGCATCGGCGCCGCCGACGACCTGGCAAACGCCCAGTCCACCTTCATGCTGGAGATGACCGAGGCCGCGCAGATCCTGCACGCGGCCACGCCGCAGTCGCTGGTGCTGATGGACGAGATCGGCCGCGGCACCTCCACCTTCGACGGCCTGGCGCTGGCGTCGGGCATCGCCGCCCACCTGCACGACAGGACGCAGGCCTTCACGCTGTTCGCCACCCACTACTTCGAGCTCACCGAGTTCCCGGCCAGGCACCACGCCGCGCTGAACGTGCACGTGAGCGCGGTGGAGTCCGGCGCCGACATCGTGTTCCTGCACGAGATCCAGCCCGGGCCCGCCAGCCGCAGCTACGGCATCCAGGTGGCCCGCCTGGCGGGCATGCCGGCCGGCGTGGTCAACCACGCCCGGCACGCGCTGTCGTCGCTGGAAAACCAGCAGTTGCTCAGCCGCGAGCAGGTAGACTTGTTCGCGCCGCCGCCGGCGGCCGAAGCGCCCGCCCCCAGTGCCGTCGAAGCCGCGGTGGCGGCGCTGGATCCGGATGCGCTGAGCCCGCGCGAAGCGCTGGATGCGCTCTACGCGCTCAAGAAGAAGCTGGGAGATGGATAGGAGAAGACCATGACCTACTGCGTCGGCATCAAACTCAATGCGGGGCTGGTATTCCTGTCCGACTCGCGCACCAACGCGGGCGTGGACAACATCAGCACCTTCCGCAAGATCATCGTCTACGAACGGCCCGGCGACCGCTTCATGGTGCTGCTGGCGGCGGGCAACCTGAGCATCGCCCAGTCGGTGCGCGAGATCCTGCAGGTCGAACAGCTCAAGGAAGGCGACGGCTCCGAGGCCATGACGATCTGGAACGTCAAGAGCATGTTCGATGCCGCTCGGGTGCTCGGCAACGCGGTGCGCCATGTGTACGACCGCGATGCGGAGGCGCTGCAGCATGCCGGCGTCGAGTTCAACGTGAACCTGATCTTCGGCGGCCAGATCCGCGGCGAGAACATGCGGCTGTTCCAGGTGTATTCGGCCGGCAACTTCATCGAAGCGACCATGGAGACGCCCTACTTCCAGGTCGGCGAATACAAGTACGGCAAGCCGGTGCTCGACCGCGTCATCACGCCCGAGACCGGGCTGAACGAGGCCGCCAAGTGCGCGCTGGTGTCCATGGATTCGACCATGAAGTCCAACCTGTCGGTGGGACCGCCGCTGGACCTGGTGGTGTACGAGGCCGACACCTTCCAGAGCGACAAGGTCGTCTGCATCGACATGCAGAACCCCTACTTCCGCATGCTGCACTCCAGCTGGGGCCAGAAGCTGCGCGAGGTGTTCGACAGCCTGGAGGATCCGCAGTGGAGCGATGCGCCCACCGAGGTCCCGCTGAAGGTCGACAACGCCCGCGCCCGGCCGATCAAGAAGATCACGCGGCCGGATGAGAGGCTCATTTGAGCCTGATTGTTTTCTCGCACGCCAACAGCTTCCCGGCGGCCACCTACACGGTGCTGTTCAAGCACCTGCGCGCCCGCGGCTTCACCGTGAAGGCGGTGGACAAGTTCGGCCACGATGCGCGCTATCCCGTCACCAGCAACTGGCCGCACCTGGTCGAGCAGCTGCAGGATTTCGCCGAGCGCGAAGTCGGCAAGCACGGTGAACCCGCCTTCCTGGTGGGCCATTCGCTCGGCGGGTTCCTGAGCCTGATGTGCGCGGCGCGACATCCCAAGCTGGCGCGCGGCGTGCTGCTGCTCGATTCGCCCCTGCTGGGGGGCTGGAAGGCCGCCGCCCTGGCCGCGATGAAGCAGACCCAGCTCGTGGGCTCGGTGTCGCCGGGCCGCGTGAGCCGCCGGCGCAAGAACCGCTGGCCCTCGGTCGAGGACGCCTTCGAGCACTTCCGCCACAAGAAGGCCTTTGCCCAGTGGGACGAACAGGTGCTGCGCGACTACGTCGCGCGCTGCACCGAGGATGACGACGGCGAGCGGGTCCTCAGTTTCGACCGCGACGTGGAAACCGCCATCTACAACACCCTGCCCCACAACCTGGACCGCCTGCTGCTGCGGCACCCCTTGCAATGCCCGGCGGCATTCATCGGCGGCCTGGCTTCGGAGGAACTCCAGCAAGTGGGCATGGCCATGAGCAGGCAGGTCACCGAAGACCGAATCATGATGCTCGATGGCAGTCATTTGTTCCCCATGGAGAAACCACTGGCTACAGCCGCGGCCATCGAGGCCGCTTTGCGAGGCTACGAGTTCCCCCAATAGGCCCCAACGGGGCCCCAATCAGGTGCGTCCTTTGTTGGTGGTGTCCTACAGGGCACCTCTACCGATGCCCTACAGACGCCGCACCGGGCCGTTTGAGACAGTGAACCCATGGCTACCACGCACGTCTTTCAGACACCCGCATTCCGTCCGCCGTCGCTGTCGCTGCTCGCGGCCGAGCCCCTGCGCGCCTTGTTCGACTACACCGCCGCCCGGGTCGGGCCACGGGCCGACGTGGTCGGCGACGGCCACCCGGTCGTCGTCTACCCGGGCCTGGGCGCCGGCGCGCTCACCACGGCCCACCTGCGCCGTTACCTGAAGGACTCAGGTTTCACCGTCCACGACTGGGGCGGCGGCGTCAACACTGGGCCGGAGGGCAGCTTCGACGAATGGCTGCTGCGCCTGGAGGAGCGCCTGGAGCGCCTGCATGCGCGGCACCAGCGCAAGGTCAGCCTGATCGGCTGGAGTCTGGGCGGCGTGTACGCCCGCGAACTCGCCAAGCGCAGGCCGGAGATGGTGCGGCAGGTGATCACGCTGGCCACGCCCTTCGCCGCGCTGGCGCAGGGCAACCATGCCGGCACCGTGTTCAAGCTGCTCAATCACGACAAGGCGCAACTGGAGCCGCATGTGGAGGCGCGCATCCGCGAGTGCCCACCCGTGCCGACCACCTCGATCTACAGCCGCAGCGACGGCATCGTGTCCTGGCGCGGCTGCCTGGAGCGGCGGACCCTGCGCTCCGAAAGCGTGGAGGTGCACGCCAGCCACCTGGGCATCGTGTCGCACCCGCAGGTGCTGCGCATCATCGCGGACCGGCTGGCGCAACCCGAGGGCAGCTGGCAGCCGCACGCCATGGCGCGAAGCCGCTGATCAACCGCGGATCACTCCGCCCACTGAACGACGCCGGACCACGCCGTGGCCAACACCACGATGCCGAAGGCAATGCGGTACCAGGCGAAGGGCGTGAAGCTGTGGGTGGAGATGTAGCGCAGCAGCCAGCGCACGCACAGCCACGCACTCAGGAAGGAGAACACCAGCCCCACCGAGAACAGCGGCAGGTCCGCCATCGACAGCAGCGCCCGTTCCTTGTACAGGCTGTAGGCGCCGGCGCCGATCAGCGTGGGGATGGCCAGGTAGAAGGAAAAGTCGGTGGCCGCCTTGCGCGAAAGGCCGAACAGCATGGCGCCGATGATGGTGGCGCCGCTGCGGCTGGTGCCTGGGATCATGGCGAAGCACTGGGCGAGCCCGACCTTCAGCGCATCCTGCCAGCGCATCTCGTCGACGTCGGCGATGCGCACCGCCGAGGGCGGACGCCGCTCCGCCCACAGGATCACGAAGCCCCCGAGGATGAAGGTCGTGGCGACCACGGCCGGGGTGAAAAGGTTGGCCTTGATCGCCTTGCCGAACAGCAGGCCCAGGACCACGGCTGGCAGGAAGGCGATCAGCACGTTGATCACGAAGCGCCGCGCCTTGGCCTGCGTGGGCAGCGCCACCAGGGTGTCGCGGATCTTTTGCCAGTACACGATGATGACGGCGAGGATGGCGCCGGTCTGGATCGCGATATCGAACACTTTCGCCTTCTCGTCATCGAAGCCGAGCAGCGAACCGGCCAGGATGAGGTGTCCGGTGCTGGAGATCGGAAGGAACTCGGTCAGTCCCTCCACCACGCCCATCACCGCGGCCTTGGCCAGCAGCAGGAATTCCAATTGCGCTCCTTCATTGCAGAGCGCGGATTATCGCGCCCGCGCCTCTTCCGCCTGAGCCGCAGGCGTTCTGGAAGCGGGATCCGGCGAAGCATTTCACGCCGCGGCGCGTTCATCTGGCGGTCCGTTTCCTGCGTTTCGTCCCATGGCCCTCGCCGCTGCCCGGCGCGGTCGCCACAGTGCGTCCCAACGACCCACCGCCTGGAGACCCGCCATGCCGCTCGCCCCCGAAATCGCCATCCACCTGACCGCCGCCATCGGCGCGCTGGCCATCGGTCCCGTCGCGCTGTGGGCCCGCAAGGGAGCGACGCAGCGCCCGCGCCTGCACCGGGCTTTTGGCTACGCCTGGGTCACCCTGATGGTGATCACGGCCGTGTCGGCCCTGTTCATCCACGTGTCGGGACTGCCCAACATCGCCGGCTTCTCGCCGATCCACCTGCTGGTGCCGGCGACGCTGCTGGGGTTGTTCGCGTCCTTCCGCCACCTGGCCCAGGGCAACATCGCCAAGCACCGCCAGATCATGCAGCGCCTCTACTGGGGCGCCTGCGTGGCGGCCGGCGCGTTCACCCTGCTGCCCAACCGCACGCTCGGCAAGTTCGTCTGGGGCCTGTTCCCCTCGATCGGCACGATCGGCCTGGTCCTCTCGCACACGCCCGGCTGGGTCTGGGGCCTGCTCGCCGCGCTGCTGGTGCTGGGCTTCTCGCAGGCACGTGACCGCCAAGCCGGCCTCGCGCGCATCCTGTTGCTCCCCATCGCCATGGGCGGCTACGCGATCTTCGGCATGGTCTCGGCCTTTGGCGCCACCCCCGCCGTCGCCGCCGCCTGGCTCATGTCCGGCACTGTCGTTGCCTTTGCATTGCTGCGCACCGGCCCGGCCGCCGGCGTGCGCTACGACGCTGCGACGCGCCAGTTCTTCCTGCCGGGCAGTTGGGTGCCGATGGCCCTGATCCTCGCGGTGTTCCTGACGCGCTACGTGGTCAATGCCAGCCTGGCGCTGCACCCGGAACTGAAGGCCGACGCCGACATCGCCATCGCGACCGCCGCCCTCTACGGCGTCTTCAGCGGCCTGTTCGCCGGCCGCGCCGCCCAGCTGGCCCGCCTGGCGCTGCGGCCCGCCGCCGCACCCGTTCCGGCCTTCGCCGCCTGATATCGAAATTCACACGCAAGGAGCTCACCATGGACTCGCAGCAAATCGAACGCATTGCCCGCAAGCGCGCCGGCGCCAAGATGGGCTGGTACATCCACGCCGGCGTCTACCTCGCCGTCAACCTGACGCTGGCGGCCATCGCCGCGGCGAGCGGCCGCGGCTGGGTCGTCTTCCCCGCGCTCGGCTGGGGCCTGGGGCTGGCCATCCACGGCGTGGTGGTGTTCCTGGTGGCTGGCAGCGGCGGCCTGCACGACAAGCTGGTGGCGCGCGAACGCGAGCGCCTGGCCCTGCAACGGGATCCATGGTGAGGCCCGCCATGCTGCGGCACTGCCTCACCACCCTCCTGGCCCTCGCCGCCACCTGGGCGCAAGCCAACGTCGGCCTCACGCAGCTCAAGCCCGTCGGGGCCGACGGGCCGGTCACGGTGTTCTATCCCACAGCCGCGCCCGAGCAGTCCGTGAAGCGCGGCCCCTTCGAGCTGAAGCTGGCCCCCGATGCGCCGCCCGCCCGCGGCAACGGCCGGCTGGTGGTCATCTCGCACGGCTCGGGCGGTAACGCCTGGGTGCATTCGGACCTGGCCCGCGCGCTGGTGAACGCGGGCTTCGTCGTGGCCCTGCCGCGCCACCAGGGGGACAACGCGCAGGACCCTTCCACGCCCGGCCCCGAGAGCTGGAAGATCCGCCCCGCCGAGGTCTCGCGCGCCATCGACGCCGTCGCCGCCGACCCGCGCTTTGCGGCGATCGTCTCGTTCGAGCAGGTCGGCATGTACGGCATGTCGGCCGGCGGGCACACGGCGCTGACGCTGGCCGGCGGCCGCTGGTCGCCCGGGCAGTTCCGCCGCCACTGCGAAGCCGACATTGCTAACGACTTCGCCTCGTGCGTGGGCCTGGCCACCCGGCTGCGCGGCGACTTCCTCGACGACCTGAAGAAGGGCTTGGCGCTGAACGTCATCCGCCACCGCTTCGACGACGACACCTGGTACGTCCACACGGACCCGCGCATCCGCGTCATCGTCGCCGGCGTGCCCTTCGCCGCCGACTTCGACGCCGCCTCGCTGGCCACGCCCCAGGTGCCGCTGGGCCTGGTGACGGCCGGCCGGGACAAGTGGCTGGTGCCGCGCTTCCACAGCGACGCCATCCTGGCCGCCTGCGCTCCGCGCTGCGAGCTGGTCGCGCACCTGCCCGCCGCCGGCCACGGCGCGCTGCTGTCGCCCCCGCCGCCGCCGCACGTGCTGGGGGAGATCGCGCAGGACCTGCTGGGCGACCCGCCGGGCTTCGACCGCTCGGTGCTGCCCGAGGTGGACGCCAGGATCGTGGCCTTCATGCGCAGGCATCTGCTGCCCTGACCCTAGAATGAACCTGATATGCCCCAGCAGTCGCCGCAGTCGCAGTTGTCGCCGGAAGAGATCGAGCGCCTGGCGCGCAAGCGCGCCGGCGCCAAGATCGGCTGGTACTTCCATGCCGCTGTCTATGTGGCCGTGAACCTCACCTTGTTCGCGATGTCCGACCAGTTGTTCGGAACGCGCCGCTGGAGCATGGCCCCCGTGCTGGGCTGGGGCCTCGGCCTGGCGCTGCATGGCATCTCGGTGTTCGTGCTGGGCCGCGGCAGCGGCCTGCGCGAACGCATGGTGCAGAAGGAACGCGAGCGGCTGCTGCGCGAGCAGGAGCGCATGCGCGACCGATAGGGACCCGGGCGCCCGATGAACATCAACTGGATCAACAAGCTGCAGAACCTGCTGCAGACCGCCGCCTTCTGCCTGGCGGTGGCCACCATCCAGTTCGCGTTCATGCCCAACAGCGCCTACATGCCTTCGGTGATGTATTCGCTGGCCATCGGCCTGTCGATCTGGGCCATGATCGACCTGGGCCGTCACCTGTTCCCGTCGGCGATCGAAACCGGCTGGCCCCAGGGCATGACGGGCCTGCTGCTGCCGGTGGCCGCGATCGTCGCCGGCTTCTTCACCGGCAGCTACCTGGGCGACCTCATCTGCCGCACTTTCAGCCTGTACACCGGCCCGCCGGTGGACCGGGCGGCCGAGTTCCGGATTTCGTTCCTCATCACGCTGATCGCCGGCGTGGTGGGCAGCTACTACTTCTACAGCATCAACAAGAGCCACTACCTGCAGCGCAAGATGGGCGAGGCGCGCAAGCACGCCGACGAGGCCCGGCTGAAGCTGCTGGAGACCCAGCTCGAGCCGCACATGCTGTTCAACACCCTGGCCAACCTGCGCGCGCTGATCGGCGTGGACCCGCAGCGCGCCCAGGAGATGCTGGACCACATGATCGCCTACCTGCGCGCCACGCTGGACGCCTCGCGCGCCACCACGCATCCTTTGCAGGCCGAGTTCGACCGGCTGCGCGATTACCTGGAGCTGATGGCGATCCGCATGGGCCCGCGCCTGGGGTACGAGATGGCCCTGCCGAAGGCGCTGGCGCAGACCCGCGTGCCGGCCCTGCTGCTGCAGCCCCTGGTGGAGAACAGCATCAAGCACGGCCTGGAGCCGAAGGTCGGCGGCGGGCAGATCATGATCTGCGCATGCACGAGCGGTGACCTGCTCGTGCTCGAGGTCGCCGACACCGGCGCGGGCGAGGGCCAGGGCGCTTCGACTGCTGGCGCGGGCTTTGGCCTGACGCAGGTGCGCGAGCGGCTGGCAGCACTCTACGGCGAGCGCGCCAGCCTGGAGTTCCGCACCGACGGTGACGGCGCCCATGCCAGGATCACCCTGCCCCTCGCATGAACCCGACCGCCCTGATCGCCGAAGACGAACCGCTGCTGGCGCAGGCGCTGCAGGCCGAGCTGGCGCGCGCCTGGCCCGAGCTGCAGGTGCTGGGGATCGCGGGCGATGGCGAATCGGCTGCGGCCCAGGCGCTCGCGCTGCAGCCCGACGTCCTGCTCTTCGACATCCGCATGCCGGGCCAAAGCGGCATCGAAGCCGCCGCGCAGCTGGCCGACGAGTGGCCGCCGGGCCGGCCCTTTCCGGCACTGGCCTTCATCACCGCCTACGACCAGTATGCGGTGCAGGCCTTCGAAACCCAGGCCGTCGACTACGTGCTCAAGCCGGTGCAGCCCCAGCGCCTGGCGAAGTCGGTTGCGAAGATCAAGGACGTACTGTCGCGGCGGGCGGCCGGCAGCGGGGACTTCGAGGCAACGCTGGGGCAGCTGCGCCACCTGCTCGGCGCCTTGCCGGCGGCGTCTGTCGCGCCATCCTCGCCGTCCTCGCCGCATGAGTCGCTGAAGGTGCTGCAAGTGAGCGTGGGCAACAGCATCCGCATGGTGCCGGTGGACGAGGTTCTCTACTTCGAAGCGGCCGACAAGTACCTGCGCGTGCTCACCGCCAGCCACGAGTACCTGATACGCACGCCCCTGAAGGAACTGCTGCCCCAGCTGGATGCGCAACGCTTCTGGCAGGTCCATCGGGGCACCGTCGTGCGCGCCGAGGCGATCGAGGCCGTCAACCGCGACGAAGCCGGCAAGCTGCACCTGAGCCTGCGCGGGCGCAGTGAGCGGCTCGCCGTGAGCCGGCTGTACGCGCATCTGTTCAAGGCCATGTAGCGCGGGGGGAGCCCGGGGGTCAGCGGTTTGCGATTCATACCCTGGGGAAGCTGTCTGTCATTTCTTGTCGGTCTTGTCCTACATGGGGTGCGGCTGGCACAGCGTCTACTACAGGTCCATCACCCCGACTCCTCTGAGTCCCCTCCTCCTCCGGGGTGAGCTGGTCCGGCCCTCCGTCCCGCGACTAGCATGTTGGCCCCAGTCCGATGGACTGGGGCCTCTTTTTTTTGGGGAAGGGGCGAGTTGCAGGGAGCCTCATGAATCGCTCGCTCATCGCATCAGTTCTGGTCACCGTCATGGCCGTGGCCGGATGCGGCGGCGGTGACGATGACGAGACTCCCCCCGCTTCTGGCGGCAACGCCCCGGGCACCACCTATCCGGCCGGCAGTCCGGAGGCATTGGCCTTCACCACCACCAATTCCGAACGCGACCACTGCGGTTTCGGAACGCTGGCGCAGTCGGCGGCGCTGGACCGTTCGGCAACGGCGCACATGAGCTACATGGTGCTCAACAACCTGGTCGCGCACACGGAAGAGCCCGGCAAGCCCGGTTTCACCGGCGTGAACCCGGCCAACCGGGCGGTTGTGGCAGGTTACCCTTCCAGCGCAGGCATCGGCGAAGTGATCAGCTTTCCGCTGTTCGCGCCGGGAGACTCGGCGGACGCGGTGCGGCGGCTGTTCGCCGCGCCCTATCACGGCCAACTCATGATCGACAGCGCGCGCGATGTCGGCATCGATTCGCAGCCCTTCCAGGGCGTCGTTGGACTGACGATGGAGTTCGGGTTCCCGTTCATTGCCAGGCCGCCGGCGGTCACCTCGGTTCGCACCTACCCCTGCGAAGGGACAACCGGCGTCCTCGCCTTCAACCGCAACGAGTCGCCTTCACCCCTGCCCAGCCAGCAGAACCCCAGCTGGGGGCAACCCATCATCGTGCGCGGACCGGATGATTTGCGCCTGGGGATGGCCAGGATCACCGGCCCAGGGGGCACGGTGGCGCTTCAGGTGATCTATGGCGACGGCCAGACGCCCGACCCGGAACAGCAGTTCACGCGCGGATGGGCCACCGTGCTGCCCGTGCCGCTGGCGACGAACACGCAGTACACCGTCAACCTCAACTGGACCGCGGGCGGCCAGGCAGGCAGCAGCAGTTTCAGGTTCACGACCGGATCTCAGTAAGCGCTTCGAGCCCGGGCCGGGCAAAAAAAATGGCCCCAACACTTCCGTGCGGGGCCAAGGCTTGGAGAACCTCTCTCTCGTGGCAACAGGAAAATCGTGTCAGCGCCAGTGGCCGTGACCGTGGCCGTGATGGTGGCCGTGCCCCTTACCGCCGTAGTAGCCGCGGCCGTAGTAGGCCGGGCCGTAGTAATAGCTGGCGCCCACGACCGGCGCGCCGTAGTAGACCGGCGCCGGGTAGTACACCGGCGCGGGCCGCACCACCACGGGCGGGGCCACATAGACCGGCGCCGGCGCGACCACGGCCGGGCCGTAGCCGTAGCCGTAGTACGGAGCATTCGTAGCGGCGATGGCCACGCCAGGGACGCTGGCGCCGATCGAGAAGGCCACGTTGCCGCCGGCATGGGCGACGCTGGCGGCGCCCGCTGCTGCCAGCGCCAAGGCGCCGGCGGCAGCCTTGATCGCATGGGAACGGTTGAACTTCATGACGGACTCCCGGATTTGTTGTGCTGGGCCGTGAAATCTGCCCTATGCCCCTATTAAACGCAGCCGCTGGCTTGGCGAATACCCCGCTCCCCCGCAAACCCGTTAGTGGACGTAACGATCTGTCGCCTTCTGCAGTTCGCAGGCGAGCTTGCGGAGGCAGCTCGACCGTGCTTAGAGCGCCCCACCCTAAAATGGTTTCGATATGAATGCCCCCGCCGAAAAAGACGCCGCCAAGCCCAGCAATTTCCTGCGCCAGATCATTGAGCGCGACCTGGAGCAGGGCACCTATGCGCAGCGGCACTGGGCGGGCCATCCGGCGGACGCCTCGGACCACCTGAAAGGCCAGGCCGACCCCGCGAAGATCCGCACACGTTTTCCGCCCGAACCCAACGGTTACTTACATGTTGGCCATGCAAAAAGCATCTGCCTGAACTTCGGACTGGCGCGTGATTACAACGGTGTCTGCCACATGCGCTTCGACGACACCAACCCGGAGAAGGAAGAGCAGGAATACGTCGACGGCATCCTGGACGCCGTGAAGTGGCTGGGCTTCTCCTGGGACGCCAACGGGACGAGCCATTACTACCACGCGAGTGACTATTTCGACTTCATGTACCGCGCCGCCGAGTACCTGATCGAAGCCGGCCACGCCTACGTGGACGAGCAGACGCCCGAACAGATGCGGGCCAATCGCGGCGACTTCAGCCGTCCGGGCACCGACAGCCCCTACCGCAGCCGCTCGATCGAGGAGAACCTCAGCCGCTTCCGCGAGATGCGCGACGGCAAGCTGGCCGACGGCGCAGCCGTGCTGCGCGCCAAGATCGACATGGCCAGCCCCAATATCAACCTGCGCGACCCGGCCCTGTACCGCATCAAGCGCGCCGAGCACCACAACACCGGCGACAAGTGGTGCATCTACCCGATGTACACCTACGCGCACCCGATCGAGGACGCGCTGGAGAACATCACCCACAGCATCTGCACGCTGGAGTTCGAAGACCAGCGCCCCTTCTACGACTGGCTGCTCGACCGCCTGGCCGAAGGCGGCCTGATCAACCAGCCGCACCCGCGCCAATACGAATTCGCCCGCCTGAACCTGACCTACGTGCTGACCAGCAAGCGCAAGCTCAAGCAACTGGTCGATGAGAAACACGTCAGCGGCTGGGACGACCCGCGCATGCCCACCATCGTCGGCCTGCGCCGCCGCGGCTACACGCCCGAGGCCCTGCAGCTGTTCGCCGAGCGCATCGGCGTGAGCAAGGCCGACAGCTGGATCGACTACAGCGTGCTGGAACAGGCCCTGCGCGACGACCTGGACCCCAAGGCCGCCCGCGCCATGGCCGTGCTGGACCCGGTGAAGCTGGTCATCACCAACTGGGACGAGATCATGGGCGCCGGTTTCCTCGATGCCTGCTCCGCCCCCGTGCACCCGCACGCCCCCGAACGCGGCCGCCGCGAGTTCATGTGCGGCAAGGAGTTGTGGATCGAGCGCAGCGACTATGAGGAGACCCCGCCCAAGGGCTTCTTCCGCCTGTTTCCCGGCAACAAGGTGCGCCTGAAGTACGGCCACGTCATCGAATGCATCGGCGCCACCAAGGACGCCAACGGCAACGTGACCGAAGTCCAGGCCAAGCTGGTGCCCGACACCAAGAGCGGCACCCCCGGCGCCGACGCCGTCAAGGTGAAAGGCAACATCAGCTGGGTGGGCGTGGCCGACGGCGTGAAGGCCGAAGTGCGGCTTTACGACCGGCTGTTCTCCGCGGCGCAGCCCGGGGCCGGCGACAAGGATTTCCTGGAGGAGATCAACCCGGATTCGCTGAAGGTGGTGACGGCGTATGTGGAGCCGTCATTGAAGTCGGCGAAGGGGGATGAGAAGTTCCAGTTTGAGAGGCATGGGTACTTTGTGGCCGACCGGAAGGATCATGGCGAGGGTAAGACCGTGTTCAACCGGGTGGCGGGAATGAAGGATTCTTGGGGAAAGTAGAAGAAGATACGCGCGCACGACTTCCCGTCGTGGACAAGAAAGAGCAAAAACGAGGAGACGGAGACAGTGAAGATACAGCGAATCAAGATCAGGCACTTTCGCTCACTTGATGACTTTGAGTTTCGTCCTCCACCCACGACAATAGTTTGCGGCACAAACAGCTCTGGCAAATCAAATCTCCTGAGAGCATTGCGCTTGGCTTTCAGGAATGCCATAGATTCAAGTCGGCTGCCAGACAACATCACTCTGGACACCGGGCCGAACACAACATGTCAACTAGAGTTCGAGTTTGACAAACCAACCGGAGCACTTGCAACAGCGTTCGCACTGCCTCCGAACACGCCTTTTACGTACAAATTTAAGTTCAAGAAGACGGGGACATGGACTCGCCACTTGAACGAGGTAAAACTAGATGATCCAGAAGGAGAGAGGTTTCTCTCCTTTTTTTTGGTAGTTTATGTGCCGGCGATTCGCGATATCTCCGCTGATGGTCTGCAACCGTTTAAAGAAGCTCTGCTGGACTCGTTGAGAAAACAACGGGGTGCAGATTCACTTCACCAAGTAAACGGGAAAGTCAGAGCTTCCATTAGTCGGCATGCAAGGGATATGCTTGTCGCACCCAATCAGATCGCGCGGGAATGGCTAGGCGTCGACAATCTAAGTCTAGATTCGAGCCACATTGCCGTTGATCAGATCGTTTCAAATGCAGGGATTCGAGTTCGGATCGGCCCCAATTCGTTACCACTCGGGCGACTTGGAACGGGACACCAAAGCGCAGTCATCATCAAACTCTATCGCGATGTTGGGAAGGTCACGGGTCAAACTGTCTTATACCTATTTGAAGAGCCAGATAATCACCTCCACCCAACCTCCATTCGCGTCGTTGCACAAGAACTAAAAAGTTGCGCGACTGGTGATAGTCAAGTATTTGCAACAACGCATTCACCTTACTTGCTAAATCAGTTTGATCTTGCCGGTGTGCTCCCTTTGTACGTGGACAACCAGCGCCTGACTCAGAAGCGCCCGGTCAATTTGACAAAGTCTCAGCGGGCGATGCGGTCACTCCTAGGCAAGTTCGGCCTGCGTCCGGCAGAGGCTCTTCTTGCAAAAAGGGTGGTTGTTGTAGAAGGCCCAAACGATGTGAACTTCTTGCGGGCGCTCATTGAACTACAGACAAACCTAGCCCCCGAGCACCAAGATCTACTCATTGTTCCAGTAGGCGGAAAAGGACAAGTATCCGAACTTTGTCTTTTGCTTGATGAACTCGGCGCCGACTGGCGTGCGCTGTTCGATTGGGATGCGGCTTACGGCACAAACCAACCATTGTTCAAGTCAGGCCTAGCGACCCAAGACGTAACTGCGGCAAAGCAGGCGATTGCAGCCCTTCAGCCACTTCTGTTCTCACGGGCCAATAAGACTCATAAGTCCGAGAAGCTACTGAATGCAATGTCAAATGAGCTTACAACACCATTCCAAGCTCAGGGCATTGAGGATTCAGTGCTGGCTAAGCTCGTATGGGCAAAGCTTACATCCACTCAACGCAATTCACTTCGTCAAGCTGTTTCTAAGTCGCAGCCCAAAGTTGTCAATACTCTTCTAGATCCGGTAAATGTGTATCTTTGGAAGAGCGACCTAGAAACGGCAGTTGTTCCAATCGGGGCTGAGTTAGATGCGGAAGGCCATTTTGTCCAAAAGGGGCTGATCAGTGGTCCTCTACCCGTAGCAACGCGTCGAAAAGCGGTTCTAAACAAGGTGAAGGACATGGCGCATGAACCGGAGCAACTATTCGATCTCGTCAAGGCTCTTTGGAACTCCGGAAGGTACAGCCGGCAGGAAGCTGGCCGGGCTCTTGCCTATTTGCTGGGATGAATGTCGCGCCGAGATGGCTCAGTTCGAGGGGAGTTGAGGTCGGATTCCAATTTCCACGTTGGCCTCGCCCCTAGCGCCCGGCCGCTACACACGCGACTTTTCGCCGCGCTCGGCCTGTACCAGCGCTTCTCTCGCTCTGTCGTAGGTAGCTTGGCTGAGCCTCGGCGCAATCAGGCCGCGTTACTTCTCGTGCTGTTGCAAGGCAGGACTGAGCTCCACGCTTTCGTCAGCGCGTATGCGAAGCCACTCCAGGGCCGTCCGTGATCTCCAGGCGTTCGAGCCAGGTGCGCAGGATTCGCTCGTGGCGTCGACCTTCTTCAGTAGCATTCTGGTTCCTCCGGTTTTTGTGAGTGGAATTGGGGTCGGATTCCAATTTCACTCGACATCAAAACAACGCTTGATGCTCCCTGCAGTACTGCCCACCGCGAAAGCGCGTGGAGTTGCTCCAGCAGTAGCGTCCCTCTGCGTAGCTGATCTTGGCATTGCAGTGAAGGCAGACCAACCGCTTCTGCTGCGGCTCCCCCATTGAAGCATCCGTGACCTTGACAGCAGGTACCTGGCGGGGTGGGGCAGGCTTAGGCGCGCTAGGTGTTTTCGGCGGCTGTTTGGGCTGCATGAACTCCGGAAGTTCAAACGGATTCTCAGGCCGATGCTGCCGGGCGAGCTTTTCGCCCCATTCCTTGATCGTTTCCAGTGAGCGCATGTTGGCGATGCCCCGGAACACGGAACCAATTCCGAGGTCTTTGTCTACGAAGCGCCTATGCCAGCTCGGAAACTGGTCAGCCTTGATCACATTGGAGGTGTCAAAGTCCTTGGCCGCAGGCCGGTTGATGATGGCCTTCGGGTGGAACATCACAACATGGTGAAACTCGAAGTCTGAACCAATGCGATTGGTGATCTCCAGCCGTTCGAGCCAGGTGCGCAGGATTCGCTCGTGCCGTCGACTCTGCTCAATGGGTGAAGGGACGCCGAATCGCTGGCTGTCGTAGTCCACCGTGAACTCGCCCATTGAATTGATGCTGACGCTGCCCGCGTAGTTCTTCGTTTCGATCAGGTAGAAGCCAAAGGCTCGATTGACGATCAGGTGGTCGATCTGGGCTACGTCGCCGTCAATCACCAAGCGAAGATCGTGGAGAACAACGTGGTTTTCGCCTCCCTTGAAATGCTGGTCAAGGAAGTAGGCCGACTCTTTTTCGCCCTGAATGCCTTTGCGTAAGCGCATCAACTCATCCCGCAGCCAAGTCTTTTGACGGGCGTCCAACAGGGGCGACTTCTGAAGATCCTCCAGCAACGAGAGGCGCTTTGACTTGTCGTCTGCCTTTTTCAGCAGCATGCTTGTTCCCTCCGGTTTTTTTGGGATTCTGCCCCGGAATAGGAGACGCCGGCCGTGGCTCAAGCGCAAGGTAGTAGCGGGCAACCGCCCCATAGACCGCCGCATGGCAAGCCATTACGATCGCGCGGTTTATCCAAATCAAGACGGAAAGCCGCCCCATGCACCTGTTCGCCTCGACCCGCGCTGTCGTTCTGGGCACCGTCGTTGTTCTGTGCCAACCCATCGTCACCCTGCCGGCCCATGCTGACGGCGGCTGCGTCACTCGGCCCCTGACCACCGCGGAGTCGGCTCGGGTCAAGGCGAATTTCGGCGCGATCGCCGCGGCGCTGCCCAAGGCACCCAAGGGTTGGGAGGCCGACGAGGATGAAGGCGCGAACTCGGCGCGCGACGGCGTGTGCAAGAGCGGCCACGATCCCTATCGGTATTCGTTCATCCGTCGCTTCAACCGCGCCGACAACGTGCAGGCCAGGCAGCAGAAGGTCGTCGAGGCGTCCGCCGGCCTGCACACGGCCAGCGCGCAGGCCACCATGGATTCGTTCGACAAGCGGCAGCAGGCCCTGGCGGCGCAAATGGAAAAGGCCGCCGCCAAACAGGACCTGGCTGCCGTGCAGCGGCTGGGCGCGCAGATGGAAAAGCTCGAGGCCGAACGGGCCAAGGCGATGAATGCCGGCGGCGCGCTGGACCGGACGGATGCCGCCGCGGCCGAAGCCGGCAAGGACAGCGCCATTACCATCGGCGTGGACGTCAACCGCGACGAATACAGCTTCGGCGGCAAGGCCACATCGGTGAAGATCGACGGCGCCGATGCAGCCTACCTGTTCAACGTGACCGGCGAGGCGGCGATCTTCCTGGGCGCCTGGGGCCCCGTGCAGGACCACTTCCTGAAAGCGCGCGTGGACGATGCCAAGGCCCAGCCCCAGTGGCCGGTGCAGAACATCGTCGTCTACTTCCAGGCCGACAAGAGCCGCCTGCCGGCCTTGATGAAGCAGGTCGATGTGCCTAAGCTGCGCGCCTTGATGGCGCGCTGAGCCTGCAACGCAGCAGCCGGGCTGCGCCTCGACGGCATCCTCATCCCGTTTCACTCAACCGGCGCCAAGGAGAGTCACGCCCATGAAGCCCGTGCACCATGTACTCGCGATCGCAGCCCTGTCCTGCCTCGCCGCCGCGGCGTATGCCGCCGACCCGGCGCCTGCTTCCAAGCCCGTGCCCGGCAAGCCAGGCAGCATCGAGCGTGGCCGCTACCTCGCGCGCATCGCGGGCTGCAACGACTGCCACACGCCGAACTACCCGCAGTCGGCCGGCAAGGTGCCGGAGAAGGAATGGCTCACGGGCGACAACGTGGGCTGGAGCGGCGGCTGGGGCACCACCTACCCGCCG
The DNA here is from genome assembly GCF_001580455.1 of Ramlibacter tataouinensis. NCBI lineage: Bacteria > Pseudomonadati > Pseudomonadota > Betaproteobacteria > Burkholderiales > Comamonadaceae > Ramlibacter > Ramlibacter tataouinensis. The sequence goes on from NZ_CP010951.1 coordinate 590,279, forward strand.
AACCTGCGGCTGTCGATGCCGAAGATGACGGAGAAGGAGTGGCTGAAGTACGCCAGAACGACCGAACTGCGCCCGCCGATGCCGTGGTTTGCGCTACGGGATATGTCGGACGATGACTTGCTGGCGATCTATCGGTTCGTCAAGCATCTCGGGCCGGCGGGGAAGCCTGCGCCTGCTTATGTGCCTCCAGGGAAGGATGTGTCGGGGCCGGTGATCAAGTTTCCGGGGTGAGTTGTGGGCGGGGGCGCCCTCACCCCTGCCCTCTCCCGGAGGGAGAGGGAGGAAATCCAGAGGGAGCCCGTTATTTGTTGCAGGCCCACTGGGTGGGCGTGACCCATCGGCAGCCGCCGAAGGCTTGTGTCTGCCCGGCCGTGGCCTGCTCCGCCTCCGGAGCAGCCGGCTGGGGCGCTGCCGGTCGCAGCAGGAACTCATGGTCCGCCACGGCCTGGACCATGGCCATGCTCGGGTACATGCCGGTGGCGACCAGGGCTTTTTGCTTGTCCACGATGCGCGCGAGCAAGGGCTGGCCTTCCGGCGTGCTGAGCACCGGGTAGTCCGCCCGGGCGCGCTGCAGGACGCGATCGACGTCTGAGACGACGGTCGAGTCTTCGTGTTGCTTCTTGCGGCGCTCGGCGGCGAGCTGGTCGGCCTTGGCTTTCTCTTCGGCGGCCTGCCTGGCATTGGCAGCCTGCTCGAAGGCCAGCCGGTCCGCTTCAGCTTTCTCGGCTGCAGCCTTTTTGGCGGCCACCTTCTGCGCCTGATCGCGCTCGTCCGCTTCCAGCAGTGCCGCATGCCTGGCGGCTTCCTCCGGCGTCATCGGGGCCTCCGGCTTGGCAGAACTGCCGGGCGTCCGGCCCGCATCCGTGCGGCCGCCAGCGTACGGGCTGGCCTGCGACGAATTGCTGGATGAGGACGAGGACGGGCGGAAGTTGACGGTGGTGCCGGAGCTTTCGCTCCTGCTCGCGCTGCTACTGCTGCTGCGACTGCCGCCACGCCGGCCTCGCGCGTCGGCGTCCGCCACCACGGCCAACAAGGCCGCCAACACCAGGACCCGGCATGCACCCGGACGAATGGCCAACCAAAGCGATGGCACGCTCATCTCTCTCTCCTCTTCTCCTTGTCTTTTGTAAGGCAATCGTACCAAAGCACGCGGATGGCCCGCTGAGTCAAGAACGCAGCAACTGGGGGCAGCGCCGTGCTGGTGCGCGCCGGGCGCTTCGGCGATGATGAGGCGTGGCCGACCTCACCAACGCCGACGCCTCCACCCTCGGTGCCTTGCTGCAGCGTGGCGAGGTCTCTTGCCTGGAGCTGATGCGTGCGACGCTGGACCGCATCCACGCGCGCAACCCGGTGTTCAACGCCATCGTGAACCTGGCGCCCGACGAGGTGCTGCTCGCCGCCGCCAGCGCGGCGGACGAGGAACTGAAGGCTGGGCGCCTGCGCGGGTGGCTGCACGGCATCCCGATCGCGATCAAGGACGCCTCCGACGCGCTGGGCTTTCCCACGACCAAGGGCTGCGAACTGCTCGCGCGGAACAAACCGCCGCGCGACTCGATCATGACGGCGCGCATGAAGGCGGCCGGCTGCATCGTGATCGGCAAGACAACCACGCCCGAGCTGGGCCTGGGCTCGCACACCTTCAGCACGCTCTGGGGCGCCACCGGCAACGGTTGGGACCCGGCGGTGAGTGCGGGCGGCTCGAGCGGCGGCGCGGCGACTTGCCTGGCCCAACGCATGCTGCCGATTGCCGACGGCTCGGACTTCATGGGGTCGCTGCGCAACCCCGCAGGCTGGAACCACGTGTATGGCATGCGGCCGACGCAGGGGCGCGTGCCGCAGGCGGGCAATCCCGACGTGTGGATCGACATGCTCTCCACCGAGGGGCCGATGGGACGCAGCATCGACGACGTCGCGCGCCTGCTGGTCACCCAGTCGGGCCACGACGCGCGCTCTCCGCTGTCGCTGCAGTCCCCGCTCGAGTGGAACGGAGAAACCGACCCGGCCCTGCTGCGCGGGCTCAAGATCGGCTGGCTTGCGGACATCGGCGGCCATCTGGCAACCGAGCCCGGCGTGCTCGAAGCCTGCCGCGACGCGTTGCGGCATTTCGAGAGCGCCGGTGCTGTCGTGGAACAGATCCCGCTCGGGTTCGACGCCGCCAAAGTTTGGGAATGCTGGCTGACCTGGCGCCGCGCGATCGCCGGTCCGCGCGTGGGCGCGCTGATGCAGCTGCCCGGCGCGAAGGAGAAGATCAAACCCGAAGCGCAGTGGGAGTACGAGTGTTCGCTGGGCCTGTCGTACATGGAGTTCCGCCTCGCGAGCCAGGTGCGCAGCGCGTTCTACCAGCACATGCGCACGCTCTTCGAGCGATGGGATGTGCTGGTGCTGCCCTCGGCGCAGTGCTGGCCCTTCGACGTGAGCTGGCGCTGGCCGAAAGAGATCGCCGGGCGCGCCATGGACACCTACCACCGCTGGATGGAAGTGACGATCTACGCGACGCTCGCCGGATGTCCCTCCCTGGTCGTGCCGGCCGGCTTCCATCCGAACGGCAAGTGGCCCATGGGCATGCAATTGATCGGCCCGTACGGCGCCGACGCCTTCGTGCTGCGAGTGGGGAAGGCGTATGAGGGGCTGCGCCGCGATTTCATTGCGCTGCGGCCGGCGGAGTGAAAGGCGAACCCCGAATTGGGGTCAGATTCCAATTTTCGGATTCCAATTTCGGCCGCGCGCCCTCACCCCAGCCCTCTCCCGGAGGGAGAGGGAGTAAGAAGGGCACTCTCCCGGCGTAAGGGGGAGAACTGCCCCCTAACGCGCGCCGGCGGCGGCCAGCATCTCCGCGATCGCCTTTTGGCCCCGCTGCCTCGCGTGCGCCAGCGGCGTCACGCCTTGGCGGTCCGCGATGTTGAGGTCGGCTTTTCGCGCGACGAGCATGCGAACGATCTCGGTGTGGTCGGGGCCGCCGTCGCCCAGGATCACCGCTTCCAGCAGCGCGGTCCACCCGAGGTTGTTGACGTGGTTCACGTCGATGGCCGTGGTGAGCAGCAGGCGCACCGTCTCCACATGCCCGTGGTGGCAGGCCGGGATCAACGCGGTGCCGCCATAGCGGTTGGTGCTCTTGAGGTCGGCACCGGCGGCCAGCGTGGCGCGCACGATCTCGGTGAGACCGCTGGCGCCGGCCAGCAGGAAGGCGCTGTCGCGCTGGTTGTCCTGGGCATTGACGTTCGCACCCCGGGCGATGAGCGCGCGCACGACCTCGACGTGGTTGCCGGCGGTGGCGGCCAGCACGGCCGTGCGGCCGTTGGCATCACGCTGCTCGATGTCGGCGCCCGCGCGCAACAGGGTCGCGACCTGCTGCAGCTCGCCACGCCCGGCCGCTCCCACCAAGGGCGCAATGCCCTGGCCGGCGCCGGCCATCGGGAAGGCTGCGGCGCCCGCAGCCAGCAGGACGCGCCGGCTCAGGCCGCCCTCGCGATCATGCATTCCACTTGCCATTCATGCCCCCACAGGAAACGCATGGTAGCGGCGGCTGCGCTCAGCACTTCAACTGGCTGAATCGCTTTTGCGCGGCGTCAATCGACGCCCGTGCCTCGGTCGCCTCGTCGGGGCGCACGGTGCGCTTCAGGCGCTCCTGCTCGAACGGGATCTTGGTGTCCAGCCGCTTGCACTCGTCCTGGTCGGATTCAGGCAGGTTCACGCGGCGGCGACGGACGGTGAACTCCTCTTCGGTTTCACCCGGCAGCCGGCGCGCGATTCCGGTCGGGGTCTTTTTCCCCGCCGGGGCCTGGTATTCCTCGGTGTTGACCTTCCTTTGCGAGCACGGGTGCTGCGAGTACGAGTTGGGCCCGCACTTGTAGGCCTCGTTGTCGGCGGCCGCGGGCCCGCCCGCGCCCAAGGCGCCCATCACGCACGCACCCGCGACGATCCACTTTGCTCCCACTTTTTGCTCCCGGAAAACAGCTGAGCTTGATCCTAGGCAAGCCGCCTTGCCTCAGCTGTTGCCAATGGAAACGTGGTGTAAGCGCCGTGGCCCGGCCGCAGCGCCCGGCTCAGCCAAACGCACCCTTGTGGCGCTCGCGCAGCTCGCGCTTGAGCAGCTTGCCGCTCGGGTTCTTGGGCAGCGCGTCCACGAACACCACCGCCTTGGGCGCCTTGAAGCCGGCCATGTGGGCGCCGCAGTGATCGAGGATCTGCTGCTCGCTCAGCTCCTGCCCCGGCTTGCGCACGATCACAGCCACCACGGCCTCGACCCAGCGGGGATGCGGCACGCCGATCACGGCCACTTCGCTGACGGCGGCGATACGGTAGATCATTTCCTCGACCTCGCGGCTGGCCACGTTCTCGCCGCCGGTCTTGATCATGTCCTTCTTGCGGTCGACCACCGTGATGTAGCCCTCGGCATCGATGGTGGCGAGGTCGCCGCTATGGAACCAGCCGCCCTCGAACGCGGTCCGGGTGCGCTCCTCGTCGTTGAAGTAGCCCAGCATCAGGTGTGGCGAGCGGTGCACGATCTCGCCGACCTCGCCGGGCCGGACGTCCTGCATGCGGTCGTCGACCACGCGCGTTTCCACGTTCAGCACCGCGCGACCGCAGGAGCCGGGCTTGGTCAGCTGCTCCTCGGGGCCGAGCATGGTCGCCAGCGGCGCGATCTCGGTCTGGCCGTACAGGTTCCAGAAACCGACCTGCGGCAGCCGCCGCGCCAGCTCGCGCAGCACCTCCACCGGCATGATGCTGGCGCCGTAGTAACCCTTGCGCAGCTTCGACAGCTCGGTCTGGTCGAACAGCGGCGAGCGCAGCAGCGAGATCCACACCGTGGGCGGCGCGAAGAAAGAGCTGATGCCCCACTTCTGCAGCAGCGGCAGCAGGTTGTCCGGGGTGGGCTTGGCGGTGACGATGCTGGTGGCGCCCACGTATACCGCGGGGCCGAGGAACACGTCGAGCTGGGCGCAGTGGTACAGCGGCAGCGCGTGCAGCATCACGTCGCCCTGCGCGATGCTGGCATCCACCGCGCAGCTCGCGTACTGCCAGATGATGGCGTCGTGCGTGAGCATGGCGCCCTTGGGCATGCTCTCGGTGCCGCTGGTGTAGACGATCTGCGCCAGGTCGTTGCTGCCCAGCGCCATCGGCGGCGGCTCGCCCTGCGTGCGAGCAAGCTCATCGAAGGAGAGCATGCCTTCGACCGGCTGCGTGGGCTCTTCCGAGGGCAGCCAGACGAGCTGCTTCACGGCGGTGTCCTGCTGCGCGGCGGCCCGGGCCAGTTCGGCCAGGCCCGAATCGGTGGCGAGCATCTGCGCCTGCGCATGGCGCAGGATGTAGGCCACCTCGTCGGCCTTGAGCATGAAGTTGATCGGCACCAGCACCGAGCCCAGGCGCGCCAGCGCGAAGCGCAGCGCGGCAAAGGCGTGCGAGTTGCGCGCCAGCACGGCGACACGGCTGCCGTGCGCGATGCCCTGCTGCGCCAGGCCGGCCGCCACGCGGTCCACCACGGCATCGAACTCCGCAAACGTCCAGCTGGTGGCTCCGCAGATCAGCCCGGGCTTGTCCGGGAAGCGCTTGGCTGTGCGATGCAGCAGATCGGCCAGCGTCTGCCGGCGGACGACGGAATCCATGGGCTTGTCTCCGTGACTGATGTGCCTGCAGTATGTCACTGCATGGCAACGGCATGTGCAGGCATCAACGTCGTCCGACAGACGAGCCGATTCAGCGAGGCAAAGTGGTGGGTTCGGTACTGGGTCCCAGGCCGCAGGAGCAAATCAATGAAGCAACCTTCGCTTTCCCTCATCGGCGGCCTTCTCGGCGGCCTGGCAGCCGGCGCGCTGGCCATGTATTACCTCGATACGCGAAGCGGTGCGCGCCGCCGCGCGGTGGTGCGCGACAGGCTGGTGTCGACCAGCCATGACCTGAGCTACAAGGCCCAGTCCAAGAGCAAGCGCGCCATCGGCCGTCTCAAGGGGATGTGGATCACGCACCGGCTGGACCGCGTGAGCCACGCACAGCCAAGCTCCGACCAGCAGTTGCGCGACCGCATCCGCTCGCGGCTGGGCCGCGTGGTGCGCTACCCGAAGGCGGTGGAGGTCGAGGTCGAACGAGGCCAGGTGCGCCTGCACGGGCACGTGCTGCGCCGGGAGATGGAAGATCTTTGCCGCGAGGTGCTGCGCATGGCCGGCGTGCGCGAACTGCACAGCGAGCTGAAGGCGCACCAGACGCACGACGAGATCTCCAGGCTGTACAGCCACGCGCAGCCGCCGCGGCAGGAAGCGCGCCCGGCGGTCGCCGCTGTGCACTGAAAGCGCCCCCACCCCAACCCTCCCCCGGTTGGGGAGGGAGCGACCGGAAGCGGCGGCCCGCTGGGGACGCCTGGGATCGCCGGTCAGGACGGCTTCACTTCTCCGCCGCTCACCATCCACGAGGTGCCGAAGCGGTCGGTGAGCATGCCGAAGGCCTTGGCCCAGAAGGTCGGGCCGATCGGCATGGTGACCGTGCCGCCCTCGGCCAGCATGTCGAACTTCTGCTTGGCCTCCTCGGGGCTCTCATAGAACAGCGACAGGGAAAAGCCCTGCATCGGCTTGTGCTCGCCCACGGGGCTGTCCGAAGCCATCAGGTTGCGGTCGCCGACCATGATGCTGGAGTGCATGATCCGGTTCTCCGAGCCGGCCGGGCACTGCCCTTCCGGCGACTCCGAATACTTCATCATCATCTTCAGCGTGCCGCCCGTGACGCGCTCGTAGAACTTCATGGCCTCGGCGCATTGGCCGTCGAAAAAGAGATAGTTGTCGAGCATGGGGGTGGACATGGGGTGCTCCTTTCGAAATCGATTCTGCCCCGGCGCCTGCCCGGCCTGTGTGACAGAAGCCTGCCCTTCAGAACTTCGTGTAGCCGCCGTCGATCAGGAATTGCTCGCCGGTGGCGTAAGCGGATGCGTCGCTCGCCAGGTAGACCGCGATGCCGCCGAAGTCTTCGATGCGGCCCCAGCGGCGCACCGGGATGCGCGGCAGCACGGCATCGGCGAACTTGCTGTTGTGCACCGACTTCTCGGTCATGTCGGTTTCGATCCAGCCCGGCAGGATGGAATTGACGCGGATCCTGTGCCGGGCCAGTTCCACAGCCAGCGCGCGCACCATCGATGTCACCGCGCCCTTGGACGCGCCATAGTGGCTGTTGCGCGCCGCGCCCTCCACCGCCGCAGTGCTGGCCGTGGCCACCAGCGAGCCGCCCTGCCCGTGCTGCGCCATGTGGCGGGCGGCGGCGCGGAAGGTGAGGAACACGCCCTCCACGTTGACGCGCTGCACGCGCCTGAATTCCTCCAGGCTCATCTCGGTGAGCACCACGCCCTTGCTGGACACGCCCGCGTTGGCAAAGCAGGCGTCCACGCGCCCCAGCGCCGCCACCGATTGCGTGAAGGCGGCCTCCACCTGCGCCTCGTCGCCGACGTCGCAGACAAAGGCATGCACGCGCGACGCATCGCCGCAGTCCTGCGCGAGTTGCAAGCGGGCGCGCTGCGTCTTCTCGGCGTTGGAGCCCCAGATCGCCACCGATGCGCCGGCCGCCAGCAGCGCGCTGGCCATGCCGTAGCCGATGCCGCCGTTGCCGCCGGTCACCACGGCCGCGCGGCCGGTCAGGTTGAAGGGTTGGTACATCGGTTCTTTGTTCCCGTGAGTTGAACGTTCAGGGCGTGATCAGGGCGCGGCCGTCGCTGCCCCGGCGGGCGGCAGCGGTGGCGCGGTCTTGCGCCGCCCGTACAGTTCCACCGCGCACGCGCCTATACCCGCGAAGGTCACCAGCGCCAGCAGGATACCGCCGGCCACCGGCACCCAGGCCAGCAGCAGCACCATCAGCAGCGCCAGTGCGAACCAGCCGATCGCGGTGCCGAAACCGGGAGGCTCGTCCCGGCGCAGGGGCTTGAAGACCAGGCGGCCGATGAAGAGCGTGCCCACCACGAAGCCGGCCAGCAGCAACACCGGATACAGCGCCAGCACGATGAAGCCCAGCGGGATGCCGAGCAGGGTGACGAACAGCAGCACCGCCAGCACCGGCGCCGCGAACACGGTGGCGAAACCGATGCCGAGCGACACCCAGGGCGTGCTGCGGATGCGTTCCGGCGCCTGAGTGCTGAAGACCGGCGCGACCAGCAGCAGCAGCGCGCCGCAGGCGAGCAGCCCCAGGTACGACAGGATGCCGCCCACGATGCCGGTGCCGCGGCGCTCGTAGTGCCATTCGCCGCGGTGCGGGTTCCACTTGCCCGGCATGCTGGCCGCCTGCGATGGACGCTTGCTGTCGGCATCGCGCGTGACCGCGCCGCCCACCGTGGCGCCCGGGGCCTGCTTCAAGACGGCCGGCGACTTGTAGCGCAAGGCGCCGCCGATCTTCGCGGCGGGGCCTAGTTCGACCTGGGCGGCGGCCACGTCCACGTCGCCGCGCACTTCGCCGTTGATCGTGATGCTGTCGCCGCTGCCCTTCAGGCCGCCCTCGATGCGGCCCTCGACGCTGATGTTCGCGCCGTGCATGCGGGCCGAGCGCGCGATCACCGCGCCGCGTCCCAGCGTGATGTTGGCGCCGGCGGCGAACAGCTCGCCGCCCACGGTGCTGTCCACGCTCACGTCGCCGCCGCTGGCGCGCAGGTCGTCGCCGATGGGCGCGCGCACGTCGACCGTGCCACCGACCAGGGTGGCGTCACCGCCGATGCGCTGGTCGATGACGACGCGCCCGCCCGCCGCCACGAAATCGCCCTGCACCGGCCGCGCGGGCCGCACGTGCCCGCCGGCGGTGTAGACATTGCGCTCGGTCTCGAAGGTGGCCGCGGGCTGGCCCTGGGCCCGGGCGATCGAGACGAAGCCGGCGCAAAGGACCGGCGCCAGCACGAGCAGGCTTGCGAGGCGCGCGCCGCGGTTGGGGGACAGGCGCATGGATGACCTCCCTGTCGATGCCAGCCGTGCGCGCCGCGCCACCGGGCGCGAGCCTTGCGGCTGCATGGCCATGATAGGGACTTGCGCGCAACCTGTGCCATGCGCCCGGGTGCTCAGCCTTAGCCTTCGATACTGGCCTTGAGCCGGCCCAGCGCCGCCTCCCATTGCCGGCCGATGATCTCCAGCGACTGGCGGGCTTGCTCGAGCTGCGCTGGATCGAATTGCCACAGCCGCTCGCGCCCGGCCCGCAGGTCGTGCACCAGGCCCGCATCCGCCAGCACCTGCAGGTGCTTGGTCACGGCCTGCCGGCTGATGTGGGTGTGTGCGGTGAGCTGGGCGATCGAAAAGGCGCCGCCCGCGCACAGCAGGGCGACCAGCCGCAGCCGGGTGGCGTCCCCCAGCGCGAAGAAGACCGGCGCCAGCTCGGCCGGCGAGCGGGACGGCGCAAAAAGTCCGACCGCGGCCTCAGGGGGATTCGGCGACATGGCGGCGCACGTTTTCCATCTGGGCGTCCCAGCCGCCGCTGTTCATGCGGAAGGCCTCGGCGCGCCGCTGCGGCGGCACCTTGTCGAAGCCGGACTCCACCACGGTGAGCAGGGTGCCGCCGGCCGGCGCGTCCGTGAGCGTGAAGGTGACGAGCGCCGGCTCTTCCTGCGAGTAGTCGACCGCCGGATCGACCGCATAGGGGTGCCAGCGGAAGGACAGCAGTTCCTGCGCCTGCACCCGTTCGACAACCACCTCGAACATGAGGTGCTCGTAGCTGGGATAGGTGATCGGGCCCCGCGCGCGCTGCCCAGGCGCGAAGCTCTGGCCCTTCAGGTTCACGCCGAACCAGTTGCCGAATTCCTCGGCCTGGGCCAGGGCGCGCCACACGCGCTGGCGCGGCGCATCGATGATGACGCTGCGCTCGATGCGATCGGTATCGGATGAGTTCATGCCGTACTCCTTGGCGGTGTTCCAGTCGCCATTGTGCAACCATACGGTTGCTCTTGTGAGCTCATCCATATCAACAAGTAACGCCGAGCTACGGGGGGTTGCGGACCGGCGCTTGCTGCGTATGCTTGTCGCATGCATCGGGATGGGCTTTGTGGGCCGCTCGGTGAAGCCACCCACCTGAAATACTGATGAGCGCCGGTCCCAGCGCGCAGGCCACCCCGCTGCGCCTTCGCCTCTTGCTACTCGCTGCAAGCGGGCTCCTGCCTTTCTTCGTGCTCGTGGTCTGGGGCCTGAACCAGCTCATCGACGAACGGCGCGTCCAGCAGGAACTCGCGGCCATCGAGATGTCGCGCGCGCTGGCCACCGCCGTCGATGCGGAGTTGCGCTCCACCATCACCCTGCTGGAGCAGATGAGCACCTCGGACGAGCTGGAGCGTGCCGACCTGCGAGCCTTCCACCAGAGTGCCGAGCGCATCTCGGACCAGCTCGGCTGGCGCAGCGTGGTCCTGAGCGACGGCGAAGGCCACGTGCTCTTTCGGTCGAACTATCCCTTCGGCTCCCAAGTCGAGCCGAAACCGATCGACCCGCAGAGCCTGGAACTGGTGATGCGGCTGCGGCTGCCGATCGTGTCGCAGGTGATCGAATCGCCCAAGGACGGCACCGACACCTTTGCGGTCAGGGTGCCCATCGTGCGCGGCGGCGAGCTGACCTACGTGATCACGGCGGTTCTGCCCACCGCCCGGATCGCCAGCGTACTGACCAGGCAGACCATTCCGCAGTCGACCATGGCCTCGGTGGTGGATCCCACCGGACGGCTGATCTGCCGCTCGCCTCCCACCGATAACTCGCACATCTCGGCCTCCCTCCGAAGCCTGCTCGAGCGCGGCGGCGCGCAGGGCGCGGGCATCGCCGCGACCACCGAAGGCGTGGAAAGCTATTCCGGCTACACCCGCCTCGACGAGGTGGACTGGACGGTGATCGTGGCCGCCTCGGTGGAGCACGCGAACAAGGGCTTCTATGCCTTCCTGCGTGCCATCGCGGTCGGGGTGGCCGCGTCGCTGGGACTGTCGGCGCTGCTGGCCTGGCTGCTGTCGCGCCAGGTCCTGGAACCGATCGGCCAGCTGAAGAAGGCCGCGCGAGCGCTGGGCCTGGGCCGGCCGGTGGAACTGCCGCACCTGCGCATCGAGGAACTGGACGAAGTGGCCGAGGCACTGAACAACGCGGCGGTGGACCGGGACAACGCCGATGCGGAACGCCAGCACGCCGCCGGCGAGCGCGAGAAGCTGGCGGCGCAGATCACCGAGGCACTGCGCATGGCGGAGGACGCCAACCGCAGCAAGGACCAGTTCCTGGCGATGTTGGGCCACGAGCTGCGCAATCCGCTCGCCCCCATCACCAACGCGGTCCAGCTCATGGCGCTCAAGGGGGACGAGAGCACGGCGCAGGAGCGGCACGTCATCGAACGGCAGCTGGTGCACGTGACGCGCCTGGTCGACGACCTGCTCGACGTGTCGCGCATCACCAGCGGGCGGTTGACGCTCAAGCGCGAGCAGGTGCCGGTGGCGCAGGTGCTGTCGCAGGTCGTGGATTCGATCCGGCCCTCGCTGTACCAGCGCACGATCACGCTGGACATCACGCCGCAGGCGCGTCAGGCCTGGGTCGCCGGCGACGAAGTCCGCCTGGTGCAGGTCTTCAACAACCTGCTGGTCAACGCCATCAAGTTCACCTCCCCCGGCGGCGCGATCGCCGTCCGGGCCATCGCGAGCGAGGACGAGGTTCGGGTGGACGTGACCGACACCGGGGTCGGCATGTCGCAGTCGGACCTCGAGCACGTGTTCGACCTGTTTTACCAGGCGCCGCAAAGCGCCGACCGCGCGCGCGGCGGCCTCGGACTGGGACTGCCGATCGTCAGGAGCATCGTGGACATGCATGGCGGGCGCGTGCACGCCGACAGCGCGGGCGTGCACCAGGGCAGCACTTTCACGGTGTGGCTGCCGCTGTGCGAGGCCCCGGCCCCGCACGAGGAGGTCGTGGCGCCGGCCGCGGCGCAAGGCACGGGCCGGGTGATGGTGGTGGACGACAACGAGGATGCCGCCGACACCTGCGCTGCCCTGCTGGAGATGAGCGGCTACGTGACGCGCGTGGCCTACACGCCCGAGGGCGCGCTGGAGGTGCTGCGCGACTTCACGCCCGATATCGCCATCCTGGACATCGGGCTGCCCGGCATGAGCGGCTATGAACTCGCGCGCGTCCTCAAGCGCTCAGGCTATGCGGGACGCCTGGTGGCCCTGACCGGTTACGGCCAGGCCTCGGACATGGCGGCTTCCAAGGCAGCGGGCTTCGACGCCCACCTCACCAAGCCGGTGAGCGCCCATGACCTGCTGGAACTGATCGGCAAGATCGCGACCGCCGGCTCCGCGGCCTCGCTGCGCGTGTGAAGCCCGGCCTAGCCGCGCGCGTCGGCGCCGCCCTGGTCGCCGGCATCGCCACCGTGCAGCACCAGCGTGACGAGCAGCGCGCTGTCGGTGCGGGCCCGCAGGCCGTGCCGCTGTTTCGCCGGCAGCAGCATCAGGTTGCCCTCGCGCAGTTGGCGGATGTCCGAGCCCATCACCACTTCGACCACCCCCTCCAGGCAATGCAAGGTGCACTCCTCGTCCACTTGATGTTCGGGCACGTCCTTGTGCGCCGGCAGCACCATGTGCAGCAGCTGCAGCCGCTGCGTCTTGATGAGGCTGGTGCTGACCGCCTCGTGCAGCTTCGGCCCCAGGGGGCCGACGTTGATGATGTCCAGGTGTTCGGCATGCGGCAGGGCCATGGGGTGTCAGCCTCCTGTTCGCAGGCTAGCCCTTTGCGGCGGCGCCGCATGTCAGCCGGCGCCGCATTCCTCAGGCACGGCCGCACGTGGTAATTTCCTGCGCATGAAGTCCCTAGCCCGCCTGCCGGCCACCACCGGGCTGCTGCTCTTGCTGTCCACCGCGCTGTCGCCGGCCGGGGCCACCGGGGTCGAAGGCCTGTGGTGCGGCACCGGCCTGCTGCATGAATTCAGCCTGGACCTGACCCAATCCTCGCCCGAGGAGGTGACCGGCACGCTGGCGCGCAAGCAGCGCAAGCGCGAGCTGCACGGCCGGCTCGAGGGCAATGTGCTGCGCACCCAGTCCACCAAGGTGGGTTCGCTGGTGCTCGAACTCGACGGCGGCAACCTGCGCATCATCGGCGGTGACGGTCCGCTCGCCCTGGCCAAGGGCCTGGCATTCATCCGCGCCAGCGGCGCCGCCTGCGAACGCGGATCCTGAGGCCCTTTCCGCGCAAAAGCGAAGTCGGCTGACATCCGCCGGCCGGGCTAGCCCTTCAAATGGGCTCAAGCAACTTTTGAGGAGCAGTCATGTCCCAGCATGCCCTTATTCGCGGCGCGGTGGAGTTCCGAGCCGGCGACGGTGTGATGTTGCCGGTGCCGGATGGCCCGGTCGAGATCGAGGTCGCCGACGACAGCGTCACCCTGAGCTGGCATGAAGGCCGCGCCGCCAGCACCACGGCAATCACGCGCGACGAGTTCGAGCGCTACGTGCGCGAGGGCAAGATCCGCCTGGAGGATCACTGACCGCGTCGGTCGCCAACGGCGCCGGTCACTGGCGGCGCCGGCGCTGCCGGCTCAGCCATTTCGTGCCGCGTTGCGCTTGCGGGTCGCAGCCGCCTTCTTCGCGGAGGCGGAGCGCTGCGCGGGCGTGCGGGCTGCTGCCGCCCGGCCGCCCAGCTTTCCACCCTTTTTCGATGGGCCGGTGTCCATGGCCTTGCCGCGTCCGGACCCGCTCTTCTTGCCACCGCCGGTCTCTTTGTTGACCGTGGCCCAGGCGCGGCGTTCGGCTTCCTGTCCACCGACGCCCCGCTTCTCGTAGCCTTCCTCGATGTGTTCGGCCATGCGTTTCTGCTTGTCCGTGTAGGCCGATTTGTCGCCGCGTGGCATGGAGCCCTCCTTTGCTGCGAATGGTGATGACTGCGTTGTAAGCCCCGCGCGCGGGTCCGCGAGGTAGGAGGCTGGATGGGCCTCTTGTGGGAACCGCCCGAAGCGGCGCTTGCAGGCTCCGGCTCAGGCATGATCCCTCCATGCCTTCCGCCACGCTGCTGCCCTGGGCCTGGGTGCCGATCGTGCTGGCCGCCGCGCTCGCGCAGACCGCGCGCAACGCCGCGCAGCGCTCGCTGGTGGCGCGCGCAGGCACCTGGGGCGCCACGCTGGCGCGCTTCCTGTACGGCCTGCCGTTCGCGGCCCTGTGCGTCGCGTTGCTGCATGCGCTGCCCGCCACGCAGGGCCCGGTGCCACCGTTCCACGCCGGCTACTTCGGCTGGCTGATGCTGGGCGCCTTCGGACAGTTGGCCGCCACGGCCGCCATGCTGGTGGCCATGAAGCAGCGCAACTTCGTGGTCGGCGTCGCCTGGTCCCGGACCGACGCGCTGCAGGTGGTCCTGTTCGCGGGCCTGTTCCTGCACGAGGTTCCGCGCTGGGTCGTCATCGCAGCCATCGTGCTGGCCACCGCCGGCGTGATCATGCTGTCGCTGCCGCGCAAGGCCGCGGCCGCGCAGGCAGGCGGGGGCGGCGCCGGGGCCGCGGTCCTGTATGGACTGGCGTCGGGTGCCGGCTTCGCGCTCTCGGCCGTGGGCTATCGCGGTGCGGCGCTGGAGCTGCCCGGTGTCTCGCCCTGGCTGGTCGGCGCCTGGGGCGTGCTGTGGGCGCAGGCGGTGCAAACCCTGGCGCTCGGTGGCGGGCTCGCCCTGCGCGCGCCGCAAGCGCTGCGCGCGGTGCTGCAGGAGTGGCGGGTGTCCAGCGTGGCCGGTTCGGCCGGGGCGCTGGCTTCGCTCGGGTGGTTCACCGCCTTTGCGCTGACGTCGGCCGCCAATGTGCGCGCGCTGGGGCTGGTCGAAGTTCTCTTCAGCTATCTCGTCTCACGCCGCCTGATGAAGGAGAGTCTCGCGCCCGCGGAGCATGCGGGACTGGTGCTGATGGTGGTGGGGCTGGTGGCCCTGTGCGTCAGCTAGGCGCGCACACCGCAGCCCACGGCGGGTGCGCGCGAACGCGAATCAATCGGCGCTGGGCTTGTCGTCGTTCGCAGCCTCGGGCAGCGTGAAATTGCGTATCGGTTGCGCCATCGCCTGCTCGCGCGCGGTCAGGCGCTGCGCCCAGACCTGGCAGGCAAGATCTTCATCATCGCGGTCGTCGAATCGCGCATTCCAGACGTCTGCCTGCGATTCAATTTTGTCGGTGGACATGCGGGCTCTCCAGGAATCTTGGGGCGATTGTCAGCCGCCTCTGCTGCACCCCCACGTAGGACCACGCCCTGTGCTGCCCGGCCGTTACGCGGGCAGCAGCCCGACAGGCTGAGCCAACGCAGCCCGGCCGTTGCGTCGCTTTCTTTCTGATGCCCTCAGAAATCGGGCGTGGTGTCGCCCACCAGCCGGTAGGGCGGCGGCCCCTGGGTGCCGACCATCAGCAGGTTCGCCACGCCCAGGACGTCGTCCACCAGCGCCACCGCCTGCTGCAGTGCGTCGGCCTGCTCCTTCGACTGCACGCAGCCCATCAAGGTCACCATGCGGGCCGCGCCCACCACCCAGACGCTGGTGTCCGCGAAGCGTCCGTCCTCGCGGATGTAGAGCGACACGCGCGGGATGATCTCGCGGTCGTAGAGGTAGGCATTGGGCAGCCGGCAACGGCCCACGCGATAGCAGCTGCCGCCCATCTGCGTACGCCCATGGGCGGCGCGGCGCACGCTGTCTGCGGTGACGTAGGGGCCGCGCGGCACCGGGCATGCGGCCATGGCAGCCGTCACCTGCACGAAGGGATCACCGAGCAGGTTGCCGGCCTCCTGCGCTGACGCCACCGCCGGCAGCGCGGCCAGGAGCCATGCGGACAGAACGGAGGTCCTCATCCCCGGCATTGTGCGCGCCGTCCTACAGCGCGTGTCCGCGCGGGCTGCCACGATGACTCTGTTGCCCGCCTCCAGCCAGGAGCCTTCATGCAGGAAATCCCGTTTCGCACGCTGCTCTACCGTTATTTCTTCTTCAGCTGGCTGTACAAGGACGTGACGCGCGGCAATGTCGTGGAGCGCGCGGCGGCGCGGCGCTGGAACCGCGAGCATGCCCACTGGCTGCTCAAGTACATGGCCCGCTGGCTCTGGTGCGGGCTGGTCTTCTACGGGCTCGGGGGCTTCGTGGAATGGGTGCTGGAGGCGCCGCAACTGTCGGTGCTGTTCTACATCCCCAGCGCCCTGAGCGTGCCGGTGAATGCGGTAATCGGCGCGGCCTGGGTGGGCCTGAAAGTGCTGCCCGCCGCGCTCTGAACGGTCACAAGGGCCGGGTCAGGTAGACCAGTTCGCGCCCGGGGATCGGCGCGCGCGCCGGCATGAAGATGGTGCAGCCCTCGCAGAGCGAGCGGATCTCGTCGGCGCCGTCGGTCGCGATCAGCTCGCCTTCGGCGAAGGTCTCCATGCCGATCAGCGGCCGGACGAAGCGCATCTGTTCGGTCTTGATCACGGGCGTGGCCAGCAGTTCGAAACGCCGCGCGGGGCGCGGCGCGGCCCAGGCCGGATCGGCATCGACCAGGCCGAAGTGGGCGAGGAAGCGCAGGGTCACTTCCATCGCCATCTCGGCGCTGGCCTGCTGGAAATGCTGGCCGCATTCCACCACCAGCGCCACGCCGTCGTGCGTGGCCTGGCCGTGCCGGCCGTGCTGGATCAGCGGCGTGCCGGTGTTCAGGCCCTGCGGCATCACCAGATGGACCTCGGGCACGCCGACCGCGAGGGCCGCCGCGGCGTTGCGTTCGAAACCCGGGTACACCCAGAACGGCTGCACAGGCTGCGCCGTGGAGTGGATGTCCAGGATGTGGTCGGCCGCCGCCACGACCGGACGCAGCGCGCGGGCGCGCTGCAGCTCGGGGCTGTCTTCCGTGCCTTCCAGCCACTGCGGCGACCAGATGCGGTTGAGGTTGTGGACCAGCATGCGGCTGGCGAAGGGGTCGTCCCGGCGGAAGGACTCGTAGGCCTGGACGTTGGCGAAGCTCACCGTGAGCGTGCCCGCCTGGGGCCGCACGCCCGCATCCAGCAGGTGCGTGGCGGCGACCATGCCGCAAAACTCGTTGCCGTGGGTCAGCGCATTCACCAGCACGTGCGGTCCGGGCCGGCCGGACTCGAAGCGATGCACGTAATCGATCCCGGTATTGCCGGCGCGATAGGACTCGAGGTCGCGCGGCAGCAGTTCGAAAGCGATGTCGTCGGGGTTCTGGCTCATGGGCGCCGAGCATACGCCCAATGCCGTGCCAGCGCTTTGGCGAAGGGCATAGGGACAGCCCCTTAACCCATCACGTGCTCGATCATGTCCACCACCAGGCGCATGCCCTTGGAGACCAGCAGGATGTCGTCGCCAGCGCGCAGGTACTCGTAGCCCGAGGGCGGCGGCGGCAGCTGCGACAACAGCGCCTCCGGCACGGGGAAGGTGTCCACGGATTTCTGCAGCGGCTGGCCCACCGCCCAATAGCGGCCCTCGACCGGGGGCTTGCAGGGCTTGCCCGCACCAGCGCGCGCCATGCCTTCCGGGCAATCCTTGCCCTTCGCATAGCGCTGCGAGTAATAGCGCTTGGCAGCCTGGCGTTGATCGTCGGTGAAGAAGCCTCCCAACCGGACCCCGTAGCCGGCGGTCGTGCCGGCTGACGGCGAGGGCGCGGCCTGCGATGCTGCTGGCGAAGCCTGCTTCTGCTGCGCGCCGCCCGGCCAGGCGGCCGCTGCCAGGGCCGCGAAGACCAGCCACCGGGCCGAATGCATGCAGAAGTACATGGCGGACTCCCTGATCGAAGTCCCCACTTTCATGCCCGGCTCAGGCGCGGGCTGTAGGACGCATGCCAAAACGAAGGGGCGAAAAAAAGCAGCGCCCAAGAGCGCTGCCTTGCCTGACCAGGGAGAGGATCAGAACACGTTCAGCATGATGTCGACCACCGTGTTGCCGCGCATCAGCGTGATGTCGGCGCCGACGCGTCCGTAGCGGTAGCCGACGGGCGCCGGCGGGAGCTGGACCAGCACCGGCTGGGGCACCGCATAGACGGTCACGCCCGTGGGGATCGGCTGGCCCACGACCCAGGTACGGGCATGTCCGGGCGGCACGCAACCGTTGTGCTTCTTGGCCAGGCCCGGCGGGCAGCGACCATGACCGTAGTGCTCGACGTAATAGCGATGGACGACCTCGCGATGCTGGTCGCTGAAGCGGCCGCGGTAACGCCGGTCGTCGTCATCGTGGTCGTGCTTGTCGTGCCCATGCCCGTGCCCGTGCTTGTACTCGTGTTTGTCGTGCTTGTCGTGTTTGTCGTGCCCGTGGTCCTTGGCCAGGGCCGGGGCGGCGAGTGCGGCGGTGCAGGCCAGCGCTGCCAGGACGCGAATGGATGGGTTCATTTGTCAGCTCCGTTGAGTCTGCTTTCCAGCTCAACGGGAAGTATCGGCCAACCGCTGACCTGCTTCCTGAAAGATCAGGCAGCAGTTGTAACCGCTTGGTACTTCAGACCGAGGCCAGTGCCGGCGCGATGGCTGCCTTGTTCAGGCCCAGGCGCTCGGCCGAGGTGTACTGCTGGCGCCAGGCTTCGAACGGGAGTGCGTCCGCGGCCTCGATCGCGCGCTGCTCGCGCACCGATTCCGCCGACAGTGCCGCGAACTTCGCATCCAGCGAGGCCGGGAACGGCAGCGCGAGGAGCTTGGCCTTGGTCTGTTGCGACTGGGCGCGCGAAAACGCGACGAAGGAACTGGCGTAGTCCCGTTGCATCACGTCCAGCACGCGGGCCGAGGGCAGCAGGTGCGGCTCTTCGAGCTGGCCCTTCGCCGCGCGCAGCGCATCGCCGTAGTCGCTGGTGCCGACGGCGGCATCCAGCATGGCAGCGATCGGCTCGAACTCGCGCAGCAGTTCCGCGCCCCAGTTCACGAGCTCGACCTCTTCGCCATCGCGCTCGAGCATCAGGCCGGGCTCGCGGCCGTAGGCAGCGGTCTTGTGCTGGTTGCTGCCCAGCGCGGCGATTTCGGCCGGCGTGTCCGGCGGACTGTCGGCCAGCAGGCAATGCAGCAGGAAGATGTCGAGAAAGCGCACGTTCTGCAGCGTGATGCCGACTGGCACGAAGGGGTTGAGGTCGAGCAGACGCACCTCGACGTACTCGACGCCGCGCTCGCGCAGGGCGTGCAGCGGACGCTCGCCGGCGCGGATCACGCGCTTGGGGCGGATGGTGCCGTAGAACTCGTTCTCGATCTGCAGCAGCGTGGTGGCGAGCTGGTTGTACTCGCCGCCCGGGTTCACGATGCCGATCGATTCGTAGGCCGGGTAAGGCCGGGTCAGGGCCTCGTGCAAGGAGGCGGCATAGCCTTCGAGGCCGTTGTAGCTGACGGCCAGGCTGGCCTGCGCCTCGCTCTGGTAGCCCAGGCGCCCCATGCGCAGCGAGGTGCCGTAGGGCATGTACATGGTGCCGGCGGACAGCGACTCCAGCATGTGCTGGCGCCCCGCGACGAAGCTGGAACACACCGCCGGCGACGCGCCGAACAGGTACAGCAGCAGGAAGGCGTGCCGCCGGAAATTGCGGATCAGCGCGAAATACTCTTCGCTGCCCACGCCCGGCAGCGACCAGTTGTAGTGGATGCCCGAGATGGTCTGCATGCGCCGGCCATAGCGGTGCGCCAGGCCCATGCGGTAGACGCTCTTGGCGCGGCCCACGTTCGAGGGGCCGTAGCTGCCGATCGGGATGTTCTCGTCGGCGGGCAGCACGCAGGGCATGCTGGAGACCCACATCATCTCGTCGCCCAGTGCGCGGTAGGTGAACTGATGCACCTGCATCAGCTCCTCCAGGCAGGTCTCGGGCGTGGCATGGACCCCGGTGATCAGTTCGAGCTGGGATTCGCTGTAGTCGGTGGTGATGTTGGGGTGGGTCAGGGCCGAGCCCAGCGCCTTCGGGTGCGGCGTCATGGCCAGCGCCCCGTCCGGCATGGCGCGCAGGCTTTCCTTTTCGATGCCGCGGCGGATACCCTTCAGCCGATCCGGCGTGAGGGCGTGAAGGCGCGCCTGCAGGTTGTTCATTTGGGACCGGATCTCGTTCTTTTCTCGCTCGAAGGGCCGCACGGTAGCACGGCCAGCGTTTTTCCGCTTTTACCCAGGTCAAGGCCGAATCTGGTAGGAAAAATGATGGGCTGGCAGAATGGGCCACCTGCCACCTGCCAGCGCCACAAGAGGAGAAGAAGATGGCCGTGACCGTCCATATCGACCTGGGCTACGAATTCGAGGTGAAGGCCAAGGCGGCCGACGTGTTCGAGCTGCTGGCCGACGTCCCGGCCTCGGTCTCGCATTTTCCCAAGGTCCAGCAACTCACCGACCTGGGCGACGGCGTCTACAAGTGGGAAATGGAAAAGGTCGGCACGGCCCAGGTCGGCATCCAGACCGTCTACGCCAGCAAGTACAAGAGCGACAAAGCCAAGGGCACGGTGAGCTGGACGCCGGTCAAGGGCGTGGGCAACGCCCTGGTCGGCGGCCACTGGAAGATCAAGGACAACAAGAAGTCCACCCACCTCGAACTGAAGATCGACGGCGACATCACCCTGCCCTTCCCAGCGCTCATGTCCATGGTGGTGAAGCCGGTGGTCGAGGGCGAGTTCGAGAAGCTGGTGGACAAGTACATCGCCAATCTGGTCAAGCAGTTCGGCGGCGAGGTCTGAATCTTGGCTGCCCCCCGCTGGGTGAGGGTGGCTGTCGGCTCCCTCCCCTACCGGGGGTTGGGGTGGGGGCGCTTTCGTAGTTTCGGAGCGCCCCCATCCCCGCCTTCCCCCGGAGGGGAAGGAGTCAAACCCTATGCCAGCACCTTGAGCAGCCAGGCGTTCAGGTCCTGGATCTCCTCCATGCACACGGAATGAGGCATCGGGTAGTCATGCCACTCCACGTCGTGACCGAGCGCGCGCAGCGCATCGCGCGAGGCCTCGCCGGCGGACATCGGCACCACATCATCGTGCCGGCCGTGGGCCATGAAGATCGGGGTGAGCGCGTTGGCGTCGCTGCGTTCCGCGGCGGTGGTGTGCGCCAGCGGCAGGTAGCCGGAGAGGCCGACGATCCCGGCCAGCCGCTCGCGATGCCGCAGGCCGGTCAGCAGCGAGAGCGCGCAACCCTGCGAGAAGCCGCCGAGGACGATGCGCCCGGCCGGCGTGCCGCGCGCCTTTTCGCGCTCGATGATTTCCTCCACCTGCGCGAGCGAACGGCGCAGGCCGGTCTCGTCCTGGCGCTGGCGCAGGTCCGGGCCCAGCACGTCGTACCAGGCGCGCATGCGAAAGCCGCCGTTGATGGTGACCGGCATCACCGGGGCGTGCGGGAAGACGAAGCGCACCGCGCCGGCCGCCTCGAGCCGCAGCTCCTGCGCCAGGGGCACGAAGTCGGTGCCGTCGGCGCCCAGGCCGTGCATCACGATGATGCTGGTCGCCGGCTGCGGCGCGGTTTCGATGTCGATCGTTTCTAGCACTGCCATTGGGGACTCGTTTCGAAGGAGGGACGAAAGCGGCCAGCATAGCGCGGCAAGTGGCGTGCGACCCGTCCGACAGCCGCTTGGCCCCTTTCCTACAGCAACCCGTCCGCGTGCCACGCAAACTGAAAGCGCAAAGGAACTTGCCTATGCAAATACAAGTGAATACCGGCAATGGCATTGCGAACAAGGATGCCCTGGAACGTTGGGCCGCCGCCTACCTCAACGACACCTTGGGGCGCTTTCGCGAGGAACTCTCACGCATCGAGGTGCAGCTGACCGACGACAGCCGGGGCAAGAAGGGCGATGACCGCCGCTGCATGCTCGAGGCCAGGCTGAACGGCCATGCGCCGATCGCCGTGAACCACAACGGCGAATCGATGGACGATGCCTTCCGCGGCGCCACGGTCAAGCTCATTCGCGCGCTGGAACGCACGCTGGGCAAGCTCGACCGGCACGAGCATCGCGCCCGTCACACCATCCGCAAGGACGCCCAAGAGCCGGCGGATACGGCCGCCGACTCAAGCTGAGTCCCGGCTGGCGCGCTACGGCGCCCAGCTTCCAGCCCAAGCCGAACGGTTGGTGACCGTTCGGCCTGATTTGTCCTGTCCGCAGCTGCCTGTCAGTTGCGATCGGTGCGGGCCGGCTTCTCTTCCGGCGGGGCGCCCATCGTGGTGGTGGGCGCAGGCTCAGGCGCGGCAGCGACGGACTCAGGCGCAGGCGCCACCGCAACCGGTTCGGGCCGGGGCAGTATCGAAATCACCGCGGTCGGGATCGGCCGGGACCACGGCGGCAGACCGGTTTCACCCATTCCGGTGTGGAAGGTGCTCTGTTGGCCGGCGCCGATCGACGCATCCGGCGCGCGGTTGTTTGGCGGATTGCTCTGCGCGATCGCCAGGCCCAGGGCGCCCGCGGCGGTAAAGCCGCACGCAAGTCCCACGACTCTCTTCAGCTTGCTCATGAAGACACTCCAGAGGTTGATGTTGGTATGGGTGTGACGTGGGCATCTCGGCGCCCTCGTGAAGCCTAGTTTTCGAAAGCGGTGCCCATGTCAGGTCTCGCCTGCAACGCCTGTCGGATGGAGACCGACAAGGCGAATCGGATGCGGCCTGCGCTCACCCCGAGCTTGCGGATGTGCCCGCGCTTCATGAGGTCTGCCCGACCGTGCTAGCCTCGCGGCATGGAACTGAACCTGGAAGCACTGGACCAGCCGGCTCGGGACTCGGCCACCGTCGTGATGCTGCGCGACGGCGCGCAGGGACTCGAGGTGTTCCTGGTCAAGCGGCATGGCCTGTCGGATGTGCTGGGCGGCGCCTATGTGTTCCCCGGGGGCAAGGTCGATGCCACCGACGCGCTGGCCGCCCGCAGCCTCGATGCGGCGGGCGCCGAGCTCAGGGTCGCGCTGGCCGAACCCGGGCTGGCGGACGAGGCGGTGGCAGCCCTGTACTTCGCGGCCCTGCGCGAGCTGTTCGAGGAAACCGGCGTGCTGCTGGCGCAGGGCGCTGGCGCGGCCGAGGCGGAGATCGCCTGGCGCATGATGCGCGAAGGGCGCGCGCTCGACGAGGTGCTGGCGCCCATGGCCCTGCAGCTGGCGGCGACGCGCCTGCAGCCCTGGTCGCGCTGGATCACTCCGGTTGTGGGCGGCGTGGTTCGCAAGCGCTTCGACGCCCGGTTCTTCCTGGCGCGCGCGCCCGAAGGGCAGACGCCCCGTCACGACGAACACGAGGCGACCGAGAGCTGCTGGCTCACCCCGCGCGAGGCACTGCGGCAGTACTGGGAAGGCGAGATCGAACTGGCGCCGCCGCAGATCATGAGCCTGGCGCACCTGTCGCGGCATGCCGGCGTGGACAGCGCGATGGCCGAGGCGCGGGCGCGCACGCCGCCGCTGGTTGAGCCCGAGCCGTTTGAACTGCAGGGCGTGCGGGTCATCTGCTATCCGGGCGATGAGCGGCATTCGGTGCGCGCGCGCGCCCTCCCCGGTCCGACGCGGCTGCACTGGCGCGGCGGGCGCTTCGAGCCGGAAGGCGGGCTGGCGGACCTGTTCGCCGACGCCTGAGTTCGACGGAAACGAGCCGGAGCCTGCCTACAACGATTCGCGGTCCCGGCTGGCGGCAAGGACGGGACGCCGAACCAAACTCCTTTGTTGCTGGCCGGGGCCGCGCGCCACAAAGACAGGTATCGGGCTTTCGCCGCCCGCGAAACGCAAGAACATTGTCCAGCGGGCCCCGCCGCACCGGCCCCCTCCGCCGGATCACTGGTCCTTGAACGCGGCGTCGGTGTCGGCTTCCGGCAGGGCCGCGCTTTCAGGCATCACATAGACGACGGCTCGGCCTTGGCCGAGCCATCGCTGCACCACCTGCTCGTAGAAGGGCACCGGCACCACCACGCACCCGAGCGAGACGCGCCGCTCTTCGGGACTGGACGCTGCCAGCAGCGCCAGGTGGGTGTCGCGGCTGCGTCCCGGCCGCACGCGATGAATGGCGAAGGCGCTGTCGTAGTGGATCCAGATCACATGCTCGCCGGACAGATTGCGACCCGGCTTCGATACGAAGCGGCCCGCGGGCGTCGTGCGTTCGACCAGGGGCACCTTCCCCGATTGCGCACGTTCGCCCACGCCCTGGGTGATCTCATCGCCGCGGGCCTGGCCGAGAAGAACCGGCGAGGCGCCTCGCAGCCGTCCCAGCCTGTCGAACACATGGATCGACGCCTGACGCTTGTCGACCACGGCAAAAGGCCGCGACTCGTGTTCGCCCGTGTCCGTGACCCGGCGGGCAAGTTCGAGCGCATCGCGCGAAGGCTCCGCGGCACGATCCCGCTGTTCTTGCGTTGGTCTCTCGTGCGCGGGCGCGGCGATGGCGCAGGCCGCGGCCAGCCAGCCGGCGACCAGTACCTTGCCCAGACAGGCCATTGATGCCCCCTCTGTGGAGGCGGACATGGTACCGACGAGTCAGCGGGCTGCAACCGTGCAACGGTAACAGGTGGGTTTCAGGAGAGAGTCAATGTTGCGCCGGCGTCAACGGCGCGCCGGTGTCGCATGTTGCGCCAGTTTCACCGGGGCATCGACGTCGTAGTAGGCCGCAAAGGTCTCACGCAAGCTGCGCGTTTCGGGCAGCACATAAATCACGGCGCCGCGCTGCACAGCCGGTCGCAGCGCCTTCTCGTAGAAGGCGTCCGGCAGGTTGATGCAGCCAAAGGACATGCGGTTGTCGTCCGGCGTCGGCGACGCCAGGCTCTTGAGGCGCTCGGGCACCTTGATCACGCGGTGCATGGACACCGCGGATTCGTAATCCACCCAGACCACGTCTTCGTTGCGGCTGCTGCTCTTGCCCAATTCCGCGACGAAGCGGCCGGCGGGCGTGGTCTTCTCTTCGGGCAGGACCAGCTCGATGGGCTTGTTGCCGATGCCGGGAACCGTGTAGTCGCCGTGCGCCGAGCCCAGGAGCGCGGGCGCCGCCGCCTTCAGGTTGCCGCCCGGATCGAACAGAAAAACCCTGGCTTGCTTCTTGTCGACGATGACGAAAGACTTCGGCCCGTTGTCGCGCGAGGTGATGACCCAGTTGGCCATGCGCCGAACGTCGGGCGATACGGACTCGCGGCCGAAGGCCGCATGACGTGCCGGATGCGGCACCGCCTCGGCCAGGCCGCCACTCGGAAAGTGGACCGCCGCCGGCGGCAAGACCAGCATCAGGACGGCTACCCCCAGCAAGACACCCCTGCGAACAGCGTCCAGCAACTCAAATCGTTCGCCGGCACTGTCCGGCTTCGGGCGGGTCATGTTCGTTGGGTGTCAGGTCACAGCGGTCCGCACGGGCGCAAAGCCCGTATGAGACCGCTGGGAACGGGCTTAGTTCCGGTCTGCCCGCGCCGTGCTCATCGAGCCGCCGGCACCGGCCGCGCTATCGCTGCCCGGGCTGCTGGACGATGCGCTCGGGGTGCTGGTGGCACTGCTCGAGCCCGAGCTGGGGGCCGGCCCCGCTTGCGCGCCGCCCGATGGGCCGGGGCTACCGGCCGTGCTGCCGGCCGTGTTGCTGCTGCTCGGGCTGGCGCCCATGGTGGAAGAACTGGCGCCGGAGGACGAGGTGTCCGAGGAACTCGGCGTCGAGCTGGGGGCCGGGCTGGAGCCGGAACTCGGGGTGGAGCTCGGGCTCGAACTTGTGCCCGGGCTGCTCGAGGTGCTCGGTGTCTGGGCCGCGCCGCCGGACGTGCTCGATCCGCTGCTGGAGGTCTGCGCGATCGCGACGCCGCCGATGACCAGGGCCGCTGCCGTTGCCAGGGTGGTCAGGGTCTTCTTGCTCATGTCTTGCTCCTTCTCTGAGGTCCCCCCTAGGGGAGTAGGTTGAATGAAGCCGGCAAAACGAGCCGACTGCTTCACAGCCTACTTTTGCGCGCCCCGAGCAAGAAGTGAGGTGATGCAGGCAGGGCCTGTAGGACCACCGCTGTCACGATATAACGCTCAGTAGGTGAACTCCTTCACCTCTGTGGCCGTCTCCTCGCGCCAGGAATCGATCTGCAAGCTGGGATGGGCGCACTCCCATCCGAGCGCGTATTCCTCGTCGCCTTCGAAGGTGGCATAGGGATTGCGCGGAGCGGCGACGCTGGTTTCGCCGTGATGGTGATTGCGCGGTGCTGGAACGAACATTCGGGCTTCCTCCTTAGCCATCGTGTCTCGGCAATCATCCGTTACGCGCAAGTCCAGTCACATCCTCCAAACGCCAGAGCCGCGGTAGGAACACGCCTACTTCGAAGTGCTCACGTTATTGGCGCCCGCATCTCCGATGCTGTCTGCACACGCGATCTGTCTGCGCGCGTGGTCTGTCTGCACGCTATCGCGCGGCGAGTCGCCACAGCCAGGTGGTCTCTTTGGCGCGCGCCGCATGCAGTGGATCGTCCGGGTCGGCGGACTTGGGATGGCGCGGGCGAATGCCTTCGCGTCCCACCATGCGCAGGCCCGCCGCTTCGATCAGCGTCGGCACTTCGGCCGGCGCGCGCAGGCCCAGTAGTTCGGCCAGGTCCGACAGCACCAGCCAGCCCTCGCCGCCCGGCGCGAGGTGCGCCGCCAGGCCGGCCAGGAAGCCGCGCAGCATGCGGCTGTCCTCGTCGTAGATCGCGCGCTCCAGCGGCGCGCTGGCGCGCCCCGGAAGCCAGGGCGGGTTGCACACCACGAGCGGGGCGCGCCCCGGCGGAAACAGGTCGGCCTGCACGATGTCCACCCGTCCCGACAGGCCCAGGCGCTCGAGGTTGTCGGCCGCGCAGGCCAGCGCCCGCGGATCGAGGTCGGTGGCCAGCACGCGCTGCACGCCGCGCCGCGCGAGCACCGCAGCGATGACGCCGGTACCGGTGCCGATGTCGAAGGCCAGCTCGCGCGAAGGCAGCGGGGCCCGGGCGACCAGGTCCAGGTATTCGCCGCGCACGGGCGAGAACACGCCGTAGTGCGGATGGATGCGGTTGGCAGGCGGCGGTCCCAGCGCGGGAATCTCCACGCCCTTCTTGCGCCACTCATGCGCGCCGACCAGCCCGAGCAACTCGCGCAGCGCCACGAGCGAGGGCTGGCCGTCGGGCGGTCCCCAGGCCTCAACGCAGGCCTGGCGGACATCGGGCGCGCGCGGCAGGTCGATCGAATAGTCGCCCTCCAGCGGGATCAGCAGCCGCCCCAGGATGCGTGCGCGCTGGCCTTGCGCCTGCCGGTGCAGATGGAAGGCTTCGGTGAGCGAGGCCGGCGGCGCGCCGCCCTTGCGCGGCTTTCGCGTGGCGCGCCGGGCCATGGCCTGCAACAGATGCCGCGCGTTGTGGAAGTCGCTGCGCCAGACCAGCGCATGGCCTTCGCTGGCCAGCCGGTAGGCGGCATCGGCACTCAGGGTGTCCTTCGACGGCTGCAGGTGCCTGGGCGGCGGCACGCCGGCTTCGGAACGCCAGCGCGCCGTGCGCGGCGCGGCGCCATCGTTCCAATCGACCGACGGAGCCTCGCTCACGCCGTGGCGCGGCGACGCGCCGCGCGGCGAAACAGCGCGACGGCGCCGAGCACCACCGCCCCGGCCGCCACGCCGAACAGGCCATCGAGCAGCGCCCTCGACAGCACGTCGACCACGGCGGGCAAGTCCTGCGTGAGATGCTGGATGGCGTGATGCACCGGTGGGATGCCATGCACCAGGATGCCGCCGCCCACCAGGAACATGGCGGCGGTGCCCACCACGGCCAGCGTCTTCATGAGCCAGGGCGCCGCGGCCAGGATTCCGCGCCCCAGGGCCTGGGCCAACTGCGCGCTGCCCCGGCTCAGGTACAGGCCGAGATCGTCGAGCCTGACGATGGCCGCGACGAGGCCGTACACCCCCACCGTCATCAGCACCGCGATGCCCACCAACACCCCGACCTGCGTCAGGAAATCGCGGGCCGCCACGATGCCCAGCGTGATGACGATGATCTCGGCCGAGAGCACGAAGTCCGTCCGGATCGCGCCCTTGATCTTGTCCTTTTCGATCGCCCGCAAGTCTGCCTGCGGGTCGGTCAGCGCGCGCATCAGCTCGCGATGTTCCTCTTCGTCCTCGCCGGGCCGGTGCATCAGGCGGTGGGCGAGTTTCTCGAAGCCCTCATAGCACAGGAAGGCGCCGCCGAGCATCAGCAGCGGCGTCACCGCCCAGGGGGCGAGCGCGCTGATTGCGAGCGCGCCCGGCACCAGGATCGCCTTGTTCACGAACGAGCCCTTCGCCACCGCCCAGACGACGGGGATCTCCCGGTCGGCCCGGATGCCCGCCACCTGCTGCGCGTTCAGCGCGAGGTCGTCGCCGAGCACACCGCTGGTCTTCTTGACCGCCATCTTGGACAGCACCGCCACGTCGTCCAGGATCGTGGCGATGTCGTCGAGCAGTGCGAGCAGGCTGGTGGCCACAGTCCTGCCCTAGTCCAGTTTCCGCCGCAGCCGGATTTCCTCGAGCTTGACCCCGCCGACCAGCGCGGTCTTGGCGCTGGCGGGCTCCCGCTTGAATCCGGCGTGCTCGGCAAAGCGCAGCGCGCGATCGTTGCACAGCGGAATCCACAGCGTCACTTCCGTGCAGCCTTCTTCCGCCAGGCCTTCGCGCGCGGCATCCCACAGCGCCAGCCCGGCGCCGCGCGCCCAGTGCGAAGGATCCACGTACAGCGCCCAGATCTCGCCGGTGGTGGGCTTCGACTTGGGGTCGCGCGAGCGGTCGTAGCCGACGAAGCCGACCACGCGCCCATCGGCGAGGGCCACGTGGATCAGCGGCTCGCCGTATTCGATGGCGTCGCGCCAGAACGCGACGCGCTTGTCCATGGACAGCGGTTGCCCGCCGCCGGTGACGCCCTGGTAAGCGGCGTGCGATGCCTGCGCATGCACGCCGGCAATGGCGTTGTCATCGCTCTCCTGAGCGGGCCGTATCTGGTACATCGGGCCAATTATGATCGTGCCGCCATCAGTCATTGCCCGTGGTGTAGGGACTGCGCGGGTGCCAGGTCCGGCTGCGGCCGGGAATCGGCTCGGCCTTGGGGTCGGGTTGGGACTGGGGGGCGTTGGTGCCGGGCTTGTCCTCGCGGGGCGGCGGGGGCTCGGGCTCGTTCCGCGCCTTTCCGGTGTCGGATTGCTTGGGAGATTTCATGGTGATCCTTCGCAGGGTGAACGCCGTTGCACGGAGCATGACACTAGGCCTGCCATGCCGGCGCGGCTGTAGGACGCCTGCGCATGGCCAGCGGTGGCATAGTCGGGATATGCGCGCCTGGCTCGTGTTCCTGCTGCTGGCCTTGGCCGGCGCTCGCGCGGCCGTGGCCGCGCCCGCGTTCGAGGACACCATGGCCCAGCGCACCCTGGCCTGCACCGCCTGCCACGGCAAGGAAGGCCGCGCGGCCCCGGACGGCTTCTATCCGCGGATCGCGGGCAAGCCCGCGGGCTACCTCTACAACCAGCTGCTCAATTTCCGCGACGGCCGCCGCCACTACGGGTTGATGGCGCGCCTGCTGGATCCGCTGTCGGACGCCTACCTGCTCGAGATCGCACAGCACTTCGCCGCGCTCGACCTGCCCTACCCGCCGCCGCAACCGGCGAAAGCCACGCCGGAGCAATTGCAGCGCGGCCACCAATTGGTCACGAAGGGCGATGCCGCGTTCAAGCTGCCGGCCTGCGCGCAATGCCACGGCGAGCGCCTGACCGGCGCGCAGCCGACCACCCCGGGGCTGCTCGGGCTTCCGCGCGACTACCTCAATGCACAGCTGGGCGCATGGCGCACCGGGCAGCGCCGCGCGCATGCGCCCGACTGCATGGCTTTCGTCGCCAGGCAGCTGACGCCGGACGACCTGACCGCGGTGGCCGCCTGGCTGTCGTCACAGCCGCTGCCGTCCGACACGCACCCCGCGGCCGCACTGCCGGGGCAGTTGCCCCTGGAATGCGGCAGCGCACAGCGGCCCGCCGGGAGGCAGCCATGAAACGCCCGCTCATCTGGCTCGTGCTGGTGGCGGCGATCGCGCTCGCGCTGGCGGCGCTGGTGGTGGCGCTGAACCTGCGCGGCGAGGACAAGGTCCACGCCGGTTTTTCAAGCACGGCAGCGCCCTCGGCCGATACGGTGGCGCGCGGCGCCTACCTGGTGCGCGCGGGCAACTGCTTCTCCTGCCACACGCAGCGCGGCGGCGCGCCGTTCGCGGGCGGCCGCGCGATCGAGACGCCGTTCGGCACCGTCTATGGCAGCAACCTCACGCCAGACAAAGCAACCGGCATCGGCGAGTGGAATACCGATGAGTTCTGGCGGGCCCTGCACAACGGCCGCGCGCGCGACGGCCGGCTGCTCTATCCGGCCTTCCCCTATCCGAACTACACGCTGCTCACGCGCGCCGACGCGGACGCGATCTACGCCTACCTGCGCACGGTGCCGGCCGTCGCGCAGCCGAACACGCCGCACGGCCTGCGCTGGCCCTACAGCACGCAGGCCGCGCTGGCCGTGTGGCGCGCGATGTACTTCAAGCCCGAGACTTACGAACCGGAGCGCGCGCAACCACCCGAGTGGAACCGCGGCGCCTACCTGGTGCAGGGCCTCGGCCACTGCAGCGCCTGCCACACCGCGCGCAACGTGCTCGGCGCCAACACCGGCATGACGGACCTGTCGGGCGGGCTGATCCCGATGCTCAACTGGTATGCGCCGGCGCTCACTTCGCACGAGTCGGGCGTGGCCGACTGGGACCTGGCCGAAATCCAGAAGCTGCTCAAGACCGGCGTCGCCCCGCGCGGTTCGGCGCTGGGCCCCATGTCCGAAGTCGTGCTGGAAAGCACCCAGCACCTGAGCGACGCCGACCTGCATGCGATGGCCGTGTACCTGAAGTCCTTGCCGGCCGCGCCCCCGGCCAACCGCGGCGAGCCGGTGCCGGTGACCTCGGAGATGGCCGACCGCGGCGCGAAGATCTACCAGAAGCATTGCGCGCAATGCCACGGCGACAAGGGCGAAGGCGTGGCCGGCGCCTACCCGGCGCTGGCCGGCAACCGCGCCATCAACCTGCCGGTGACCGCCAACCTCGTGCAGATCGTCCTGGGCGGCGCCTTCCCGCCGGCCACGGCGGGCAACCCCCGGCCCTTCGGCATGCCGCCGTTCGCGACGGTGCTCAGCGACCAGGACGTGGCCGCGGTGCTGAGCCACATCCGCAACTCATGGGGCAACCAGTCCGGCGCCGTGAGCCAACTCGAAGTGAACCAGCAGCGCACCAGCACGCGCCTATGACATTTCGCGCCGTCGAACTGCCCGACGATGTGCCGGGATCGCTCTGGCTGTCTTCCATGCCGGGACGCTTCAGCCCCTGGTCGCAGTTCGAAGAGGACGCGCGCCGCGCCAGGCTGGCGCTGGTGGTGTGCCTCACCCCGGGCAGCGAGATCCAGGAGCTGTCGCCCCGCTACGCCGCCGCCGTGTCGAGCGGCGGCGCGGCCTACGAGTGGCTGCACCTGCCCATGCCCAACTTCGGCGTGCCGGAGGACCCCCAGGCGTTTCGCCTGGGCGTGGCCCGCATCACGCAGACGCTGTCCAAGGGACAGGCGGTCATGATGCATTGCGCGGCCGGCTTGGGGCGCACCGGCAGCGCCGCCGCTTGCGTGCTCAAGGCACTCGGGCTGGAGACCGACGACGCGCTGCAGCGCGTGCGCGACGCCGGCTCGAACCCGCAGAACGCGCAGCAGTCCGGCTTCGTCGAGTGGTTCTGAACCCCGGGCCCAACCCGCTTATTTGAACGGGTTGGCGAACACGAACATCATCGCGATACCCACGCCGATCAGGAAGTTGGCGTCGATCAGCCCCGCGAGCAGGAACATCTTCACTTGCAGCGGCTCCATCAGCTCCGGCTGGCGCACCGAGCCCTCGATGAAGCGTCCGCCCATGGTGCCTATGCCCAGGCAGGCGCCGATGGCCCCCAGGCCGATGATCAGTCCGCAAGCAATCGCAATCAGTCCGGTGTCGCTCATGGAGGGCTCCTTTTGTCTTGCCCTCATGGTGCCCACTGGGCCGTAGGCCGGCAATTACCTGGCAGGTAAGCGTGCGATGGCCTGCCCGCTCACCGATCGCAGTTGCTGCTCGCTGACGCACTGCGGCGCGATCTCGGCCAGCGGCACGAGCACGAACGCGCGTTCGTGCATGCGCGGATGCGGCACCTGCAATGAAGCGCTGGCGATGCTGGCGGCGCCGAACAGCAGCAGGTCCAGGTCGAGCGTGCGCGGGGCGTTGCGGTAGGGACGCTCCCGTCCGGCATCGGCTTCGATGCGCTGCAGCTGCGCCAGCAGTTCCGGCGCCGTGAGGCCGGTGCTGATCTCCGCCACCGCGTTGATGTAGTCGGGCCCGCCGGCATCGACCGGCGCGCTGCGGTAGAGCGAGGAACGCCGCACCAGCGCGGTGAGCGGCAGGCGCGCGATGCGATCGAGCGCCGCCCGCAGCGCCTGCTCGGGCAGGCCCAGGTTGGCGCCGAGCCCGATGTAGGCGGTGACGGGCTCGCGCATGGAGCGCTATTCGGCGGCCGGGCGGGTGTCGCCCTGGCCTTGGCCGGGGCTCTTGCGACGGCGGCGGCGCCGCTTGCGCGGCGCGTCGGCGCCGGCAGCTTCGTCGCCGGCAGGCGGCTGCGCTTCGGCGGGCTGCGGCGCCTCCAGCGCGCTGCCCTTCTCAGGGCGCGGCGCGCGCACCCGGCGCTGGCCGCGATGCTGCTCCTCGCGCAATTGCGCCACCAGGTCCTCGCGCAGGTCGTCGCTCGCCAGGCTGAATTCCTGCCACCAGTCGGCCAGCACGACGTCGATCTCGCCGATGTCGGCGCGCAGCCGCATGAAATCGAAGGCGGCGCGGAAGCGCGGCTGCTCCACCAGCGTGAACGGCGTCTGGCCGACGCGCTTTTCGAAGCGCGGCTGCATCATCCAGATCTCGCGCATGTCGGCGCCCAGCTTGCCGCGGCCCGACACGTCGCCGATGCGCGCGTCGAACACGTCGTCGATCGCGCCCTGCAGCGCGGGGAAGGGATGCTCCTTGCGCGCGAGGCGCCCGGCCCAGCCGTCGCGCACGTCGGACCAGAGCACGCAGGACAGCAGGAAGCTGGCGGCCACCGGCTTGCCCTCGCCCACGCGCCGGTCGGTGTCCTGCAGCGCCGCCTTCACGAAAGACGATTCGGCGCGCTCCACCACCAGGTCGAGCAGCGGATAGATGCCCTCGGCGAGGCCCAGCGCCTTCAGCTGTTCGACCGTGGCCAGCGAATGGCCGGTCTGCAGCAGCTTGAGCATCTCGTCGAACAGGCGGCTTTGCGGCACGTCGGCCAGCAGTGACAGGCACTCGATCAGGGGCGCTCGGGTCTTGGATTCCAGCGAGAAGCCCAGGCCGTTCAGCTTGGCACAGAAACGCACGGCGCGGATCAGCCGCACCGGGTCCTCGCGGTAGCGTGTCAGCGGATCGCCGATCATCCGGATCGCGCGCTTCTTGGCGTCCTTGATGCCGCCGTGGTAGTCGACCACGGTCTGCGTCTCCGGGTCGTAGTACATGGCGTTGATGGTGAAGTCGCGCCGCGTCGCGTCTTCCTCCTGCGGGCCCCAGACGTTGTCGCGCAGCACCCGGCCGCTCGCGTCCACCGCGTGCTTCATGCCGGCCAGCTCGCTGCGGCTGGTCTTCTCGTTGCCCGCCACCTGCTCCGC